>DATNDU010000125.1:0-8417 GCA_035606915.1 Roseiarcus sp. | reverse complement strand
CTCGACCGTCACCACGATGGTTTCGGCCTGCGCCGGAACCGAGACGATCGCCGCCAGCAACGCCAGGATCGCCAGAGAACGCCGCTTTCTCATTTGAGATCGGCCGCGACCATTTCGGCGTGCTGCTCGTGGCCCTGGAATATCTTCAGCCCGGTTTCGAGCAGGCTCTTCAGTTCCGCGTTGCTCGCCGAAGGGATCAGCACCGTCTGCAGGGCGTCGTCGACCTGCTTGTGGTAGGCGACTTCGTTGGCGACATAGGCCTTGTCGAACGTCGCCCCGCTCAGCTTGGCGAGCTTGGCGTGCTCCTCCTTGGCGGCCTTGACGAGCGCCCTGCTGGTGTCGTTGTCCTGCGGCTTCACCTTGAGTTTGTGGACGAGGTCCAGCGCCAGCTTGTTCACCGCTTCGTGGTCGCGCACCATGTTTTCCGCGAAGCCGCGCACCTTCTTGTTGTGCGACTTGGTCAGCGCGAGCTTGGCCGCCGCGACGTCGATCACCCCGGCGGTATAGGCGATATGGGCGATCTGCGGATCGGTCGGGGCGCCGGCGGCGAGCGCCGGCGCGCCGGGGACGACCAGCAGGGCGAATGCGGCGACGGCCGCGAACTGGCGAATATGCATGGGAAACTCCTTGCGAGCTTTCGTTGACGCCCTATTGGACGCCGAAAGCCGCCGAATATTCCCGAGTTCAGTCAGAAAAACCGAGCCGCCTCATCACCGCCTGGATCAGGCGCTCGCAGCGGCGGCCGGCGAAGGGAAAGGCGTCGAGCAGCAGCGGGCCGATCTCATCCTCCAAGCGCCGGCGCAGCAGCACGCGGGCGCGGTGCAGCCGGGTGTTGACGGTCTCCAATCGGACGCCCAGCGCCACCGCCGTCTCCTGCCCGCTCATCCCGTCGATGACGCGGGCGACGAACACGGCGCGGAAATCGTCCGGCAGGCTGTCCGTCGCAAGCTCGACCAGATGCAGGATTTCCCGCTGCGCCATCGCACGTTCCGGGTCCAGGGCGTTGAGCGGGAAGTGCATGATGTGCGCCTCGGTCGTCGAATCCGCCAGCTCCCGCAGCGCCTCCGCGCTGCGGCGACGCACGCGCAAGCGGTCGAGCGCCTCGTTGGCGACGATGCGGGAAAGCCAGGTCGACAGCGTCGAGTCGCCGCGAAAATCGTCGAGATGGGCGAAGGCGCGGACATACGCCTCCTGCACCACGTCCTCCGCCTCGGCGTCGTTGCGCAGGATTGCGCGGGCGACGCGGTAAAGGCGCTGGTTGTACGTCTGCATGACCAAGCGAAACGCATCGGCGTCGCGGACTTTCAGCCGCCGCACCAGATCCGTTTCATCGACGGCCGCGACGGCGGCGGAATTGTTCATCTCGGCGACCCACGCTGCACAGCCGGGAATACCATAGAACGCGCCGTCGCGCGATCCGCGCCCCCGAACGATCGACTTGGCGACAGAAGTCGGGCCAGCCTCGCGCCGGCCAGCGGGCGCAGTCTGCCCGCCATGCTGCTGCGCCGCTCCGCCTTCGTCCATGTCCTGCCGCTCGGCCCTGGACGCCTGCTCATCGTCCATGCCGTTTCGCAACTGCGCCTCGCCGTCGACGACGAGGCGGCGGCGTTGCTCGACGCCTTCGCAAACCCATGCGAACTGCCCGCCGAACTCGCAAGCCTTGCCGCACGCTTCGGCCAGGAGCCGCGAACGCTGGCCGGGGCGATCGCCGCGCTGGTCGAGCGCGGCTTCCTCACCGAACACGACTCCGCCGCCGAGGCCTCAGCCTTCGCGCGCGAACTCAGCCAGACCGGGGCGCGCGATCCCGCCGCCCTGCTCGATCGCTACCGCGAGCGCCGCCACGAGGGCGCGCGCGCCTATTGGGCGGCGCAGGAAACTCGCCCTCTCGCCAGTCTCGCCGCCAGCGGCCGCCGGCTCGATGTGGCGCTGATCGGCGATTGCGACGTGCAGATGGAGGCCGAATATCTCTGCCTGGAAGGCCGCGCGCGCGGCCTCGATCTGCATGTCGCCGCCGCCTTGCCCGACGATCCCGGCTTCGTCGGCGAACGCCGGTTCGACGCCATCCTCGTCGGCGCCTCGCGCGCCCGCGGCGCGGTCTTGGAAGGGCGGCTCGGCGACTTCGTCACTGAGACAAAGCGCCTGCTCACGGCGCTGCGCGCCCATAGCGCCGCGCCAATCCTGCTCGACAACCTGGCCGAGCCGACGGTGCAGCCGCTGGGCCTGGCCGAGCGCGGCGCTAGCGGCCATCGCAACCGCGTCCGCGCCGCCAATCTCGCGCTCGCCGATCTCGTCGAAAGCTTCGCCGACACGCACGTCGTCGACATCGCCCACGCCTTCGCCCGCGAGGGCTCGGCCGCCCTCGTCGACGACGGGTTGCTGTCGTTCAGCCATCTCGGCTCGCCGGGCTGGCTGTTGCAGCGCCCGGAAAGCGAGAAAGCCGCCGTTCACGGTCTCATGCCGGCGCCGGACAGCCTCGCCGTGCTGGTTGGCGGCGACCCGGCGCGGCGCGAGCGCATCGCCGCGCGCGCCCATCTCGACGCGCTCGTCTGCGGGCTCGGGCTCGACGCCAAGAAGCTCGTCGTCGTCGATCTCGACGGCGTGCTGTGGCCGGGCGTGCTGGCCGAGACCGGCGCGCCGTTCGCCTGGACGCCGGAGGTCTCGGGCCTGGCCTCGCATATCGGCGTCTATGTCGGGCTGCACGAGGCGCTGAAGACGCTGAAGCGGCGCGGCGTGCTGCTCGCCGCCGCCAGCAAGAACGACGAGGCGGTGGTGCGCGAACTCTGGCGCTATCCCGACCATTATCCGCGCGAGCGGCTGCTGACATCAGACGATTTCGTCAGCCATCGCATCGGCTGGGGCGACAAGCCGACCGCCTTGCGCGACATCGCCGCCGAACTCGGCTTCGACCTCGCGACGCTGCTGTTCATCGACGACAGCGCCCACGAGCGCGAGCGAGTGCGGGCGGAATTGCCTGACATCGAGGTCTGGGGCGAGGATCTCTATAGCTTGCGCCGCCGCCTGCTCGACGATCCCCGCTTGCAACGCCCGCGCCTGACGGCCGAGGCGGCGGCGCGCGCCGATCTCGTCAAGGCGCAGCTTACGCGCCAGCGGTTGCGCGCTTCAGCCGCCGACGAGGCCGCCTTCCGCGCCTCGCTCGCCATCGTCTGCGAGGTGTTCTCCCCGGGCCCCACCGACCTGCCGCGCATCGCCGAACTGTTCCAGCGCACCACGCAATGCAACGCCACCTCGGCGCAGTTCAGCCTTGCGGAGCTCGCCGCGGCCTCGGTGAAGGCGATGCGGGTGAAGGACCGCTTCGCCGATCACGGCCTCGTCGGCGCGGCGGTGGTGCGCGACGGCGAGATCGCCGGCTTCGCGCTAAGTTGCCGCGTCATCGGGCTCGGGGTGGAGCAAAAGCTGCTGGCGGCTGTGGTCGCCGCACACGGCCCGCTCGCCGCCCGCATCATCGAGACGCCGCGCAACGGCCCGGTGCGCTGGCTCTACCGCGACGGCGGCTTCGCCAAGGACGCCGACGGCGTGTGGCGCATCGAGCACAAGAGCGCGGCGGCCTAACTCGCCAGCACGTAGAGCCCCAGCCACTCGGCGACGAGCGCCGGCTTGGCCTCGCCCTCGATCTCCATCGTCGCCGCCGTGCGGCTCTGCCACTCGCGGGCGCCGCGCCGAGTCAGCGCCTCCAGCCGGAAGCGGGCGCGTATGCGCTTGCCTGCCCGCACCGGCGCGACGAAGCGCACCTTGTCGAAACCGTAGTTGACGCCCATCGCCAGCCCCGAGATCGCCGGCATCGCGTCATAGGCGGCCGCCGACAGCATCGACAGCGTCAGGAAGCCATGCGCGATGGTGGAGCCGAACGGCGTCGCCTTGGCCGCCTCAGGGTCGACATGGATGAACTGCCAGTCCTCGGTGGCGTCGGCGAAGGCGTCGATGCGCTTCTGGTCGATGAGCAACCAGCGCGAGACGCCGACCTCCTGGCCGACGCGCTGGCCAAACTCAGCGATGCTGATCGCCGGCTTTGCTGCATCCGTCAGGCTCATCGCAATCCCCTCAATAGCCGAGCATCGTCGCGACGCGGTCGGCGTGGAAGCCGGCGTCGCCGAACAGCGTGCCCTCGACCCGCGCGCGCTTGAGATAGAGGCCGATGTCGAAGGCGTCGGTCATGCCGACGCCGCCGTGCATCTGCAAACATTCGGCGGTCACATCTTCGGCGGTGCGGCTCGCCTTGGATTTCGCCACCGCCACATCGAAGGCGGCCGAGTTCGCCCCGTTATCGAGCCCCTGCAACGCCTGCAAGCTCGCCGACCAGGCGTTCTCGACCGCGATATGGGCGAGCCCGGCGCGATGCTGCAACGCCTGGAAGGAGCCGATAGCGCGGCCAAACTGGCGCCGCTGCTTCAGATAGTCGAGCGTGCGGCGCAACGCCTCCTCAGCCACGCCGCTGAGGCTGGCGGCGATGACGGCGCGCCCGACGTCGAGCGTGCGCTCCAGCGCCCGCACGCCGCCCGGCAGTTGCGCGGTCTCGGCGACCTCGACGCTCTGCAAGCGCAGGCTCGCGACGCGCCGCCCGTCGAGAAGAATGCGGGTCTGGCGCGAGACTCCCGGCGCGCCAGCCTCGACCAGAAACAGCGTCGCCATGTCGTCGATGCGCGCCGAGACCAGGAAGGCGTCGGCGACAGGACCGTCGAGCACGAAATGCTTGTCGCCGCTAAGGCGGAAAGCCCCGCCCTCGCGCCGCGCGCTGACCGCCTCGCCGCCCGGCGGCTCGTCATGCGCGAGCGCCACGATCGCTTGCGCCGAGGCGATGCGCGGCAACCACTGGCGCTGCTGGCCCGGCGAGCCCTCGGCGAGCGCGGTCGCGGCCAGCACGGCCGTTGAGAGAAACGGCGAGAGCGCGAGATTACGCGCCATCTCGCGCGCCACAAGCCCGGCGCCGACGATGCCGAAGCCCGAGCCACCCTGCGCCTCGGCAACCAGCATCCCGGACCAGCCCATTTCGCCGCAGCGCTTCCAGAAGGCGCGCGAAAAGCCCTCGCCCTGCGGCTCGCGCAAGGCGCGGTATTGGCTGATCGGCGCCTCGGCGGCGATCGCGCCGCGCGCGCTCTCCATCAGCAACCGCTGGTCTTCGTTGAGAGTCAGCATGGGATCAGTCCGCAGGCAGATCGAGCAGGCGCTTGGCGACGATGTCGAGCATCACTTCCGACGTGCCGCCCTCAATGGAGTTGCCTTTCGAGCGTAGCCAGCCCTCGGCGACGCCGGGACCGCGATTGCCGTCGAAATACAGCCCCTCGGCGCCGGCGAGCGCCATCGCCAACTCGTGGCGGCGCTTGTTGAGTTCGGTGCCGTCGTATTTGAGCTGCGCGGAGCGGGCGCCGAGTTCGCCCCCCGTCGCGATCTCGTCGACATAGCGCCGCCGCGTCGCGTCCGAAGCGTAGGCATCGACGGCGGCCTCGGCGATTTTGGCGCGCAAAAACGGATCGATCCGTCCCGCCTTCGCCGCCGCCTTGTCGAGCGCGTGGCTGTCGAACAGGTTCGAGCCGCCGCCAGCGATCATTTCGCGCTCGTGCGTCAGCAGGTACTTGGCGACATCCCAGCCGCGATCGAGCTTGCCGACGAGATTGCCTTTCGGCGCTGCGACATTGTCGAAGAACGTCTCGCAGAACGGCGACTTGCCGGAGATCAGCACGATCGGCCGCGTCGAGACGCCCGGCGTCGCCATGTCGATGAGCAGGAACGAGATGCCAAGCTGCTTCTTGGCCTCGCGGTTGGTGCGCACAAGGCAGAAGATCCAATCCGCCTTGTCGGCGTAGGAGGTCCAGATCTTCTGGCCGTTGACGAGAAAATGGTCGCCCTTGTCCTCGGCCCGGGTGGCGAGCGAGGCCAGATCGGAGCCGGCGCCCGGCTCCGAATAGCCCTGGCACCAGCGGATTTCGCCACGCGCGATGCGCGGCAGGTGCAGGGCCTTCTGCTCCGGCGTGCCAAAGGCGAGCAGCGCCGGCCCGAGCATCGAGATGCCGAAGCTGGTCAACGGCGGCCGGGCGCCGATGCGCCGCATCTCCTCGTAAAGCACCGCCGCTTCGTCGCGGCTCAGGCCGGCGCCGCCATATTCCCTCGGCCAGGTCGGCACAGTGAAGCCACGGGCGAGACAGCGCTCGAACCACAGCTTCTGCGCCGGCGACTGGAACGCCCAGCTGCGGCCGCCCCAGCAGATGTCTTCGTCGCCGCGCGACGGCGCGCACATTTCCGGCGGGCACTCGGCCTTCAGCCAGGCGCGGATTTCGTCGCTGTCGATCGCCATGTCCGGCCTATCGCGATTTGTTGTCGGCAGGCTTCTGGACTGTTCGCGCGCGGAAGTCGATAGGAAGCGCGAACGGGAGGCTAGACATGAGCAAGGAAAACATCGGCTTCATCGGCGTCGGCCTGATGGGCCACGGCATGGCCAAGAACATCGTCGAAAAGGGCTGGCCGCTGACCATCCTCGGCCACCGCAACCGCAAACCGATCGACGACCTCGTCGGCCGTGGCGCGGTCGAGGCGAAGACGCCGCGCCAACTCGGCGAGCGGGCGACGGTGGTGTTCCTCTGCGTCACCGGCTCGCGCGAGGTCGAGGCGTTGGTGCGCGGCCCAGACGGGCTGAAGGCGGGCATGAAGCCGGGTTCGGTGATCGTCGATTGCTCGACCAGCGACCCGGTCTCGACAATGGCGCTGGCGCAGGAGTTGAAGGAAGCGGGGATCGAGATTGTCGACGCGCCCTTGAGCCGCACGCCGAAGGAGGCCTGGGAGGGCAAGCTCGACACCATGGTCGGCGCGCACGACGCAACCTTCGCGCGGCTGAAGCCGGTCTTCGACGCCTGGGCCGGCAAGGTCGTCCACATCGGCGCCCCGGGCGACGGACACCGCATGAAATTGCTCAACAATTTCATCTCGCTCGGCTATGCCGCGATCTACGCCGAGGCGCTGGCGCTTTCCCGCAAAGTCGGCATCACGCCGGAGCGCTTCAATAGCGTCGTCAGCGGCGGGCGCATGGATTGCGGCTTCTACCAGACGTTTTCGCGCTGGACGCTGGAGGGCGACCCGAACGCGCACAAGTTCACCATCGCCAACGCCTACAAGGATTTGCGCTATCTCGCCTCGATGGCCAATGCTGCCGGCGTCGCCGGCGAGATGGCCGATGCGACGAAGAATGTGTTCGCGCGCGTCCACGGCGCCGGCGGCGACGAGGATTTCGTGCCGATGCTGGCAAGCTACGTCGCCCATGCCAACGGCGTCGATGACGGGCTCTACGCCAAGATGCCGTCGCAGGAGAAGAAGTGAGCCAAGCGCCGGGAATTCCCTCTCCCCGTTCTTCCGTAGGACGTGCTTTAGGACGCCCGTCTGACGGCGGGCTATGGGAAGAGGGCCAGGGTGAGGGGCGCCTCCGCTTGGACGCCCGCGCCGTCCTCGTCCTCGGCGGCGCGCGCTCCGGCAAGAGCCGCTACGCCCTCGGCCTCGCCGAGGCCACGGCGCCCGAGCGAGTGATGATCGCCACCGCCGAGGCGCTCGACGTCGAGATGGCGGCCCGCATCGCCCACCACCAGTCCGAACGCGGCGCCGGTTGGACGACGCGCGAGTCGGCGCTGGAGCTTGCCGAGGCGCTCCAGCAGGAGGCGCAGCCGGGGCGGGTGGCGGTGGTCGATTGCGTAACGCTGTGGCTGACCAACATCCTCATCGCCGGGCGCGACATGGAGGCGGCGATCGCCGAACTCGCCGCGTTAGTCCCGACGCTCGCCGGCCCGGTGATCTTCGTCTCCAACGAGGTCGGGCACGGCATCACGCCGCCCTCGAAACTCGGCCGCGAGTTCCAGGATGGGCAGGGCCGGGCCAATCAGGCGCTGGCGGCGGCCTGCGACGCCGTGGTGGCGGTGACGGCCGGCTTGCCGAGGCTGTTGAAGCCGGCGCCGGCGTTCGAACTGCGCTTGAACGGAGGTGCGTGAAATGACCGATTACGAACTCTACTATTGGCCGATCCCGTTTCGCGGCCAGTTCGTGCGCGCCGTGCTCGCCCACGCCGGCAAAAGCTGGAGCGAGCACGACGGCGGCGCTATCGCCAAGCTGAAGGACGGCCCGCCGGCGCACATGCCCGTGCCGTTCATGGGGCCGCCGCTGCTGATCGACAAGGCGGCCGATGTCGCGCTGTCGCAGACGCCGGCGATCCTCATCTATCTCGGCGAGACGCTGCGCCTGCTGCCCGCCGATCCATTCTCGCGCGCGCTGAGCCTGAAGATGGCCGCCGACGCCAACGACGTGCTCGACGACATCACGCTCGACGGCGGCCGGCTGATGTGGACGAAGCCGCGCTGGAAGGCCTACGTGCCGCGCCTGGCCAAGTGGATGAGCCTGTTCGAGGAGACGTTGCGCCGGCGCGGCGT
>DATNDU010000122.1:0-2162 GCA_035606915.1 Roseiarcus sp. | reverse complement strand
CTGCAATCGGCGTTCAAGCGCCATCACGCGCTGCAGTGCGGATTTTGCACCGCCGGCATCCTGATGTCGCTCGACAGCTTCCTGCGCCAGCACAAGCAGCCGGATGAGACGAGCATTCGCGATCTGCTGAGTGGACATCTGTGCCGATGCACCGGCTATGCGCCGATCATCCGCGCGGCGATCGAGGCCGCCGCCGAATTGGCAGACCACAGCGGAGAAAAGGCAAATGCTTGATCTGGGAACGAGCTTTGTCGCCAGCGTGGCGCGCGATCCCGACGCGCTGGCGATTGTCGACGAGGGCGTGCGCCTGACTTACGCGCAATGGTATCGGCGGATTTCGTCGCTGGTGGCTTCGCTTGACCGCCTCGGGCTGAAGTCCGGCGACCACCTTGTCACGGTGCTGCAGAATTGCGAGGCCGCCGCCACGCTGCACTGGGCCTGTCAACTGGCCGGCATCGTGATCACGCCGGTCAACTGGCGCGCCAAGGCGGAAGAGCTCGATTTCTGCATCGAAAACTCCGGTTCGCGTGCCGTCGTGTATCAGGATGTCTTCGCCCCGGCGGTTGACGAATCGAAGCGCGCGCGAGACCTGCCGCGCATTTGCGCGGGTAGCGGCGACATCGCCGGCGTCATCAGCTTCGAGACTGTGGTCGCCGAGCCGGCGGCCGAGGCCACCCCGCGCGCCAACGCCGAAGCCTTGTCGATCATGCTTTACACATCCGGAACCACGTCGAGGCCGAAAGGCGTGCCGCGGCGCCACCGCGCCGAGCGGGCCGCCGGGATCGCCCATGTCGCGCAGAATCTGTACCGGCATGGCGAGCGCACGCTCGGCGTGATGCCGCTGTATCACACCATGGGCGTTCGTTCGCTGATCGCAATGTCTCTGATCGGCGGCACGTTCGTCTGCCTGCCGCGCTATGACCCCGGCCGCGCGCTGGCGCTGATCGAGAGCGAACGGATTACCAATCTGTATCTGGTGCCGACGCTCTACCACGATCTCGTCCATGCCGGGGAATTCGCCGTGGCGGACGTCTCCAGCGTTCGCAAGCTCGGCTTCGCCGGCGCGTCGATGACCGACGGGCTGTTGAAGGCGCTCAACGACGCCTTTCAACCCGACCTGTTCGTCAACCACTACGGTAGCTCGGAAATCTACACCTTCACCATCGACCAGAACGCCGCGGCGAAGCCGGGGTCGGCGGGCCGGGCCGGCATCAATCAGCAGATCAGGGTCGTCGGGCTGAACGCCAAATCGGCGGCGGAGGCCGTGCGTCCCAATGAGGAGGGCGAAATCATCGCGCTCTTGGCCGGCGACGAGTCGTTCGAGGGCTACTGGCGCCGGCCCGATGCGGATGCCAAATCGATCCGGGACGGCTGGTATTTCACCGGCGACACCGGTTTTCTCGATGCAGACGGCGATCTGTTCGTCACCGGCCGCGTCGACGACATGATCATCACCGGGGGTGAGAACGTTTCGCCGGTGGAGATCGAAAGCTGCCTGTCGTTGCACCCGGCCGTGCTCGAGGTCGCCGTCGTCGGCCTCACAGACGAGAAATGGGGGCAGGTGGTCACGGCGTTCGTGAAGCGCCAATCGCTTGTCAGCGAGCAGGAGCTGGAACAGTTCTGCCGCAGTTCCGGGCTTGCCAATTTCAAGCGCCCCCGCCGCTTCGTCTTCGTCGACGCGCTGCCGAAATCTCCGGTTGGAAAGCTGCTGCGCCGTCTCTTGATCGCCGGCGACTATCAACGTGAACATGCCCCGCCCTCGAACGCGGCGTGACAAACGCCAGGAAAGGAAACGACATGCCCGCTCCCTACCCCTTTGCGGACCCCCGGCTCGGCAAACTCGACGGCTTTGCGGTCGAGATCGACGAGGCGCATGAGCGCGCCGACATCGTTCTCAACCGGCCCCCTTACAACGTCGTATCGATGCCGCAGCGCGACCAGTTACGGTTGGTATTCGAGACCCTCGACGAGGATGCGCGGGTGCGCATCATCGTGGTGCGGTCGATCGGCGAGCATTTCTCCAGCGGCGGCAACATTGGCGGCTTCATGGAGGCCTCGCCGGAGACGGTCTCGAAACTCGCCTGGAACATCGCCGCGCCGACCCGTTGCGCCAAGCCCGTCATCGTCGCCAACCGCGGCTATTGCTTCGGCGTGGGCTTCGA
>DATNDU010000119.1:0-13294 GCA_035606915.1 Roseiarcus sp. | reverse complement strand
TGGAATTCCTTCCCGACATCGCCGATTCGAATGCGAAAGGCCGTTCGATTCACATCGCGCCCTGTCTGTTCCAACCGATCGCGGCGCAAGACGTCGCTGCAATAGTCGCCGAGGTCGCGCTCGCGGCGCCGCGGCGCCGTTCGACGAGATCGTCGCGCGCTATCTCAAGGCGATCGGCGACCCACGCGAAGTGGCGCCCGATCCCGAGGCGCTCTATTTCGGCGGCCGCGTCAAGGAGTGGTCGCTCGTCCCGCTGGGCGAAGCCCGCCTTGGCCATGTCGGTCTTGGCGACGGCTACGTGGATTACCGGCCTGAGCCGCCACCCCGAACTCGCAATTCAGATCGCGCCCTAACTCCCTCGTTCGCTCAACAGTCGCGCCACATGGGCGCGCAGTTCCGGCACGCCTTCGCCAGTGCGCGCCGAGGTGAAGAATACTTCCGGATAGGCGGCGGGATGGCGCGTCAACGCCGCCGTCGTCGCCTCCAGCCGCCCGGCCTGCGCCGCCGCTTTGACCTCGTCGCGCTTGGTGAGCACGACGGCGTAAGAGACGGCGGATTTGTCGAGCGCGGTGAAAGTCTCATCATCCGAAGCCTTGAGTCCGTGCCGGCCGTCCACCAGCACGAAGACGCGCAATAGCGTCGGACGGCCGCGCAGGTAGGCGCGCACCAGCGGCGCCCAGCCCGCCGACATCTCCTTCGACACGGCGGCGTAGCCGTAGCCCGGCATATCGACCAGCCACAGCCGCTTGGCGATGTCGAAGAAGATCAGTTCGCGCGTGCGCCCCGGCGTGTCGGAGGCGCGCGCCAGGCCGTTGCGGCCGGTCAGCGCGTTGATGAGCGAGGACTTGCCGACGTTGGAGCGCCCGGAGAAAGCGATCTCCGGGGCGCCGGCTTCCGGCAGGATCGCGGCGGTGGCTGCGGCGTAGAAGAAATCCGCCTCGCCGGCGAACAGCTTGCGGCCGGCCTCCAGAAAATCGGCGTTCTCGCGCCGAGAGAAATCGGCGTTCTCGCCGGGAGGCTCGTCGGCGGCGCTCATATCAAACCCGTGGCGCGGGCGTGGTAGATGAGCGCGATGGTCTTGGCGTCGCGGATGCCGCCGAGCCCGATCAACCGCAGCGCCTCCTCGAACGGCATTTCCACAACCTCGATATGCTCGTCCGCATCGACGCCGCCGCCGGCGTGCTTGCGGTCGGCGGGCGAATAAGCCGCGGTGAAGCAGGAGATGCGCTCGGTGATGCCGCCGGGGCTCATGTAGGCATCGAAAGCGTGCACGAGTTCGCGCGCCTCGACGCCGGTCTCCTCCAGCGCCTCGCGCCTTGCGCCGGCCTCCGGCGCGTCGCCGTCAAGCATGCCGGCGCACGCCTCCAGCATCTCCGTGGCGCCTTCGGCGAGCCACGGCGCCATGCGAAACTGCCGCACCAGCAGCACGACGCTACGGTCGGCATCGTAGAGCAGCACGGCGGCGGCGAAACCATGACGGTAGACTTCGTGGTCGATCTCGAACGTCCGACCCTGGCTGTCGTGCAAGGCGACGCGGGTGCGGGTGAGCGGGAAGCGGCCGCTGAACAGCACGCGATCGTCGAGCAGCGAGACCGTAAAGCTCATCGGCGGACCTCAGCGGCCTATGTGCATCGGCGCGCCCGGCGCGGCGCTGTCGGGGTAGAACTGCCGCGACGGCGTGCGGCCGATGTCGGCCGGCGGCTCCAGGCCGGCGGCCGTCGGCTTCGGTCGCGGCCGCGCATGGCGGGTCTTGGTCGGCTTCGGCGCCGGGGTCGCGGCGGCGGCGGCCTTGTCGGGGCTGGCGGCGTCGTCGGAATCGTCCGGCGGCGCCTCGGCGACGTCCGGCGCTTCCTTGATGAGCGGGCCGTCGCCTTTGCACGCGGTCAGCCAGATGTCATAGACGGGATGTTCGATGCCATGCAGGCCGGGGCTATCGGCGAACATCCAGCCGGTGAAAATGCGCTTCAGCGACTTGTCGGCCTCGACCTCGTCGACCTCGGCGAAGGCGTCGGTGCGCGGCGCCTCGGTCAGCGGCCGGTTGTAGCACACGCGCGGCGTGATCTGGAGCGAGCCGAACTGCACGGTCTCGTCGATCGCGACCTCAAAGGAGATGATGCGGCCGGTGATCTTGTCGAGGCCGGCGAAAACGGCAATCGGGCGCTTGTACTTGTCGGCCGCGGCGGGGACGACGGCCAAGGCGCTCAGGGCGACGCCGCCGAGGAGGGCGACGAGCTTTCTCGTCAATGTCCGAGCTTTCTCGTTAATGTCATGGAGCCCCGCCAAGTCTCCGGCTGGAACGTCGCCTCGGCGATGCCGGTCAAGGGCGGCGAAAAGATGGCAGGGCTCAGGTCGGGGTCCAGGCCTCGTAATCGCCGCCGCTGGCCTGGCGGCGCCCGCGCCGCAGCGTCGAGCCCTTGGGGCGGATCGCCCCCGGCGTGCCGGTCGGGTTGCCGAGATGCGGCATCTCCCAGGCGCGCATCTCGTAAGTCTCCTGCGTCGGCGGCACGTCGACGGTTTGATGCAGCCAACCGTTCCAACCCGGCGGCGTCATCGAGGCTTCCGACACGCCGTTATAGATGACCCAGCGGCGCTCGAAGCCGAGCCCGGGATCGATGGCGCCGCCCTTGCTGCGGTAATAGGCATTGCCGAATTCGTCATGGCCGACGAGTTCGCCATGGACACGGGTATAGCGCAGCGTGTTGAGCGTCGCGCCGTTCCACCAAGTGAACATCCGCAGCAAATACAGCTTGATAGACATAGAGGCTCAGTCCAGCGGTTCTTCGCGCCGCCATCTATGGCGAGCCCTCAAGCGAAAGTCCAGCGGCAAAGGGCGGCTCAGTCCGCCCGCGACAGCGCGTCCTCAAGCGCGGCGACAATATCCATGCCGGCGTAGAGGAAGCCGTCGACCCCCGCCGCCCGCCAGCCGGCCTCGCGCTCGCCCGGCCGGCCGGCGAGATAGACCCGCGCCCCCGCCGCCTTCAGAGCCGCCGCGTAGGGCGCGGCGTGTTCGGCGTAAGCTTCGTCAGCCCCGCACAGACAGGCCAGCGTGGCGCCGCTGGCGCGCAACGCCGCGCCGAGGCCGGCCGCATCCTCGCTGGCCGAGCCGACGACCGCCCTGACGCCGCCGGCCTCGAAAATATCGCGCGCGAAGCTGACGCGGCGCGTATGCGCTGACAACGGGCCGATGGCGGCCAGAAAGACGCACGCCGCCACGCGCTCGGCGCGCGCCCGCAGCCGCTCGAACGGCTCGGACAGCCGCAACGGCGCCAGCGCCCCGGGCGGCGACGGCGCGGCGGGCGCCGCTACGTCGGGCAGAACGGCGATGCGGTCGGCGTCGAGATGCGGATGGGCGCTGACGCCGGTCAGCGCCGCCTTGCCGCGCGCGATGTCGCGCTTCAGCGCCGCGGCGGCCTCGGCGACCGCCTGCTGGACGAGGCCCTGATCGAGCGCCCGCTCAAGGCCGCCCGCCGCCTCGATCGCCTGGAACTGCGCCCACGCCTTGTCGCAGAAGCCTTCGGTCAGCAACTCGAACGCGCCCGCCCCCGCCGCCGGGTCGGCGACGACGCCCAGCCGCGCCTCTCTGAGTTCGATGAGTTGGGCATTGCGCGCCAGCCGCCGCGCGAAGGCGTCCGGCAGGCCGATCGCCTGCGTGAACGGCAGCAAAGTCACGTCGTCGGCGCCGCCGAGGCCGGCGGCGAACGCGGCGAGCGTCGTGCGCATGCCATTCACATAGGGCTCGGCGACGCTCATCATGCGCCAGGCGCTGGAGGCGGCGAGGCGAATCGGCGCCGGCCTCAACCCGCAGGCCTCCTCGGTGCGGCCCCATAGCAGCCGCAGGGCGCGGAACTTGGCGAGCGTGGCGATCTCGTCGGCGTCGGCGGCGAGGCGAAATTCGATCCACGCCGGCTGTTCGAGCCGACGCAGATAGGCCAGACCGGCCGACAGCGAGAAGGCGAGTTCTTGCGCCGGCGTACCGCCGGCCGCATGCACGACGCGCCCGTCGGCGGCGGCGAACGGGCCGACGAAGCCGCGCTGACGCAGCGCCTCGGCCGTCGCCTTCAGCGCTCGCGCGGGCGCGCCGCCGCGAGCGCGGGCGCCGAGTGGATCGAGGCCGAAGGCGATGTCGGCGTGCGCGGTTTCCTCGCCCGAGCGCTCGACCAGCGCGGCGAAGGCTTCCGCCTGCGCGAAATCGCCGATCTCCAGGCTGAAGCGGTGGCCGGCGTCGAAGCGAAGCCCGTCGAAGGCGGCGTGCAGGCTGGCGGAATCGGCGCGCGCGAGCCCGAATCCGTGCGCCGCGCCGCTACCCGCGAACACCAGCGCCAGTCCGTCGGCGCCGTTGTCGATATCCTCGTGCGCCTGGGCGTTGAAATCGGCGGGCGAGGGATGGTCGAGGCGCGACAGCGCCTTCCACGGCCCCGGCGCGCCGCGCAAAGCCCGCGCCCCGACGCGGCCGGCGTGCAACGGCCCGAGCCTGATGGCGTCGGCGGTGACGCAGGTCAGCTTGTCGAGCGCCGCGCCCTTCAGCGCCGCTTCGGCGGCCTTGCGCCACTCGGCCTCGGAGCGCGCCGGGAACGGGGACTGCGTCAAGCGCCTCGCCTCAGATGAATTGCGACAGGCCGGGGATCGACGCCGTGATCTCGCCGACCAGTTCGTCGCCGGCCTTCTCGCGCGCGTAGGCGAACACCTTGCGGCCGACCTCCTGCACCTGATCCATCGAAAGGCCGAGATTCATGAGGTCGCCGCCGAGCGCCATCAGTCCGCCGCCGCCCATCGAGCCGGCGCCGGTGCCCATCAGGCTGCGCAGCGTCGTGCCGAGCCCTTCGCCGCCGGTCGAGGCGGTGGCGATGATGGCGCGCAGCGCCGGCGCCTTATCGAACAGTGCGTCCATCGCTTCTTGCGGCGCCTCGCGCCGGAGGAAGTCGAGGATCAGCGCGATCGCCTTGCGCGCGACGTCCGGCGCGACGCCGGCGCCCGCGGCCACGTCAGCGATGAGATGTTCCATGCGTGCGCTCCTCGAACCAAAGCCGCCGCTCGTCCGACGGCTGCCCGCATTTCGCCGCAGCCGCCACGAAAATCAAGCCGTTCGCGGCGCCGGCCGAGCGCAGCCAAAGGCGCCGCGGCGAGGCGCGGGCTGGCGCCGCGGGGGTTTGACATTGCGCTGCACAACAGAATCTAGCCATGAAACTGTCGCATTGCTCAAACGGCGACATTTTCGTGCTTAGACGAATACGAGGAGTATTTCGCTGGGAATATTCCTGAAATTCAAAATAACTGCGGCAACTTGCACACGTTTATGAAAGTATGGTTTTCAACAAGGATTTATGTTCTGCCATTTTTGCATAGCTGGCGAGCCAAATTTCTGCTTCTCCTATCCCCTGCACCGCCCTATGTTGCAGCGCAGCAGCGAGGCGGAAACGTCCGCCGCAAGCCATTCAAAAGGAGGGTCATATGACTCCGTTCAAATCCATCTCCGAAAAGCTCACCGCTTGGCGTCGCTACCGCGAAGCGGTGCGGGAACTTTCCCAGCTTACCGACCGCGAACTCGAAGACATCGGCGTGCGTCGCGGGGATATTCCCTTCATCGCCTCCGGCGCCATCCGTAAGGCCGCCTGAGTCGCCGAGTTAGGCGCCCCTTTTCCTCCCCAGGAGGCGTCTGCAACGCCCGCCGCGCCCGTCGCGGCGGGCGTTTTTCTTGACGCCGCGGCCGGGCGGGATTTCCGATTCGCCGCTTGACGGGCGCGGCCGGCTTTGTTTGAAACCGGCCTCATGAAACCCATCCATGTCGTCGGCGGCGGCCTCGCCGGATGCGAGGCCGCTTATGCGCTCGCCAGGGCCGGCGTTCCGGTGACGCTGCATGAGATGCGGCCGACGCGGGCGACCGCCGCGCACCGCACCGCCGGCCTGGCGGAACTCGTCTGCTCCAATTCTTTCCGTTCCGACGATGCCGAGACCAACGCCGTTGGCGTGCTGCACCGCGAGTTGCGCCGCCTCGGCTCGCTGGTCATGCGCGCGGCGGATGCGCATCAGGTGCCAGCCGGCGGCGCGCTGGCGGTTGACCGCGACGGTTTCTCGCAGGCCGTCGAGGCCGCCGTGCGCGCCGAGCCGCTTATCGTCATCGAGCGCGGCGAGATCGTCGACCTGCCGCCGCCGGATTGGGGCCCGACGATCGTCGCCACCGGGCCACTGACCTCGCCGGCAATGGCCGAGGCGATCCTGGGCGCCACCGGTGAGCGCGCGCTCGCCTTCTTCGACGCCATCGCGCCGATCGTCCACTACGACAGCATCGATTTCGACATCGCCTGGCGGCAATCGCGCTACGACAAAGCCGGACCGGGCGGCGACGCCGCGGCCTATGTCAATTGCCCGCTCGACCGCGCCGCCTACGAGGCGTTCATCGACGCGCTGCTGGCGGCCGAGAAGATCGAGTTTCGCGAGTTCGAGGGTACGCCGTATTTCGACGGCTGCCTGCCGATCGAGGTGATGGCCGAACGCGGCCGCGAAACGCTGCGCCACGGGCCAATGAAGCCGGTCGGCCTCACCAACGCGCACGAGCCCACGAAGAAAGCCTATGCCGTCGCGCAACTGCGCCAGGATAATGCGCTCGGCACGCTGTTCAACATGGTGGGCTTCCAGACCAAGCTCAAATACGGCGAGCAGGCGCGCATCTTGCGCATGATCCCGGGCCTCGGGCAGGCGGAATTCGCGCGGCTCGGCGGCCTGCACCGCAACACTTTCCTCAATTCGCCGCGCCTGCTCGATAAGCGCCTGCGGTTGAAAGCACGGCCGCAAATCCGCTTCGCCGGACAGATTTCCGGCTGCGAGGGCTATGTCGAGAGCGCGGCGATCGGCCTCATCGTCGGACGGTTGACGGCGGCCGAGGTTCTGGGTCAGCCGCTCGCGCCGCCGCCGCCAACCACGGCGATCGGTGCGCTCATCAACCACATCACCGGCGGCCATATCGAGGCGATCGACGTCGGGCCGCGCTCCTTTCAACCGATGAACGTCAACTTTGGCTTGTTCCCGCCGATATCAGCGCCGGGCTTGGACGCGCAGGGGCGGCGGCTGCGCGGTCCCGAGCGCGGCGTTGCGCGCAAGCGCGCGCTATCGGCGCGGGCGCGCGACGATATCGAGCTTTGGGCCGCGCAAGCTTTGGGTTAACGCGCGGCGCGAACTTTGATGACGTGCCGGTTGACATCAGCGCTAGGCCGACGCGGAGATTCGTCCGCCGCCGCCCTAGGCGCCAAATCGCCAAATATGGCCCGCATAGCCCAGCCGACAGCGGGCTATCTTCCGACAATTCCTGCCTTCGCGGCCGCCGCGCGCCAAACAGGCGCCACGCGACGGAGCCTTTGTTTATATGCGGCCTAGCAACAGCAGGACGACCACGATCACCAACAACAGCCCGACCCCGCCGCTGGGATAATAACCCCAGCCGGAGCTATACGGCCACGTCGGCAACGCCCCGAGAAGCACGAGGATCAGTATGACTAGCAAGACGGTCCCAAGCATTTGAAGTCTCCCGGCTGCCTCACATGCGGCGGGATTTTGAACGCCGCTTGTCGGGAATTAGTTCCCGCCGCCCGCGGAACCACGGCGCCGGCAGGCGGGTTAACCAATCAAGAAAATGGCAAGGAGGCCGGCAATGGCGAATGTGGAAACCACGCAACCCTCGCTCATCGAGGCGAGCAAGGTGCAGGGAACAGCAGTCTACAATCCGCACGGCGAACGGCTCGGCACGATCAACGACGTGATGATCGACAGACGCTCCGGGCTTTCAGCTTATGCGATCATGTCGTTCGGCGGCTTCCTCGGCCTCGGCAGCGACTATTATCCGATCCCGTGGTCGAAACTCAGCTACGACCGCAACCTGGGCGGCTATCTCGTCGACATCGATCCGCGCGTGCTGGAAGGCGCGCCCGCCTATGCCGCCGGCGCGCCGCCGCGCTGGGGCGACCAAGCCTACGAAGAGAACCTGCACCGCTATTACGGCGCCCTACCCTATTGGAGCGACACCTGGCAGTGAGGTGAAGCTTCAGCCGCACGGGGCGGCTTGCCAGCCTCGGCTCGCAGGCCGCTCGAACTGTTGACGGCGCGCGCGTTGCGACAGGCGGCGCCTGCGCCGTCGCACGACTATCTGGCCGCCGTCTGCTCTTTCTGAGACGGCGCGACGACGCGCGCCTCCTCGCCGGCCGCAAAGCGGACGCCGGCCTCAGCGCATTCGCGTAGCCAAGGCAGGATCATCGGCGGCGGCGCACTGGTGGCGGCCAGCACCACCGCGGCATTGACGGCCAGCGCGCAAGCGTCGGCATTCGGCGCCGCCGGCGGTTGATCCGACGCGGCAACGCTGCCGCCGGAATGGCCGACCGCGCGCGCCAACCAACTGGTCGACGATTGGAGACCACTCGCTTCAGCGAACGCCAGCGCGTCGCGCCGCAGCGTCTCGTCGGGATCGCGCACCCATTGCAGCGTCAGACGCAGGCCGTCGTTCTTCGCCGCCGCGCCGAGCACCGCGCTGACGCACTGGCAACCCCACCACACCGCCTCGCGGCGCGGCAGCAAATGCGCGAGATAGGCCAGCGCCGTCGAGGGACGCCGGGAGCCGAGCAGCGCCCGCGCATGGTCGAGCGGCGCAACCGCCGCCGCAGCGCGCGGCGCATATAATTCCAGGGCGGGGAAGGCGGCGTAGACGTCGGACGCCTCGGCGAAGCGGATGCGGGAAGTCATGGCAAACCTCTCAGATCGGGACGCCGCCGACGACCGCGCCGCCAGCAACCAGCGCCGGGGTGTTGAGCGTCGCCGCCGCGGTGACGCCGGCCGGCGCGGTCATGGAAATCGCCGCTAGCGCGGTTTCGCTGATCGTCGGCGACATGGAGGTGATTCCGGAGGGACTCCAGGCCTGAGTGGTGAGGCCGCCCATCACCGAGAATGTTATGCCAGTCTCGTTCATCACGATCTTGGCGAACAGGCCCTCGGGGCCGACGTTCAACGTGATGTCTTGTTGGGTCATGACGATTTGCGTCAGCGGCATGCCGGTCGGTCCGACGTTGATCGTCGCGGTCTTGAAGGCGTTGAGCGTCCAGTTGCCGCCGCCTTTCGACACGTCGTGAGCCATGTCCATGCCGACGTTGATCGTCTCGTCCTTGCCGATATTCTCGGTCTGATCCATCAGAATATCGCGCTGCTCGTTGTTGAGCGCCTTGAACATCAGATCCTTCTGCGAGCGCAGTTTGACGCGCTCGCTGCCCACCGTGTCGTCGAACATCAGCATGTGGTAGCCGTCGCTGTTCTTGCTCGACTTGGTGAGGATGCCGGAATGGGTCTTTTTGTCCGGCAGCGTCGTCGGCACGGTGTTCTCGCCGTTGTAGACGGAGCCGACGACGATCGGCCGGTCGGGATCGCCGTCCTCGTATTGCACCAGCACTTCGTCGCCGATGCGCGGGCAGAACCAGGCGCCGCGCGTCTTGCCGGCCCAGAACTGCGCGACGCGGATGCGGCGGGAATTGTCCTTCTTGCGATCCCAGTAGAACTGCACGAGGATGCGGCCTTGCTTGTCGACGTCGATCTCCTCGCCCTGCTTGCCGACGACCAGCGCCGACTGCCAACCGATCACCACCGAGCGGCGCGTCGCCAACAGCGAGCGATGCTGGCGGCTGGCGTCCATCATCTCATAGGTGCCGGCATAGGCCACCGGCGCGCCACCGCCGGAGACGTAGGTCTGATCGACATAGGAGTGCGTGCAGCGCAGCACGACGTAATCCTTGTTGTCGGATTGCGTGGGATTGTTCTCGTGGCTGAACTTGCCGCCGGGAAACAGCGACGGCGCCGAGCCGATGGCGATGCGGTGATCGTCGAGCGCCTGCACCGCCTCGACGCGCACCTTCGACCATTTCTCGCCGTCCGATTTGTTGTCGTAGCCGCCGGGATAATCGTAGGTCTCCAACGTCGCATGCTCGTATTGGCCGTGCTTGTCGGCTTTGGCGAGCAGATCCTGGCTCGGCTTCTCGTAGAAATAATCGTTGAGCGCGTCCTTGCCGGTTTGCAGCGCGCGCGCGCTCGACCACGAGTCGAACTGCTGGCGGTCGCGCCGGCTCTCCTGGGTGACGGGCAGCAGCGGCACCGGCTTGAGGCTGGGAACCTTGTCGTGGCAGCTCGGCGCATCGCAGAGGACCAGCGTGTGCTTGGACTCGGTGTGCTCGAAATAATAATAGATGCCGTATTTCTCCATCAGCCGGCAAACGAAGTTGAGGTCGGTCTCGCGGTACTGCACGGTGTATTCGAGCGTCGGATACTCCTCCTTCAGGTTCTCGCGGAAATCTGAAAAGCCGCGATCGGTAAACACCTGGGTGATGATCTTGTCGGGTTTCATGTTGGAGAAGATGCGGCAATCGGAGGTGCGCGACAGCAGGTGCAGCCAAGGCCGCAGCACGAGTTGATAGCCGAACAGGCCGTATTGGCCGCCCGTGTAGTTGGCCTCGCTCAGCACGCCGTTGAAATGGCGTTCGAGCCCGTCGACGGCCTTGATCTTCACGTCGCAATTGTGCCCGATCATCTGGTCGAGGTTGAAGCTCTCCTTCAGCGACAGCGCGCCGACGCGGTATTCGAACAGCGCGCCAAGCGCCTCCGTGCCCTCGAAGCGGTTGAGCACGAACACGTCGGCGCCCGCCGGAGTGGTGAGCGTGCCGATGCGGTCTTCCTGTGACAGATCAGACATGGGACCCTCGGATTTGCGAGCCGGCTCATCGCCAACCTAGCAGGCCAAACAGCAAAGTCGAAGCCTTCAGAACACTTTCCTGATGGCGGGGATGGCTTTCAACACGTCGAGCTTGAGACCGAACTGCACGGCCTGCGGCTGATGCGAGTCGGCGGGCTTGGCGCCGAGCAGGAACGGGTCGGCCTTGCCGAAATCGTCGATATGCAGCGACAGCCCGGGAACGAACGGCGCCGGGATGTCGACGCCCTTCAGCCGGTTGAAGGCGAAATGGCGGACATCGTCGACGCCGAGCACGCTCCCGATCACGCCGGCGGCGATCGGAGTCGCGATGATGATGGCCGTCATGCGGTCGCGCCAGGGGGCGTTGTCCCAGTCGGTCTTGAGCAACCGCACCTGGCGCAGGCCCTCGTCCTGCAACTTGTTCATGTTCTGCTGCACGAACGGCAGCCCCATCAGCGCCTTGAGGATGTCGCCGACCTCGCCCGCCTTCGGCGCCGCCGGGTCGGCGCGCATCGCGGCGGGATCCGGCAATTTGTAGAACGGCGATGGCGGCGGCGGCCCGATGACCGGCGGCGTCAACAAAGGCGCCGGCGCCGGCGCGCCGAACAGCGGCGCCGGACGGCCGAGGCGCCGGTAGAAGGCGTCGTCCTGCCAAGCCTGCATTTGCGCGAAGCTCGGCAACAGCCGCGGCGGCGCCGTCGGGGCATCGAGAAAAGCCTTGTCGATGACGTTGAAATCCAGGCGACGCATGCCGAACAGCAACGCGCCGTCGCGGAAATAGCGCTCGGTCTCCTCCACCGCGGCGAAGGGATCGTCGAGCTTGAGGAACTCGGGCTTGTCGGGCGGCGGCGACAGGGTGGCGAGCAGCGGCGACCATTGCAGGCGCGGCGTATCCCAATGCAGGCGCAGCCGGTATTTCGGCGACAGCGCCGGCGCGGTGGCGTTGAAGCCCGGGAGCTTGAAATCGCCGGTCGGCGTGTCGCCGGCGCCGCTGTCGTTGGGACCGCTCATCGGAACTCTCGCGCGCGCTCCCTGCCGATCGAAGGGGAACTATGTTATCTCCTCCTTACGGTCCGCAAGGCGCGGGCGAAAGGACGAACGGCGCAGGACGTCATGGCGCAACCTTACGAACCGCACCTGGAGCCGATTTCGGCAGATGCGCCCTGCGGCCCCGACCTCGACATCGAGGGCGATCCCGAGTTCATGAACTTTCTGGCTGCGATCGAGGGCCAGCTTCCCGCCTCCTATTTCAGCTTCGACCGCAAGAGCATCGACTTCGCCGCCGCGCTGGCCGCCGCCGCCGAGTTGAAGAAGCGCACGCACGATCTGCGCCTGATGCTGGTCGTCGCCAAACTCGCCGTGCTCAATCGCGATTTCTACGGCTTGGCGCGCGAGGTCGCCGACATCGCCTGGGTGTTGGCCAATTTCTGGGACGAGATCCACCCGCAGGCCGAGCGCGACCAGTTCACGGCGCGCCTCGCCCAACTCGGCACGCTCAACGACAACCCCGTCGTCGTGCTGCCGCTGCAATATGCGACATTGTTGCAATCCGAGCGCGAAGGCCCGCTCGCCTATCGCGCCGTGATGGTGGTGGCGGGCGAGGCGAAATTGCGCGAGGGCGAGAAACTCGCCTCCGCCGGCGCCATCGAGCGCATGCTCGCGGCCGTAGAGATCGAAAAGCTGAGCGAGGTCTATACGGCGCTGTCGCGGCTTAACGCCGATCTCGCAGCGATCACCGCGATCACCGCCGAGCGCATCGACTATGAGCATGCCGCGAAGTTCGACGCGCTGACGCCGCTGGTCGAGAAGATGCTCGCCTTCGCGCAGGGCGCGTTGGCGCGACGCGACCCCAGCCTCGCGCCGGCGCCCGACGCGGCGGCCGCCGAGAGCCGCGGCGAGGCGCCGTCCGGCCCCGCCAGCTTCGAGACGCTCGCCGACGTCGACAGCGCGCTCGCCGCCGCGCTCGGCTATTTTCAGGCCCGCGAGCCGTCGAGCCCAGCGTTGCTGCTCATTGCGCAGGCGCGCGCCGCGCTCGGCAAGAACCTCTATGAAGTGATGCGCCTGCTCGCCCCCCGCCACGCCGACAATGCGCGTGTGTTCGTTGGCCCCAGCGACGCCTTCTCGATTCCCGTCAGCGCCCTCCAGGACGCCCCGGCGCCGGATTTCTCGCCGGGCGAGGCGGCGCCGGCGGAAACGCGGGCGCACGCCTTCGCGTTGATCGAACAAGTCGCCGCGCATCTGCGCAGCGTCGAACCGTCGAACCCCGCCCCCTATCTGCTCGACCGCGCCCGCGCGCTAGCGACGCGCGATTTCCTCAGCCTGCTCGGCGAGGTGTTCGCCGCCGACGAACTGGAAACGATGCGGAACGGCAATTGACGCCAGCGGCCGGTTGCGCTGCCTCGTCATGCCCGGGCTCGTCCTCATAGGCGCTAACTTAAGTCCGTAAGGCGGCGCCCCATGCGGGTCTTGAGAAACTGAGGCGGAGGCGCTAAGCGCCGCTCTTCGACAGAGGGGCGCGAGTGGATCGCGAGCTAATCATCTCGCCTCGTCGCGCGCCACGGCGTGGATGACCGGGACAAGCCC
>DATNDU010000217.1:0-5358 GCA_035606915.1 Roseiarcus sp. | reverse complement strand
CACGGCATCGATCCCTTTTCGTGTCCAAGTGAGTCGCGAAACTCTGGAAACGAGTAGAATCAATGCCGTGCGCCACTTCAAGCAAAATGCGTACCGGACAGCCGTGGGACAAGCCCGGGCATGACGGAAACCAACAGCCCGTCGAACGCAGACGGGGCTTGTCCCGGCCATGACGGCGGCCGGATGATGATATAAGAACCAGGCTTGTGAGGAACGCGCTGATGTCCTACCGCATCGCCGATACGCTGATCGCCGAGGAAAACGCCGGCCTCAACGCCGCCCATGAGGACGACTACGGCGCGCTGGCGCGCAAGCTGGCGCGGCGCGGCCTCGACATCGAGGCGATCACGGGCGCCGTCGCCGGCTTCGGCGTTGCGGTCCCGACCTGGGGCGTCGGCACGGGCGGCACGCGCTTTGCGCGCTTCGCCGGCCCCGGCGAGCCGCGCGGCATATTCGACAAGCTTGAGGATTGCGCCACGATCCAGCAACTAACCCGGCTCACGCCGGCCTGCTCGCCGCATTTTCCCTGGGACAAAGCCTCCGATTATAGAGAACTCGCCGAACGCGCGAAAGCGCTCGGCCTGCGCTTCGACGCCATCAACTCCAATACGTTCCAGGACCAGCCGGGCCAGCGGCTGTCGTACAAGTTCGGCTCGCTGACGCATGCCGACCGCGCCGTGCGCGAGCAGGCGATCGCGCATAATATCGAGTGCATCGAAATCGGCTTGAAGCTCGGGTCGAAGGCGCTCACCGTGTGGATCGCCGACGGCTCGAATTTTCCCGGCCAGTCCAACCTCAATCGGGTCTTCGACTGGTATCTGGAATCGACGGCCGAGATTTACGGCGGCCTGCCGGAAGACTGGCGGCTGTTCCTGGAGCACAAGCTTTACGAGCCGGCGTTCTATTCAACCGTCATCGCCGATTGGGGGTCCAGCCTGATGGCGGCGCAGGCCCTGGGGCCGAAGGCGTTCTGCCTCGTCGATCTCGGGCATCACGCGGCCAGCGTCAATATCGAGCAGATCGTGGCGCGGTTGGTGCGCGCCGGGCGGCTCGCCGGCTTCCACTTCAATGATTCCAAATATGGCGACGACGATCTCGATTCCGGCTCGGTCGATCCGTTCCGGCTGTTCTTGGTCTTCAACGAACTTGTCGACGCGCAGACGCGCAAGGCGGCGGGGTTCGATCCCGCCTATATGCTCGATCAGTCGCACAACGTCACCGATCCCATCGAGAGCCTCATGCAATCGGCGATGGAGGTGGCGCGGGCCTATGCGCAGGCGCTGCTGGTGGATCGCGCCGCCTTGGCTGCGGCGCAGGAGGCGAGCGACGCGCTCGCCGCCCACCGGCTGTTGAAAGCGGGTTTCCTCACCGATGTCTCGCCGATCCTGGCCGAGGCGCGCCGACGCCAAGGCGGGGCGCTGGACCCAATCGCCACCTACCGCAAAGCCGGCTATCGCACGCGCAAAGCCGAGGAGCGGCCGGCGGTCGCCGGCTCCAGCTCCGGCATCGTCTGATCGCGCTAAGGCGGCGTTAACGATCGCGCGCTAATTGAGACGTTCCAGACGTCGGCGCCCACGCAAGGCGCCGTTGCATGATCGCTTCACGTCGAGGTGGCCGCGACGCCACATGTCTCCCGCAGCCTGAGACAGGACGCGCCGCGTCCGACGGAGCGCCCTGTGACGTCGATTCGCGAATTCGCCGGTAAACGAACAATCGGCAAGCTGCTGCTGGCGGCCGGGCTTGCAGCCGCTGGCGCCGTCGCGCTGGCCCTCGCGGCGCTCGATCAACTCGCCAGTGGCCGCGCCAGCTTCGCGCCGCCGGCTGAACTGCTGGGCGTCGCCTTCGGCCTCGTGCTCCTGGCGCTCGTCGTCGTCGTCGCAGCGCTGCGTTGGCTGCTCGCAAGCGCCTC
This sequence comes from Roseiarcus sp., assembly GCA_035606915.1. Taxonomy (GTDB): domain Bacteria; phylum Pseudomonadota; class Alphaproteobacteria; order Rhizobiales; family Beijerinckiaceae; genus Roseiarcus. The sequence goes on along the minus strand of DATNDU010000217.1, from coordinate 3,449 downwards.
CGGCGTCGCCGAGCGGCTTCAGGGGCTCGCGGTCAGGACCGTCGACCTGGCCCGCGCCGCGAAGGCGCAGCGCGATCTCGACGCCAATCTCACCGGCCTGCGCGCCGCGCTTGAGGCGCACGGCGAGGCGAGGATCGTCGGCGACAAGCTCTATTTCGGCGATTATCTCCTCAACGGCGAGACCGAGATCGTCGATGGCGTCAAGCGCTGCTACGGCGGCGTGGTGACCGTGTTCATCGGCGACAGGCGCTGCGCCACCAACGTCACCGACGCCGCCGGCGTGCGCGCCGTCGGCACGCGGCTCGCGGCCGGCCCCGCGCATGACAAACTGTTCAAGGAATGCGCCACCTTCCACGGCCAAACCCAGATTCTCGGGCGCAACTACATCACCATCTACGAGCCGATCCTGCTCGACGACCGCACCGTCGGCTCGATCTTCGTCGGCGTGCTCTTCGATGCGGCGCCTGCGGACGCGAGTGCTTCGCGGCCGGAGGCCGCCGATATGCAAAGCGCGCTCGCCACCATCGACGTCGCGGTGGAGGAGTAGGCGGCCGTAGACCGCGAGGCGATGGCGGAGCGCTACCACGGCGCCGATCAGGCGCGCCGGGTCGCCTCGCGGGTCGCGGCGGCATCGGCGGCGCAGAAACTTGTCGTCGGCCACCTGACCGAGGCGCTGAGCCGGCTCGCCGACAATGACCTGACCCACCGCATCGAGGCGGAGTTCCCCAGCGAATACCGGGCGCTGAAGGTCAATTTCGACCGCGCCGCCGAGAAGCTGGCCGCCACCGTCGGCGCCGTTGTGGCGCAGGGGCGCGCGATCTTTGACGTCACCACGGAGATCTCCGACAACGCCGACAACCTCTCGCAGCGCGCCGAGCAGCAGGCGGCCAGCCTGGAGCAATCGGCCGCCGCGCTCAACGAAATCGCTGCGACCTCGAAGCGCTCGGCCGAGGGCGCGTTGCATGCGCGCAGCGTCGTCGCCGCCGCCGATTCCGACGCCGCCCGCAGCGCCGTGGTCGTCGACGAGGCGATCAACGCGATGCGCGAGATCGAGGGCAGCGCCGGCAAGATCGCCCAGATCGTCGCGCTCATCGACGAGATCGCGTTCCAAACCAACCTGCTGGCCCTCAACGCCGGCGTCGAGGCGGCGCGGGCGGGTGAGGCGGGCAGGGGCTTCGCCGTCGTCGCCGCGGAGGTGCGGGCGCTGGCGCTGCGCTCCGCCGGCGCCGCCAAGGACATCCGCGCGCTGATCGCAGCCTCCGCCGGCGAGGTCGGTCGCGGCGTCGAACTGGTCACCCGCACCGGCGAGGCGCTGAAGCGCATCGTCGAGCAGGTGGCGCAGCTTTACGCCATCGTCGGCGACATCGCCGCCGGCTCCAAGGAGCAGGCGGCGGGTCTCGGCGAGGTCAGCTCGGCGATCAACCAGATGGATCAGATCACCCAGGCCAACGCCGCCATCGCCCAGCGCTCGAACGAAACCGCGCGCGCACTTGGCGGCGAGGCGGAGCGGCTCAACGCGCTGGTGCGGCAATTCCGCGTCGCCGAGGCCTCGCCCGCAGCGCGCGCGGCCTGAGCGGGGCGACGGCCGGCGTGGGCTTTGCTAGAGTGCGCCGAGCGCTCCAGTGAGGCCCAGATGGCGGAACCCACCACCCGTTTCGAATATCTCACCGGCTTCTGGCAGGGCGTCGCCGGCCGCGGCCGCGCCCTGGTCGGCATGCGTCGCCCGCCGCCGCTCGATGTCGAAGGGTTGATCGAACTGGCGCGCAAGCTGCTCGGCGGCCACGGCGAGGCCTCGGGCGCGGCGACGGCGCAGACGCTGCTCGCCGGCTTCGGCGGCCTCGGCGAGGCCGAGAAGCGCGCCTTCCTGACCCGCGTTGCCGACGAGTTCGGCCCCGATCTCGCCGGCTTACAGGAGGCCGCGCGCGCCTTTCTCGATGCGCCGGATTCCGCCCGCGCCGGCGAAGTGTTCGCCCGCGCTGAGCCAACCCGGCAAGAGCTGATTCGCCGGCTCAACCACGCCCCCGGCGGCACCTACGCGCTGGTGAAGATGCGCCAGACGCTGCTCGCGGCGCTGAAGGAGGGCGCGCCGCTGGAGGCGCTCGAACGCGATTTCCGCCACCTGTTCGCCTCCTGGTTCAATCGCGGTTTTCTGGTTCTCAAACGCATCGAATGGACGACGCCAGCCAACATTCTGGAAAAGATCATCCGCTACGAGGCGGTGCATGAAATCTCGACCTGGGATGAGCTGCGCAGCCGTCTCGATCCGCCCGACCGTCGGCTCTATGCTTTCTTCCATCCAGCGCTGGCCGACGAGCCGCTGATTTTCGTTGAGGTGGCGCTGACGTCGGCGATCGCCGAGGCGATCGAGCCGCTGCTGGCCTCCGATCGCGTCGCCCTCGCGCCGCAAGCGGCGACCACCGCCGTGTTCTATTCGATCTCCAACGCGCAGAGCGGCTTGAGTGGCGTCAGCTTCGGCAATTTCCTCATCAAGCAGGTGGTCGAGGATTTGCGCCGCGAACTGCCGCGGTTGCAAAATTTCGTCACGCTGTCGCCGGTTCCGGGCTTCGCGCGCTGGCTGGCGCAGGAGGGCGAGACATCGCGCTTCGTCAGTCTCGAGGCGCGCCGGACGCTGGAGGCGATCGAGAGCGGCGAGACGCCGGAGGCGGCGGACCGCACGCTGTCGGCGCTGGCGGCCGCTTACTTCCTGCACGCGCGCACGCCCGCGGGGCGGGTGATCGACCCGGTGGCGCGCTTCCATCTCGGCAATGGCGCGCGGCTGGAACGCATCAATCCGCGCGGCGACCGTTCGCCGGCGGGGATGCGGCAATCCCTGGGCCTGATGGTCAACTACCGGTACGATCCCGACGACATCGAGGCCAATCACGAAGCGTTCGCCAATCGCGGCGCGGTGACGGCGTCCGCGGCGGTGAGGAAGCTGGCGGCGGGGTTTGCGGTCAAGGGGTGACGTTTCAACCGCTGTGGCGCGTCTTACAACGAAATGACGCCGACGCGGCCGATTTGGCGGCGTTGCCTTTCGCGACCGAACATGAGAAAAAAACTCTTGCCGCCGCTTTGCGAGGCCCGCACTGCGAAGCCTGTGACTGCGTCATTCGATGCGACAACGTGGCCTTTCTCGGGCGGCTGGAGGGATCGGATCGATAGGACGGCAAGCCGAGTTTTGTGCACAACATGCGCTCCCAGACCGGTGCACAGCAGCGGTGAACCGTGAGAAAGCGAGGCGGATAAATCTACTTGTAATGTAAAAGGTTTGAAGCGGTATGCCGGTTTAGCTCAGTTGGTAGAGCAACTGATTTGTAATCAGTAGGTCGCGGGTTCGATTCCTGCAACCGGCACCAATAATTTCAATGGCCTAAACATGATTTGGGACGATTCCATATTTGCCTGCGCGGCTTTGGCTGGACAGGCTCGTGATCGCAGCGAACTGCTCA
>DATNDU010000199.1:0-35687 GCA_035606915.1 Roseiarcus sp. | reverse complement strand
GCTGAAAGTCGCGATGGGCAACAACCGCCTCGTTGGCGGCACAGGTCTCAACACCTTGTATGGCGGCGCTGGCGCCGACACCCTGCTCGGCGGCGGGCAGAGCTCGCTGGTCGCCGGTACGGGCGCCAACCTGCTGAAGGGCGGCTTTACCGCGACGTCCGCCGACACGCTAATTGGCGGCTCCGGCGCCGACAAGCTGAAGGTGATCATGGGCGACAACAGCCTTGTCGGCGGTTTCGGTCTCAACACCCTGCTCGGCGGCGCTGGCAACGACACGCTGATCGGCGGCGGCCAGTCGCGCCTAGTCGCGAATGGATCCGGCGACACGCTCACCTCCTCGGCGAGCAGCACCGGCCACGACACGCTGGTCGGCGCCGGCTCCGGTGACGACAGCCTGACTGCGGCGGCCGGCGACAACCGCCTGATTTCGGGCGCGGGCAACGACACGCTGAGCGCCGGCTCCGGCCACGACACTCTGGTGGCGGGCAGCATGGACAACGTCAGCATGGTTGGCGGCGCCGGCGTCTTCCGCATGGTTGACGTCAGTGGCGCCAATGCGACGCTGGTCGGCGGCTCCGGCGGCGGCCACGCGCTTCTCGGCACGACGGGCGACGACTCGGTGATGGGCGGTACGGGCTCGATCAGCATCTCCTCGCTGCAGAACTCGAGCGACATCGTTGACAATTCGAGCACTGCGGTCGGCGGGTTGCACACCTTGACGTTCAGCGACGGTCAGACGATCGTCGTCAACGACATCAACTCCAACATCACCATCCACTTCGCCGATGGCGGCACTACGGTCGTCTGACAATTTTGACCGAGTTAACGCTACGACGCGAGAATCGGTGGATTCTCGCGTCGTTTCGTTTAATGACAAAGCGCGGTTCGTTGTTCGGTTGCGTGCAAGTCGCTTCGGCGGCGATCTATACGGCGCCGCAAGCGCATACACCGCGCTGCAAGCCGGTCCTTCGCGTTCACTGAAGCGCCTTATGAACATTTTGTTCGTCCACAACAATTTTCCGGCGCAGTTCAGACATGTGGCGGCAAGGCTGAACGCTCTCGGAGCGGCGCGCATGGCGGCCATTGGCGCAGAGAGCGCGACGGAGGCTGAGGGGGTTGATCTCAGGCGCTACCCGTCGCCCACCGGCGCCAACGCGTCGGTGCATACATTCGCCAGGCGGTTCGACTTCGAGGCGCGCCGCGCCGAGCAAGTGATGTTCGCGGCGCTGAAGCTTAAGCACGAGGGGTTCGAGCCCGACCTGATGGTTGCTCACTGCGGATGGGGCGAAACCTTGCCGCTCCGTTCGGTTTTCCCGGGAACGCGCATGGCGGTCTATTGCGAGTTCTTCTATCGGCCGGAAGGCCAGGACGTGGGTTTCGACCTCGAGACCGGTCAATTCGGCGTCGACGGGCTCGTCGGGCTCAACGCCAAGAACGCGAGTTCGCTGATCGCACTGGCCGAATGCGACCTCGGCGTCTCGCCGACGCCCTGGCAGCGATCGACCTTTCCGCAGGAGTTCCACGCCAAGATCCAGGTCGCGCACGAGGGCGTCGACACGGCGTGGATCGCGCCCAACGCCGCCGCCAAGATCGAGCTTCCCGGCGGGCTGCGGCTCGATCGCCACGACGAGATCGTCACCTATTTCGCCCGCGGCCTGGAGCCGATGCGCGGCTTCCATGTGTTCATGCGGGCCGTCCCCGACATCCTGCGCGCGCGACCGCGCGCCCACGTCGTCATCGTCGGCGCCGAGGAGGCCTCCTACGGCAATCCACCACCCGACGGCGGCGAATGGAAACATTATTGCCTGCGCGAGACGCTGCCCCGAATCGACCTGTCGCGCGTGCATTTTCTGGATCGCCTGCCGCACGCGAGCTTGCGCGCGCTGATGCAGGTTTCGACGGCGCATGTCTATCTGACCTATCCATTCGTGCTGTCGTGGTCATGCATCGAGGCGCTGTCGGCGGGCTGCGCCATCGTCGCCTCCGACACGGCGCCGGTGCGCGACATCATCGAGGACGGCGAAAACGGCGTGTTGACGCCATTCCACGACGCCAGCGCGCTCGCCGCCGCGGTCTGCGATTTGCTCGGCGACGCGGCGCGGCGGGCGCGCCTGTCGCGGCACGCGCGGGAGACGGCGGTGGCGAATTTCGACATTCGCGCCTGCGTGCAAAGGACGCTGGACGTCTTGGGCATAGACCTTGCGGACGAAGCCGCGCACACCCTAAGCCATCGTCCTGCCGCGGTCGGCGCCTAGGGTCGAGAGGACTTCGGCGGTTTTGAACATTTTTGCGGGCGCGCCGAATCGGAGGCGAAGTCGGACATGAAGGCGTTAAGGTTCGGCGGGCAGCGCGAGGACGCGGCGGAGGGCTCTCCGACGTGGCTGCGTTGTCTCGCCATCGTCAGCCGCTCGCACGGCCTCAACCTCACGATCCCCCAATTGGTCAAGGACAACCTGCTGAGCAGCGAAAGCGTCGGCGCGCCGGAGATTTTGACCTGCGCCCGAAAGGCTGGACTCAAGGCCCGACTGGTCGAGATGCAATGGGGCGACCTCAAGCATCTCAAAAAGGCGCTTCCGGCCATCGTCAAGCTGAAGACCGGGGAGGCGATGGTCCTTTCCGACGTTAACGACACCTATGCTGTCCCGTTCGTAAAGCTGCGCGATCCCGACGCCGAAGAAGGCTCGGAGATGGCGATCGACCAAGTGCGCATGGAGGAGATCTGGAGCGGCGAACTCGTGCTCATCCGGCGCGAGTACAAGCTGCTCGACGACGAGAAGCCATTCGGCTGGGGCCTGGTGATGGCGCTGTTCTTTCGCGAGAAGCGCCTGCTGAGAGACCTGGTGTTTGGCGCCATTGGCCTCAGCTTCCTGGCGCTGGCGCCGATGATCTTCTGGCGCATCCTCGTCGGCGACGTGCTGCAATATCGCGCCTTCAACACCTTCACGGTGCTCTGCATCGGCGTCTTCATATTATTCATCGTCGAGGCGCTGCTGCTCTACTTGCGTCATTACTTGTTGCAGATCGTGACGGCGCGCGTCGACACCCGCCTGTCGGAATACATCTTCGATCAGTTGATCGACCTACAGATCGATTACTTCGAGCGCAACCCTGTCGGCGCCATTGCCCACGACGTGCGCGAGGCCGACAAGATCCGCCGCTTCGTCAACGAGCAGGGGTTCGGCACCGCCCTCGATTCGTTGACGCTGTTCATCATGCTGCCGGTGATGTTCGCCTTCAGCGCACTGCTCACCTTCATCGTGCTCGGCATCTCGGCCGTGATGGTGCTGTTCCTCGTCTTGATGCTGCCCGCCGTGCGCGCCTCGACGGGTCGGGTCATCGCCGCGGAAGTCGCCAAAGGCACGTTCCTTTATCAGAATCTCGCCGGCATCCGCACCGTCAAGTCGCTGGCGCTGGAGACGCGCCAACGCGCCATCTGGGATGTGCTGACCGTGCGCGTCACCGACGCGCTGTTCAGCGCCGGCCACCTATCGGCGGTGATCCAGGCCTCCATCAGGCCGCTGTCGCAGCTCTCGATGTCGGGCGCACTGGCGGTTGGCGTCTATCAGGCGATGTCGAGCGACAACCCGGTCTCGGTCGGCGACCTCTTCGTCTTCCTGATCCTCATCGGCCGCGTCCAGGGGCCATTGCTACAGATGTCGCAGCTCATCAGCCAGTACGACGAGGCGCGCGCCGCGGTGGCTCTTGTATCCAACTTGCTGGCGCATCCCAAGGAGGAGGGACGCGGCGGCCACGGCGTGCGCTCCCCCTTGCAAGGCCATGTCGAATTCTCGAACGTGCGCTTCAAATACAGCGGCTCGACCAACTACGCGCTCGACGGCGTCTCGTTCGAGGTTCCAGTCGGCTGGACCCTCGGCGTCGTCGGCCGCTCCGGTTCCGGCAAGACCACCGTCACCCGCCTTTTGCAACGCCTGCACTCGGATTACGAGGGACTCATCAAGATCGACGGCGTCGACGTGCGCGAGTATGATGTCGCGCATCTGCGGCGCAATCTCGGCGTCGTCTTGCAGGAAAACTTCCTGTTCTCCGGCACCATCCGCGAAAACATCACCGCCGCCAAGCCGCACGCCACGTTCGAGGAAATGGTGCGCGCGGCGCGGCTCGCCGGCGCCGAGGAGTTCATCGACCGCCTGCCGCGCGGCTATGAGACCTACGTCTACGAGGGTTCGCCCAATCTTTCCGGCGGCCAGCGCCAGCGCCTCGCCATCGCTCGCGCGCTGATCCTCGATCCGCGCATCCTCATCCTCGACGAGGCGACCAGCGCGCTCGACCCCGACAGCGAGGCGATCGTCAACGACAACATCCGCCGCATCGCCCAGGGGCGCACGGTCATCGTCATTTCCCACCGCCTCTCGTCGCTGGTGAGGTCCGACGCCATCCTGGTGCTTGAGCGCGGCAAGTACGAGGACATCGGCACCCATGAGGAGCTGCTTGAGCGCTGCGAAATCTATCGCGGCCTGTGGTTGCAACAGAACCGCCATTTGGCGAGCGCGACAGACGCGCGCGCCGTAGCGCGGGGGCCGAGCCGTGTTTCGTAAGTCCGTTGCGCGCCGGGAGAACGACCGCCGCTCGGTGTCGCTGGCGGTTGTGCGCGAATATCAATCAGAGGTGGCGGCGCGGCGCGAACAGCCCTATCCGCGAACCGCCGGCTTGACCATTCATGTGATGCTCGCCACGATCCTCGTCGGCATCTTCTTCATGTATATCTCGCACATAGACCGTGTGGTCAGCAGCGGCTCCGGCGCGCTGGTGACCGATCAGCCGCCGATCGTCTTTCAGGCGCTCGATCCCTCGGTCATTCGCGGCATCGAGGTCAAGCAAGGCCAAAGGGTCGGCAAAGGCCAGGTTCTGGCGACGCTCGACCCGACCTTCGTCACCGCGCAGGTCAACCAGTTGCGCGCTCAGATCGACGGGCTACGCGCCCAGATCGCCCGCGATCAGGCGCTGATCGACCTTTCGCCGCTCATTTACGCCACGCCGGCGAACGATCAGACCGCTCGTTTCCAGCGCGAGAATCTCGAATATTATCGTCAGCAGACGGCGCAGTACAAAGCGACCATGAACAGCTACGATCAGAAGATCGCGACGCTGCGCACTACGATCGACAAATACCGGGTCGACGAGGCGCGTTACGCCATGGAAGCCCAGGCGAGCGCCGAGATCGAAAAGATGCGTATCACGCTGGAGAAACACGGCACCGGTTCGATGCTGAACCTGCTGACGGCGACCCAGGCCAAAATCGAAACGCAGCGCCAAGCGGATTTCTCGCACAACAGCCGCGTCGAGGCCGAGCACACGTTGGCCTCGACGCAGGCCGACCAGAACGCCTTCGTCGAGCAGTTCAAGGGCACAATCTCACAAGATCTGCTGACGGCGAGAAACAACCTCGAAACCACGCTGCCGCAACTCGACGCGGCGCTGAAGCACCAGGAGCTGGTGCGCTGGACCGCGCCGGAGGACAGCACCGTGCTTTCGATCGCGCCCGGCATGTCAGTCGGCTCGGTGGTGCAGCAGGGCGCCACCGTGATCAGCTTGATGCCGCTTCGCAACCCGCTGAACGCGCTCGTCCAGGTTCCGTCCGACGAAATCGCTTTCGTCAGGGCCGGCGATCCCGCCACCTTGAAGATCGGCGCCTTCCAATCGACCGAGTTCGGCACGTTCGATGGCACGGTCAAATGGGTCGGCGACAACGCCTCCTCGGTTTTGAACGGCCAAAACGTGCCGCCGTATTTCAACGTCGAAATCACCATCGACCGCAACAAGCTGGTCAACGTGCCGGCGACCACCCGACTGCTGCCCGGTATGACGCTTACCGCCGACATCAAGGTCGGCACGCGCTCCATCTGGGATTACGTCATCGGCGGCATGATGCGCGGCGTCGGCGAATCGATGCGGGAGCCCTGAGCGCGCATGGCTTCTCCCTGGCTCCCGTCTGGCGTTCGCGTGCAGGGCGCGCGGGCGTTTGGCGGCGCTCTGAAGGCCGGCGATGTCGCCTTCTCAGCCGGCCGTCATGTCGAAGCGCTGAAGCTCTGGCGTAAGGCAGCCGAGCGCAGCGGCGGCGACGGCGAGGCGGAGTTCCGCATCGCTCGGCTTTACCGCAACGGCAAAGGCGTGTTCGTCAACTTCGCCGAAGCAGGTCATTGGTACGAACTCGCCTCCGAGCGCGGCCATGTGCAAGCCAAACTGGAACTCGCCAAGCTGCTGCTTAGCGGCGCCTCCGACTACAACGCCACCCGCTTCCGGCAAGCGCGGCGCGACCCGGACTCGCCGCAGACCGCAAGCCTCGCCACTCTCATCTACCCCCACGGCGACAAGGTCCAGATCGACGCCAATCGCGCCCGTGCGCTGCTGGAGGAAATCGAGCCGACCGGCGACCTGGAGACGGCCGAACTGCTCGCCATGCTCTATCTCGGGACGCGCGGCGGCCCACCGGATACGTTGCGCGCCCAAGCCCTGCTCGAAAGGGTGGCCGCCGGCGGCCGCGCCACCGGCGAATTCGGTCTCGGCGACATGTTTTTTCGTGGGCTTGGCGTCGAGATCGACAGGGCCCGCGCCGCCGATCATTACGAGCGCGCGGCCGAGGGCGGGCATGTGCGCGCCAAGACCGCGCTGGCGACGATCCTCTACGACGGGCTCGGCCGCCCGATCGACCGCGCGCGCGGGGCCAAGTTGTTTCTGGAGGCCGCCGAAAGCGGCGAAGCGGTCGCCCAGTACCGCGCCGGCATGATTCTGCAAACCGGCGAGGGCGCGCCACGCAATCTCGACCAGTCGGAGACGATGTTGCGCGCCGCCGGCAAGGGCGGCCATATCGGGGCCATGATGGCGCTCGGCGAATTCTACAGCCGCGGCGATGGCCGCGAGCCCGACCTGCGCGAGGCCGAAATCTGGTACCGCCAGGCCGCCGACCGCGGCGACATGCACGCGCAGTTCATCGCCGGCCGTTTCGCCGCTACCGGCGACGGCAGCTACCAGAGCCTGCCGGACGCCGCCCGCTATTTTCTCAAGGCCGCCGAGGGCGGTCATGCCATCGCCGCCGTCAATATCGCCGCCTTCTACGCCTCTGGCTCCGGCGTCGGCCAGGACCTCGCGCAATCGCGCCGCTGGTATCGAAAGGCGGCCGAGCAGGAGATGCCGCCGGCGCAGGTGCGGCTCGCCCGCATGCTGCTTTCCGGCGACGGCGGCGAGCGCGACCCGGCGGAAGCGCGCCTCTGGCTGGAGCGCGCCGCCGCCAAAGGCGACCCCGAGGCCAAGGCGCTGCTCGCCACCGTGTTCCTGCTCGGCGACAAGAACAACCGCGACGTCGGCAAGGCCGAGACGCTGCTGCAAGAGGCGGCGACCTCTGGCCTTTCCGCCGCCGCCATGCAACTTGGCCATCTCTACGCCGGCCGCTACGAAATGGCGGCGCGGCCGGAGGACGCGGCGCGCTGGTATCGGATCGCCGCCGAGGCTGGGCAATCGGAGGCGCAATATGTGCTGGGCGTCATGCTCCGCCACGGTCGGGTGGTGGAGCAAAATGCGGCCGAGGCCGCCGCCTGGTTCGCCCGCGCCGCAGAATCCGGCCTGGCGACCGCCCAATTCGATCTCGGCGTGATGTATTGCACCGGCGAGGGCGTCGATCTCGACGTGGCGCGCGGGGCGGAGATGTACCGCTTCGCCGCCGAGGGCGGGCACGTCGACGGCATGCACAATTGGGGCGTCATGCTGCTCAAGGGGATCGGCGTCGAGGCGAACGAACAGGCGGGCGCGCAATGGATCGAAAAGGCCAAGGCGGCGCGCGAGGCGCAGGCGCGACGCGCCTGAGCGCGCCTCGCGGAGCCTGAGATGGATGCAAGCGAACTCGCAGCGCTCGATCTCGCCGCCGCCCGCCGCCTGCTGGAGCCGGCGCTGTTCGACGCCGCCTTCTATCGCGAGCAGGCGCGGCTCGGGGTCCAAGACGACGCCTTCGCCCATTATTTCCGCGCCGGCGCGGCGCTCAGGCCCAACCCGGCGTTCGATCCCGGCTGGTATCTCGCGCACAATCCGGAGGCGGCTGGCGCATGCCCGCTGCTGCATTACGCCGCGCTCGGCGAGGCCGCCAACCGCGACCCCTCGGCGCTGTTCGACGTCGCCTGGTATCGCCGCGCCTATGACGTCGAGCGGCCGCTGGCGCATTATCTGGCGCACCGATTTGGGCCGTTCAGCCCGGTGCCCGAGTTCGACGCCGGCTATTACCTGAAGACCTATCCCGACGTCGCCGCGGCCCGGCTCGACCCGTTCCTGCACTACATGCATTTCGGCTATCGCGAGTTTCGCAAGCCCTCGGCCGGCTTCAATCCCCGGCTCTACGCCAACCGCCACCTCGCCCACGAGCTCGCCGCCAACCCGCTCACGCACGCCCGCGCCCATGGCGCCGCCACCACGCCATCGAAGCCGGCCGGCCCCTACCGGTCGGTCAAGCGCTGGAGCCGGCGCGGAGCGCGCTTCGAGCCGCTGGCGTCGCCGCTGTGCGGCGAGCCGAAGGCGCTGATCCTCGCCTTCCACCTGACCCAGTACCACCGCATCGCCGAAAACGACGCCTGGTGGGGCGAAGGCTTCACCGAATGGACGCAACTGGCGCGCGGCCAGCCGCGTTTCGAGGGCCATTATCAGCCGCGCATCCCCGGCGCGCTCGGCTTCTACGATCTCGGCGATCCCGCCGCGCTACGCCGACAGGCGGCGCTCGCCAAAGCGGCGGGGATCGGCGGCTTCGTGTTCTATTATTACGATTTCGGCGGCCATCGGCTGCTGGAAAAGCCATTGGAGCTGTTCCTCGGCCTTCCCGACATCGACATCGGCTTCTGCCTGATGTGGGCCAACGAGAACTGGACCCGGCGCTGGGACGGCGCCGACGACAAGACGCTGATCGCCCAGACCTACGACGAGGCCAACGAGGCGCGCCGCGCCGCCGAACTCGCCCGCCATTTCCGCGATTCCCGCTATCTCCGGCTCGATGGCCGGCCGCTGCTGATGGTCTATCGCGCCGGCCTCATCCCCGATGCGGCGGCGACGCTGGCGCGCTGGCGGCAGTTGTTTGCCGAACGCTTCGGCGAACAGCCCCTCTTCGTCATGGCGCAAACCTTCGACGACCGCGATCCGCGCCCGCTCGGCTTCGACGCGGCGGTCGAGTTTCCGCCGCACAAGCTGACCCAGGGCCTGCCGCAGATCTACGAGCATCTGGAGATCTTCGACGAGGATTTCGAGGCCGACGCCTTCGCTTACGACGATCTCGTCGCCGCCTCGCTGGCGGCGCCGGGGCCGCCGTTCCCGCTCATCAAGACCGCAGTCCCCGCCTGGGACAATGACGCGCGCCGGCAGGGCAAAGGCCTGACGCTGGTCGGCTCGACGCCGCGCGCCTACGAGCGCTGGCTGGCGGCGCTGATCGCCGCAGCGCAGCCGGTCTTCGGGGCGCGCATCGTTTGCGTCAATGCCTGGAACGAATGGAGCGAGGGCGCCTATCTGGAGCCCGACGTGCATTACGGCTGGGCCTATCTCAACGCCACGGCGCGCGCGGCTTTCGGGCAAGCGCCGCCGAAGGCGCTGCTGGGCGCGATCGGCGAGCCCGCCGCCATGCTGGCGCGCGATCTCGCGGCGCGCTTCGGCTGCCGGTTCGAGCGTTTCGAGGACGCCGCGCTGGCTGTCGCGGCGGGCGCCGAGGCCGTGCTCACCGAGGAGGCCAGCGACGTGCGGGCGCTGGCCGAGGCGCCGGAGACCGCGCGCGACGGCCGCGCCCGCGCCCTGCTGGCCAGACTCTGGCCGGGGACGATCTCGGTCGTCCTCCTCCATCGCGGGCAACCGGGCCGACTAGCGGCGCGGCTGCGCGCGGTGTTCGCCCAGACCCATCCGGTGCTGGAGATCGTCATCGTCGACGAGACCGGCGCCGAGGCTTCGCTCGCCGCCATCGAGGCGGCGGCGGCGGCTGCCGATCGTGACGTAAGTGTCGTGCTCGACGCCGCTCCTGGCGCGGGCTGGACCCATGCGGCGAATGCCAACGGCGATTTCCTGTGGATCGTCGACGACGACGGCTTGCCGGACGCGACCTTGCTGGCGGCGCTTTCGGCCCCGATGCGCGCCGATCCGCGCCTGCTCGCGGCGTTCTGCGACAGCCGCCCGGCTGACGCTGCGGCCCGGCCGAACCCGCTGGCGCCGGCGCCGCGGCGGCCCTCCTTCGCCGACCGCAGCTTCGAGGGCGCCGAATTCCTCGCCCGGTCGACGCCGCCGCCGAACCTCGGCGCGGTCTTGTGGCGCCGCGAGGCGCTGGCGGAGCTTAAGGGCGCGGCGGTCGATGTGAACGCGCTCATTCGCGCCCTCGCCACTGTGCCGCAAGCCCGCATCCGCCATGTCGCGGAGGCCTTGGTTTTCACAAATACAGAGGCGTGAGACTCACACCTTCATCTGCGCCCCCAGTTCCACCACCCGATCCGACGGGATGTGGAAGAAGTCCGGCGCGCTCGCCGCCTGCTTGGCGAGCGCGATGAACAGGTGACATTGCCATTTCGGCATCGCCGACTTCTGCGCCGGCTTCAGCGTGCGCCGGCCGAGGAAGAACGACGTCGTCATGATGTCGAACTTCAGCCCGAGCTTGCGCAAGCCGGCGAGCGCGGTCGGGATGCGCGGCTGCTCCATGAAGCCGTAATGCAGCGTCACGGCGATGAAATCGGGCGAAAGCTGCTGGATTTCGTAGCGCTTGCCCGGCGGCACGCGCGGTCGCGGTTCGTTGCGCACGCACATCATGATCACCCGCTCGTGCATGACCTTGTTGTGCTTGAGATTGTGCATGAACGAGGACGGCGCCGCGTTGACGTCGTTAGTGAGAAACACCGCCGTTCCCGGCGCCCGCGTCGGCTTCGACTTGGCCAGCATCTTCAGCAGATCCGCCATCGGGATCGCGTCGCGGTGCGTCTTGTCCAAGAGAATCTGGCTGCCGCGCGCCCAGGTCCACATCACGGTGAAGCTCGTCGCGCCGAGCAGCAGCGGCACGTAGCCGCCGTCGAGCACCTTGTAGAGATTGGCGAGGAAGAAGGCGATGTCGATCGACAGGAAGGCGGCGATCAACGCCACCGTGCGCCACAGCGGCCAGCGCCACAGCTTCCACACCACGAAGAAAGCGAGCGAGGTCGTCGTCACCATCGTCCCCGCCACCGCGATGCCATAGGCGTTGGCGAGCGCCTCGGAGGATTTGAACAGCAGCACCAGCGCCAGCACGCCGACCAGCATAAGCCGGTTGACGCGGGGAATGAAAATCTGCCCCTCCTGGGTGTCCGAGGTGTGGACGATCTCCAGCCGCGGCAGCAGGCCGAGCTGGATCGCCTGGCTGACCAGGGAATAAGCGCCGGTGATGACGGCCTGGCTGGCGATGACGGTCGCCGCCGTCGACAGCACCACCAACGGCGCCAGCGCCCACGCCGGCGCCAGCAGATAGAACGGGTTCGCGACCGCCTTGGGATCGCTGAGGATAAGCGCCCCCTGGCCGAGATAGTTGCAGATCAGCGCCGGCAGCACGATGAACAGCCACGAGGCCTGGATCGGCCGGCGGCCGAAATGGCCCATGTCGGCGTAGAGCGCCTCCGCGCCGGTCACCGCCAGAAACACGCTGCCCAGCACCATGAAGCCGGTGGCGCCGTGCACCCACAGGAATTTCAGCCCCGGCAGCGGGCTCAGCGCGCTGAGGATAATCCAGGCGTGCGGAATCTGCATCAGGCCGAGCACGGTGTCGACGGCGAAAAACACCAGCATGATCGGCCCGAAGAACGCCGCCACCCCCGCCGTGCCGCGCCGCTGCACGGCAAACAGCGCCAACAGGATGACGACGGTCGCCGGCAGCACATAGTCGGCAAGCCCGGCGTTGACCTGCTTCAGCCCCTCCAGCGCCGACAAAACCGAGATCGCCGGGGTGATGATGGCGTCGCCCGAAAACAGCGCCGCGCCGGCGACGCCGAGCAGGAACACCGTCGTCGTATGCTTGCCAATGGCGGTGCGGGCCAGCGCGTTGAGCGACAGGATGCCGCCCTCGCCCTTGTTGTCGGCCTGCATGAGAAACAGCACATATTTGGCGGTGACGACGATCAGCAGCGCCCAGATGATGAGCGACACCGTGCCGACGACCTGGAACCCGCTGGCGCCGCTGTCCTTGAATTGCCCCAGCGCGGTCTGCAACGCATAGAGCGGGCTGGTGCCGATGTCGCCGAAGACGACGCCGATGGAGCCCAGCGCCAGCACCCAGAAGCTGCCGCCGCCATGGCCGGCAGGCTCCTCGGGACCGGGGGCGTTCGCGGCGGGAACGGACCCGGAGGCGTCATGCGACATGAAATCGGAACCTGAAGGCCGAAGCGGCGGGTCTATTACGCTGTTGCGCGCCGCTCGCCAAGCCGGGGCCTTGGCGCCAAGGCGGGGCCTTGCCTCAGGGCAAGCCGAGCGTGCGGTAGAGATCGGCATAGCGCTGAGCAGAGCGCCGCCAGCCGAAATCCAGCGCCATCGCCGCCCGCCGCATGCCTGAGAATTCGCGCGGGTTCTGGTAGATCGCCAGCGCCCGCGTCACCGCGGCGTCGAGCGCCTCGCCGTCGGCGGCGCCGAACAGCAGGCCGGTCTTGCCGTCGAAGATCGTCTCCGCCAGCCCCCCGGTGCGATGGGCGATCGGCAGCGCGCCGAATTTCTGCGCATACATCTGGCTGAGGCCGCAGGGCTCGTAGCGCGACGGCATGAGCAGGAAATCCGCGCCGGCGAAGATCGCCCGCGCCACCTGCGCCTCGAAGCCGACGCGCACGCCGACCGCGTCCGGGAAGCGGCGCGAAAGATCGAGGAAAGCGCGTTCGGCTTCGCGCTCGCCCTCGCCGACGGCGACGATCTGCCCGCCCTGCTCGACGATGCGCGCCGCCGCGTCGAGCACGAGATCGACGCCCTTCTGATGGGCGAAGCGGGCGACGAAGGCGAACAGCGGCGCCCGGGCGAGGCTCAGCCCGAACATCCCGCGCACGTAATCGGCGTAGCGCCCCTTCCAGCGCTGGGGATCGAACACATACGAGCAGTTGCGATCGGCGCGCGGATCCCACTCGGCCTCCAGGCCGTTGAGCACGCCGCTGAGCCGACCCTCCTGGGCGAGCTTGGCCAGCAGTCCGTCGAGGCCGCAGCCATGTTCGGCGGCGACAATCTCGCTGGCGTAAGTCTCGCTCACCGTCGTCACATGGCGGGCATAGACGAGCCCGGCCTTGAGGAACGACAGCTTGCCATAAAACTCGACGCCGTCGATGCCGAAGGCCGACGCCGGCACGCCGAGCGCGTCGAGCCTGTTGGCGGCGAACAATCCCTGATGGGCGAGGTTGTGGACGGTCAGCAGCGCCGGCGTTTCGACGCCACGCCAGGCGAGATAGCCGGCGGCGAGCGCCGTCGGCCAGTCGTTGAGATGGACGACGTCGGGGCGCCAGCGCCCGGCGCCGTGTTCGGCGATCTCGGCGACGGCGAGGCTGAGACGGGCGAATCGGATGTCGTTGTCGCCATAGTCCTGCCCGTGCGCGTCGGCGTAGGGGGCGCCGTCGCGGCCGTAAAGCTCGTCGCAGAGCACGACATAGACGACGAGCCCGTCGGCCAGCGTGCAGGAGGCGAGCGTACATGGCGGCAGCCCGGCATGGCCGGGAAGCGTCTCGACGAGGCTCAGCGGCGCCGCCTTGGCGAGCACGCTGCGATAGCCGGGCAGCACGACGCGGACGTCGCAGGCCGGCTTCAGCACCCGCGGCAGCGAGGCGGAGACCGCCGCGAGGCCGCCGGTCTGCACGAAATCGGCGATCTCCGAGGTCGCGAACAGGATTTTCGGCCGCGCCCGCGACAGCGCCAGCACGCGGGCGGCAGGCCGCCCGGCAGCGGTTGCGAGCGCCGCGGGCGCCGCGTCGGTCGTCACGTAAGCGAGGGATTGGAAAGCCATCGACATTCGCTCTCGGCGCTCCGGCGCACTTCTGCCTGTGTGTCGCGACAAGGTTAAGCGGGGGTTTCGTGGAGCCCCTCCCGGACCGGGAAAAGCCCCATTCTTTGGTATGTTAGCGCCTTGACGGAGCGAGAGGGCAAGCGCAAAGCGGCGCGCGAATCCCTTACCCAGAGGCATGATGGCGGGCGAACAAGACAAGATGACGCAGCGGCCGGTGCTGATGGCGGACCGCCGTGAGGGGCCGGACTTGTGGGGCGCCGGCGAGGCGATGCGGCCGTTGGCCGAGCTTTGCCTGTCGGGCGAGGCGCAGACGCCGTTCGCGCTCGCCCTGGTCGGCGGCCGCGGCGCCGGCAAAAGCTTCGCGCTGCGCCGCCTCATCGAGGCGGTCGAGGCTGCGGCGCGCGACGCGCGGCCGCCGCTGCTGTCGAAAATCGTCATCGCCGAGGTCGACGCCGCCACCGGCGGCGACGCCGCCAGCGCCGTCGCCGCGGCGGTGTTTACCGCCCTCGAACGCGGCGACGGGGCGAGCCATTACGCCACCCTCGCCGACGAGGCTGCGCAGGCCATCCTCGACCCCCGCCAGGCCGCCGCCGCCGCCGCCGAGCGTCACGACGAGATGGCGAGCCGGCTCGAACAGGAGCGGCGGGGGCGCGACGAGACCGAGGCGCGGCGCGCCCGGCTTTCCGAATCGCTGCTCTACGAAACGCCGGGCTCGCGCGTCGACGCCTTTATCCGCGCCAGCCGCGCCGCGATCGAGGCGCGCCTCAAGCGCTTCGGCTTCGCCGACGGCGATGCCGACGCCAATTTCCGCAACCTGGTGCGCGATCTCGCAGCGGCGCGGCCGCGCTCGCGGATCGGGCTGTTCGTGCGCGCGATCTGGGCCTATCGCGGCCAGACGCGGCTCATCGTCCTGGCGATCCTGGCTTTCGGGCTGAGCGTGCTTATCAATTGGCTGCGCCTGCCTGCGGCGGGCGACTGGCTGGCCTCGCTCAGCGGCGGTCTTGCCCCCGCGGTGACCTGGATGCGCGCCCATGACGCGGTGCTCGGCTACGCCAGCCAGGCGCTGTTTGCCGCCGCCATCCTGGCGCTTGGCCTCAATCTGTGGCGGGCGGCGCGCTTCACCAGCCTGCTGTTTCGCGGCCTGCGGCTGCTGCGCATCGACATCGCCGAGCGCCGCCGCACGCTCGACGCCAGCGCGGCGCGGCTGGAGCGGCGCGCCGCCGCGCTGCAAATGGAGGCCGAGGCCGCCGAAGCGCGCGCCGAGACGCTGGCGCGGCGCGCCGGCGCGACGACGGCGCGGCCGCCGGAGCCGGCCTTCCTCGCGCCGGCCGAGGCGCCGGAGCGCGCCGCACGCGCTTTCCTCGACGAACTCGGCCGCATCATCGCCGCCGCCGCCTCGCCGGCCCCGCACCGCATCTTCATCGCCATCGACGCGCTGGACGCGCTGCCGCCGGCCGAGGCGCGGCGCTTCCTCGAAACGGCGGTGCGCGTCGCCGGAAGCGGCGCGGCGGTCGTCGCCGCCGCCGATCTCGCTCGCCTCGGCGACGATCCCGGCGCCATCGCCGAGAGCCTTTTCGAGGCCGTCTACGAAGTCGGGGCCGGCGGCGGCGTGGCGGGCGAAGGGCTGGCGGCGCGGCTGCTGGCCCCAGCCGCAGCTCCGCCTGCCCCGCCAGCGACAGCGCCGCAGGCGCTTGGCGCGCCGCTCGACGAGGCGGAGCTTGGCTATCTGAACAGCGCGAGCGCGCTGATCGGCCCGCGCCCGCGTGCGTTGAAGCGCTTTTACAACGCTTATCGGCTCGCCCGTCTCGGCGAGGCGCCGCGCGGCGCGGTGGCGCTGTCGCTGGCGGCGCTGATGGCGCCGGATCGCGGCGCGGCGGCGGCCTGGCGCTGGATGCTGGCGGGCGAGGGCGAGCAACTGGCGGCGGCGGCCGGCCACGCCGGCCTCAGCGCCGCCTTCGACGGTCTCGGCCTCGAAGGCGCGGACAAGGCGGCGGCGCGCTCGGCCTACGAGGCGGCGCGGCGATTTGCGCCTTGGAGCTGAGGCTCGGCTTGACTTGACCGGCGCCGACAGGCCAAAGCCCGCAGCTCACGGGGAGTCAACATGAACGCGGGCACCTTAGCTCTCGCCTTCGCCTCGGCGCTGGCCGGCGCCGGTCTTTACGTCAATGGCGTCGAGCAGCCGGCGCGGCTGGCGCTCGACGACGAGGCGATGCTGAAGGAATGGGGGCCGAGCGACCGCCGCGGCGTTCTGCTGATGGCGACACTGGCGCTGCTGGCCGGCGTCTGCGGCCTCTCGGCCTGGTTCGAGACCGGCGACCCGCGCTTCGCCATCGGCGCGGTGATCGCGGTGGCGAGCTGGCCCTATACGCTCTACGCGATGGGTCCGATCAACAACCAGATCATCGCCCTCATTCCCAAGGACGTCGGCGCGGCGCGCACGTTGGTGTGGCAATGGGGCTTGCTCGAATACGGACAGACCGTCATCGCGCTGGCGGCGGCGGCGACGTTCCTGTGGGCCCTGTGACGTTGGGCTTCATGCCGGCGCGCGGGCGGCTCATCGCCGACGTCGCCGACAATCTGCGCTTCTTCACCCGCCTGCCGCTTGGGCGAAGCGGCGCGCCGCCGGATTTCCGCCGCATTGGCTGGGCGGCCCCGCTCGCCGGGGCGCTGGTCGGCGCGCTCGGCGCGCTCAGCCTTATCGGCGCCCGGGCGCTCGGCTTCCCGACGCTGCTGTCGGCGACGCTAGCGGTGATGGTGCAGATCCTAGCCACCGGCGCCCTGCACGAGGACGGCCTCGCCGACGTCGCCGACGGCTTCGGCGGCGGGCGCGACCGCATCAACAAGCTCGCCATCATGCGCGACAGCCGCATCGGCTCCTATGGCGCGCTGGCGCTCGGCCTGTCGCTGCTGCTGCGCATCGAGGCGATCGGCGCCATGGCGCGGCCCTCCATCGCCTTCGCGGCGACCGGGCTGGTGCTGGCGGGGGCGGTGGCGCGCGCGGCGGCGCTGACGCCGCTCGCCTGGCTGGCGCCGGCGCGCGCCGACGGCGCCGGGGCGAGCGTCGGCGCCCCGCTCGGCGCGCGGGCCATGCTGCCAAGCGCGGCGACGCTTACCGTGATCGCGGTGGCTTTGGGGCTGCTGACGCTGGAGGTGGTGAGGGCGCTGTTTGCCTGCGCCATCGCGGCGGGGGTGGCGCGGCTGTTTCTCGCCCTGGCGCGCCGCCATATCGGCGGACAAACCGGAGATGTTTGCGGCGCTACGGCGGCGCTGGCGGAGATCGCGGCGCTGTTGGCGCTTCTCATCGGCGGGCGGGACGCTTAATAGAGCGCCATGACGTCTTCTCCTTGCATAAAAATCTGCGTCATCGATCCGCTTGCGGGCCTGTGCGTGGGATGCGGCCGCACGGTGGCGGAAATTTCGCTGTGGCCGGAGATGGCGGAATCCGAACGCCAAGCGGCGATGGCGGCGCTGCCGGCGCGCATGACGGCGGCGCGCTCGCGCGCCGCGCGAGGCGGCCGGCTGCGCGCGCGCCGGCAGGCGTGAGGGCGCTCGCGCCCTTCCTGCTCCTCGCCGCGGCGCTGCTCGCCCTGTGGCGTGCGCCCCCCGGCCAGCCGCTGTTCGGTCTCTCCCATGCCGAATTCGCCCGCGGCGCCGTCGGCGTGTCGGTGCTGTTGTGGCTGACGCTGGCCGGCCTGGCGCGCGCCGGACCGACGGGCGCGGCGCGCGTCTTGGCCGGCGTCGTCCTGTGGGCGACCGCCGGGCTCGCGCTGGTGACCGTCTACGCCTATCGCTTCGAAGTTTCCGAGATCGCCGACCGCGTGATGGATGAACTCGGGCCGCCGAGGGCGCGCGTCGGCCCCGGCGGCGCGGTGGTGATCCGACGCCGCTATGGCGGCGAGTTCGTCGTGCCCGGCAAGGTCGATGGCGCGCGGGTCTCTTTCGTCTTCGACACCGGCGCGACCTCGATCGTGCTGACCGCCGAGGATGCGGCGGCGGCCGGCCTCGACCTTGCCGCCGAGGATTTCGCCGTGCCGGTGACGACGGCGAACGGCGCGACGACGGCGGCGCCGGTGCGGCTCGCCCGCGTCGAAGTCGGCGACATCGTGGTGCGCGGCGTCAGCGCCCTGGTGGCGCGGCCGGGGACGCTGCAACAGAGCCTGCTCGGCATGAGCTTTCTCGATCGGCTGCGCAGCTTCGCGGTCGAGAATGGCCGGCTCGTGCTGCGCGGCCGCTGACGGCGAAGCTTAGGTTCTGTTAAGTTATGCTAAGGAAATTTTTAGGTTCGGCGTCCAAACTGCGAGAGTTAGGGAGGCGCGCGCTATTGTCGCGCGGCGCCTTGGTTCGGAAACTGATGATCGCGGGCTTATGACGCAAAACGACGGCAGCGGGGCCACGGCCATGGCGGCCGAAACGACGCGGGGCGATCGACGCCGCTTCAACCGCGCGGCCGTCAGCTTGGCCGGCCGCTACATGCTGGAGGACGGCAGCGAGCACGACTGCATCTGCATCGACGTTTCGGTCGGCGGCGTCCGGTTGAGCGCTGCCCATGCCGGTCCCTGGGGCTCGCGGGTGGTCGCCTATATCGAGGCCATCGGCCGGCTCGAAGGCTATATCGTGCGCCGCGCGCCGGGCTGGTTCGCGCTGGAGACCCGCGCCACCGCCTTGAAGGGCGAAAGGGTGCAGGAGCGCATCGCGATGATTTTGGATGCGCAATCCGACGATAGCATCGACCGCCGCGGCCCGATGCGCCAGGCCGCGCGCCGTCATGTTGCCCTCGGCACGCTCGACGGCCGCTTGCACCCGGCCGAACTCACCGACATCTCCCGTAGCGGCGCGGCGCTGCTGACCGAAGCGCCGCTGGCGCTCGACGAGCGCGTGCGCCTCGACAGCCGCCGCGCGCGCGTCGCCCGCCTGTTTCCCGGCGGCGTGGCGCTGAAATTCGAGAACGCGCCCGAAGAGGCGCGCGGACGCCGCGATCCAGCGCTGGCGGAGCCGCGCGCCCGCCGCGCCTGACGCTTGGGTTTGGCGCTAGCCGCCGGAGGGGTAGTTCGGGCTCTCGCGGGTGATGGCGACGTCGTGGACGTGGCTTTCGCGCCAGGCGGCGGCGCTGATGCGGGTGAACTTCGCCTTGGCTTGGAACTCCGCGATATCGGCGGCGCCGACATAGCCCATCGCGGCGCGCAAGCCGCCGGCGAGTTGGTGCAGGATCGCCGCCGCCGGCCCGCGATGCGGCACCCTGCCCTCGACGCCCTCCGGCACCAGTTTCATCTGGTCGCGCACCTCGTCCTGGAAATAGCGATCGGCGGAGCCGCGCGCCATCGCGCCGAGCGAGCCCATGCCGCGATAACTCTTGTAAGAACGGCCTTGGTAGAGGAACACCTCGCCGGGGCTCTCGTCGGCGCCGGCGAGCAGCGAGCCGATCATCGCGCATTCCGCCCCCGCCGCGATCGCCTTGGCGAGATCGCCGGAGAACTTGACGCCGCCGTCGGCGATCACCGGAATGTCGGCCTTGGCTCCCGCCTCCGCCGCCTCCAGCACGGCGGTCAGTTGCGGCACGCCGACGCCGGCGACGATGCGGGTGGTGCAGATCGAGCCCGGCCCGATGCCGATCTTGATCGCGTCCGCCCCCGCCTCGATCAGCGCCAGCGCGCCCTCGCGCGTCGCGACATTGCCGGCGATGATGGCGACGCCGTTGGTGGCGCGCCGCAGCCGGCGCACCTGCGACAGAACCTGCTCGGAATGGCCGTGCGCGGTGTCAACCACCAGACAATCCACCCCGGCGGCGACCAGCATTTCCGCTCGCGCGTAACCCTTGTCGCCGACGGTGGTGGCCGCCGCGCAGCGCAACCGCCCCTCGGCGTCCTTGGCGGCGTTGGGATGTTCGGTCGCCTTCTCCATGTCCTTGACGGTGACCAGCCCGACGCAGCGGAAGTTCGCATCCACCACCACCAGCTTCTCGATGCGATTGTGGTGCAGCAACCGCCGCGCCTCGTCCTGCCCGACGCCCTCGCCGACGGTGACGACCTTACGCGTCATCAATTCGCTGACCGGCTGGCGCGGATCGGCGGCGAAGCGCACGTCGCGGTTGGTGAGGATGCCGACCAGCGCCCCCGCCTTGCCGTCGGGGCCGCGGTCGATGACCGGAACGCCGGAGATGCCGGCCCGCTTCATCACCGTCAGCGCGTCGGCGAGCGTGGCGTCGGGAAAGATGGTGATGGGATCGACGACGACGCCGCTCTCGTAGCGCTTGACCTTGCGCACCTCCTCCGCCTGCTCCTCGGGCGTGAGGTTGCGGTGGATGACGCCGATGCCGCCGGCCTGCGCCATCACGATCGCCAGCCGCCCCTCGGTCACCGTATCCATCGCCGAGGAGATGATCGGCAGGTTGAGCCGGATGGCGCGGGTGAGCCGGGTCGAGACGTCGACCGCGCCCGGCAGCACCGTGGAATGACCGGGGCGCAAAAGCACATCGTCGAAGGCCAGGCCCTCGCCGGATTCGAACTTGTCCTGGATAGCCATGATCGCCTCGTTCGGCAGCGCCGGGGCCGCATCAGCGCCGGTATGGCGGCGCGCCCTACCACGCCCGCCGCCAGGCGCCTAGGAGGCCGCGCCGGCGCGGCCGTAGCGCTCACAAGTCGGCGGCTGAGATCGTTGACATCGTTCCGGCTATATGGTTGATGCCAGCAACGGTCAGAATGTTCGTCGATTCATGCTTGGAATGACGATATCGATCTCGTACATTTGCGTAACATGTGAAGTCGTGACGAATTGCGTATATTTAAAAGCGCGACGATTGCGTAGGAATCGTAGCTGAAATCGCGATTTCAATTCTAATTTATTGAGCGGGATTGGCGCTGGCCGGGTTCCGCAAAGCATGTATCGAGGGAACGCGGGGCGACGAAGGGCGGATCTGTGCCATGCGGATGACGATTGTCGGAAAGAATCCGCACGCCGGCGGCTCGGAATGCATTATCTTTGGGCATTTCAGCGCCACTGGCGATCGCTTCGCGCCGATCGGCGAGGAATTGCCCGACGCGCACGGCAAACGCGCGGAATTGTCGTGGCAGGGCGGCTGGGACGTGCGGCCGATGCGCCCTGGCGACGGCCTCGGCGTCGCCCCGGCGCTGGTCGGGGCGCTGGATCAGGGCGATTATTGCCGCACCAGCGGCCGGCTGGTGTTGGTGTCGCATCGCTGGAGCGGCGTGCTGCAAATCAACAACATCGGCCGCAAATACACTATCGACCTTTACTCAGAGGAAACGCGGCTGGTGCTGCTCGACGTCGTCAACGAGATCATGATCGACATCACCCGCTTCGCCGCCGCCGAACACGGCGCGCTGCGGCTGCCGGACATGCGAATCGAGGATGTCGTGCGCCACGCCGTCGACGACGAGGCCTGGTTTCGCCTGCTCGACCGCGACGCCGATTTCGACCCCGGCGCGCTGCGCCGGGCGATCGAATGGCTGCGCGGCAAGCCGGCCGACAGGCTGAAGGTGCGCTTGCTGGCGGCGCTGCTGCCGCGGCTGGCTACCCGGCCAGCGCCTGCGCTGGCGATCGCGCCGCCGCCGCCGCCAGCGCTTGAGGATGCGGCGCGCCTGCGCGACGAACTGCGCCTGCTCGCCGCGGCCGTCGACGGCCTTGCGTTGCGCGACGCGGCGCGCGCCTGAGCGCACGTATCATGCCCGCCAAGCTCTCCGCCTCGCTCATCATCGTCACCGTCAACCGCGCCGATTCGCTCGACCGCACGCTGACCAGCCTCAACCAGATCCGCGGCGACAATTTCGAGGCCATCGTCGTCAACGGCCCCTCCACCGACCACACCGCCGCAGTGATCGCCAAACACGCGGGCCGGCTGCGCGCCTACGAGACCGACCAGACCAACATTTCGGTGGCGCGCAACCTCGGCCTCGCCCATGCGCGCGGCGATATCGCCATCTTCATCGACGACGACGCCGTGCCGGAGCCGGATTGGCTGGAAGCGCTGCTGCAACCCTACGCCGACCCGGAAGTCGCCACCGTCGGCGGCTTCATCCGCGACGCCTTCGGCTTCGCCTATCAGGCGCGCTACACCGTCTGCGACCGCTTCGGCAACGCCCGCCAATACGCCGACGCCGACGCCTTCTCGCTCGACGGCGACAGCTTCCTTAGCCTCACCGGCACCAATTTCTCGGCCCGGCGCGAGACGCTGCTGGCGATCGGCGGCTTCGACGAGGAATATATCTGGTTCCTCGACGAGACCGACGTCAACCTGCGCATGCACGACCGCGGCCTGAAATTCGCGGTCGCGCCGGGGGCCGAAATCCATCACAAATACGAGGCCGGCCTTACCCGCACCGGCTCGGCCGCGCCGCGCACGATGTATCCGCAACTGCGCTCCAAGGCCTATTTCTGCGTCCGCCACAATCTCGGCCGCCGCCGGCTTGCCGACATCCTCGCCTATATCGGCGACTACATCGCCAAAGAGCGGGCCTGGAAGCGCGACCTGCTGCGCAGCGGCGCGGCGGACGCGGCGACCGTCGAACGCCTGATCGGCGAGGTCGAGCGCGGCGCCGAGGACGGCGTCGCCGACGCGCTGCGCCTGCCAGCGCCGACGGCGCTGCGCCCCGCCCTCATCGCCGCCGGGCAAGCCGACGCATTCACGCCGTTCCCGCTACGGCTCGCCGCTGACAAGCGGCTGCGCGTCTGCTTGTTCACGCGCGAATATCCGCCGCAGGGCCATGGCGGCATCGGCCAATGGACGCATGAAGTCGCCGTCGGCCTCGCCGCGCGCGGCCATGAGGTCACCGTCATCGCGCGCGCGCTCGAAGGCCCGCGGAGAATCGATTTCGTCGAGGGCGTCTGGGTGCATCGCGTCGAGCCGGCGTCGATCACGCAAGCAGAGGCGGACGCCTTCGCGCCGGCGCCGGCGAGCCTGACCGCCTATTCGCTGGCGCTCCAGCGCGAGGTCGAGCGCATCGACGGCCACCGCCGCTTCGACCTCATCTCCGGCCCGATCGCCGATCTGGAGCCGATGGCGAGCGTCAAGCTCGCCGCTGTCCCGGTCGTCGTCAGCCTGCACACCACCTACAAGCTGTCGCTGCCGCACAAGCCCGATTGGCTGTCGCGCCCGGACTATCTGGAGGGACACGTCGAGCCGGCGATCATCTGCGAAGGCGAGTTGATCGCCGACGGCGCGCATATTCTGGCCAATTCCGCCGCCATCCTCGACGATATCGAGGCCGCCCACGGCCTTAGCATCGAGCGCGCCAAGGTCGAGATCGTCCAGCACGGGATCAGCGACCTCGCCTTGGGCGTGCAAGTGCTGGCGCGCGGCGCCGGCGAGATCAACCTGCTGTTCGTCGGCCGTCTGGAGGAGCGCAAGGGCGCCGACGCGCTGCTGTCGATCCTGCCGGACCTGCTGACCGCTCATCCCACCCTCGTCGCCGATATCGTCGGCGAAGACGGCATCCTGGTCGGCGAGCAGACGCTGCGGCGTCGCTTCGAGGACGACAACGCCAGCCGCCCCGATATTCTCGCCCGCACGCGCTTCCACGGCGCCGTGGCTCGCGCCGACGTGCTGGCGCATTACGCGGCGGCCGACATTTTCGTGGCGCCGTCGAAATACGAGTCCTTCGGCCTCATCTTCATTGAAGCCATGTGCTTCGGCAAGCCGGTCGTCGCTTATGATGTCGGCGGCGCGGCGGAATTGATCGACGACGGCGTCAACGGTCTGCTCGCGGCGGCCGGCCAACCGCGGCGCCTCGCCGCCTGCATCGCCCGCCTGGTCGCCGACCGTGCGTTGCGCGAGCAGATCGGCCGCAACGCGCGTCAAGCTTATGAAGCCGCCTACACCACCGAGCGCATGCTCGACCGCTTGGAGGCTTACTATCGCGCCATCCTCGCCGAGCCGCGGGTCAAGGCGCGACGGTTGAGGGCATAGAGCGGCAAGCGGCGCAATCTCCTCACCTCGAAGCGCCCGACGGCGTGGATGACCGGGACAAGCCCGGTCGGGACGCGGATAAGGCGCCGCCTTTTCTATCCAACTTGGCGACTACGGGACGAGCCCGGCCATCCTGAAATCGTCTGGGTGCGGCCCTACCAGAAATCCGGCGCCGCCGGCGCCAGCACGCCGCCGACGCGCACCGCCGCGATTCTCAGCGCGAGGCCGTTGGCGCCGGTCTCCACCGCCACGCCGCTCAGCGTCGCCGGCCCCGCGGCCGGCTCCATGCGCGCGCCCGGCAGTTTGGTCAGGAAGCGCCGCAGCGGCTCCTCCTTAGCCATGCCGATGACGGAATCATAATCGCCGGTCATGCCGACGTCGCTCATATAAGCGGAGCCGCCGGCGAGGATGCGCGCGTCGGCGGTCGGCACATGGGTATGGGTGCCGACGACGAGGCTGACGCGGCCGTCGACATAATGGCCGATGGCCTGTTTCTCGCTGGTCGCCTCGGCGTGGAAATCGAGGATGGCGACATCGCAGGCCTGGCCGAGGGGCGCCTTCTTCAACTCCGCGTCGACGGCGCGGAAGGGATCGTCGAGCGCGTCCATGAACAGGCGGCCCATCGCATTGACGACCAGCGCACGGGCGCCGCTGCGCGCCTCGATCACCGCGGCGCCCCGCCCCGGCGCACCGGGCGGGTAATTGACGGGGCGGATCAGGCGCGGTTGATGGTCGATGAACGCCAGCGCCTCCTTGTGGTCGAAGGCGTGGTTGCCGAGCGTCACCGCATCCGCCCCCGCCTCCAGGAGATCGAGCAGGATCGCCTCGCTGATGCCAAAGCCGCCGGCCGCGTTCTCGCCGTTGACGATGACGAGGTCGAGCCGCCAGCGCGTCTTCAAGGCCGGCAGATGCTCCAGCACAGCGGCGCGGCCCGCGCGCCCGACGACATCGCCAACGAACAGCAACCGCATCATTCGGTCCTTATCTCGATGAATTCGGAATCGGTGAGCACATAGTCGAGCCGCTGGTCGTGCGGCCCATCGGGCACCGCCGCGATCTCCGCCGCCGCATAGGCGACGCCGACGGCGGTGATCGGCTTCAGCGCCCGCAGGCGCGCCAGCGTGCGGTCGTAATGCCCGGCGCCGTAGCCGATGCGATGGCCGCGGCGGTCAAAGGCGGCAAGCGGCACGAACAACAGATCGGGATCTAGGCTCGCCGCCTCGGCCGGCGGCTCGGGGATGCGCATCCGCCCGGCGACGGTCGGCTCGCCCGGGCGCCAGCGGCGAAACGTCAGCGGCTCGCCGCTGGCGCCGGTGACCGGCAGCGCCGTCGCCACGCCCTCGCCCGCCAGCAACGCCAGCAGTTCAAGCGTGTCCGGCTCATCGCGCACGGGATAGAAGGCGGAAACGGCGCGCGCCGCCAAGCGCCGCGCCAACGCCCCGCCCTCAGCCGTCAGCCGCTCCGAGAACGCCGCCCGCGCGGCGGCCGGCAAGGCGGCGCGACGAGCCAGCGCCGCGCGCCGCAGCTCAAGTTTGAGCGAGGCGTCGAAATTCATTTCTATAGCTTTAGGACAAGAGCGCGGAGCCGAGCAAGCCGTTGGACGATGATCCCGGGCGCCTACGTGAGTAGGTGGGCGCCGTGTACCCAAGCCCACGGGCAAGGACAGGGACAGCTCCCATAGGGATCGTACGGCCCCGAGGAATGTTGTCCTGACGCGCCCCCCAGCTCCGCCCCCTCTATGTAGGCCGCGCCGCGGTTTTTGCAAAGCGGCGTGTAACTTGGCGCACCAAGCCGCGTAATAGGGTAAGTCCCTGCTTGAGGTCGTTGATGCGCGACGCCGCCCTGTCTCGAACCCGTGTCGTGTTTCGCCATCCGCTGACGATTCGCGTCGCGCATTGGATCAATGTCGTTGCTATGACGGTGTTGCTGCTGAGCGGGTTGCAAATCTTCAACGCCCATCCCGAACTCGATCTCGGCTCGACATCGAGCTTCGGCGCGCATCCGATCCTGGCGATCGGGGCGACCGGCGATCCGCGGGATCGCGGCTATGTGCAGGCATTCGGGCGCCGCCTGTATACGACTGGAGTGCTCGGGCTATCGCGTGTCGACGGCCAGCCGACCGAGCGCGCTTTCCCGGCCTGGATCACCTTGCCGGCCGAGCAGGATCTGGCGACCGGGCGGCGCTGGCACTTCCTGTTCGCCTGGATATTCGTCGCCAACGGGCTCGTCTATCTCGCCATCGGGCTGCTCTCCGGCCGCTTGCGGCGCCGCCTGATCCCGACCGGCGCGGAATTGCGCGGCATCGGCGTCTCGCTGCGCGAGCATCTGACGCTGCGCTTTCCCAAGGGCGAGGAGGCGACGCGCTACAATGTGATCCAGAAGCTCGCCTACCTGATCGTCGTGCTCGCCCTGCTGCCGCTGCAAATCCTCGCCGGGCTGGCGATGTCGCCCGGCTTCGACGCCGTCGCGCCCTGGCTGCCCGAGGCGTTCGGCGGCCGGCAGAGCGCGCGCAGCGTGCATTTCGTCATTGCGATGCTGCTCGTGCTGTTCGTCTTCGTGCATCTGGCGATGGTGCTGCTGACGGGGCCGATCAATCAAATGCGCGGCATGATTACCGGCTGGTTCGCCATCCGCACGCAAAAGGAGGCGTGATGAAACGCAAAGCTTTCGATCGCCGCCGCTTCCTCCTCGGCGGCCTCGGGCTCGGCGGCGCGCTGGCGCTTGGCGGCTGCGGTCGGCTCGCCTCCTCGCGCACGGGGCAGACCGCCTTGCAGGCCGGCGACGACGCGACGAAGTTCGTGCAGCGCCTGCTGCTGACCCCGCAAACGCTGGCGCACGAATTTCCGGCGAGCGCCATTTCCGCCAGCTTCTACGCCAACGGCTCCACCGACCCCGACGACGACGCCTATAAGGCGCTCGCCGCCAACGGGTTCGCCGACTATCGGCTGAAAATCGGCGGCCTCGTCGCCACGCCGTTCGAGATTTCGCTTGGCCAACTGCGCGCCCTGCCGGCGCGCACACAGATCACCCGCCATGATTGCGTCGAGGGCTGGAGCGCCATCGGCCAATGGACCGGCGTGCCGTTGCGCGCGCTGCTGGAGCGCGCCGGGCTCAAGCCACAGGCGCGCTATGTCGTCTGCCGCTGCTTCGATACGATGGACAGCGACGATCCAGATTCCGCCCCGCCGCACTATTACGAGAGCATCGATCTCGTCGACGCCTACCATCCGCAAACCCTGCTCGCCTACGCGATGAACGGCGCGCCGCTCGGCGTCCCGCATGGCGCGCCGTTGCGGCTGCGCGTCGAGCGGCAACTCGGCTACAAAATGGCCAAATATCTGAAGGCGATCGAGGTCGTCGACAGCTTCGCCAACATCGATGGCGGCAAAGGCGGCTATTGGGAGGATAATGGTTACGATTGGTACGCCGGGATCTAAGCCTGGCTATCCTGCGTCGAGGGATGCAGCGCCTCGTCGTGCGGCTTGAACAAATAGCGGCGGGCGACGTCGAAATAGCTGCGATAGACGAGGCCGCCGTTGCAGGCGATCAACGCCGCCCGGTTGAGCCGATACCAGCGCGGGATGTCGTACCACGGCAGGCTGGCGCGCAGGTGATGGGCGGCGTGCAGGTTGTTGAACAGGAACAGCGGCCCGAGCAGCAAACTGCCCTCGACGATGGCGGTGCGGCGCTCGACATCGGTCTCGGCGCGATGCTCGGCGAACGAGCGGATCAGCGCCAAAGCCGTCCCGACATAGACGAAGGCCCAGAAATAGATCCACAGCGGCATGCCGCAGACGCCGACCACCCAGACCAGCACGACGCCCGCCTGGAGCGCGTGGCGCGCCAGCATCGCCAGATGCCGGCGATCACCATGCGCGACGCGCTTGAACTCGCCCGCCCATAAGCCCACCATCGCCAGCGCTGGCCCGATGACGAGGCGGCCGGCGAGCGTCGACTGCGCGCGCCACAGCGCCCGCCCGAGCGGCCCCAGCGCGCGCCATTGCGCGGCGTTGAAATAATAGGATTCCGGATCGTCCAGCGGGTCGGTGAGGCGGTTGTCGTTATGGTGCTGGAGATGCGAGACGCGGTAAATATCGTAAGGCAGCCAGATCGCCAGCGGCCACGTGCCGATCGCCCGGTTAAGCCGACGCCAGCGCGTCGGATGGTTGTGGATAACCTCGTGCTGGAGGCT
The DNA here is from genome assembly GCA_035606915.1 of Roseiarcus sp. Lineage (GTDB taxonomy): Bacteria > Pseudomonadota > Alphaproteobacteria > Rhizobiales > Beijerinckiaceae > Roseiarcus. The sequence goes on along the minus strand of DATNDU010000199.1, from coordinate 7,628 downwards.
CATCTGCCAGGCGACCGCGACGCCGCCGAGAAGAACCAACGCCGGCCATGGCAGCGCGCGCCAGAAAAACGTCGCCGCGAACCACAGGCCGTAGATGAGCGCCGCCAGCGCCATCGTCGGCCATTCGACGTTCCGTCGCACGCGCTCGATCTCTTGAAACGAGACCTGTTGAAACGACATGATTCGTCCCTCCGCTCAACAGCAATCACTTTTGTGTGAGGGCGGCAAGGACCGTAAAGGGAACACTTTCACCAAATTATCTAAACGCTTGAACCGCTTTTGCTATACAGCGCCGCTGAGCCTTGCCGCCGGCCTCGCCGCCGGGCTTTATGGAGCGGCAAACCGGGAGACGCCGACGTGAAACCGCTCGAAGGATTGAAGGTCGTGGAACTGGCGCGCATCCTCGCCGGGCCGTGGGCGGGACAGGCGCTCGCCGATCTCGGCGCCGAGGTCGTCAAGGTCGAGCGCCCCGGCAGCGGCGACGACACCCGCGGCTGGGGCCCGCCGTTCCTGACCGGCGAGGACGGCGAGCGGCTCGACGCCGCCTATTTCCAGTCCTGCAATCGCGGCAAAAGCTCGCTCGCCGTCGATTTCGAGCGGCCCGAGGGTCAGGAGATCGTGCGCCGGCTGGCGGCCGGGGCCGACGTGCTGATCGAGAATTTCAAGACCGGGGGGCTGGCCAAATACGGGCTCGACTATGCCAGTCTGTCGGCGCTCAATCCACGCCTGATCTATTGCTCGATCACCGGCTTCGGCCACGACGGGCCTTATGCGCATCGCGCCGGCTATGATTTCATCATCCAGGGCATGGGCGGCATGATGGATCTGACCGGCGAGCCCGACCGCGAGCCGCAGAAGCCGGGCATCGCTTTCGCCGACATCTTCACCGGCCTCTACAGCGTCATCGCCATCCAGGCGGCGCTCAGGCGGCGCGAGATCACCGGGCGCGGGGCCGAGATCGACATGGCGTTATTCGACACCCAGCTCGCCGTGCTCGCCAATCAGGCGATGAACTACTTTGTCTCCGGCCAGTCGCCGCGCCGCATGGGCAACGCGCATCCGAACCTCGTGCCCTATCAGGTGTTCGAGGCTTCCGACGGGCCGGTCATCGTCGCCACCGGCAACGACCGGCAAGCGCGCGATTTCTGCCGCATCGTCGGCCGCCCCGATCTCGCCGACGACCCCGCCTACAAGAGCAACGCCGACCGCATCCGCCGCCGCGACGTCTATATCGGCGCGCTGGCCGAGGCGGTGGCCAAGATGCGCCGCGCCGAGCTTCTGGAGGCTTTGGAGGCGGCCAGCGTGCCGGCCGGGTCGATCAACACGGTGGCGGAAGCCTTCGCCGACCCGCAGGCGGTTTTTCGTGCGATGCGGGTTGAGTTGCCGGCGACCGGCGTGCGCGGCGGCGTCGCGCCGGCGCAGCGGGCGCCGATTGTGCTGGACGGGGAAGGGCTGGTGGCGGATCGCGCCGCGCCGCAACTCGGCGAGCACACGCAGGCGGTGCTGGCGCGGCTGGGGTATGGCGAGGCGGAGATCGAAGGGTTGAGGGGGAAGGGGGTGGTGGGGTGAGGGCGACGGCTAATTCCGAAACGCGATGATAACGAACCAATCATCGCCTTTGGCCGCGGCGCTCGCCCTTGGCTTTGTCACAATTATAACAAACACAAGACGTAAATCAGCCTGCGGCCAATCCTGCGAAGCGGCGTTTGTCGTGGCGCCGACGACTTCTAACGGGCGCATTTCAAGCCAAGATTGTCTGTTGCGGTTCCCGGAGGGCAGACGGGCCCACGATAACCCTGAGATGGCGGGTTGACCGCGCAGAAAATGTCGAAAGTCGAGATCGTGCTCCTGCAACCGCCGCCCGTGACGAAGCACTGCTCGTTCACGTCTATTTGCCACTGATACATACGCGATTCTCTGTCGACTTTGCACGCGGCCTCCATTTGGGTCGAGCTGCTTCGCGACAGCGACGTTTCGAGACTCTCCTCGCCACCCGTTGTAAATTTGTTGGTGACTTTCAACTTACCCTCGCCCAACAATGGTGGGCTGATTTCTTTCTCATATTCGACGGAGACTTCATTTGACCAAGACTTCGAGGTTTTATTTGTGCGCGACCCGGTGATGCCAACGCTCAGAACCCTTTTCAACGTTCCATCGGCGCAATTCGTACATTCGCCGACCTGTACCCATTTGCCGCTGACGCCGATGAGAGTCGGCGGAAATTCCGCGTAGTAGCAGTGCTTCCGCGCGCCTTCTGCGGGATCTCTGGCAAACGTGGCATTCGAGCATTCGATTTTAGACATCGTGCCAAGTCGATAAACCCACCTGGAATCGGAGCCGTATTTGAACAGCGTCACTTCTATGCCTTCATTGGCGTCGCAAGTACTGTATTCGGACCCGCAGTCTTTGAAATTTAAGGGCTCCTTACCCGCCGTGAACGGCTGAACGGCGACCTGACATCTCTTATTTGCGCCTTCGGCGATATCCGGAAACTCATCATTGTCGCAGCGTAGATCGCCCGATCCAATCCTATAAAACCAGCGCCCAGAGTTGCCGGGCTTGCCATTGCCCCCTGGCACGCCGTAGCGCACGAGATGCGGCTCAGGGCCGATGCGGCAGAGTCCGCCCTCCCCTGCGCAGGTCCTGAAAGCGGTCGTTCGCGCGGGGGTCGGCACGTAAGAACAGGTCTTGCCCTTGCCGATATCAGCGTCGCCAAATGTGTGAGTATCGCAGGGGAGCGCTTGAACGCCTTCGGTCTCGACGATGAGATATTTGCCGTCGCCGCCAAGGCGCACCAAATGCGGACTGATGCTTCCTGTGTCACAGGTGTCGTATTCGTTGCCGCACGGCCTCCAGTCCGCCCTTGCCGAGGACTCGCTGCCCAAGACGGCGAACAATGTCAGCAACAATGTAAACGAATAACGAAGCATCTTCCCGCTCCATTGGTATTCTCGCGCTTTCGCCATGCGTGAGGAATGAATATGCTTGCGCTTCTCCTTAAATCAGAGGTCGCATATCTACTCAGATTATCGCAATAATCCGATGAACTTCCAACATAAACCATGCAACCGCTTAATTTTGGCAGGTAGGTGGAAAATGTCAATTGTCTAAAAATTTGACTTACGATCATTGTAGATCAATTTATAAATAAAATATCGACTCTCTCGGCAACGCCTCGATGAGAATTAAAATCAAATTTTCGTGATAATGCAGATCTTGCTATCGCAACACCGCCCACCAACAGTGGAACTTCGTAAGTTGCCACTCCTCAACATCGAATGGCAACCGGCGGACGCGCAAGCGCGGAGGGACGCAAATCGGCGCTCACCCTCCGAAATCACGCGCTCTCAACCCGTCCTCACGCCCCCGCACTCTGTCATGCCGCCTCGACCAGCGCCCGCCGTCCACCGGCGCCAGCTTGAAGCCCATGCGGCCAAAATACGGCTCGTCGCCGGCGAGCATCGCCAGCAACTCGGCGAACGCCGTCAGATCCGCGCCTCGCGAGATGCCCGTGCGGCGCCGGCCGTTGCGCGGGGTTGAAGGGCAAGCCGCCATCGTTCGAGCGACGCCAGGTCGCCGTTCGCCCAAGCGGCGTCCGGCGCGAAGGCGCTCCACTGCGGCCTGTGCTTGGTGGAAACGGTCGTCAACAGCGGCTTATGCGCCGCGACGGCGGCCGCGAACGCCGCCCACAGGCCTTGCTTCATCGTCTCCAGCTTGCCGAACTTGCTGAGTACGACGATATCCGCCGCGGCGATCTGCGCCAGCAGGCTTTGTCCCGCCTCGTCCATGCCCTCGGGGTCGAGATGGCAAATCGCGCCGGCCGGCGGCACGTCGAGATTGACGCGAAATCGCCGCTCGGAGGCAATGTCGCGCAGGAAAGCGGCGCTGCACTCGCCTGCGGTCTCGTTGTCCTCAGCCAGGACGCCGACGACATTCACGCCGGATTGCCGCCATGCGACAACAGCGTCCAACAGAACATCCTGGCAATTCATGTCATGACTTCTGGCGATGGCGGCTATATTGTGCATCTCAACCATGACGATAGGTCTCCCATAATCGCGGTGGCATGGAATCACGGCGACACGATGCCCGTTGTCCAATTCGCTCTTGGGATCGCGGCCGCGCAACTCTGAGTCTTGCCTCATGCCCAGGCGCACAAATCGCGCCGCATCGCCCCCCGTCCTCACGCCCCCCGCACCCTGCCCGCCACGCCCTCGAACGCCGCCTCGACCAGTTCGCACACCAGCACCCGCCCCAAGTCCACCGGCCCCGGCAACACGATCCGCCCCGGCGGCGCCGGCTTGAAGCCCATGCGGCCATAATAGGGCGCGTCGCCGACCAGCATCACCAGCCGCGCGCCCGCCGCTCGCGCCGCCTCCAGGGAGGCGCCGACCAGCGCCTCGCCGATGCCGCGGCTGCGAAACACCGGCTCGACAATCAGCGGCCCCAACAGATAGGCCGGCGTCTCGCCGATGAAGATCGCCGTCATCGCGTTCGCCCCGACCAGCAGCGGCCCGACGCGGGCAACGAAGCTGAGCCCGAGGTCGGGCGCGGTCTGCTCGCGCACGCGATAGGCGGTGCGCGAGAAGCGGCCGGGCCCGAACACGCGCGCGTTGAGATGCAGGATCGCCGCTTCGTCTTCGGGCGTCTCGGGGGAAAGCGTGAAGGTCAGATCAGACATGGGGCGGGCCTCTAGCACGCGCGAGCGCGCCTCACCACGTCGGCGATAGCGGCGCACAGTCAAGTATTTCGGCCAGCCGCGCCCGCGTCGCCCGCGTCGCATCCTGCGGCAGCGCGTCGAGCGCGAAAAACCGCGCCGCCACGATCTCGCGGTCCGGCTGGCGCTCGCCGGTCACCCGAAAGTGGCGCACGACATAGACCGCGACATGATCGCGCGACGACGCGTTGGTGTTGTGGAACAGCCCATGCAGGCGCAGCGGCGGCTCGACGACGATGCAGGCCTCCTCCGCCATCTCGCGGGCGAGCGCCTGCTCGCAGGTCTCGCCGGCCTCGACGCCGCCGCCGGGGAAGTGCCAGCCGGCGACATAGCTGTGCTTGACTAACAGCACGCGGCCGGCCTCGTCGAGCGCGACGCCGCGCACGCCGAGCGTCATCGGCCGCATCAGCAGGAAGCCCGCGTGCATCAGCCGGTCGCGCCAGCGCTTCATGCCCATTGCTTCCCGCCGGTGGCCACTATACCCGCCGGGCCAAGCGCGAATCGCCGCGCCGCCGCCGCGGACTGTGCATGAGTTTCACGATCGCGCATCTTTCCGATCCGCATTTGAGCCCGGCGCCGTTTCCCGGCGGCGCCGAGTTGCGGTTGAAACGATTTCTCGGCTGGGTCAACTGGAAGCGCGGCCGCGAGCGCCTCAACGACATGGCAATGCTCGCCCGCCTCGTCGCCGACCTGCGAGCGCAAAACCCCGATCATGTCGCGATGACCGGCGACGCCGTCAATCTGGCGCTGCGCTGCGAATTCGCCCGCGCCGCAAGCTGGATGGCGGGACTAGGCGCGCCCGAAGATGTCTCCTTCACCCCCGGCAACCATGACGCCTATGTGCGCGACGCCTTGCCGGTGCTGGCGCGGACCTTCGCGCCATGGACCGAGGGCTACCGTTTCCCCTATCTGCGTCGGCGCGGCGAGATCGCGCTCATCGGCCTCAACACCGGCGTGCCGACGGCGCCGTTCTTCGCCACCGGGCGGTTAGGCGCCGCGCAACTCGAAGCCCTCGCGGCGTTGCTGAAACAGACGGCAGGCCTCGCCCGCGTGGTGATGATCCACCATCCGCCGATGCGCGGCGGCCGCGCGCCGCTTCTGCGCGGCCTCGACGACGCCGCCGGCTTCGAGGCGGTGGTTGGCGAATGCGGGGCCGAACTGATCCTGCACGGGCACACCCATCGCATGATGGCGCGCCGCCTGCCCTCGCCCGCCACCCGCAACGCGGCCGGCCACGTCCCCGTGCTCGGCGCGCCATCGGTCTCGGCCGCCGCCCCCGACGCCACGCATCGCGCCTGCTACTACCTGATCCGCGTGGAAAGCGAAGGCGGCCTGTGGCGCACGCTCTGGCGCGCGCGCGGGATGTCGATCGGCGGGCGCGACATTGGGGAGCGCGAGGCGCCGGCGACATAGCTCATATTGCCGCGAAGCCGCCCCCGGGCGAGCGCGGCGCGTGGGCCGCAGAGCGACCTCTCCGCGTCGGCGCTGAAGACGGTCAGAAGCCCCCGGCGGCATTGCTCAGATCAGCGGTTCCACGATGAGCAGTTCATTGGCCTCCATCTGTGCGGTCAATGTGCGCCCCTGAATAAAGACATTGGGATCATTGTCGACCCACTTAAGACCATCGCGCATTTCGCGTTCATAACGCGGCCAGTTCCGGGCGATCATCTTTCTCACCCTGCCTACGTCGGCCGCCATCTTTATCGGTGACCCGAGACATAGCAAACATGAAGAGAATTCGGACCGCAAATTGTTTTTCGCTGCCAGATCCCGCTTGATGGAGGCAAACACATTGTCGCTAGCGCGATAGCGCACCAGTTTGACGCCCTTCCCCTTCCAAGCCGCCGGCAGTTCGATGGAGATAGGGCGCGCCCCAGGCGCCGGACGCGGGCTGAAACTCGAGGCGATCAAAGCTACCGAGTCCGCTCCCGTCAGGCTGAGCGCGAACGTTTCGGCGGGGAACGGCCGCCCAACCTGGGTGTCGCGCGTTTCGGCAAGGGCGACGCTGCGCCCCAGATAGTGGTCGAGAACGAGGCGGAGGAAGCCGGAGCCGTTGAGAAACAGGAACTTGCCGACGGGGATGAAGCCGCCCCAATGAAACACGCGGCGCGGCGGCCCGGCGAGCAGGAGCCGAGCCAGAGTCTGGAACTCCCAATTGGCGTACATCGGTCCGGGATCGCTGCCCGCGTCCTCGCCGAACGGCTCGAACAGCAAGCCGAACTGATGGATTTCCGGCGTCACCCCTGGCAGCCGAGCAAAGGAGGCAAGCGTCCGGCGCGCGGCCTCCGATGGCCAAGCCACCTTTTTATCAACCAGCGAATGCAGACTGCGAGGGATGACATTGATAACAAGACCGTCGCGGCGAGCGACGTCAATCAGGCGCTGCGTGTCATAGACGCAGTTCGGATTGACCGGGCGACATTCTCCGCCTCCCGTAAACTCGCCGGGGCTCACGCGCGCCCTTGGCAAGACGCTGTGCAACGCTCGGTCTGTGGCCTCGTAATAGCGGAAGAAGGCCTGCGCCCCGCCATCGAAACTCGACTTCTCATCGAATTCGACGCCTGTCTCGAAACCTACCTTCTCGGCGTCCTCGCCGAGGTAGTTCTTCAGGTCCAAGGCGAAATGTCGCACGACCGCGCCCCATTCCGCGAGATCGCCGGGGGGCGTCTTGCGTCCCCAGACGCCCTCCTTGGGCGGCGAACCCACTGGCGTCGCCAGATCCCACGGCGTGTTGCCAAGCGCCAGAGTGATGTCGACAGGCTTGTAGCCGGCGTCAAGATAGGGTTTCAACCGGGCCACGATCAGGTTGGGATGGAACTGAAGTTTTCCGTCCTGCGACTTCGTTACATAATCGAGGGAGCGCCGTCCGAGCCTTTTGTCCCAGTGATGAAATTTGCGCAGCCAATCCTCG
>DATNDU010000170.1:0-8579 GCA_035606915.1 Roseiarcus sp. | reverse complement strand
TGGGTCCGGGCCTGCACGCCGTCGGCCCCGTGCGCCACGCCGACGGCGCGACTCCGCGCCTGCGCACGCGCGCCGAATTCCTCGCCCAATGCGCCGACATCGTCAAACAGGACATCGTCGACATTCTGCTGGCGTCGGCCTCCAACATCGAGGCGCTGACCGACAACGGCGTCTTCAAGCACTCGGCGGTCAAGCCGGCGATTCGCGCCAATGACGCCACCGACATCTGGCGCCATCGCGCCGCCCGCCACCACGAGACCCCGTCGCAAGGCTTCCGCACCGCCTCGCTCAAGCATGTGCGACAGGCCGGGCTCACCGACCTCGGCCTCTACTCGATCACTTTCAACAACGTCACCGACGCCGACCTCGCCTCGCTGCAAGCCTTCGCAGAGTTTCGCGCCGACGCGGAAGCCAACACGTTCAAATATTTCCTCGAAGTGTTCAACCCCAACGCGCTGCACGGCCTGTCCGATGAGGACATGCCGGCATTCGTCAACGATTCGATCGTGCGCTGCCTGGCCGGCCTCACCAAGACGGAGCGCCCGCAGTTCCTCAAGATCGCCTATAACGGCCCGCGGGCGCTCGCCGAACTCGCCGAATACGACCCGACGCTGGTCGTCGGCGTGCTCGGCGGCGGCGCGGGGACGACGCGCGATTGCTTCGAACTCATCCACCAGGCGGAGAAATACGGCGCCCGCATCGCGCTGTTCGGCCGCAAGATCAATCTCGCCGAAAGTCCGCTCGACGTCGTGCGCTTCATGCGCTTGGTGGCCGATGGCGAGATTTCGCCGAAAGAGGCGGTGGCGGCCTATCACGATACGTTGACCAAGGCTCGCATCAAGCCGGCCCGCGCCCTTGCCGCCGATACGGAGATCACCGAAAGCGCTTTGAAGGCGGCGTGACCAGATGCGCCGCGGCGTGCTGACGGCCGGAACCTGGTGCGTCGACCTCAACAAGTCGATTCCCGCCTGGCCGGCCGAAGACACCATGACCACCATCGCCCATGTCGACCGGCAGGGCGGCGGCTCCGGCTGCAACATGGCGATCGACCTCAAGCGGCTCGATCCCGGCTTGCCGGTGGAGACGATGGGGCTGGTCGGCGACGACGGCGAGGGGCGCTTTCTCATCGCCGAATGCGACCGCTACGGCATCGAGCGCTCTGGCCTCAAGGTCGCGCCGGAAGGCGCGACTGCCTGCACGGATTGCTTCAATGCGCTGGCGAGCGGCCGGCGCACGCACTTTTACGCGCCTGGCGTGGCGGCCAAAATGGCGCCGGACGATTTCGATTTCTCGCGCTCGCAGGCGCGGCTGCTGCATCTCGGCCTGCCCGGTGCGCATGCGGCGATGGACGCGCCGGGGCCTGAGGGGTCTACCGGCTGGGCGACGGTGCTGCGCCGGGCGCGGGGCGCGGGCTTGAAGACCAATCTGGAGATGGTGTCGACGCGGCGCGACGAGGTCGCGCGCTTCGGCCACTCGTGCCTGCCGCATCTCGATCTGCTGGTCGTCAACGATTACGAAATCGGCTGCGTCGCCGATATCGAGACGCGCGAAGGCGGCCGGGCTTGCGCGCCGCAGGTGGCGCGGGCGCTGAAGCGGGCGCTGGAGATGGGGCCGCTGGAACTTGTCGTGGCGCATTTCCCGGAAGGCGCGATCGCGGCGACGCGCGCCGGCGAACTGGTGGCGGTCGGCTCGGTGGCGACGCCAGCGGAGGACATCGCCGGCGTCAACGGCGCCGGCGACGCCTTCGCGGCCGGCGCCCTCTACGGTTGGCACGAGGGCTGGCCGTTGGAGGAGGCGCTGCGGCTCGGCCACGCCAGCGCCGCCGCCTCGATGCGCGAGGTCTCGACGACGCAGGGCGTGGCGCCCGTCGCCGAGGCGCTGGCGCTCGCCGGGCGCCACGGTTTCCGGCCGAAGCCGCTGTGACGATTGCGCTCCCGCATCGTCTGTGGTTCATCCGCCACGGCGAGACCGACTATAACCGCGAGGGCCGGTTGCAAGGCCAGCGCGACGTGCCGCTCAACCCCAAGGGGCGCGAGCAGGCGCGCGCCGTCGGGCGGGCGCTGCGCAAGCTTGCCGCTCCCGAGATCAAGAAACTGGACGCCGCGCACGCCTTCCTCGCCTCGCCGCTGTTGCGCACGCGCCAGACGATGGAACTGGCGCGCGCCGCGATGGGCCTTGGGCCTAGCGATTACACGCTTTGCGACGATCTGAAGGAACTCACTTTCGGCGATTGGGAGGGCCTGACCTGGGCCGAAGTCGAGGCGCGCGATGGCGACAACGCCGCCGCCCGCGCCGCTGACAAATGGGATTTCACGCCGCCGAGCGGCGAAAGCTACGCGGCGTTGGCGAGCCGGCTCGCCGTCTGGGTGCGTTCGGTTGATCGCGACCTGTTCGTCGCCTCGCATGGCGGGGTGGCGCGGGCGCTGATGTTCCTGCTCGCCGGCGTCGCGCCGTCGCTGGCGGCGGAGGCCAACATCCACCAGGGGCGGGCGCTGCTGTTCGCCGACGGCGGGTTTCGCTGGATCGGGTGAGTTCACCGCCAAAACGGAACTCAATACGCATTGAAGTATATTTATGGATGCGCGCTCGTTGCAGGCGACGGATGCTTGAAGCGTTTATTCTCAAATAGGCGACACGTCCCCCGCAATTCGCGACAAAATCGCCAGCGCGCCGACGGGTTACCGTAGAGAATCGTATTTCTTCTGGTGAATGCAGTAGTTATAGCAGTCGCCTTCATAGGGTTTCATGTTGCGCAATCTAAGAACGCAAGTAAAACTCGTGGGGTGGTACACGGTATGTTTTTTGCCATCGGCGTGAAACAGGTCGCATCTACAGACGGATTCTTCGCAGGTCGGGTGGCTTTGCGCGATCTGCGGCGACAGGACGGCCCCGAAAAGGACGGCCGGCCGTCGCTTAGGCGAGGCGGCTCGCCAGCGCGGCAACTAACGCCGCTCCGTCACCCTCGACAAAGATCTGCTTGAGCCGCGACTTCGTTCCCGCCGCCACTCGCGCCCGCGTCGCCGGCGCGCCCGCCGCCTCGGCGATCAGCCGGCATAGAGCGGCGTTGGCGCGGCCGTCTTCTGGCGGCTCGCGCACGCGGCAGGCGAGAACCACGGTCCCGTCGGAGAGCGTCGCAACCCCGTCGATGGCGTCGCGCCCGCCCTTCGGCGTCAGCCGGCAGGCGACGACGACGCCCTCCGCCGTCGCCCGCCAAGGCGCGCTCACGTCGTCATCGCCGCTTTGGCGAGCGCGACAGCAACCGGGATGAGCAAGTCGGGCGAGGCGAGGAAAGGCAGCTTATTTTTCCTTGTCGGCGAGCGGGTGCAGATCGCGCACCATGGCCTTCGCCCGCTCGTCCAGAACATGGGTGTAAATCTGGGTGGTGGAAATGTCGGCGTGGCCGAGCAGATCCTGCACCACGCGCAGATCGGCGCCGTTTTGCAGCAGATGACTGGCGAAGGCGTGGCGCAGCACATGCGGGCTGATGCGGGCGGCCGAAACGCCCGCCGCCGCCGCGACGGTTTTGAGATCGCGCGCGAACGCCTGCCGGGTGAGGTGGCCGCTTTCGCTGTCCGACGGAAACAGCCACGGGCTCGCCGCCAGCCCTGGCGCGACCTCCTCCAGCAGCGCACGATAGCGTTTGATGGCGGCGCGCGCTGGCCCGGAGAGCGGCGCCAGCCGGTCCTTGTCGCCCTTGCCGCGCACGGGGATCAGCGGCTCCTTCGAGCGCGCCAGCGAGCGCGGCAGGGCGATGAGTTCGGAGACCCGCAGGCCCGAGGCGTAGACGAGTTCGATCAGGCAGGCCATGCGCGCCGCCGCCAGCCGCTCGCGCGCAGGCCGCGTGGCGTCCTCTATGCCCTCGCCGGCGACGTCGACGAGCTTGCCGACCTCGGCGACGCCGAGCACCTTGGGCAACGGGCGGCGGCGGCGCGGGCCTTCGAGCGCCAGCGTCGGGTCGTCGGCGCGCGCGCCCTCGACGAACAGGTGCTTGTGAAGCTGCTTGATCGCCGACAGGCGGCGGGCGACGGTGGCCGGGCTCAGGCCGCGCGCGGCGCCGTCGGCCTGAAGCGCGCGAATGTCGCTGTCGGCGGCCTCGATCGGGGTCTTGCCGGCGCGGGCGAGGAAGGCTGAGTAGACGTCGAGATCGCGGCGGTAGGATTCGATGGTGTTGCGCGCCGCGCCGCGCTCGGCGGCGATGGCGTCGAGGAAGCCTTCGACGACGGCGTCGCTCATTTCGGCGCCTTGGGCAGATCGACCGTCTGGGTGATTTCGTGCGGGGCGATCTTCACTTCGTTGGCCAGGAAATAGAGGCCGCCGTAGACCAGCGCCGCCAAGCCGCTGAGAATGATGACGAAGCGAATCAGCGAGGGCAAGCGTCGGCTCCGAGGGGTCGGCGCCAGTCTAGTCGCGCACGCCGGGCGAGGATACAGGCCGCTGCGGCTCAAAATGTGCGCGGCGTCGACAAGGCGCTGGCAATGGCCGGCGATTTCGTCAACCTTGTGCGCCAAGCGGAGAACACCATGCCGACCAAGACGCAGACCCTCATCCTGTGGGCGATCCTCGCCGCGCCGCAGGGCGGGCTGATGCAGAAGGATGCGCGCCCGGCGCTGACCAAGCCGGATCGCGAGGCGCTCATCAAAGCCGGCCTCGTCGTCGCCGAGAAGCGCGGCCGCGGCCTGTGGCTGGAGGCGACGGAGAAGGGCTGGAACTGGGCCGGCGAAAACCTCGACGCGGCGCTGCCCGAGCGCACGACCGCCGGCGCCGTGGTGCTTCAGGCCTGGCTCGCCCGGCTGAAGGCGTTTCTGGCCGCCGAAAACCTTGCGCTCGCCGACGTGCTGGCGCCGCGCGCGCGCCCGCTCGACCTGCGCGCCGCTTATCTCCACCTCACCGGCGGCCAGCTTAATGTGCGCGCGCGGCTCGCCGACCTGCGCGCGGCGCTGGCCAACGTCGAGCGCTCGGCGCTCGACGCCGCGCTGACGGCAGCCCATGGGCGTGACGGGCTCAACCTGTCGGCCTCCGACAATCCGCCGGAACTCACCGCGGCCGACCGAGAGGCGGCGCTCGATTACAAGGGCGAGGCGATGACGTTCCTGCGGATCGCGCGATGACGCCGGCTTTGGCCGCTTTCGCCGACGCCGATTTCCACTGGACGCAGGGCCTGCGCGACATCTGGGCGGACCAGCCCTATCACGTCGACGGCCTGAACGGTGATCTCGTCGACCGCATCGTCGCCGAGTTCTTCGCGCGCACGCGCTTGCCCCACGCCAATCCGATCGGACAGGTGCTGTCGGGGCGGGCGGGATCGGGCAAGACGCATCTCATCGGCGCGCTGCGCCGCCGCATCTGGGAGGGCGGCGGCTGGTTCGTGCTCATCGATATCTTCGGCGTCGCCGATTTCTGGCGCACGGCGGCGCTCGCCTTCGTCGAATCGCTGACCCGGCGCATGCCGGACGGACGCACGCAGGCGGGCGCGATCCTGCTCGCGGCGCTGAAGAAGGCAAGCGCCGACCCCGAGGCCATGCGCGTGGCGGCGGCCAAGGCGACCTCGACGCTGACCAAGGCGAGCGCCGTCGATGTCCTGCTCGCCATGCTGGCGGCCAGCGAGCCGGCCGAGACGCGCCGCCATCAAGACGTGCTGCGCGCGCTGGCGCTGGTGGAATCGCGCGATTTCGCGGTCAGCAGCTTCGCCGGCATGTGGCTGCAAGGCCAGGAGGGCGACGAGGCGCGCCAGCGCGCGCTGGGGTTTCTGAGCGGGCCGCCGCCGGCGGGCGAGATCGTGCGCGGGCTGTTGTGGATCATGGGGCTGGCCGGCCCGACGCTGATCGCCGTCGATCAGATCGACGCCATCGTCAGCGAGGCCAATGCGGCGGGCGAGACCGCCGGGCGCGCCCGCGCCCTGCTGCAAGCGGTCGCCAGCGGCCTGACTGACTTGCACGACATCAAGCGCCGCGCGCTGACGCTGGTTTCCTGCCTTGAGCCGACCTGGGCGATCTTCAAGCAGAGCACCGTCGCCTCGGCCGCCGACCGCTTTCGCGAATTGCGGGCGCTGCCGCCGATCGCCAGCCCCGCCATCGTCGAGCGGTTGATCGCCGGGCGGCTTGCGGCGGCCTATGCGGCGGCGGGTTTCCGGCCGTCGTATCCGACGTTTCCGTTCACCCGCGCGGCGCTCGCCAGCGCCGTCGGCCTGCGGCCGCGCGCCATCCTCATGCGTTGCCAGGAGCATCAGGACGCCTGCCTCGCCGAGGGCGAGATCAGCGAGTGCGCGACGCTCGCGGCGTCTAGCGCCATCGCGCCCGCCGCGCCGCTGGCCGTCGGGGCCGAGGCGCTCGACGAGGCGTTGGCGCGCGCCCGCCAGCGCCCGCCGCCGGACCTGAGCGACGAGGCGGCGATGGCGGCCTTGCTGGTCGCCGCTTGCGAGCTTTATCTGCGTCAGCTCAAGCTGCCGGAATCGATCGACGGCGAGGCGAGCGCCGAGTCCTATGCGCAAAACCCGTCGCTGCACGCGCGCCTCGTCTTCGTCTTTCACGACGAGAACGACCGCCAACGCCGCTTCGGCTTCCGCGTCCTCGGCCAGGACAATCCGATCGCGTTCCAGGCGCGGTTGAAGGCGGCGATTACCGCTTCGGGGCTCGACGCCGGGCTCCAGGGGCGCCGGCTCATCGTGCTGCGCGAGGGGCCGCCGCCGTCGGGGGCGAAGACGGCCGCACTGGTGCAGAGCTTTGTCGACGCGGGCGGCCGCTTCCTCGCCCCGGCGGCGCAAGATTTCGCGCTGTTTGCGGCGCTGCACGAGCTAAGTCGGGGCGCCGGCGCCGGCTTCGAGGCCTGGCTCAGGCGGCGCAAGCCGCTGTTCGAGGCGACGCTGTTCCAGTCCGCCGGCCTCGCGCCGCCGGATTTTCTGGACGCGGCCGAGCCGGCCCCGCCCGCCGAGCCGGCCCCGCCGCCTTCGAAGGCGGAGCCGTCGAAGCCGGAGCCGCCGTTAGCTCTGCCGCCGCCGCCCGAGCCGCCGAAGCTTGCCCCGCCGCCCTCGGGGCCGCGCGAGATCTTCATCGGCCGCGCCGTGCAGCTTGGCGAACTCGCTGGCCCCGTGATGCTGCCGGCCGCGTGGTTGCCGCGCCACATCGCCATCCTCGCCGGCTCCGGGGCGGGCAAGAGCGTGCTGCTGAGCCGCATCGTCGAGGAGGCCGCGCTGATCGGCGTGCCGGCGCTGGTGCTCGACGTCAACAACGATCTCGCCCGACTCGGCGAGCCCTGGCCGGCGCGGCCGCCGGAATTCTCCGACGGCGACGCGCTGAAGGCGCGGGCCTATTTCGAGCGCGTCGAGACCGTGGTGTGGACGCCGGGGGTCAGCGCTGGGCGGCCGATGTCGCTGCCGCTGCTGCCGGATTTCGCAGCGTTGGGGCGCGGCGGCGACGCCGACAGCCTCGACGAGCGCGAGCACGCGGTCGAGATGGCGCTGGCGACGCTCGAACCGCATCTGCACGGCGGCGGCGCCAGGGCGATCAAGTTGCGCGGCGCGCTCGCCGACGGCCTGCGCACCTTCGCGCGCGCCGGCGGCGGCTCGCTCGACGATCTCCTGCGCCTGTTAAGCGACCTTCCGGAGAGTGCGAGCCGCATCGCCGAAGCGCCGAAGCTGGCGCGCGAGATCGCCGATCAACTCGTCGCCGCCATCGCCGCCAACCCGCTGCTGCGCCCGCAGGCGGAGCCGCTCGATCCCGAGCGGCTGTTCTCCGGCCCTTCGAGGCGCACGCGCATATCGGTCGTCAATCTCACCGGGCTCGGCAGCGATGCGGCGCGCGCCGCTTTCGTCAACCAGTTGCAGATGATGCTGTTTTCCTGGATCAAGCGGCAACCGAGCGCCAGCGGGCGCCTCTATGCGCTCGACGAGGCGCAGACCTATGCGCCGGCCAAGGAGACCACGCCGGCCAAGCGCAGCGCGCTGGCGCTCGTCAAGCAGGCGCGCAAATACGGGCTCGGCATGATCTTCGCGACCCAGGAGCCGCGCGGCGTCGACCACGCCATCGTCTCCAACTGCCTGACCCATGTCTACGGTCGTCTCGGCTCGCCGGCGAGCTTGGAGGCGGTGCGAGAGATGATGGCGGCCAAGGGCGGCGCCGCCGACGATGTCGGGCGTCTGAAGACCGGCGAGTTCTATTTCTCGACCGAGGGGTTGACGCGGCCGATCAAGATCCGCGCGCCGCTTTGCCTCTCGCGCCGCACGCAGAACCCGCCAACGGCCGAGGAGGTGGCCAAGATCGCCCGCGCGGGCCGCGACGCCGTCGAATCGCGCTAGACAGCCTCTTGGATGTCGAAGCGCGTCACCTTGCCGTCGCGCAGGCGGAAGACATGGCCGACCGTCTTGTCGGTGAGCCCGTGCGTCTGCCCGTGCAGCGGCTTGCCTTCGAGGTCGCGCACGGACTGGCGAACCTCAGCCACGATCGCGCCGTCCGCCGTCTGACGGAAGGCCACGGGTTCGACGTGCGGGCTGACCATCGCCCATTGGCGCGTCCAATAGGCGCGCACCTCCTCGTGGCCGTGAACATGCCCGCCGTCCATGCCGTTGGCCCAAACCACATCGTCGG
>DATNDU010000164.1:0-17148 GCA_035606915.1 Roseiarcus sp. | reverse complement strand
TTCGCCGACGTGAAGCCCGGCGCGAGCGCTGCGAGCGCGACGAGGAACACCAGTGCGCCGATGATCGTCAGGTTGCGCGGATGCAGGCCGAGCCAGCCGCGCGGCGCGGAAGCGGCGGGCGTGGCAGGGGCGGTCATTAGCGAAGCGGGTTCCCTCTCGCGAAAAGCCGGCAACCCCCTGGCAGATCGCGAGCGCGACGGCAAGCCTCGCTATCGAAGGTTCGCGCAGCGCCAGGAAAGTCAGGGCGGCGGCGGCTTCGCCGGCGCCCCGCATTGCTTCAGTAGCGATAATGGTCAGGCTTGAACGGCCCGGCGATCGGCACGTCAAGATAGGCCGACTGCTTGTCGCTGAGTTTGGTGAGCTTGGCGCCGATCTTGTTCAGATGCAACGACGCCACCTTCTCGTCGAGGCGCTTGGGCAACGTATAGACCTGCCGGCCATACTGCCCGGGCTTGGTGAAAATCTCGATCTGCGCCAGCGTCTGGTTGGTGAACGAGGCCGACATCACGAACGAGGGATGGCCGGTGGCGTTGCCGAGGTTCACCAGGCGGCCCTCCGACAGCAGGATGATGCGCTTGGCGTCGGGGAACTCGATCTCGTCGACCTGCGGCTTGACGTTGCTCCACTTGTAGTTACGCAACGCCCCGACCTGGATCTCGCTGTCGAAATGGCCGATGTTGCAAACGATGGCGCGGTCCTTCATCGCCCGCATGTGCTCGATGGTGATGACGTCGACGTTGCCGGTGGCGGTGACGAACAGGTCGGCGCGCGGCGCGGCGTCGTCCATCGTCGTCACCTCATAACCCTCCATCGCCGCTTGCAGGGCGCAGATCGGATCGACCTCGGAGACCATTACCCGGCAACCGGCGTTGCGCAGCGAAGCCGCCGAGCCCTTGCCGACGTCGCCGAAGCCCGCCACCATCGCCACCTTGCCGGCCATCATCACATCGGTGCCGCGGCGGATGCCGTCAACCAGCGACTCGCGGCAGCCGTAGAGGTTGTCGAACTTCGATTTGGTGACGCTGTCGTTGACGTTGATCGCCGGCCACAGCAGCTTGCCTTCCTTGGCCATCGCATAAAGGCGATGCACGCCCGTCGTCGTCTCCTCGGTGACGCCGCGGATCGCCTTGGCGTTGGCCTCATACCAGCCGGGCTTGGCCTTCAGCCGCGCCTTGATGGCGGCGAACAGCACCTCCTCTTCCTCGTTGCCGGGCTTGTCAAGGAACGCGGTGTCGCCCTGCTCGGCGCGGTAGCCCAGATGGATCAGCGCCGTCGCGTCGCCGCCGTCGTCGAGGATCATGTTGGGCTGGCCGCCGTCGGCCCATTCGAAGATGCGGTGGGTGTAATCCCAGTAATCCTTGAGGCTCTCGCCCTTGATGGCGAACACCGGCGTGCCGCTGGCGGCAATGGCGGCGGCGGCGTGGTCCTGCGTCGAATAGATGTTGCAGGACGCCCAGCGCACGTCGGCGCCGAGCGCCTTCAGCGTCTCGATGAGCACGGCGGTCTGGATCGTCATATGCAGGGAGCCGGCGACGCGCGCGCCCTTCAGCGGCTGCGCGGCGGCGTATTCGGCGCGTGTCGCCATCAGACCCGGCATTTCGGTCTCGGCGATGGCGATTTCCTTGCGGCCGAACTCGGCGAGCTTGATGTCGGCAACGACGTAATCGGGGGTGGCGGTCATTTCGGCCCTCGGGCGTTTGCGGAAGGCGCCTCCCTAACAGAGCCCGGGGAACCGCGCAATAAACATATAAAGAAGTCTTTATATCACTAACGCATGGACAGCGGAGCCGCGAGCATGGGCAGCCGAGCCGCCGTTAACGCCACCTTGTCGACGCGGCGAAGAGTGGCTAGGCAAGCGCGTCGGGCTGGGCTACGATCGCTTGGTAAGCAAGAAACGCGCCGCGGGCGCGCTTGCCCCGTCTGATGGGTTGAGATCGTATGGCGTTGTCGGCGAAGCTTGCGATGCGCCAGGGCCAGGCCATGGTCCTTACGCCGCAATTGTTGCAGGCCATCAAGCTATTGCAAATGCCGAGCCACGAACTCTCCGCCTTCATCGAGGCCGAACTGGAGCGCAATCCGCTGCTCGACCGCGCCGAAGAGCGCCACGACGAGCGCCACGAGGCGGAGCCGCCGCCGCAACCGGCCGCCGCCGACCCCGCCCCCGGCGATTGGGCGAGCGACAGCCTGCCGGTCGAGCCGGCCGAACTCGCGCGCGCCCTCGGCGCCGAGATTGACAACGCCTTCGACGCCGACCGCACCGGCGCCGAGCCGCCACCGCCGGCCGACGGCCCGGCGCTCTCCGCCGGCCAATGGCCCGGCGCCGGCGGCGGCGGCACTGAGGACGCCGCCGACATCGAGGCCTATGTCGCCGCGCAGGAAAGCCTGGCGGAATTCCTGACCCGCCAGGCGATGGTCGCCCTGCCCGATGCCGGCGATCGGTTGATCGCCGCGGCGCTGGTCGACGGCCTCGACGAGGCCGGCTATTTCCGCGGCGAACTCGCCGAGATCGCCGCCCTGCTCGGAGCGCCGGA
The DNA here is from genome assembly GCA_035606915.1 of Roseiarcus sp. Lineage (GTDB taxonomy): Bacteria > Pseudomonadota > Alphaproteobacteria > Rhizobiales > Beijerinckiaceae > Roseiarcus. The sequence continues at coordinate 14,617 of DATNDU010000164.1, read as the reverse complement.
CGAACGCGTCGAGCGTGTGCTGGCGACCTTGCAGACGCTTGAGCCGACCGGCGTATTCGCCCGTGACCTCGCCGAATGTCTGAAGCTGCAACTCATCGAGCGCGATCGCTTCGATCCCGCGATGGCGGCGCTCGTCGCCAATCTGCCGCTGCTGGCGCGGCGCGATTTCGTCGCCCTGCGCCGTCTCTGCGGCGTCGACGATGAGGACATCGCCGAGATGATCGTCGAGATCAAGCGGCTCGATCCCAAGCCCGGCCGCGCCTTCGCCGGCGCGCCGGAGCCGCTGGCGATCCCCGACGTGATCGTCGCCGCGGCGCAGGATTACGGCTGGCGCGTCGAACTCAACGCCGAGGCGCTGCCGCGCGTGCTGGTCAACGAGAGCTACGCGGCGCTCATCAAGCGCGGCGCCGCGCGCGAGGAGGACAAGCAATATGTCTCCACGCATTTGCAGAGCGCGAACTGGCTGACGAAAAGCCTGGAGCAGCGCGCCCGCACCATTCTCAACGTCGCCTCCGAGATCGTGCGGCGGCAGGACGCCTTCCTGGTCGAGGGCGTGACGGCGCTGAAACCGCTCAACCTGAAGACTATCGCCGACGCCGTCGGCGTGCATGAATCGACGGTCTCGCGCGCCACCTCAAACAAATACATGGCGACGCCGCGCGGTCTGTTCGAGATGAAATATTTCTTCACCGCCTCGCTGCCGTCGAGCGGCTACGGCGAAGCGCATTCGGCCGAGGCGGTGCGCTTCAAGATCAAACAGATGATCGAGGCGGAAGACCCGCGCGAGGCGCTCTCCGACGACGACATCGTCGGACGGCTGCGCGCCGCCGACATCCTGGTGGCGCGCCGCACCGTCGCCAAATATCGCGATAATCTGAAAATCCCCTCGTCGATGGAGCGCCGCCGCGCCAAGATGGGCGGCGCGATGTTCGCGGGGGTTTGAGGCGGCAAGCGCGCAACCCGTCAATCAAACATTATTCCCATGGAGACGCGCATACGGCCGGTCTCGCAGGACGGGCACGGCTCGAAACTGGCGCCGCTGTTAGCGCCGGATATGTTCGTTTTCGCCCGCACCTTGACGGTAGCGCCTCGGCAATGAGGGCAAATAGGATTGTCGTCGCGGGCGGTCACGATGAGCCGACATGCTTCGCAGCGCGCGGCGTGGCTACCGTCCGCGTTGCTCATGGTCCGCCCGATCGCGGCCCAGGCATGGTAGCCGCAGGCGTCGCAACGAAAGCTTACCGTGTGTCCCAAGCAAGCCGCCCCTCTTCTGGCGAATGGCGCGCTCCGGGCGCGCCTCAGATTTGGCCGGGTAATATGGTCGCTTTGCTCACGCGAGCGCGCGCCTCAGCAGCGCCTTGTAGGCGGCCGGGTCGAAGCTCCAGCAGATATCGGCCTTGACGCCGGTGGCGAGCGCGTCGGCCCAAGCGGCGTGGTTGTTCTGGTCATGGGCGACATCGAGGCGGTCGACGACCGTCATGCCGCGCGTCAACTCGCTCGCACATTCGATCTCGACGAGATGGGCGCTCCAGCTCGTCCCGACATCGCGGTCGAGCGCCACCGCCATCGCGGTGGGATCGGCGAGCGACAGGCCGCGCTCGCCGGTCTGCACGAAATAGGCCTCGCGCGCCCGCGTGTTGCACTCGACGGCGAAACGCGCTTTCGCTGTGCCGAGGGCGAGCAGGTCGGCGACTTCCGCATCGTCGAGCACCGAAGCGCCGCGCGAGACGTGCCAACCCACCATCTCGATGGGCAGCTTGGAGCGGAACACGCGCCGCGCCGCCTCGGGATCGACCCAGATGTTGTATTCGGCCGCCGGCGTCGCATTGCCCTCGCAGCACGGCGCGCCGCCCATCACCACGCAGCGCCCGATGTTGTCGGCAAAACTGGGATCGCGCGCCAGCGCCAGCGCGATATTGGTCAGCGGCCCCAGCGTCACCAGCGTCAGCCCCGGCTCGGCGGCGGCCAGGCGAATCAGCGCATCGACGGCGTGTTCGGGTTCGGGTTGGCGCTTCGGAGTGGGATAGTTGCGATCGCCGAGGCCGTCGCGGCCGTGGAACCAATGCGCGTCGAGATGGCGGCGGATCAGCGGCGCGTCGGCGCCGAGATAGACCGGCGTCTCGACGCCGGCGACCTCGCAGGCATAAAGCGCGTTCTGCGCCGCCTGCGCCAGCGACACGTTGCCGGCGACGATGGTGAGCGCGGCGACGCGCACGTCGGGCGCCGCCAGCGCCATCAGGATCGCCACCGCATCGTCGGAGGCGGTGTCGGTGTCGATCAGAAACGTGCGCACTCGGTCTCCGGCGGTTAGCTGCCTGCGGCGATTACATCACCTTATCCAGCATGAACAAACGGAAATCGTCGAGCGCGGCGAGGCGGTGCGGCTGCGCCTCGCTGCGGTAGGCGTCGGTGTCGACGATGGCGCGAAAGGTGGCGAAGTCAGCGTATTCATTGAGCGCGGCGATGTCCCAATCCGCGCCGGCCGGGGCGACAATTTTTGCGATCACGTGGCCGGCGAAAACGCGCTGTATCGACCGGCCGGCGGCCAGGCGGCGAAACGCCGGAACGTAGCGCTCGAAAAACGCCTCGCGGCCGCTACAGGGCGACTCATCGCGGCCGTCTTGATAGAGCGCGCTTTCCCGGAAGCGCAACATATTGAGCATGTAAACCGGTCGCCCCGGCGTCGCGCTGCGTTCGGCGGCGTCGAGGGCTTCGAGAAGGATTTCGTGGGGGATCATGGGAGGCTCCTTAGGCGGCGCCAGCGCCCGTTGGGGCGTCGGCCCGCCCTAACTGGCCCCGATCCACGCCCGCTTGTAGCCACCCGGCCGCCATGACAGTGTGGACGTCATGTCCACAACAGCATTGCCCACGGACCTCGCCCCGCTGCTGGCCTTCGTGCGCGTGGTCGAAGCTGGCTCGTTCGCTGAGGCCGCCCGGCGCGGCGGCGCAACCACTTCGAGCCTCTCCAAGGCGATTGCGAGGTTCGAGCGCCAGCGCGGCGTCCGCCTGCTGCATCGCACGACCCATTCGATCGCGCTGACCGAGGAGGGCGACCGGTTGATGGAGGTTGGTCGCGACCTGCGGGCGAGCCTCGAAAAGGCCGAGGCCTCGCTCGGCGAGATCGCCGCCGGCGGCGGCGGCGGGCGCGTGCGCATCACCGCGCCCGCCTCTTTCGCCCGCGCTTGCATCATGCCGCGCCTGCCACAGTTTCTCGCTGAGAACCCGGACATCGAGATCGAAGTCAAGTTCCGCAACGAGATCCTCGATCTCGCGGCGGAAGGAGTCGACATCGCGATCCGCTCCGGCCCGCTCGACCGCGTGCCCGGCCATCACGCCCGACGCCTATTCTCGTTCCCCTGGGTCGCCTGCGCGGCGCCGGATTATCTGAAGACGCGCGGCGTCCCGGCGACGCCGCAAGACCTCGCCGTTCACGACCATGTCGGCTTCCGCAACCCCGCAACCGGTCAATTGCTGGCGTGGCGCTTCGCGCACGGCAAGACCGTAGCGCGCTTCGCTCCCAAGCCACGCCACATCTGCGACGACGCGCATGCCTCGATAGCCCTCGTGCGCGACGGTTTCGGCGTCGGCTGGGGGCCGGCTTGGATTATCGCGCAGGATATACGCGCCGGCCGCCTCGTCGAGATCCTGCGCGACTGGCGCATCCCCGAGGAACCGTTGTGGCTAGTGCGCACGTCGAGCCGGCAAGCTCCCCGGCGGGTCTTGCGGGCGATCGCCTTCCTCGCCACGCTGGCCTCCGACTAGGCCGGCGCGGGCGCGCTCAACCCGGTTCGTGCTGCGCGGCGACCCGCGTCAACCGCTCGAAGCCCTGCGCGAGATCGGATTTGAGATCCTCGATGTCTTCCAGGCCGACTTGCAATCGGATCGTCGGCCCGCCCGGCTCCCATTTGGTCGCGGTGCGATAAGTCGAGCAGTCGAAAGGAATGATCAGGCTTTCGTAGCCGCCCCAACTGAAGCCAAGGCCGAACAGCGAATAGCCGTTCAGCATCGCCAACACCGCCGCCTCGGGCGCCGGCTGCAACACGACGCTGAACAGGCCCGAGGAGCCGAGGAAATCGCGCTTCCAAATCTCGTGGCCGGGATGATGGGGCAGCGCTGGATGAATGACGCGCTTGACCTCTGGCCGCGTCTCCAGCCACTGCGCCAGCGCCAGCGCCTGCCGCTCCGACTCTTTGAGCCGCAACTCCATCGTGCGCAGCCCGCGCAGCGCCAGGAACGCATCCTCCGGCCCCGGCGGGATGCCGTAGAGATCGACGAAGGCCTTCAGCCGCGGCCACCATTGCGCATTGGCCGAGATGAGGCCGAGCAACAGATCGGAATGGCCGGACAGATATTTGGTGCCGGCCTCGACCGCGAGATCGACGCCGCGCTCGTGCGGCGGGAAGAACAACGGCGTCGCCCAGGTGTTGTCCATGATGACGCAGACGTCGCGCTTGTGCGCGGCTTCCGCTATCGCTGGGATGTCCTGCATCTCCAGAGATTGCGAGCCCGGCGCCTCGGTGAGGATGGCGCGGGTGTTGTCGCGGATGAGGCCGGCGATGTCGGCGCCGATGCCGGGATCGTAATAGGTGGTCTCGACGCCGAGCGGCCTCAACACCAGTTCGGCGAAGCGCCGCGTCGGCGAATAGGCGGAATCCGTTATCAACAAATGGTCGCCGCCCTTCAGCGTCGATTGCAGCGCCATCGCCAGCGCCGACAAACCCGAGGGCGTCATCGCCGTGCCGACGGCGCCGGTGAGTTCGCTCCAGGCGTTGGCGAGCGCCTCGGTGGTCGGCGTGCCGTGCGTGCCGTAGGTGAAGCGCTGGTTGAACGTCTTCAGCGACGCCGCGTCCGGGTAGAGCACGGTCGAGCCGCGAAACGCCGGCACGTTGACGAAGCCGCGCGACGTCTCGACGTCATGTCCGGAATGTACGAGCCGGGTGCGGGGGCGATGCGATGACGTCGACTTCGGACCGGACATGCTCTCTCGCAAGCTTTGGGAATGCAGGTCCATCCGGGATACGCCTAAACTTGTCAACAATTCCGCCTTGCGCAACCCAGGTTTGTGATATGCTAGCTAGCCAGCGGAAAGCGAGGGGCAAGCATGGCGGATGAACCGGATAATCTCATGTTGCGGATGCTGCGCGATATTCGCGCGCAGATGGCGACGAAGACCGACCTCGCGGAGATGGCCTCAAAAGCAGACTTAACTGCGCTGGAAGAGCGTTTGGAACGGTCGACCGACGCCAAGATCAATTCTCTACGCGCGGATCTGGCTTCCGACCTGCTGCTGACCCGCAAGGAACTGAGCGAGCAGATCGTCGGACTGCGCAGCGCCGTCGTGGAATATCATTCGACCACCGTGGGCCCACGGCATTCTCATCAGCGAGCTTGAGGCGCGCGTTCGCCGCGTCGAGCAGCATCTCGACCTGCCGCCGCTCTCGCACTGACGCCGCTCAGCCCGCTTCCAGAAAACTTTCGGCGGTGGCGAGATCGACCGAGACGATCTGGCTGACACCGCGCTCCGGCATGGTGACGCCGAACAGCCGGTCCATGCGCGCCATCGTCACCGGATTGTGAGTGATGGTGACGAAGCGGGTGTCGGAGCGCTTGCGCATCTCGTCGAGCAAATCGCAAAAGCGCTCGACGTTGTAATCGTCGAGCGGCGCGTCGATCTCGTCGAGCACGCAGATCGGCGACGGATTGGTGAGGAACACCGCGAAGATCAGCGCCATCGCCGTCAACGCCTGCTCGCCGCCGGAGAGCAGCGTCAGCGTCTGCGGCTTCTTGCCCGGCGGGCGCGCCAGCAGTTCGAGGCCGGCTTCCAGCGGATCGTCGGACTCGATGAGCTGCAATTCGGCCGCGCCGCCCTCGAACAGCGTCGTGAACAGCTCGCCGAAATACTTGTTGACCTCGGTGAAAGCGTTGAGCAGCCGCTCGCGCCCCTCGGCGTTGAGGCTGGAAATCGCCGAGCGCAGCCGCTTGATCGCCTCGACGAGATCGGCCAGTTCGGCGGCCAGCTTGCCGCGCGAACCCTCGATCTCGGCCAGTTCCTCATCGGCGCGCAGGTTGACGGCGCCGAGCCGATCGCGCTCGTGCTTCAGCGTCTCCAGCCGCTTCTCGATCACCTCGACCGGCGGCGTCGCCTCGTCGCGCTTGACGCCGGCGAGTTCGTAAAGGCCCTGTGGGTCGGTCTCCAACTCGCTGGCGATGGCCTTCAGCAGTTCCTCGCGCCGGTGTCCGGCGGCCTCCAGCCGCTGCTCGGCGCCGGCGCGCTGCTCGCGCGAGGACGACATCGCTTCGAGCGCCGCGCGCGCGGCGCGATCGGCTTCAGTCAGTTTGGTCTCGGCGGCGGCGCGCTCGTCGGCGGCAAGCTTGCGCGCCGCCTCCGCCTCGCCAAGCTGCGACATGAGCGAGCGGCGTTGCAGCGCGAATTCGGCCGGCGCTTCTTCGAGCGCCTCCATCTCCTCCTCGGCGCCGCTGCGTCGCTCGGCGATCTCGCCGATATGGGCCTCCGCCCGGGCGCGCCGCTCGGCCCACGAGCGCCGCTCCTCGGCGACGGCGCGCATGCGCGCCGCGCGCGATTCCAGCTCGCGCGCGAGATTGCGGGCGAACGCCTTGGCCTCGGCGTGACGCGAGCGCGCCTCGCCCGCCGCGGCCTGCGCGCGCGCGAAATCGGCTGAGAGTTCGTCGCCAGCCGGCAGCGCCTGAATCGCGGCGCCGGCGGCGTTGCGGCGCTCCACCGCCTCGTCGCGCGCGGCGCTGGCGCGCGCCAGCGCCTCGTCGAGGGATGCGAGCTTGGCGCGCGTCGCGGCGCGGCGGCGCTCGGCGGCGGAGAGCTTTTCGCGCCCCGCCTCCGCCGCGGCGCGCGCCTCGCGCGCGCGGCCGTGCGCCGCCGCCTCGGCGCTGGCGGCCTCGCGCAGCGAGGCCGCCAGCCGGGTCGCGTCCTGGCGCAGCGCGTCGGCCCGTTCCGCCGCCGCCTCGCCTTGTGCGATGAGTTCGCCGAGCCGGTTCTTCTCCACCAGACGACGCGCGGCGGGGGTCGGCGCCTCGGCGGCGGTGGCGAAGCCATCCCAGCGCCAGAGGTCGCCCTGTTGGCTGACCAGCCGTTGCCCCGGCTTCAGCAGCGCCGCCAGCGCCTGCCCGTCGGTGCGGGCGACGACGCCGATTTGCGCCAACCGCCGCGCCAATTGCGGGGGCGCCTCGATATGCGCCGCGAGGCTGCCGACGCCAGCCGGCAATCCGGGGTCGCCATCGCCCTCAGCGCCCGCCCAGCGCGCCGGCGCGCCGGAAGCGGTCGAGGCGTCGAGATCGTCGCCGAGCGCGGCCCCGAGCGCGGTCTCGTAGCCGCGCTCGGCGACGATCTCCTCCAGCACCGGCGGATAAGCGCCGCCCGAAGCCGAGCCGAGCAATTTCTCCAGCGTGCGCGCCTCGGTCTCCAGCCGCTGCGCCAGCCGTTCGGCCTCCGCCAGCGGCGCTCGGGCGCTGCCTTCGGCCTCGCGCGCCGCCGCGTGCGCCTCCTCGGCCTCAAGCGCCGCGGCCTCGGCCTCGGCGAGCGCCTCCATCCCTTCCTCGACCACGGCGGCGGCGGCGTCGAAGGCGGCCTCGTCGGCGTCGTCACCGGGCAGCGCCTCGCGGTCACGCCTCAGGGCCGCCAGTTCCTCCTCGAACCGCCGCCAGCGCTTGATCTCCTCATCGAGCGAGGCGCCGAGCGCGTTGCGCTTGGCGCTGAGGTCGGCCGTCGCGCCGAGCGCTGCGGCGAGCGCCGCCTCCGATTCCGCCAGCACTTGCGCCGCCTCGGCCTCGCCGGCTTCCGCCTCGGCCCGCGCATCGCCGGCCTCATCGGCCGCCGCCAGCGTCTCGGCCTCGGCGTCGAGCCGCGCCATCGATTGCGCGGCGTCGGCGACCAGCGATTGCTCGCGCTCGATGTCGCCACCCATCTGCACGATGCGACGGCGCAACTCGGCGGCGCGCGTCTCGGCGCGCTTCTCCTCGCTGGCGAGCGTGTCGCGGGCGGCAGTGAGCCGATGCAGCGCCGCGCCGGCGCGGGCCTCGGCGTCGCGCAACGCCGGCAGGTCGGCGGCGGCCATCGCCTGCGCGGTGGCGGTCTCGGCTTGCAGCCGGGTGCGCTCGGCGACGTCGCCGGTGAGGCCCGAAAAGGCGCGCTCGGCCTCAACGAAAGTCGTCTCCGCCGCCCGCCAGGCGATGAGCTTGGCCAGCGCCTCGCAGCGCCGGATCTCGCCGCCTAGCCCCTTGTAGCGCTGGCTCTGGCGCGCCTGCCGGCGCAGGCTCTCGACCTGCGAATCGACCTGTTTCAGCACGTCCTCGACGCGCGCGAGATTGTCTTCGGCCCCCTTCAGCCGCAGTTCCGCCTCGTGCCGGCGCGAATGCAGGCCGGCGACGCCCGCCGCCTCTTCGAGCACCAGCCGGCGCGCGGCAGGCTTGGCGGCGATGATCTCGCCGATCTGGCCCTGGCGCACCATCGCCGGCGAGCGCGCGCCGGTCGAGGCGTCGGCGAACAGCAGTTGCACGTCGCGGGCGCGCGCCTCGCGGCCGTTGATCTTGTAGGTCGAGCCCTTGTCGCGCTCGATGCGGCGGGTGACCTCGATAGTCTCGGAATCGTTGAAGGCGGCGGGCGCGCGGCGGTCGGCGTTGTCGAGCACCAGCCCGACCTCGGCGATGTTGCGCGACGGACGGCGTCCGGAGCCGGCGAAGATGACATCCTCCATGCCGGAGGCGCGCATGTTCTTATAAGAGTTCTCGCCCATGACCCAGCGCATGGCCTCGACGAGATTGGACTTGCCGCAGCCGTTCGGACCGACGACGCCGGTGAGGCCCGGCTCGATCTTGAATTCGGTCGGATCGCAAAAACTCTTGAACCCGGCCACTCGCAGCCGTTCGAACTTCATGGCGCCGCGTTTCGTCTCCGATTCGCCCCGTCGGACGCGAGGGAATCACGTCTTGCCACGGTTCACAAGCCACCGTCGCGATCAAGGGGGCGCGGCGCGTTATCCCGTGGTAAAGCGGCGTCGGCCGCGATCCCGAGAGCCAGAATGCGCAGCGCTAAAGTCATCCATGTCGTCTCGTGCCACGCCGAGGGCGAGGTCGGCGACGTCATCGTCGGCGGCGTCGCAACCCCGCCCGGCGCGACGATCTGGGAGCAATCCCGCTTCATCGCCCGCGACCAGACGCTGCGCAATTTCCTGCTCAACGAGCCGCGCGGCGGCGTCTTCCGACATTTCAACCTGCTCGTGCCGCCCGTGGACCCGCGCGCCGCAACCGGCTGGATCATCATGGAGCCCGCCGACACGCCGCCGATGTCGGGCTCCAACGCGATTTGCGTCGCCACCGTCCTGTTGGAGACCGGCCTCGTGCCGATGCGGGAGCCGGAGACGAAACTGGTGCTGGAGGCCCCGGGTGGCCTCATCGAGGTGACGGCGACCTGCCGAAACGGCAAGGCGGAGTGCATCCAGGTTCGCAACGTCGCTTCCTTCGCCGACAAGCTCGACGCGGCGCTGGAGGTCGAGGGCCTGGGGACGTTGCGGGTCGACACGGCTTATGGCGGCGACAGCTTCGTTATCGTCGACGCTGAGGCATTGGGCTTCGCGCTGAAGCCCGACGAGGCGCGCGACCTCGCTGAGACCGGGATGCGCATCGTCGCGGCGGCCAATGCGCAACTCGGCTTCGTCCATCCCGCCAATGCTGGTTGGGACCATATCTCGTTCAGCCAGTTCGCGGGGCCGTTGGCTGAGGCCGAGGGCGCGCTGACCGGCGCCAACGCGGTGGCGATCCGGCCGGGCAAGATCGACCGCTCGCCGACCGGCACCGGCTGCTCGGCGCGCATGGCGGTGCTGCACGCCAAGGGGCGGATGCGAATCGGCCAGCGCTATCTCGCCCGCTCGCTCATCGGCTCGACCTTCGATTGCCGGCTGGAGGCGGAGACGACGCTCGCCGGCCGCCCCGCCGTCATACCGATCATTTCCGGCCGAGCCTGGATCACCGGAATTCACCAGCACATGCTCGACCCCAGCGACCCGTGGCCGCAGGGCTATCGGCTGTCGGATACGTGGCCGAGCGCGTGAACCGCCGGCCATCCACTCCCTCGTCAAGGCGCCCCGAAGCGGCCTCGAAGGACGCTCGTTGGCTCGACCGCCTCCGCAACCCAACGCCTTCTCGCACGACCGGCGGCTCTAACGGGAGCGTCCTTCGAGGCCCCGCTTCGCGTGGCGCCTCAGGACGAGGGAAGCCGATTGCGGAAGCATCTCGAAATATCCGACCCGGCGGGTTCATCCAATGGGATCGGCATCCAGCCGTTTCGGAACTCGCCATGACGGCGAGCCGCCCTCACGCCGCCGCGAACACCCACGCCCTCGCCTCGACGATCTCCTGCTGCGCCGCGTCGCCGAAATAGGGCGCCAGCGCCGTCCGCAGCTCGGCTTTGAACGCCTCGGCCCGCTCGCCGAGCACCGCCGGCGAGGTCGTCGAGCGCGTCAGCGCCCGCTGTACCAGCGCCTTGACGTCGATGGGCTGGCGACATGCGACCTCAATGGCGGCGACCGGCGCGTAGCGCGTGCCGTCGAAGAAATGTTCGTGGATGCGCCGGTGGCGTGATTCGCCGCCGCCCGACCAAGCGCGCGTCACCCGCTCGAACGCCTGCCGCCACGGGTTGGCCTCGCTCATGCGCGCGCCGCAAATGAGGATGCGCCCGCCCGTCGCCAGCATGCGGTCGAGCGCCGCCAGCATTGGTTCGCGCTCCATCCAGTGCAGCGCCCGCCCGATGGTGACGAGGTCGAAGCTGCCACTCTCGGCGCCGACCTCCTCGGCGCGGCCGAGCACGATCGGAAACGTCAGCCCCGCCTCGGCCGCCGCGCGCTTGGCCTCGGCGATCATCGCCGGCTCTGGATCGACGCCGACGATGCGCGCCACGTAAGGCGCAAAGCCGAGGGCGAGAACCCCTGGCCCCGTGCCGAGGTCGATCAGCGCCTCGCGCCCGGTGAGGCCCAGCCGCGCCGCCGTCGTGGCGAAGAAGGCGGCGGGGTAGGGCTCGCGACGCGCCGCGTAAGTCGCCGCCGTGGTTTCGAAACGACCCATGCCAGCGGCTTAGGCCGACGGGCGGGCGTGAGCAAGGTCAGTGCGGCTCGATCGCCTTGTCGAAATCGACGATCGTCAATTCGCCGGTCAGCTTGTGGCCGTTGATGAAGAAGGTCGGCGTCGAATCGATGTTGAACGCCTCGGCCGCATGCTCGCGGCTCTGGCTCACCTGTTCGTAGAGATCGGGATCGCGCAGGCATTTCTCGAAATCGGCCTGGGTGAAGCCGACCGTCTTGACCATCGCCAGCAGCGGCGCGATCGGCTTGTCGACAAAGGCCCACGTCTTCTGCTGCGTGAACAATTGGTCGATCAGCAGATTGCGCTTTTCCGGCCCGGCGCAGCGCGCGAGCATGAAGGCGGCGGTGGCGAGCGGATCGAGCGGGAATTCGCGCAGGATGAACTTGGCTTTGCCGGAGTCGATATACTTGCTCTTCAGCTCCGGCCAGGTCGAATCGTGGAAGGCGGCGCAGTGCGAGCAGGTCATCGAAGCGTATTCGATGATCGTCACCGGCGCCGAAGCCGAGCCCTGCACGATGTCCGGCAGCGGCCCGGACGCCATCAATTGATCGAGCGGCACAGTGACGTCCGGCGCGACCACCGTCGCTGGCGGCGAGGCCGGCGCCGGCGCGGCCGGCTGATCGGCGACAGCCGCGCCGACACTCAAAGCCAGGATCGCCGTTCCCACACAGAGACGGCGAAACGAAACGGAAAAGCGCGAAGCCAAAGGGCGTCCCTCACCACGCGAAACAGGGCTTCGTCATTCACCGAAAATAGTTAATATTGCCGTAATAAGTCAGTTTCTCTTGCGCTTACGTTGTTCCCCTCAAGCGCGCCACCAGGAACCACAGGCTCGGCGACATCAGCGGCCACAGCATCCGCGGCGCCACCGGATCGAAGCCGAGGATCGCCTGCGTCTCCAGCCCCGCCGCGCGGGCGAAATCGGCAAGCTCGGCCTTCGTCCATAAATGACGGGAACTGTCGAGATAGGCGAGCGAGGCATTGCCCGCCGCCGCTGCGAACGGCCGCAGCAACCGCTGCGCCGCGCGCAAGGTCGAGCCGCGATTGGGCACGGAGAGCGCGAGCCGGCCGCCGGGCTTCAGCCGGCCGGCGATCGCTTTCAGCCCCTTCGCCGGATCGGGCAGATATTCCAGCACGCTGAGACAGATCGCGCCGTCGAAGCTTTGCGTCAGCGCCCCGACGTCCTCGACCCGGCCGACCGCGAAGCGCGGATTGACGCCGGCGGCGGCGTTGGCGGCCTCAACCATCGCCGGCGAGCCGTCGAGGCCCACGACAGCCGCCCCGGCATCAGCCAGTACGCGACTGAACACGCCGCTGCCGCAGCCGACATCGAGCCAGTCGCCCGAAACCTGGAGCTTCGGCAAAACCTCGGCGCGGAAAAACTCGGCCCGTCGGCGGAAGCCGCCGGAGGCATAGCGGCCGGTCCAGCCGGCGGCGAGCGTCTCGTGATAGGCGACCGCGTCGCCGGCGCCGCTCATCTTAACGGGCGCCGAAGCCGGTCAGCATCGTGCGCAAGGTCTTCAGCACGATGAGCAGGTCGAGCCAGATCGAGAAATTCTTGATGTAGAAGAAATCGTAATGCAACTTGTCGAGCACGTCGCTGGGATCGGTGACATGCCCCTGGTTGGTCTGCGCCCAACCGCTGATCCCCGGCGGCACGATGTGGCGATACTGATAGAACGGCAACTGGCTCTCGTACCATTCCGCCAGCGGCGCCGCTTCCGGCCGCGGCCCGATCCAACTCATCTCGCCCTTGAGGATGTTGAGGATTTGCGGCAACTCGTCAATGCGCGACTTGCGCAGAAAGGCGCCGAGGCGGGTGATGCGGGGGTCGTGGTCGCGCGTCATCGCGTCGGCGCGCGACTGCGGAGCCGCCGCGCCGATCTTCATGGTGCGGAACTTGTAGATGGTGAACTTCGAGCCGCCCTTGCGAATGCGCGCCTGCGTGAACAGAGCCGGCCCCGGTGAATCGAGTTTCACCAGCGCGCCGACGATCAACAGCAGCGGCCCGAGCACGACCAGCGCCGCCAGCGCCGCCAGAGTGTCGAACACCCGCTTCAGCGCCAGATAAGCGCGATGGGGATCGTGCGAAGTCAGCATGTTTTCCGATAGATGACGGATATCGAGCCGCCCGGACAGCATCTCCTGCGCCTGCGTGACGTGAAACACCGGCACGCCCGACAAGACGCAGCGGGTGAGAAACTGCTCCCAATGGGCGGGAATGTCGGCGCGCAGATCCACCACTACGCCGTCGCACGGCGACGGCAGCACCGGCGCCGCCCCCAGCACCTTCCACCGCGGGCCGGATTGCGCCATCAGCGACAGCGTGTCGCCGATCGGCAGCAACGCGAATTGGCGCTGCCGCGCCCGCTCGGCGACGTACAACACCGCCGTCAGCCACGCCACCGACAGCACGAAGCCGATGAACACCGGCTCGGGATCGAAGCGCCAGCCGAGCCAGGTCAGCAGCCCCAACACCAGCGCGAAACTACCGCCGAATATCGGCAGCACCGCCGCCGGCGCATGCGAGGTTGGGAAGGCCGTCACCCGCTTCAGAACGTAAAAACCGAGCGCCACCGAGGCGACGCTGCCGGCATAGGCGTCGAGCATGCCGAGCAGCGAGGTCGAGGCGTAGGGATCCCAAGTGTAATAGAACAGCGGCCCCGCCGCAGTGACCAACGCGCCGGCGAATTGCAGTCCGCCGCGATCCAACAGGAAGGAACGCGGCCCCGCCTTCGGCAATCCGCTGGCGCCGGGGCCAGCGCCGACGCCGGACCCAAAGCCCGCAACGCCAAGCCCAGAACTCGCAACGCCAAGCTCGGAACCAGCGACGCCAAGCTCTGAACTCACCACGCCAAGGCCAGAACTCACCGGCCCTTGCTGCGCCAGCGGATCAGACTCGATGACGTAACTCACGCTCCGCCTCCCCAGAAACCCAGCCACGCCAAACCTTCGTGGCATCGGTCAGAGCCGCAGATCCGACTCTTCGTATGGCAACAGATACTTCAAGTCGTAAAGTACGTGTGGGTCGCGGCCAAAGTCGTGGATGCCCGATGCGCCGAGTTGGCGATATTGGTCGTGCGCCACGGCGATAATAATCGCATCGTAGGACCTTTGTTCCGGCGTCCCGATCAAATCTATGCCATATTCGCGTTTGGCGTCGTCGGGCGCCACCCATGGATCGCTAACGTCGACATTGACGCCGAAATCCTTCAGTTCGCGCACGAAGTCGACAATGCGGGTGTTGCGCAGATCCGGGCAGTTTTCCTTGAACGCGAGGCCCAGCACCAACACGCGCCCGCCCACCACCTGGATACGCTTCTTCACCATCGCCTTGATGACCTGACTGGCGACGTAAGGCCCCATCGAGTCATTCAGACGCCGCCCCGCCAGGATGATCTCGGGGTAGTAGCCGACCGACTGCGCCTTATGTGCGAGATACCAGGGATCGACGCCGGTGCAATGGCCGCCGACGAGGCCGGGCCGGAACGGCAGGAAGTTCCACTTCGTC
>DATNDU010000156.1:0-5696 GCA_035606915.1 Roseiarcus sp. | reverse complement strand
TTCGCCCTCGGCGAGGGGGTCCGCCATCTCTTCATCCTGATGCCGCAGGCCGCCTTCGCCGAGGCGACGGTCAAGGCCATCAAGGCGGAGTGCGAGCCCAAGGGGCTCAAGGTCTCCTCGCTCGTCTACGACGTCAAGAAGACCTCGTTCCGCGGCGAGATCGACGAGGCGGTGCGCGCCAGCCCCGACATGCTGATGCTCGGCGGCTACATGGCCGATACCGTCATCCTTGTCCAGGACGCCTACCGCGCCGCCTACAAGGGCAAGATCGCCGCCTTCGCCTTCGCCGTCGGGCCGCGCTTCATCGAGCGCGCCGGTCCGGTGGTCGCCGATGGCGTCTACGCCATCGAGCCGGTGCCGGCGACGATGTCGAGCGCCTATGCGCGGCTGCAGAAGCTGGTGTCGACGATGGATCTCGATACCTACACCTGCCAGGGCTACGACCAGATCAACCTCGCCATCCTCGCCATGGCCCGCGGCAAGGACCCGACCGGCACCGGCATCCGCGACAACCTGCGCAAGATCGGCGATCCCGCCGGGGTCGCCGTCGACAATGCGCCCGCCGGGCTCGCGGCGCTCGCCGCCGGCAAGGTGATCGACTACGACGGCGCCTCGGGCTC
This sequence comes from Roseiarcus sp., assembly GCA_035606915.1. Taxonomy (GTDB): domain Bacteria; phylum Pseudomonadota; class Alphaproteobacteria; order Rhizobiales; family Beijerinckiaceae; genus Roseiarcus. The sequence continues at coordinate 5,076 of DATNDU010000156.1, read as the reverse complement.
GTGCGAATTCGCGGCCAACGGCGACCTCGCCGCCGCCAATTTCCGCGTCTCGGTGGTGCGCGGCGGCGCCATCGAGACGTATAAGATGCTGTGACGGGTCTGCCGCGTCACGGCGACGAAAAAGGATTGACCACCAAGACACCAAGGGCACCAAGGTTTTCGATTGCGCGAAGCGCATAATCCTTCTTGGGGTCCTTGGTGCCTTGGTGGTGAATTCTCTCTATAGTTCAGCACATATTTCGCTCCGGGAGGATTTATGAGCGGTGACGTCGAGGAACGTTTTCAGACCCTGCACGAGATCGTCAAGGCGGCGCGGGTCAACCTCAACCATAATTTTTGGGACTATCTCGTCGGCGGCGCCGAGACCGAGACGACGGTGCGGCGCAATCGCCAGGCGCTCGACAGCGTCGCCTTCCGCCCGCGCGTCCTGCGCAACACCGCGGAGATGGACCTCACGACCCGGATCTTCGGCAAGCCGCTGCGCATCCCGGTGATGGCGGCGCCGGTCGGCTCGCTGCAATCCTTCGATCCCGGCGGCGGCGGCACGGTGGCGCAGGCGATCGAGCAGTTCGGTGCCGGGCTCTGCCTCAGCTCGGTCACCGAGCCCGGGCTCGAGGCGGCCGCCGCCCAGGCGCCCGGCGCGCTCAAGATCTTTCAGCTTTATGTGCGCGGCGACAATGCCTGGGTCGACGATCACGTCCGCCGCGCCCGCGCCGCCGGCTACGACGCCTTCTGCATCACCGTCGACACCGCGCATTACTCCAGGCGCGAGCGCGACACCGCCAAGCGGTTCGTGAAGACCTGGCGCACCTACAATACCGGGATGAACTTCCAGGCGCAGCACAACTGGGACAACATCAAGCACTTCAAGGACACGCACGACATCCCGCTCATCCTCAAGGGGATCGCCACCGCCGAGGACGCGGCGCTCGCGGTCGAGCACGGCGTCAACGCCGTCTACGTCTCGAACCATGGCGGGCGGCAGCTCGACCACGGCCGCGGCGCGCTGGAGGTCCTGCCCGAGATCGTCGCGGCGGTCGGCGGCAAGGCCAAGATCATCTTCGACAGCGGCATCAGCCGCGGCACCGACATCATCAAGGCGGTGGCTCTGGGCGCCGATCTCGTCGCCATCGGCCGCCTCTATTGCTACGGCCTCGCCGCCGCCGGCAAGGCAGGCGTCGTGCGCGTCCTCGAACTGCTCGAGGCCGAGCTCCATACCAGCATGGGCCTGCTCGGCGCCACCAGCTTCGGCAAGCTCGACCGCTCCTATCTGCACGCCGCCGCGCCGGTGGTGACGACGAACGTGCACAGCGCGTTCCTGCCGCTGCTCAGGCTGCCCGAGGAGGGGTATTAGACGGGCGACTGCGAAAGGTGCCTCGCTTGACCCGCGTTGAGCTCGATAGTATTTTGTACAGACCTTACAGATGTGGGGCTGTCGATGCGGACCTGGCAATTGCAGGATGCGCGGAGTCATTTCAAGGACCTCTTCGACGAGGCGCTCGATGACGGGCCGCAGCGCGTCACGCGCCATGGCAAGCAGGCGGTCGTCGTCGTCGCCGAAGCGGAATGGCGGCGGCTGACGCGCGACGTGCCGCCCTTCGGCGCGCTCCTCGCCGACTGCCCGCTGAACCGCGCGGACCTGCCGCCCCGCCGACCGGCGCGCGCCATCCGCAAGCGCATGTTCGACTGAGCGCCCGTCCCACGGCGGCGCGCGCATGTACGTGCTCGACACCAACATCCTGTCGCATACGGCGCCGACCAAGACCCGGCCGGCACCCGATCTCGCCGCCTGGCTGCGGCGCAATGGCGGGTATTGCTATATCAGCGCCGTCACCGTGGCCGAGATCGGCTATGGCGCGGCCTGGCTGGTGCATCGTCGCGCCTCGCGCAAGGCCGCCGATCTGCAGGCGTGGTTGCGCGCCATCCTAGCCTTCCATCGCGACCGCATTCTGCCGGTCGATGAGATCGTGGCGCTGCGCGCCGGCGAGCTGATGGCACGAGCGCGCGCCAACGGTGTCGAGATCGACATGGAAGATGCCATGATCGGCGCCGCCGCGGATCTGCGCGGCATGATCGTGCTCACCGACAATGTGAAGCATTTCGCGCCGATGGGCGTCGCTTTCATCGACCCGGGCGACACGCTTCCGCCGGAGGCGACGCTGCCGCCGTGACGCTGCGGGTCACGCCGCCCGGGCGGTCAGGCCCTTGGTGCCTTTCACGCTCGCCTCGGCCAGATTGGCGCCCTGGAGGTTGGCGCCGGCGAAATTGGCGTCGTCGAGCATGGCGTTCTGCAGATCGGCGCGCGAGAGATCGGCGCCCGAGAAATCGGCGCCGGTCAGATTGGCGCCGCGCAGGCTGGCGCCGCAGAGCCGGGCGCGGGTGAACTTCGCGCGCTCGAAATTCGACTGGAAATCGAGGCGGCCGCCGCCGACCTGGCGCAGGGCGCCGAGCTTGGCCCGGCTGAAATCGGCGTCGCCGAGATGGGCGCGCCGGAGATTGGCGCCGCGCAGATCGGCGTCGACCAGGACGGCGCCGCGCAGATCCGCCATCTCGAGATTGCCCATCGTCAGGAGCGCGCGCGTCAGGTTGGCGCGGCCGAGCTTGACGCCGCTGAGGACCGCCATCACCAGCTTGGCGCCTTCGAGCCGCCGCCCGCTGAGATCGGCCCGGGCGAGCATGGCGCGCGCGCCCTTGGCGCCCTGGCTGTCGACCCAGATGCCGTGCAGGGCGAGCATGTCCCCGAGCGCGGCGTCGGAATGCGTGGCGTATTCGGTCCGGATGGCGTTGCTCAGCTCGTTGCGCCCGAGCATCTCGGGATCGAGCACCGCATCGGTGATGTCGGCGCCGGCGAACGAGGCGCCGCGCAGGTTGGCGCCGGTGAGCACGGCGGCCTGCAGCGTCGCGTTGTGCAGCTTCGCCCCGGCGAGATCGGCGCCTTCCAGCACGGCGCCGGTGAAATTGGCGTTGCGCAGGTCGGCGCCCTTGAAGTTGACGCCGCGCATGATCGCGTCGGTGAAATCGGCGCGCACCACGAGGGCGGCGCCGAAGCGTGCGTCCGAGAGATCGGCGCTGCGCGCCTGGACGCAGGCGAAATCGGTGCGCGGGTCGCCGAAGCTGCCGGCGAGCAGCGTATGCCGCTTGTCGTAGACGGCGACCGTGGCGTCGCGCATGTCGGCATTGCTCAGATTGGCCTTGTTCATCTCGGCGCCGCGAAAGCAGGCGCCGCGCAGATCGGCGCGGCTGAGATCGGCGCCGTCGAGATTGGCGGCGCGCAGATCGGCGGCGAACAACACCGCCATGCGCAGCTTGGCGTCGGTCAGCCGCGCGCGCTGCAGCTTGGCGCCGCTGAACTCGGCGTCGCACAGATTGCGGTGGCTGAAATCGGCTTCCTCGAGATCGTGAAAGGCGAAGAGGGCGCGCTGACCGCCCGGCCGGCGCTCGATGAAGCGGACATGCGAATGCAGCGCCTCCTCGATCTGACCGCTCGAGAGACGCGTCCAGTTTTCCGCCGCCTTGTCGTCGAACGATGCAGCCATGGGCGAAGGCTACGCCAGGAACCGTTAGCGAATTGACAACGATTGGGCTGGTTCGGCTGCGGGCGGGCGCCGCCGTCAAATTCCATAACGGATGTCATATCCGATACGGGACAAGGCGGGCCCGTCAGGGCTTCGGCCGCAGGCGGAAGCGCGCGCCGACGGTCGGCGGCCCGTCGCAGGCGACGCGCCCGTCCTCGATCAGCGCGACGAGGTGCGAGAGGACAGAGCGCCCGGCGGCGCTGCGCAACCGGGGGTCGAGGCCGACATAGATCGCGTCGACGATCGCCGGGATGGCGTCGTCGCCGGCGGCGAGACGCGCGAGGATCGCGGCTTCCCGCTCGCGGCGATGCGCGATGAAGGCGCGGACATGCGCCTGCGGATCGTCGATCGCCGGACCGTGCGTCGGCCAGTAGACGGCATCGTCGCGGGTCAGCAGCTTGTCGAGCGAGCGCAGATAGGAGGCCATGTCGCCGTCGGGCGGCGCGATGACGCTGGTCGACCAGCCCATGACGTGATCGCCGGAAAACAGCACCTTTTCCCCGGCCAGCGCGAAGCAGAGATGGTTGGAGGTATGGCCCGGCGTGTGCACCACCGTCAGCCGCCAGCCCTTGCCGGCGACGGTGTCGCCGTCGCGCAGGGCATGGTCGGGAACGAAGTCGCGATCGGCGCCTTCCTCGCTGCCCGCCCCTTCGCTCCGCGTCGCGCCGTGCGGGCCGAAGCCGAGCGTCGGCGCGCCGGTGGCCCGCTTCAGCGCGGCCGCGGCCGGCGAATGGTCGAGATGGGTGTGCGTCACCAGGATATGGCTGACCCTCTCGCCGGCAAGCGCGGCGAGGAGGGCGTCGACATGGTCCGGCAGGGCGGGGCCGGGGTCGATCACGGCGACGCTGCCGCGCCCGACGATATAGGTGCCGGTGCCCTTGAAGGTGAAGGGGCTGGGGTTGTGCGCGACGACGCGGCGGATCAGCGGCGACAGCGTTTCGGCGACGCCATAGGCGAAAGGATAGTCGCGGCGGAAATTGATCGCCATCAGGTGCCCATCGCGTCAGGCACGCCTCGCATCAGGCACCCATCGCGTCAGGCACGGGGAATGTTGCCGGCGGCGAACCGGCCGGCGCCATAGCCGGCCGCCTCGGGGATGCGGATGAACCGTCCGGTATCGGTGTTCTCGATGACCGGCGTCACGGTGACGATCGCTTCCGCGCGCGAAGCGGCGAGCGCGGCGGCGACGGTGGCGCTGCGCGCCAGCTTGACGAGGTTCATCCGCGTCGCGAAGACCAGCTTGATGCGCCCGGCATCGGCGCCGGCGAGCGCCGCCCGCGGCGTCGTCCACACCGCATCGACCGCCTCGCGCCCGTCATGGACGGCGATCTGGCCGGGTGCGGCGGGGGCGAGGAAGAACTGCGTGTCGAACCGCTTCGGCTGGTCGACCGGCGTGATCCAATGCGCATAGGGCACGAGATGATCGGTCGCCAGCTCCAGCCCGGCGGCGAGGGCGGCAAAGCCGGCGGCGCTCTTGCCGTGGCGCGCGAGCAGCGCGGCG
>DATNDU010000145.1:0-12827 GCA_035606915.1 Roseiarcus sp. | reverse complement strand
GACGCGGCTGATCGCCGACTTTCTCGGCACGTCCGAACCCATGATCATCGCCCACTATGGCCACCTAGCCCCCGACTACCAAGAGGAAGCCGCCCTGGCGATCGGCTCCCGAGGCGGCCGTTTCAGTGGGGGATCGAGTGGGGGAAAAGGCTGAGCCGGCAATAAATTGTCGCAACTTATTGAAAACAATGGTGGGCCGGGAGGGACTCGAACCCCCAACCAGACCGTTATGAGCGGCCGGCTCTAACCATTGAGCTACCGGCCCGGCAAACGCCAGGAGGCCCCGATTTAGCGGCACGCGCCACGCCGCGCAATGCGCGCCGAACGGCGCCGTTTCGTTTTCCCCGGCCGTAGACTATGTTGCATGCGCCATGCCCTTCAGCGTCTTCGCCCTCGCTTCGCCCCAGGCCGAGGCGGCCGATGGCCGCGCGCGCGCCTTTCTCGCCGCGCGCCGCCATTCGCGCCGCGTGCGCTTGGCGCGGCGCGCCCTGGAGATTGGCGTCGTCGGCGGCGTCGCGGCGCTGGCCGGCCTCGCCTTTGTTCATAATCTCGGCCATACGCTGCGCGACGTGTCGTTCGACGGCATCGGCATCGAGGGCGGTCGCATAACCATGGACCGGCCGCGACTCACCGGCGCCCGTCCCGGCGGCGGCGGCTACAACATCACCGCCGTCAAGGCGATGCAGGACGCACTGCATCCCGGCGACGTCGATCTCGCGTTGATCGGCGGCGACATCGCGACGCCCAACCGCGAGGTCAGCCGTCTTTCCGCCGACACCGGCCATTACGAAAGCGCCGGCGAAACGCTCGACCTCGCTGGCGAGGTGCAGTTGAAGAATTCGCGCTATCAAGTCTTTTTGCGAAGCGTCCACATCAAATTCAAGCAGGGCGAGTACGTGTCGAAACAACCGGTTAAGGTGCGCATTGCCCCCGACACGACGATCACCGGCGATTCGCTCGCGGTGAAGGACAACGGCGCTCAGGCGACCTTCGAGGGCCATGTGCGCACCCTCATCAACGGCAAGGACGCCGCGCCGGAAGGCTCGACGCCATGAGGCGAGCCGCGCTGTTTATGCTGGCGCTCGGCCTCGCGCCCGCCGCCGCTGCCGCGACGAAGGACAGCCGGCCGGTCTCGATCCTGCCCGGCGGCGATTCGAAATCGCCGATCTCGATCGACGCCGACAAGCTCGACTATTTCGAGAAAGAGGGAAGAGCGATTTATGACGGCCATGTCGTCGTCGTACAGGGCGACACCAAACTCACCTGCTCGAGGCTCACCATCTTCATGGAGACTTCGCAGGCGCCGGCCAAACCCGCCAACGCCGCGACCCCCGCCGCCGGGACGGACGCCTCCAGCCGGCTCAAGCACATGGATTGCGCCGGCCCTGTCACGGTGCACTCCAAGACCCAAACCGCGACGGCCGACAGCGGCGCCTATGACAAGGGCCGCAACGACGTGGTGCTGAGCGGCCATGTCGTGCTGACCGACGGCCGCAACATCACCAAGGGCGACCGGCTGGTCTATGACCTCAGCACCGGCCAGGCCGCCGTGCAGGGCGGAAGCTCGCGGGTGCATGGCGTGTTCCTGCCCGGCAGCGTCGATTCCGCTGGCGGACAGAAAAAGAAATAGATCCCATGTCGCGCTACGCCCGCGTCGTCATGGGGTTAAGTCTGGCGCAAGCCAAGGCGCGGCGTCGATGACCGACCTCGCCCAACGCCCGCAGGCCGCCGCGGCGGAACTCCCCGCGCTCGGCACGCTCGCCGTCTACAATCTTGGCAAGCGTTACGGCGGGCGCGCCGTGGTGCAGGATGTGTCGCTGGTGGTGCGCCAGGGCGAGGCGGTCGGTCTGCTCGGCCCCAACGGCGCCGGCAAAACCACGGTGTTCTACATGATTACCGGCCTGGTGAAGCCCGACAAGGGCGTCATCGCGCTCGACGGCCATGACGTGACCGCGTTGCCGATGTACCAGCGGGCGCGGCTTGGCGTCGGCTATCTGCCGCAGGAAGCCTCGATCTTCCGCGGCCTCAATGTCGAGGACAACATCCGCGCCGTGCTCGAAGTCAACGAGCGCGACCGCGCGCGGCGGGAGCAGCGGCTGGAGCAACTGCTGGAGGAATTCGACATCGCCCGCTTACGCAAAGCGCCGTCGATCTCGCTCTCCGGCGGCGAGCGGCGGCGCTGCGAGATCGCGCGGGCGCTGGCCGCACGGCCTGCCTACATCCTGCTCGACGAACCGTTCGCCGGCATCGACCCGATCGCCGTCGGCGACATCCAGGATCTGGTGCGCCATCTGAAGCAGCGCGGCATTGGCGTGCTCATCACCGACCACAATGTGCGCGAGACGCTCGGCCTCATCGACCGCGCCTATATCATCCATAGCGGTTCGGTGCTGACGCAAGGATCGCCGGAGGCGATCATCGCCCATCCCGACGCGCGCCGGCTTTACCTGGGCGAGAGCTTCAAGATGTGACTACTCGTCCTCGCCGAACCGGTCCGCCACCAGCGTCGCCAGCGCGTCGAGCGCCTCGCACGCCTGGCGACCGCGCGCGGCGACCGTGATCGTCGAGCCGAGGCCGGCGCCCAGCGTTAGTATCCCCATGATCGAATCGCCGCCGACGGTCTCGCCGCAGCGCGTCACGCTGATCTCGGCGTCGAAACGATCGACGCACTGCACAAATTTGGCGGTCGCCCGCGCATGCAGGCCCTTGCGGTTGACGATTTTGAGTTCGCGCGCTTCGGTTCCCGCCAGACGCGGCGGCGGCGGACAGGGCTGCCCTTCCTCGTCGAGTTCCTCGATCATTTGGCGGTCAAGACTTTGCTGGCGATGGTGATGTATTTGCGACCGGCGTCGCGCGCCTCGATAACGGCGTGATCGAGTTCGGCCGTATCCCTCAACGTCGCGAGCTTGATGAGCATCGGCAGATTGATGCCGCAGATCACCTCGATGCGCCCGCCTTCCATCGCCGAAATCGCCAGATTGGACGGCGTGCCGCCAAACATGTCGGTCAGCAGCACCACGCCGCTGCCGTCCTGCACGCGCTGCGCCGCTTCCAATATATCGGTGCGGCGTTGCTCCATGTCGTCCTCGGGGCCGATCGCGATGGTCTCGAATTGCGATTGCGGCCCCACCACATGCTCCAGCGCGGCGCGAAAGCCGTGCGCGAGTTTCCCGTGGGTCACCAAGACCATGCCTATCATATACGCTTCACCAACAGTGGCCCACTGCGCCTAGCGACGCATTTTTGACATCATCGCCGTAAGCGCCGCATTTTGTGCGCTGCGGCGCAATGTTCAAGCAAAAAGCGCGTCGTCGTAAACGTTTTTTCGCCAGTTCGGACCGTCGATGCGACGAAGCGCGGACAATGTGGCGGAAACGCCGTCGCCGAGCCCCGGCGAAACGTCAACGCGCAGCCGTGGCAATGTTATCCCACAATGCGTATCGTAGCGGTCCGCCGCCTCGGGCATGCGCGGCGGCGGCTGGCCACGCTCGGCGAGATCGACGATGAGCCGCAGCACCGCACGCGGTTCGTGCGGCGTCTCGATCAGGCCCTCGCCGCGGCGCTCGCACAGGCCCGCCAGTTGCGCGCGCCCGTGCGCGATGAGCCGGCCGTTGACGGCCTCAAGCCAGACGCGATCGTCGGCGACCAATGCCGCAAAGCCGCCCTCGCGCCGGACCCGCTCGATAAGCGCCAGCGCCATCAGGCTCTTGCCGGCGCCCGAGGCGCCGCGCAGCAGCACGCCGCGTTCGCCGACGAGCAAGGCGGTGGCGTGAACGGCGCTGTCGTTCATGGGCAAGCCTTCATGGGCACGCCTTCATGGACAAGCCGGAAGCTCGACGATGAAGCGCGCGCCGACGCCGTGGCGCGGCGCGCCCTCCTCGTCCTCGGTCGGCGCGCCCGGCGCCAGGGGCCGGTTCTCCGCCCACAACCGGCCGGAATGGGCCTGCACGATCTGGCGCGAGATCGACAGGCCGAGGCCGGAATTCTCGCCGAAGCCCTCGCTCGGCCGGTCGGTATAGAAGCGCTCGAAGATGCGCTCGATCGCATGGTCGGGGATGCCGGGCCCGTCGTCCTCGACGACGATCTGCAACAGTTCGCCCTCGTCGCCGGCGCGCCGCAGCGCGATCCGCACCTGTGCGCCGGGCTGCGAGAACGAGCAGGCGTTGTCGACGAGATTGGTGACCACTTGCGCGAGCCGCGAATCGTGGCCCATGACAAAATAGTCCGGCTGGCCGCCGTCGGCGGCGGGCTCGATGCTGAGTTGGAGCGCGACGCCCCGGCTGCGCGGGCTGTCGGCGACCATGGCGACAACCGCGCGCGCCAGTTGGGCGACATCGACGGGCGTCGAATCGACGCGCGCCATCTCCGCGTCGAGTCGCGAAGCGTCGGAAATGTCGGAGATCAGCCGGTCGAGCCGGCGCACGTCGTGCTGCATGATCTCCATCAGCCGCAGCCGCGATGGTTCGCTCTTGACGCGCGGCAGCGTCTCCACGGCGCTACGCAGCGAGGTCAGCGGGTTCTTCAATTCGTGCGCGACATCGGCGGCGAAGCTCTCGATGGCGTCGATGCGGCCGTACATCGCCTGCGTCATCTCGCCGAGCGCACGCGACAGATGGCCGATTTCATCGCTGCGGTCGGTGAAATCCGGGATCTGCTGGCGCGACTTGATGCCGCGCCGCACACGCTCGGCGGCGTCGGCGAGCTTGCGCACGGGTTCGCCGATAGTGTTGGCGAGCGACAGCGACAACACCAGCATGACGCCGGCGATGACCAGGAAGAAGCGCAGCAACCCCCAGCGCTCGCTGGCGATCACCTTGTCGATGTCGCCGCCGCGGGTCGAAAGCACCAGCGCGCCGCGCACCACCGCGCCGCGCTGGATCGGCACGCCGACTGAGACGATGGTCTCGCCGGTGGCGTTGACGCGGGTCATCGACGTGGTCTTGGCGTGCAGCGCCCGCGCCACCTCCGGCAGCGCCAGACCGTCGGTCGACCAGCGGTAATTGGGTTGCAGGGCCTGGGGGCCGCGGAAGGCGACGCGCAGCGAATCCCACAGCCGCTCCAGGAAGGTGGTGTCCTCGTTGGCGGCGTCGGCGGCCTCGCTGCGCGCATTGCGCGGGCTCAGCGTCTGCGAATCCAACAGCATCTGCCCGTCGCGGTCGAAGATGCGGGCGCGGGTGTGGGTCGGCGTGACGAGCCGGTGCAGCACCGGGCCAATGCGCTCGGGATTGATCGAGAACACCAGCGAATCGTCCTCACGCGCCGGCGAGGGGTCGCCGTGGGCGAAGTCGAGAAGTTTGTCGGGATCGATGAGCAGCGAATCGGTATCGACCGCCGCGGAGGCGGCGACCGCGGCGGCGATGATGTCGGCCTGCGTGGTCAGGCTCTGCATGCGCGCCTGGATGATGTCGGCGCGGAAATGATTAAGCAACAGGAAGCCCATCACCAGCGCGGCAAGGCCGCCCAGGTTGAGCGTCACGATGCGCCGCGTCAGCGACGACGAGACGTTGGACTCCAGAATCCGTCGCAGCCGCCACAGCCTGCGCCGTAGCCGCGATCGGCGCCATCGCGTCGCCGCCGGGGCGCCTTGCGCGGTTCGGAATTCAATGCCCATCGCGTCAGGCCGCCGCCGTTTACGCCTCGCGGAATCGATAGCCGACGCCGTAAAGGGTCTCGATCATTTCGAAGTCGGGCTCCACCACCTTGAACTTCTTGCGCAACCGCTTGATGTGGCTGTCGATGGTGCGGTCGTCGACATAGACCTGGTCGTCATAGGCCGCGTCCATCAGCGCGTTGCGGCTCTTGACTACGCCGGGCCGGGTCGCCAGCGCCTGGAGGATGAGGAACTCGGTGACGGTCAGCGTCACCGGCGTAGCGTCCCAGGTGCAGGTGTGGCGCTCCGGGTCCATCTTGAGGCGGCCGCGTTCGAGGATCTTGGCCTCGGTCTCTTTTTGCGCGGCGGCGTCCTTGGGGTTGGCGCGGCGCAGGATGGTCTTCACGCGCTCGACCAGCAGGCGCTGCGAGAACGGTTTGCGGATGAAATCGTCGGCCCCCATCTTAAGGCCGAACAATTCGTCGATCTCCTCGTCCTTGGAGGTGAGGAAAATCACCGGCAGATCGGATTTCTGCCGCAAGCGTCGCAGCAACTCCATGCCGTCCATGCGCGGCATCTTGATGTCGAAGATGGCGAGGTCCGGCGGATTGGCTTTCAGCCCGTCGAGGGCGCTGGCGCCATCGGTGTAGGTTTGCACGCGGAAGCCTTCGGCCTCCATGGAAAGGGAGACGGAGGTGAGAATATTGCGATCATCGTCGACCAGCGCGATTGTCGGCATGAGCATCCACTCGGTTCGATCGCCCCCAAATCCTGGGGACCTAAAGGACGGCGCGTCATTCCCCCGCATCGGGGCCGAAATTTGGCGCTTTCCAGACAGCTTCTCTCTAGTACGCTGCGAAAGCCGATTTGGCTTTGCCATTCGCATAGAAACTTGGCCTTTCGAACAGAAAATAGTCGTATTCCCGCGATTTTCAACGATCGGCCCAAATTTAGTCGTCGAGGAGCGCGCTTGCACGATCCCGCTGCCGGCCACGACGCCCGACGCGACGCCAAACGCCTGCTGCGCCTCGCCCGCACCGGCGCGTTGGCGACGCTCGACGGCGGCCTGCCATTGACGACGCTGATCGGCGTCGCCAGCGATTGGGATGGCGCGCCGCTGCTCCTGATGTCCGAGCTTTCCCGCCACACCCGCAACCTCAGCGCCGATTCCCGCGTCTGCCTGCTGCTGACCAGCGCGGGCGGCGTCGGCGATCCGCTCAACCGGCCGCGAATCAGCCTCGGCGGCGTCGTGCGCCTGCGCCAGGGCGCGGACGGGCGCGCCCGCTACGTGCAGCGCAATCCCAAGGCCAAGCTTTACATCGATTTCGCCGATTTCTCGTTGCGCCGCCTCGACGTCGAGAGCGTGCATTTCAACGGCGGCTTCGGCCGCGCCGAGGCGCTGACGGCGGCCGAACTGCTGACCCCCGGCGACGCCTCGGCGCTGTGCGCCGCCGAGCCGGCGCTGCTCAGGCAAATTGCCGCACTCGGCGCGGCGGCGCTGACGAAGCTCGCGGGCGGCGGGCGGCGGGCCTGGCGTCCGCTCGGGCTTGACGCCGAGGGGCTCGATCTCGGCGCCGGCGGGGTTGCGGCGCGGGTCGATTTCGAGGCGCCGGCGCTGGAGCCGCGGGCGTGGCTGGCGGCGCTGCAACGGCTCGCCGGCTGAAGCCTGTGGGCAAGTGAAGGCGGGCGCTTGGCCGAGCCGGGGCTTCGTGGTCAATGATCGCCGCTGCTTTAGGTCATAATTGACTCTCCTTTAAGAATGTCCGCCGTGCCTTTCTCCATCGTCACCTGGAACATCAATTCCGTCCGCCTGCGCATCGACGCCGTCGCCCGCTTCCTGAAGCAGCAGCAGCCGGACGTGCTGTGCCTGCAAGAGACGAAATGCCCGGACGGCAATTTCCCCTCCGCCGCCTTCCGCGACCTCGGCTACGAGCACATCGCGCTCAACGGGCAGAAGGGCTATCACGGCGTCGCCATCGTCTCGCGCCATCCCTTCGCCGACGTCGCCGCGCGGGATTTCTGCGCCAAGGGCGACAGCCGGCACATCGCCGCGACGCTCGATGGCGCGCATGGCGGGCTGGAGATCCAAAACTTCTACGTGCCCGCCGGCGGCGACGAGCCGGATCGGCTGGTCAATCCGAAATTCGCCCACAAGCTCGATTTCGTCGACGAGATGGGCGCCTGGTTCGAGCGCGAGCCCAAATCCGGCGGGCGGGCGATCCTGGTCGGCGATCTCAACATCGCGCCGTTGGAGCACGACGTCTGGAGCCACAAGGCGCTCCTCGGCGTCGTCAGCCATACTCCGATCGAGGTGGAGAAATTCACGCGCGCCCAGGCCGCCGGGCGCTGGTGCGACGCCTTGCGTCCGTTCGTCCCGCCGGACCAGAAGCTTTACACCTGGTGGAGCTACCGCTCGCCGGACTGGAGCGCCGCCAACAAGGGCCGGCGGCTCGACCATGTCTGGGTGAGCCCGCCGCTGGCGGGCGCCGTGCAGGCGATGCAGGTGTTCCGCGACGCGCGCGGCTGGGAGCGCCCGTCCGACCACGCGCCGGTGAAGGTGGAACTGGCGCTTTAGGCGGCCCGGCGCTCCGCCGTGACGATGGTCTCGCGCACCGCTTCGGCAAGCTCGCGCGCCTCGGGGCTCGTCGCGCCGGCGCGGTGGATGAGGCCCATGCGGGTCAACGGCAGCGGCGGCAGGCCCTCGCTCTCACCCAAGACGCGCAGACCTTCGCCGACCAAGCCCTGCGGCAACACCGTCGCCGCCAGCCCCGCCCGCACCACGGCGCCGATGGCGCTGTAATTGCGCGACACGAACAGGCTGCGCACGCGGTCGCGGCTATGCTCCAAGGCCTCGTCGCTGACGCGCCGCCAGATGCAGGACGGGCTGCCTTGCGCCAGCGGCAGCGGCTCGCCGGCGGCGGTCTTGAACTTGTTGGACACCACCCAGACGAGCGGCTCCTCAAGGATCAGCTCAAAGCCCTCAAGGTCGGGAAACTCGGTGACCAGCGCGAGATCGAGGGCGCCGGCGCGGATCAGTGCCGAAAGTTCGATCGAGTTCTCGCAGGAGACGGCGATCTCCACCAAGGGATGGCGGTGATTGAAGCGTTGCAGGATGGCGGAGAGGTAGGCCTCGGCGTAATCGTCGGGCACGCCGAAGCGCACCGTGCCGCGCAGTCCCTTGCGCGACAGGGCGGCGATGGCGCCGGCCTCCTCGCGCAGGATGCGGCGCGCGTATTCGACGAGTTGTTCGCCCTCGGCGGTCAGCCGCATGCCGCGGCCCTGCTTGACGAACAAGGCGCAGCCGAGCTGCTCCTCCAGCCGGCGGATATGCATCGACACCGCCGATTGCGTCTTGTGGACGCGCTCGGCGGCGCGGGTGAAGGAGCCCTCGTCGACGATGGCGAGGAAGGAGCGCAACTGGTCGGTGTCGAGCATGAGATCGATCGCGTTTTGGAATGGTTCTATATAAAAACATTCGTTGGACGGATCAATAGGGTGATCTCATATTGGCGTTATTCGATCGCTTCCGATCGAACGCTCAGGATCACTTCGATGTCGACGATCACAATGACCCCCGTCACGCCAGGTTTCGGCGCGTTCGGCAAAGTGTTCGCCCGGGTCGCCGGCGCCTGGGCCGCCCGCCGCGCCAACGCAGCCTTCGCCGGCATGAGCGAGCGCGAATTCCAGGATGTCGGCTGGGGCCAGGCGGACCGCTACTCGCATAGCCTCGGCGTTGTGGAGACGCCGCCGGAGCGGCGCGCGCGGGCGACGGCGGTCGCCGCCTGGCACGGCGCGCATCGCAAGGCGGCTTGAGGCGCCGTCAATCCCGCTTCCAGCCCCTGCCCTCCCCATGCGCCGGCTGCAAAGCCGGCGTTTTTTTGCGTCCGTCAAGGCGGCGAAGGCGCTTTCGTCATAAGCTTGCGAACTCAAATGGCCGCGCAACGCGCGCCGATGCGAAAGCCGTGTTAAGGGGAGCCGCTTGCGCCGATTTCCCTCGGATGATGTCGCATCGGGCGGCCGTCGGCGCGCCCGCGACTTGGTAGGGAGACCCGAATGGCGCGAATCGAGGACTACGCGCTAATCAGCGATTGCAACTCGGCCGCGCTGGTGTCGCGGCAAGGCTCGATCGACTGGTTGTGCTGGCCGCGCTTCGATTCCGGCGCTTGCTTCGCCTCGCTGTTGGGAAAAAGCGACCACGGCTGCTGGCGCGTCGCCCCCGGTGAGGCTGGGTTCGAATCCAGCCGCGCTTATCTCGGCCCGACGATGGTGCTGGTGACGACATTTCGAACTAGCGCCGGCGTTGCGGAACTCATCGACTTCCTCGTGCCCGGCGCGCCGGAGCCGACGCTGGTGCGCATCGTTCGCGGCGTCGAGGGCGAGGTCGACATCACCTCCGAACTCGTCGTGCGGTTCGACTATGGCTTGACGGTGCCGTGGGTGGCGCGCGGGCCCAATCGCGAGTTGCTGGCCACGGCGGGGCCGCTGAAGCTGGTGTTTCGCACCGCCGCGCGCAGTGTCGGGCGCAACATGCGGACGCTGACGCGGTTCAAGGTCGCCAAGGGCGAACAGGTCGCCTTCACGCTGCAATGCGTCGCCGCGGTGGCCGAAATCCCGCGCCCCTGCGATGCCGACGCCGCGCTCGAAAAAGCCCGCGATTTCTGGACCGCCTGGGCTGCCAAGTGCCGCGACGACAATCCCTGGTACGATCTCGTCCAGCGCTCGTTGCTGACCCTGAAGGCGCTGACCTTCACCCACACGGGCGGCATCGTCGCGGCGCCGACGACCTCGCTGCCGGAGCGCATCGGCGGGCCGCGCAATTGGGACTACCGTTTCTGCTGGCTGCGCGATTCCAGCCTGACGCTCCAGGCGCTGATGACGGCGGGCTATTGGGACGAGGCGATGGCGTGGCGCGATTGGCTGGTGCGCGCCGTCGCCGGCGCGCCGCAGCAGGCGCAGATCATGTACGGCGTCAGCGGCGAGCGATTTCTCGACGAGCGCGAATTGCCGTGGCTGCCGGGCTATGAGCGCTCGAAGCCGGTGCGCATCGGCAACGGGGCGTCAAACCAGTTTCAACTCGATGTCTACGGCGAGGTGATCGACGTTCTGCACCGCACCGGCGCGCATCTCGAATCGCAGGGATCGAACTTCCGCCGCAAGACGCCGCCGGCGATGCAGGTGGCGCTTGCGGTGCTCGAACACGTCGAAGCCGTGTGGCGCGAGCCCGACGAGGGCATCTGGGAAGTGCGCGGGCCGCCGCGGCATTTCGTGCATTCCAAAATCATGGCCTGGGTGGCGTTCGACCGCGCGGTGAAGGGGCTCGCCCGTTTGGGCGATCGTTTCCCCGTCGAGCGCTGGAGCAAACTGCGCGACGAGGCGCACGCGGAGATTTGCGCACGCGGCTACGATCCCAAGGTCGGCGCGTTCATGCAATATTACGGCGCCGATGCGCTGGACGCGAGCGTGCTGCTGGCGCCGCTGGTCGGCTTTCTGCCCGCCGACGATCCCCGCATCGTCGGCACCGTGCGCGCCATCGAGCAGCGCCTGCTCAAAGGTGGCCTGATGCTGCGCTACGAGCAGCCGGACGCCTCGACCGACGGGCTGCCGCCCGGCGAAGGCGCGTTCCTGGCTTGCAGTTTCTGGTATGTCGACGTGCTGGTGCTGCAAGGGCGCATCGACGAAGCGCGGGCGACGTTCGAGCGGCTGATCGCGCTGTGCAACGATGTCGGCCTTCTTGCGGAGGAATACGATCCCGTCGCCAAACGCATGCTCGGCAATTTCCCGCAGGCTTTCAGCCATGTCGGCCTCGCCAACTCCGCCTATCGGCTGGCGGCGGCGTTGCAGCCGGCCGGTCGGCAGGCGGCGGCGAAGGGATAGGCGGTGCGGTCAGACTCGTATCCAATGATATCAATTCGCTAGGCGTCAAAAATTGTCCGCTTCCACGGACGGCGGTTGGCGTTGGCGGGGCGAGGCTTAGGACGCGACGCGCTTCGGCCGTCGAGATGCTGCGGGCAGGACGCAGCAGCGCGTGTCGCAAACGGAAAGCTTAGCACGAATTTCGATTCTCAGAAATGACTCTGTGTAACTTACTAGAATCTTTCATGATTTTCGGCGTGGCTTACCTCTGGCCGGCCGTCTTGCGAGGCCGACCGCCTTTGCGGCCGTTCTCCCGCGAGCTTGCGGCCTTGGCAGCGCCGCGAGCGCGACCGCCAAGGGCGCCAAGCTCGGCGGCCATCCAGCGTTTGCCGCCGAACTGGCCGGCGAGAACGCCCGGCACATAGAGGTCCACGTCGAGCTTAGGCCAATGCAGGCCAAGGCCGGACGGGGTGATTTCGATCTCGGCCAACTGCTCCGACGATGCGTCGGCGAGCCCTTCGGCGAGACGGGCGGGAAAGCTGATCTCAACGTCCGTATTGAGTCTCACCACGACGCGCGCGCCGCGCCGGTCGTAGCGGGCGGCGACGGCGTAACCGTCTTGGCGCTCGGCTTGGGCGCGGGCCTCGGCTTCGGCGAAGGCTTCGTCAGAAACGGCCATGAATGGCGCTCCATTGTTCGCAAAGAGCGGCGAGATGTTCAGCCAGCGCCGCCGCGATGCGGCTTACATCCGCCCGGTTGAGCCCGAAGCACTCGCGCAATTCCGGCGGCCCCTCCGGGCAATGCAGGTTGAACACCGCCTCGCCATCGCCGATCACATGGACATGCGCGGGGCGATGATCGTTCGGATAGATCACCACCCGCAGGCCGGCGATGCGCAAGATCGTGGGCACGGCGCAACGTAGCAGAACCTAAGCGGTTAGGAAAGGGATGGCGCGAAAACAGTTGTACGTAGGCACATCATTTCAATGTGTAGATGGCGATTCCCAATCCAAACACACTCGCAAGACTCGCGAGGAACGCAATCACCTTGTTCTCGATGACCCAACCGGTCTGATGTGTCGTCCACTCGTACTCTTCCCCATCACCGTATCGCCCTAATACCCGCGCCGAGAGTTCGTTGGACTTCGGAGCTTGTCCGTTGGCTCACATCACCCCCCGATATTAAAACTCGCCAGCGCCGCCATATTCACGATGTCGCTGTCCTTGGCGCCGAGCCCGACCATCTGCACCGGCTTTT
Organism: Roseiarcus sp.; assembly: GCA_035606915.1. Classification (GTDB taxonomy): domain Bacteria; phylum Pseudomonadota; class Alphaproteobacteria; order Rhizobiales; family Beijerinckiaceae; genus Roseiarcus. Next base: position 126 of record DATNDU010000145.1, on the reverse strand, counting down.
CGAGGCCGACGATCAGCGGGCCGATCACCGTCGCGCCGCCGAGTTCCTGCAACATGCGGGTCGAAATCGAGGCCGAGTGGAAGGCTGGCATCACCAGCACGTTGGCGGTGTCGGTGAGCCGGCAGA
>DATNDU010000144.1:0-20522 GCA_035606915.1 Roseiarcus sp. | reverse complement strand
CACGCCCGCGTGCAGGCATGGCGACTGGCCAAGAAGCGCGGCGAGGCGGTCGGCGACGAGCCGATCCCGCCGCTCGCCGCCGCGCTCGCCGACGAGGCGGCGCTGCTCTGCTTCGATGAATTCGCGGTGCGCGACATCGCCGATGCGATGATCCTCGGCCGGCTGTTCAGCGCGCTGTTCGAACTCGGCGTGGTGGTGGTGGCGACCTCCAACGTCGCGCCGGCCGATCTCTACCAGGACGGGCTCAACCGCGCACTGTTCCTGCCCTTCATCGCCCGGCTCAGCGAGCGCATGGAGATCGTCTGCCTCGACGCGCTGGCCGATTACCGGCTGCGCAAGCTCGCCCTCGCGCCGGTCTATTACAGCCCCGCCGACGCGGCGGCCGACGCGGCGATGGACAGAGCCTTCCAGCGCCTGACCGGTCGGCCGCGCGGCGAGCCGGCTGAGGTCGCCCGGCTCGGGCGGGTCATCGCCGTGCCGCAGGCCGTCGGCGGCGTCGCCCGCTTCGATTTCGACGCGCTGTGCCGCGAGCGGCTGAGCGCCGGCGATTACGTGGCGCTGGCGAGCCGGTTCGAGACCTTCTTCCTCGATCATATCCCGCTTCTCGGCGACGACGAGCGCGACGCGGCCCGGCGCTTCATCAATTTCATCGACGCCGCCTATGACGCGCGCGCCAAACTGCTGGCCTCGGCGGCGGCTGAGCCGGCGGCGCTGGCGCCGGCATTGAGCGGCGCCGAGGCGTTCGAATTCGCCCGCACCGCCTCACGGCTGATCGAGATGCGCAGCCGCGACTATCTCGCCGAGGCGCACACGAGCGAGCGCGGCGAGGGCGCCGGCGACCTCGGCGGCATCGTCGCCGGGTGAGGCGGCTCGTTCTCCACATCGGGCTGGAGAAGACCGGCTCGACCTCGTTTCAGGCCTTTTGCACCGCCGAGCGCCAGCGGTTGGCCGCCTGGGGGGCGCTCTATCCCGCCAATCCCGCCTGTTTCCTCAGCCCCAATCACGCCCCGCTGGCGGCGAGCTATTACAGCGCCGAGGAAGCTGCGGCGTTGATGATCGCCGGCCGCGGCGCCAGCCGCGCGCAGGCGATCGCGGCGTTGAAGGCGGAAAGCGCCGGCGCCGGGCTGACGCTGATTAGCGCCGAGCACCTGTCGTCTCGCTTCGATGCCGCCCGCATCGCCGCCCTTGCCGCCGACCTCGCCGACTACGAGGTCTCTGTCGCCGTGGTCGTGCGCCACCCCATGGCGCGCGCGTTGTCGGCCTACGCGACGACCATCGCTTCCGGACGCACCCTGACGCTCGCCGCCTTTGTCGAGGAACTGCTGGCGCCCGACAACCCCTATCTGTCGACCCGGCGCACGATCGAGGCGTGGTCCGAGGTCTTCGGCCGCGAGCGCATGATCGTCGTCGCCTACGCGCGAGGCCAGGACATCACGCCGGCGCTGCTGGCGCGCCTGATCCCCGGCGCGCCGCCGGCCATCGGCGGCCCCCGCCACAACGTCTCGCCCGCGGCCGCCGTGATCGAGCGGCTGCGGCGGGCCAATGAAGCGCCGCTGCCGGGAGTTGCGCGCCGCCTGGCGCGCTGGCGCGGCGGCGCCCGGTCCGGGCCGGCGTTGAGCTTCACGCCCGAGCAGGCGGCGCGGATCGCCGCCGCCACCGCCGAGGATCTCGGCTGGCTACGACGCGAATACGGCGTCGAGTTTCTGTGACGGGCAAAAAAAAGCCGCCCGCGTCACCGCGGGCGGCTCTCCGGCATGAGCCGGAGCTTACTTCTTCTCGCGCGCCTTCAGCGCCGCGCCGAGAATGTCGCCGAGCGAGGCGCCCGAGTCGGCCGAGCCGTACTGGGCGATCGCCTCCTTCTCCTCGGCCATCTCCAGCGCCTTGATCGACACCGCGACTTTTCGCGCCCGACGATCGAACTGAATGATGCGAGCGTCGACCTTTTCGCCGACCGAAAAGCGCTCGGGGCGTTGGTCGGGGCGGTCGCGGGCGAGTTCGTTGCGCTTGATGAAGGCGGTGAGGTCTGTGCCGGCGATCTTGACCTCGATGCCGCCTTCCTTGACCTCGATCACCTCGCAGGTGACGACGGCGTTCTTGCGCAGGTCGCCCTCGCCGGCCTCTTCGCCCTTCTTGGCGAAGGGATCGGAGGCAAGCTGCTTGACGCCGAGCGCGATGCGCTCCTTCTCGACATCGACGTCGAGCACCTTGGCGCTGACTGTGTCGCCCTTCTTGTACTCGTCCATCGCCTGCTCGCCGGGCTTGGCCCAGTCGAGGTCGGAAAGATGCACCATGCCGTCGACGTCGCCGTCGAGACCGACGAACAGGCCAAACTCGGTCTTGTTCTTGACCTCGCCCTCGACCTCGGAGCCGATCGGATGCTTCTCCAGGAAGGCTTCCCACGGATTCTGCAAGGTCTGCTTGAGGCCGAGCGAGATGCGGCGCTTGGAGGCGTCGACTTCGAGCACCTGGACTTCCACTTCCTGCGAAGTCGAGATGATCTTGCCGGGATGGACGTTCTTCTTCGTCCACGACATTTCCGAGACGTGGATCAGCCCCTCGATGCCCGGCTCCAGCTCGACGAACGCGCCGTAATCGGTGATGTTGGTGACGCGGCCCTTCAGCTTCTGGCCGACGGCGTAACGCGCCTCGATATTGGACCAGGGGTCTTCCTGGAGCTGCTTCATGCCGAGCGAGATGCGGTGCGTCTCGTGGTTGATCTTGATGATGCGCACCTTCACCTGCTGGCCGATGTTGAGCACCTCGGTCGGGTGATTGACGCGCCGCCAGGCGATGTCGGTGACGTGCAACAGGCCGTCGATGCCGCCGAGATCGACGAACGCGCCGTAATCGGTGATGTTCTTCACCGTGCCGTCGATCACCTGGCCCTCGGCGAGGTTGGCGACGATCTCGTGGCGCTGCTCGGCGCGGCTCTCCTCCAGCACGGTGCGGCGCGAGACGACGATATTGCCGCGCCGGCGATCCATCTTCAAAATCTGGAACGGCTGCGGCACGTTCATCAACGGCCCGACGTCGCGCACCGGGCGAATGTCGACCTGGCTGCGCGGCAGGAAGGCCACGGCGCCGTCGAGATCGACGGTGAAGCCGCCCTTGACCTGGTTGAAGATGACGCCCTCGACCTTCTCGGCCTTCTCGAACGCCTGTTCGAGCTTGACCCAGCTCTCCTCGCGCCGCGCCTTGTCGCGCGAGATGACGGCCTCGCCGAGCGCGTTCTCGATGCGTTCGAGATAGACCTCGACGGTGTCGCCGACGCCCGGGGCGGGCTCGCGGCCGTGGTTGGTGAATTCCTTCAGCGCGACGCGGCCCTCGGTCTTCAGACCGATGTCGATCAGCGCCATGTCCTTCTCGATCGCAACGATACGACCTTTAACGACCGAGCCCTCGAACGCCTCGTCGGCGCCGTAGGTCTCGTTGAGCAATGCGGTGAAATCGTCACGCGTCGGCGTGAGCGAGTTGAGGGAAGCCATTTACTCTCCTGGAAGCCCTTATGGGGCGATGCGCCAGCGGATTGTTAGCGTTGCAGTCCCGCGCGTTCCTCGCCGGTTCGGCCTTAATCAAGGCCGCATCGCCTCTCACCGAGGCGGGCCGGCGCTGGGGCCGGCGTAAACGCGCGCATCCCGGACGGAGGCCGACCGGGATCGCCGCGATATAGCGGCAGCGCGCGCGCCCGACAAGGCCGCTTGCGCTCGCCGGTCGAAAAAGCCCAAGATATGGCCGGCCCCGCCGCCCGCCAACGCCGCGTGTGGCGCGGCCTGCACGGAACCAAGTAAATTCACAAACGTTGCAAGCCATACGCCAATCGCAATTCATTTACCCGATAGGAGGAGAGGGCGATGTCGGATTTAGACAGAGACACGCGCAAGCCGATCAATCAGAACGGCCTTCCGCGCTCCGGTTTCTCGTCCCGCTCCATGGCGGGTACGGCGCTTGTCATCATTCTGATTATCATCGCCCTCGGCTATGTTTTCGTCGAACGCTCGGCGACCGGCCCAGCGCCGATAAGCCACCCCGCGGCGACGACCGCGCCAGCGCCGGCCAGCCCCGCCGCGACCGCGCCGCCGCCAGCCAGTCCCGCCGCGACCGCTACGCCATCGGCTAGTCCCGCCGCGACCGCGACGCCATCGGCCAGACCCGCCGCCACCGCGACGCCATCGGCCAGCCCCGCCGCGACCGCGACGCCGCCGGCCAGCCCCACCCCGGCAACCACGACGCCGCCGGCCAGCCCCACCCCGGCGACCACGACGCCGAAGCCGTAAACGGGCGGCGCGCCCGCATGCCCGCGGGCGCGCCACAACGGCCGCTTCATCTGAAAATGGCGCTTCTCAAAGCGGCGCGTCCCTTGCATGGAATATAGGCCCAGCAGCAAGGGAAGCGCGCACTTGGCGATCCTCGTCGGCCTCCATCACCTCACGTCGTACATCTACGACCGGCCCGTCAACATGGGGCCACAGTCGATCCGGCTGCGCCCGGCCCCGCATTGCCGGACTAAAATCGCCAGCTACGCGCTCAAGGTCACACCGGCCGAGCATTTCGTCAATTGGCAACAGGACCCGCACGGCAACTGGCTCGCGCGCTATGTGTTCCCCGGGAAGGCGACCGAGTTCAGGATCGAGGTCGATCTGACAGCCGAACTCGCGGTCATCAACCCGTTCGATTTCTTCATCGAACCCTACGCCGAGACCTTCCCGTTCCGTTATTCCGACGAACTGAGGATCGAACTCGCCGCCTATCTCGCACCGGACCCGGCCGGCGCGCTCCTCGACAAATACGTCGCCGAGATCGGCCGCCGCCAAGGCCGCACTATCGACTTCCTCGTCCAACTGAATGCCGAACTGCAAAAACTCGTTCGCTACGTCATCCGCCTGGAGCCGGGCGTGCAGGAGCCCGACGAGACGCTGGCGCTGGGCGCCGGCTCCTGCCGCGACTCGGCTTGGTTATTGGTGCAGATCGTGCGCCGGCTCGGCCTGGCGGCGCGCTTCGTCTCCGGCTATCTCATTCAGCCAACCGCCGACGTCGATCCGCTCGATGGGCCGAAGGGCGCGGACCAGGATTTCACCGACCTGCACGCCTGGGCCGAAGTCTATCTGCCAGGGGCAGGCTGGATCGGCATGGACGCCACCTCCGGCCTGTTCTGCGGCGAGGGTCACATTCCCTTATGCGCGACGCCGCATTATCGCTCCGCCGCGCCGATTTCCGGCGCCGTCGATCCGGCGGAAGTGAAATTCGGCTTCGAGATGAGCGTGCAGCGCCTGTGCGAGGCGCCGCGGGTGACGTTGCCGTTTACCGAGGCGTCGTGGCGCGCTCTCGACGCGCTCGGCGAGACGGTCGAGCGCGATCTCGTCGCCCAGGACGTGCGGCTGACGATGGGCGGCGAGCCGACCTTCGTCTCCATTGACGATCTCGACGCACCGGAGTGGAACACCGCCGCCGTCGGCGGCCAGAAGCAGGCGCGCGCCGCGGAACTCATCAACCGCCTGCGCCAGCGCTTCGGGCCCGGCGGCTTGCTGCATTTCGGCCAGGGCAAATGGTATCCCGGCGAGAGCCTGCCGCGCTGGGCCTATTCGCTTTATTGGCGCAAGGACGGGGCGCCGATGTGGTCCGACCCGGCGCTGATCGCCGCCCCCTCGCACGGCCGCGCCGCCGACCTCGACGCCGAGGGCGCCGCGATCGAGATCGCCGTGCGGCTGGGGATCGAGCCGGCGTTTGTGCAGCCGGCTTATGAGGACGTCGACTACTGGCTCATCCGCGAGGGCGAATTGCCGGTCAATGTCGATCCGCTCGATTCCAAGCTCGATGACCCGGAAGAGCGCGCGCGGCTGCGGCGCGTGTTCGAGCGCGGCTTGAGCCAGCCGACGGGTTTCGTGTTGCCGATCCAGCGCTGGAATGCCGCCGCGGACCGGGCGTGGCGCAGCGAACGCTGGCCGACGAAGCGCGGCAAGCTTTATCTGCTGCCCGGCGACTCGGCCTTGGGCCTGCGCCTGCCGATGAAGAGCCTGCCGCACGCGCCGGCGCCCGACTTTCCGCAGCCCTATCCGCTCGACCCGGTCATCGCGCGCGCCCCGCTGCCGCCGGCCGCTTACTTTCGCGAACTCGACCGCAGCCTCTACGCACCGAGCCAGCAGGCGCTGTCCGACGACGCCGTGCGCACGGCGCTCACCGTCGAGGTGCGCGAGGGCTACTTGAGCGTATTCATGCCGCCGACCGAGCGGCTGGAGGATTATCTGGAGATTCTCGCCACGGTGGAGGCGATGGCCACGGCGCGTGGCGCGCCGGTCCGCATCGAGGGCTATGCGCCGCCGCCTGACCCGCGCCTCAACGTCGTCAAGGTGACGCCCGATCCCGGCGTCATCGAGGTCAACGTGCATCCCGCCCAGAGCTGGCGCGAGGCGGTCGACAACACCACGGCGCTCTACGAGGAGGCGCGTCTCACCCGGCTCGGCGCCGACAAATACATGCAGGACGGCCGCCACACCGGAACCGGCGGCGGCAATCATGTCGTGCTCGGCGGCGCGACGCCGGCCGATTCGCCGTTCCTGCGCCGGCCCGACGTGCTGGCCAGCCTCATCCTTTATTGGCAGCGCCACCCCTCGCTGAGCTACCTGTTCTCCGGCCTGTTCATCGGCCCGACCTCACAGGCGCCGCGGCTCGACGAGGCGCGCGACGATCAATTGCACGAACTGGAGATCGCGCTGGCGCTGGTCCCGCCGCCGGGCGCCGAGCCGCCGCTGTGGATCGCCGACCGGCTGTTTCGCAACCTGCTGGTCGACGTCGCCGGCAACACCCACCGCGCCGAAATCTGCATCGACAAGCTCTATTCGCCCGACAGCGTCACCGGCCGGCTCGGGCTCGTCGAGTTCCGCGCCTTCGAGATGCCGCCTGACGCGCGCATGTCGCTCGCCCAGCAACTGTTGCTGGGCGCGCTCGTCGCCTGGTTCTGGCGCGCGCCGCAGCGCGGCTCAGCCGTGCGCTGGGGCACGGCCCTGCACGACCGCTTCATGCTGGCGCATTTCGTCTGGGAGGATTTCCTCGGCGTGCTCGATGATCTCGGGCGCAACGGCGTCAGCTTCGACCCCGGCTGGTTCGAGGCGGCGCGCGAGTTCCGCTTCCCGCTCGTCGGCGTCGTCGAGCGCGGCGGCGTGCGGATGGAGCTGCGCACGGCGCTGGAGCCCTGGCGTGTGCTCGGCGAGGAGACGACGGCCGGCGGCACGACGCGCTATGTCGATTCCTCCGTCGAGCGTCTGCAAATCAAGGCCCGGGGCCTGACGCCCGGCCGGCACGTCATCGCCTGCAACGGCCGGCGGCTGCCGATGACGGCGACCGGCGTCGTCGGCGAGGCGGTGGCGGGCGTCAGGTTCAAGGCCTGGGGGCCGGCCTCCGCCATGCACCCGACGATTGCGCCGCACGCGCCGCTCACCTTCGACGTCCTCGACGCCTGGAGCGGCCGCTCGCTCGGCGGCTGTGTCTATCATGTTTCGCATCCCGGCGGACGCAGTTACGAGGGTTCGCCGGTCAACGCCTACGAGGCCGAGGCGCGTCGGCTCGCCCGCTTCCAGGACCACGGCCATTCGGCCGGCCCGGTGGTCATGCCGCGCGATGAGGCCTCGCGCGATTTTCCGCTGACGTTGGATTTGCGGCGTTCGCCTTGACCGGCGCGCCCGTCTCGCGGACCACGCGGGCGCAGGCGACCCAAAGGACGAGCGAGACGGCGGAAACGCCTCCGAGCGTGAGAAAGGCGACGGGATAACCCGCAGACTGCGCGATCCAACCGCCGAACGCCGGACTCAGCGCCGCGCCCAGGCCCTGCATCGTCATCACCGCGCCGATGCCGACATTGACGCGGCCGGTGCCGTGCAGAACCTTGGCGATCAGGGCCGGGACCGCGACGCTCTGCAAGCCGGCGCCGATCCCGTCGAGCGCCTGCACGGGATAGACGCCCCAGGCGTCAATGAAAAAGGCGGCCACGAGTCCCCGCACCGGCAACGAGGCGAAGGAGAACAGCAGCGCCAGCCAGAGCCCGCGCTGCGAGCGCACGCGCATCAGGACGAGCGAGGCGACGATCATCACGATCTGCGCGACGACGATCGTCTCGGCGGTGAAGGCGGCGGGATTGCCTTTCTTCGCCGCCACCACCGCCAGCCCATAAAGCGGCAGCATGGCGGCGTTGCCGAAATGGAAAAAGGCGAGCGTCGCGGCCAGCACGACGAGCGGGCGGTTCTTGGCCAGCGTGGCGAAGCCGCTGACGCCGTCGTCTTGCGACTCTGCGAGACCGCGCGCGACGCGATGGTTGATCGCCTTTTCGGGGATCAGCGCGACGCTCGCGATCGACAGAACGGCGAATACGGCGGCGAGATAGAAAACGGCATTTAGCCCGAATTTCCAGCCGAGATAGCCCGAAAGCGCGGCGCCGCAGACATTGCCGGTGTGGTTGCAGGCCTGGTTGCGCCCCATCTGGCGGTTGAATCCGTCCTGCCCGACGATCCCGAGCGTCACCGCTGTCACGGCGGGCACGATCACCGCGCCGGCGAGCGCGGTCGCGATCTGCGAGACCGAGACCAGCAACAACTTCTGGGAAATCAGCACCGCCGCCGAGGCGCCGATCGTGGACAGGCCCGCCAAGGCGATGAAGAGGCGCTTGTGGCGGGTCGCGTCGATCAACGCCCCGCCCGGCGCGGTGGCGAGAAACCCGGCGACGCCTCCGAACGTCATCACGGTCCCGATCGAGCCGCTTCGCCAACCGTGCGCCAGCAGGTACACGCCGAGGAACGGGCCAACGCCCGCCGCGACATCGGCCACGAAGAAGTTGAGCGCCTCCAGCGCCCGTAAGGCGCGCGGCGACGGCGCGCTCATCGCTTGGCGCTGACTTCCGGGCCGTTGTCGTGGCTATCTCGCATCGCCCTTTTCCTGCCGCCCCGCCGCCTTGGCAACGCGAGGCGCCGCCGCCCAGTTCCTCCGCTGGATTTGCGGCGCGCGCCGCATTAGGCGTCCCGGCGGCTGCGAGGGCTTCAATCCGCCGCGGCGATGGTGAGCTTGTGGCCCTCGCAATCGCACGCCGCCTTGCGCGGCCCGACGTCGCGCAGTTCCGCCTCCAGGCACTCGACCTCCAGCCGCACGATCGCCCCATCGCCGAAACTGAGGAACACCAAGCCGGAGGGATCGTCGGTTTTCTCGAAGGTGATCGCCAGCAGGGTGCGCACCTCGTCCGCCTCGGCGTCGAGGCCGAGATGCGACACCTTCAACACGCGGTCGAAGCGCAGCACCGCGCCGACGCGCTCGTCGAGCCCATGCTTGGCGCCGATCCAATCGTAGCGCAGCGCGCCGACGATGAAGCGGTGCTGTTTGGGCAGGTAGGTCATGTCCTGTAGGCGCACGCACGCGTCCTGCGCCTGGGCGGAGATGACGCTCAGCCCCTCGCGATCGAGCGCGTACAGCTTGAGATCGACCGGCGCCATCGTTCAGCCCGTCAGGCGTTCGATGTCGGCCCCGCAGGCGCCGAGCTTCTGCTCCAGCGCCTCGAAGCCGCGATCGAGATGATAGACGCGGTTGACCATGGTCTCGCCCTCGGCCGCCAGCGCCGCGATCACCAGCGACACCGACGCGCGCAAATCGGTAGCCATCACCGGGGCGCCTTGCAGGTGCTCGACACCCTCGACGATGGCGGTGTCGCCTTCGAGTTTTATACGCGCACCCAAGCGCGCCAGTTCCTGCACATGCATGAAACGATTCTCGAAGATCGTCTCGGTGATGCGCGACTGTCCCCTGGCGCGCGTCATCAGCGCCATGAACTGGGCCTGCAAGTCGGTGGGGAAACCCGGAAACGGCGCCGTGCTAATGTCGACGGCGGCGATGCCGGCGCCGTTGCGCTTGACGCGGATGCCGCGATTGTCGGGGAAGATTTCGGCGCCCGCCTGCGCGAAAACTTCGAGCGCGCCGGGCAGCAGGTCCGGCGTCACGCCCTCCAGCAGCACGTCGCCGCCGGTCATCGCCACCGCGGCGGCGTAGGTGCCGGCCTCGATGCGGTCGGGCAGCACGGCGTGATGGGCGCCATTGAGCCGGGCGACGCCGGTCACCTCGATCTCGGACGTGCCCGCGCCCCTGATGCGCGCCCCCATCTTGACGAGGCAGGCGGCGAGATCCTGCACCTCCGGCTCGCGCGCGGCGTTGCGGATCAGCGTCGCGCCGTGGGCCAGAGAGGCCGCCATCAGCGCCGTATGGGTGCCGCCGACCGTCACCTTTGGGAAGCTGATCTCGCCGCCGATCAGCCCCTTGGGAGCGGTGGCGACGGCGTAGCCGCCCTCGATGACGATTTGCGCGCCGAGCGCCTCCAGCGCCATCAACAGCAGATCGACCGGGCGCGTGCCGATGGCGCAGCCGCCGGGCAGCGAGACGCGCGCCTCGCCCATGCGCGCCAGCAACGGCGCGATGACCCAGAAGCTGGCGCGCATGCGCGACACCAACTCGTAGGGCGCGGTGGTGTCGACGATGGTTTTGGCGCGCAAATGCACGGTCTGGCCGGCGGTGGCGTTCTCGCCGCGGCGCTTGCCGTCGACGGAATAATCGACGCCCTGGTTGCTGAGGATGCGGATGAGTTGGCTGACGTCGGCGAGGCGGGGCAGGTTTTCCAGCGTCAGCGTCTGATCGGTCAGCAGCGAGGCGATCATCAGCGGGAGAGCGGCGTTCTTGGCTCCGGAAATCGGGATCACGCCTTTGAGTTCGGCCCCGCCGCGAATTCTAATGCGATCCATCAGGCAACCTTTCAGGCTTCGCCGGCGGCGACGAAGCCGCCTCGCGCGCGCGCGCCTTGCGGCGTTTGAGATTTTCCCGCAGAGCCGCGGCGAGCCGCTCCTGCCGCCGCTTATCCTGCGCGTCGCGATCCGCGCTCGACCCCATGCGCTCGACCCCAGTCCAGCCCGCTCCATAGGCCCGGCCCGACGGTGGGGCAAGGGAAAGGGTCAACACACGGTAAGGGCAAAGGGTGAATGGGGGGTGTATGTGTCTTCTCGGAAACACCCGCGAAAACTCAGGGCGCTGGCGCCGCCGCGTCCTGAAACCACCTCTCGTGCAAATCCGACAGCCGCGGTTAGCGGTCTCCGCCGAAACGCTTCTCAGGGAGATGCGAGTATTGCGCGCGGCAGCGCGACGACGGTGACGATCGCGCCATACATGGAGAAGGTCCGTTCGACGCGGTAGTCGAATCCCTCCAGCAAAGCACGAATTTCAGGCGCTGTTTCCGGGGTTGCCTCGATGACGAGCGTTGGCTTGCAACGTTGGATGAGGCCGGCGACGCCGCGCAAAGCGACGGGCTCCATGCCCTCGATATCCAGCTTGATGAGGCCCACCTCGGCTCCCGCCAACGCATCGTCTAACCGGACGCCCGCGATGGTTCCATCGGCCTTCGGGGCCATTCGGGTTCCGCCCCAATTGTACGGGTTCATGACGCCGGGCGCAAAAACTCCCGGCTCATCGGCGACCGCGTATTCGACGAAGGTCGTGTCGACGGCCTGACAATCGTTCAAAGTCGAATTGACGAACAACACCTCTTGGGCGGGCGGGTTGGGTTCAAATACGTAAACCCGATGCGCCCCGCATACCTTGTCGAAGAAGACCGCGTGGTTGCCGACATTGGCCCCAGCGTCGACGATGACCTGGTCCCTGGGACAGAGCGTCTTGACATACCCCAGCACGTCAGACTCGTAGAAAATCCCGCGAGCATGGCGATGACCCTGAATTTCGTCATCCTCATTGGCCACCAGGAAGCGGAACCTCTGTCCTTCGTAGCTTACGCTCGAGACGAAGGGAGCCGTAACCTTCGCAATATGCCTGCGCCCTGTCTGGCAGGAGGCGTTGTCGATCCCTCCCGCGCGCCCTGTCAGGTCGCTTGACGGCGCGCCCCGGCCCGACCATGAGGCGGGTTGGGGCGGGGCTGACGGGTGCGCGCAAAGATCGAGGCGGAATATCTCGGCTTCCAGTTCGTCGCCTGGCTGCTGTCGGCGCTGCCGCTGGAGACCGCCTCCAACGTCACAGCGGCGTTGTGGCAGGCGGTCGCGCCGCGGCTCAAGCGCCACCGGCGGGCGCTGGCGCATCTGGCGCTGGCTTTCCCCGAGACGAGCGCCGAGGAGCGCGAGCGTCTGGCGCGCCAGATGTGGGGCCATCTTGGGCGCACCTTCGCCGAGCTCTTCCATATCGATGAGATTTTCGCCGACGGCCGCATCGTCATGGAATCGCCGGAGAAACTCAAAATGATGCGGGAGGGCGGCCCCTTTGTCGTCTGCGCCATGCACATGGGCAATTGGGAGTTGCTGGCCGGGGTCTCGCAGCGGCTGGCGCGGCCGCTCGCCGGCGTCTATCAGCCGCTGAGCAACCGCAAGGTCGATTCCGCGCTGTTCAGACTGCGCGCGCCGCTGTATCCGCTCGGCCTGTTTCCGCGCTCGCCGGCGACGCTGCGCAAGCTGATGAAGATCGCCAGGGACGGCGGCTCCGTCGGCTTCATGTCGGACCTGCGCGAGGGCAAGGGCGTCGCCGTGCCGTTCTTCGGCCGGCTCGCCCACTCCAACACCGCGCCGGCGCTGATCGCCCGCGCCTATGGCCTCAAGCTTTACGCCGCCCGCGTCATCCGCAAGCCCGGCGTCAGCTTCACGGTGCGGGTCGAGCCGGTGGAGGTTCCCGCCACCGCCGATCGCGACGCCGACATCGCGGCGGCGACCGCCAACATCCATGCGTGTTTCGAAGCGTTTCTGCGCGAAGCGCCGGGGCAATGGATGTGGGCGCACCGTCGCTGGGACTGAGGCGCGGCGCGTCAGCCCCGCGCGGGCTCGCGGCGCGATGGCAGGGGCGCTCCCGCGTCGGTCGCCCGGCGCATGCCTTGCAGGAAGGTTCCATGCCCGCAGCCGTTCTCGCCCGCACGCCGCATCCGGCCGCTGTCGCCGTTTTTCCGCCCCGTCCCGCTCCCGAGGCCGCCGCCGACCGGCTGGCGCGCTGGCGCGGGGCGTTCCCGCCGCTCGACGCGCTGATCCGCTCCGGCGCCGCGCCGGGCGCGGCGATGCGCCGGCTCGGGCTGACCTTCTGGGCCGCCGGCGAAACCCATGCGGCGGTCGAGGCGCTCGACGAGGCGGTGACGCTCGCTCCCGAGGACGGCGCCGCCTGGCTCGATCTCGGCTTCGCCCGCCGCGCCGCCGGCCTGCCGCGCGAGGCGCTGGAGGCGTTCGAGCGCGCCGCCGAGCTTACGCCGCAGGCGGCGCGGGTGTGGCTGGCGCTGGGGCTGGCGGCCAAGGAACTTGGGGCGGCGGCGCGCGCCGAGGCGGCGCTGGAGCAGGCGGCGGCGCTCGATCCCGACCTCGACGACGCCGCCTATGCCTTGGGGCTGATCTGCTTCGAGGCCCGCCGCTACGCCGAGGCGGCGCTTCGCTGGCGGCCGCTGGCGGCGCGCGGCTACCGCGCCGCCGGCTTGGCGCTCGGGCTCGGGCAGTGCCAGTTCTTCCTCGGCGAGTTCGGCGCCGCCGCGCAGTCGTTGGCCGCGCATCTGAAGGCCGCGCCCGACGATGGCACGATCGCGCGGCGGCTGGCGCTGGTCGCCTTCCTCGACGGCGCCATTCGCGGCGGCCCCGAGGGCGGCGAGGCGGCCTATGCGCGCGCCGGCGGCGCCGCGCCGCTAAAGGGCGTGGCGCGCAGCGCCGTGGCGCTGCTTTCGGCCTATGGCTACACCGAGACGGCGCTGGCGGTGGCGCGCGCCTATCTCGCCGACGAGGCCGACGATCCCGTGCTGCGCTACCATCTGGCGGCGCTCTGCGCGGAGCCGACGGAGCGCGCGCCGGCCGAATATGTCGCCGCCTATTTCGACCGTTTCGCCGAGACCTTCGACGAGCAGATGTTCGAGGTGCTGCATTATTGCGGGCCGCGCAAGTTGAGCGAGCTTGTCGTCGCCACCGGCCTGCCCGGCGGGCGCACGCTCGATCTCGGCTGCGGCACCGGCGCGGCGGGCCCGTTGCTGCGCCCGCGCGCCACCCGCCTCAGCGGCGTCGACCTGTCGCAGAACATGCTGGCCAAGGCTGCGGCGCGCGGTCTCTACGACGAACTCGCACAAGCCGACATGATCGATTACCTGGCCGAGCGGCGCGCGGCCTTCGATCTCGTCTTCGCCGCCGATTCGCTGATCTATTTCGGCGACCTCGAACCGATTATCGCCGTGCTGGCGCAGGCGCTGGCGCCCGGCGGCGGCTTGGCGCTGACGCTCGAAATGACCTCCAAAGCGCCCTATGAGTTGACCAGCTCCGGCCGCTTCGCGCACGCGCCGCGGGCGCTGATCGCGCTTGCCGCCGCGCATGGCCTCGGCCTCAGGGCGAGCCGGCGGGCGTTCCTGCGGCTGGAGGCGCACCGGCGCGTCTACGGCGCGCTGATCGTGCTGGAGCGGCGCGGTTGAGCCGCCCATTGCGGCCGCGTCAGCGCCATCAGCACGAGATCGCGACGGCGCCCGTCCGCGTCGAGATAAGCCTCGCGCAGCACGCCGTCGCGGCTGAAGCCGAGTCGCGCGTACATCGCCTGCGCCGGCGCGTTGTCGTCGAAGCAATCGAGGTGGAAACGGTGCGCCTGCGTGTGCGCGAAGGTCCAGTCGAGGAGCAGGCGCAACAGCGCCCGGCCGGCGCTGCGCCCCGGCCGCGCGGCGATGCGCTTGAGGTAGACATTGCCGTTGATGTCGTCGAGATCGCGCAGGATGGCGAAGGCTTCGACGCCCTCGCGCGCGCCGACGAAATAGGCGTGGCGCGGGCCGGCGAGCAGCGCCTGGTGCTCGCCAAGCGTGGAGCGGCCGACGCGCCGCTCGTAGCCCGGCGCGCGCTCGATCGCCATGATCGCGTCGAGGTCGGCGGCTGTGGCGGGGCGAAGGAGGAGGCTCGACATCGACTGGGCCATTTCGACAAGGCCATTGCGCGGCCAGCGGCGATTGTCTATAGGCGCGTTCCGAAGCCGTGGCGTGCGGGCGCTTAGCTCAGCGGTAGAGCACTTCCTTGACATGGAAGGGGTCACAGGTTCAATCCCTGTAGCGCCCACCATCTTTTCCCAGAAAAACACGCACTCAGGCGTTTCGGCGTCCGTTTTCGCCTGCGAACGGAAAGCGAGAATCCGCACGGGAACGCCGCAAAGTTGGGGAAGATGTTTTCGCCACGTTCGCAGCTTGGCCGGGCAGGCGCCCCATGTTGCCCTTCAGCCTCCTGGCGGCCGTCCCCGGCACTTCACCCGAACGTCGCACCGAGCCCCTGCATCAGCGGCCGGAAATTCGGGAAGCTGGTGGCGATGGTCGCCGCGTCGTCGACCTGCATCGGCCTTTCGGACGCCAGCCCCATGACCAGGAAACTCATGGCGATACGGTGATCGAGATGGGTCTCGACGACGCCGCCGCCGGCGACCGCGCCGCCCTCGACGATGAGGTCGTCGCCGACGATCTCGTGGCTGACCCCCGCCGCCGCCAGGCCCGCCGCCACCGCCGCCAGCCGGTCGCTCTCCTTCACCCGCAATTCGTGCAGGCCGCGCATATGCGTGCGCCCCTGCGCGAAGGCTGCCGCGACGGCGAGGATCGGGTATTCGTCGATCATCGAGGGCGCCCGCGTCGCCGGCACGTCGACGCCGACGAGGTCGCTGGCGCGCACCCGCAAGTCCGCCACCCGCTCGCCACCCTCGTCGCGAGCGTCGAGCGTTTCGATGCGCGCCCCCATTTCGATCAGCGTCGTCAACAGCCCGCTACGCAGCGGGTTCATCATCACGCCCTCGACGACGACATCCGAGCCCGGCGTGATGAGCGCGGCGACGATCGGGAACGCTGCCGAGGACGGGTCGGCCGGCACATGCACCGGCGCCGGCCGCAGCGCCGGCTGGCCGACGAGATCGATGCGCCGCCCCTCGCCCTCGACGCTCACCCTGACGTCGGCGCCGAAATGGGCCAGCATTTTCTCGGTATGGTCGCGCGAGGCCTGCGTCTCGATGACCGTAGTGACGCCGCGCCCATTGAGCCCGGCGAGCAGCACCGCCGACTTGATCTGCGCCGAGGCGACGGGCGTGCGATAGAGGATCGGCGAGACGGCGTCGGGGCCGCGCAGCGTGATCGGGCAGCGCCCGCCCTCGGCCTCGGCGATCACCTCAGTCCCCATTTGCCTGAGCGGATCGAGGATGCGCCGCATCGGCCTTTTACGCAGGCTGGCGTCGCCGTCGAAGGTCGCCTCGATCGGGTGGCTGCCGACGACGCCCATCATCAGCCGCGAGCCAGTGCCGGCGTTGCCGAAATCCAGCGTCGCGCGCGGCGCCAGCAGCGCGCCGAGGCCGGGTCCATGCACGCTCCAGCGGCCGGGCGCATGGCGGACGATCTCGGCCCCGAGTTGGCGGCAGGCTTGGCCTGTCGCCAGCACGTCCTCGCCTTCGAGCAGGCCGTGGATCTCAACGCCGCCGCGGGTCAACAGCCCAAACAGGAAGGCGCGGTGCGAGATCGATTTGTCGCCGGGCGGGCGCACCCGCCCGAGCAGGGGGCCGCCGCGGCGGCTGGAAAGGGGGTGTTTGGCGGCCTCGCTCATACGCGGCGACTAGCACGGCAGGCCGGTTACGTCGATGTCAGCGTTGACAGGTCGCGGCCGGGCGACTAACGGGCTCGCCGACCCTCCAACCCCTGGGACTTTGCCGTGGCGAAACCCGAACTCGGCGCCAAGCGCCAATGCCAAGCCTGCGCGGCGAAATTCTTCGATTTCAACCGCGATCCCGTCATCTGTCCGAAGTGCGGAACCGTCTTCCAGGGCGTGACGGCGCGCGCCGAGCGGGCGACCGCCAAGGACGAAGAAAGCGATGACGAGCCGGCCAACCCCGCCGGCGTCGAGATTGTGTCGCTTGACGAGGTGGGGGCGGCGGAGGAGAAATCCGCTGATCCCGTGGCCGACGATATCGACGTCGAGGACGACGAGAGCCCCGAAGACGCCTTCCTCGAGGAGGAAGAGGAGGACGAAGACGACGTGAGTTCGCTGATCGACGGCGAAATTGCGCCGGACGAGGAGCCGTGACAGCGGCCGAAAAACTTGCGCGCGGCCCTTGTGGCGGCGAGCGGGGGCCGTTATAGAGCGCCCGGCTTCCGGCCCCAACCGGAAGCCGCGAGCAGTCCTGAGCCGAAGGGTTTTGGACCAAAGCGTGGGGCCATAGCTCAGTTGGGAGAGCGCTTCAATGGCATTGAAGAGGTCGTCGGTTCGATTCCGTCTGGCTCCACCAATTCTTGGCTGAAGAATCAATAGTTTGGCTACTAACAACGCCAACCTGACCTTATTAGGACGGCGGCGTCGATTAGGGCGGACCAGGCTCTGCAACGCCGGCCGCTCCATAGCGCCGCCGGAATAGCCGCCGTCGTCGAAGGGCTCGCGCACGAGCCGCCAGCCCTCCTGCGCCCGGCTTTTGATATAGGGCTCGGCTGACTCTCGCTGCGCGTCGAGGGAATTGAAGTGCTGTTCAAGACCCGCGGCGGTGGAGACGCCAAAGGCCACCTGATCGGCGTCAGTCCAGGAAGGAGCGCACAAACGCCGTCGCTGGCGCGAGGCGCACTTCGCTGGGCGCTCCGATCTGCTCGATGCGGCCGGCGTTGAGGATGGCGACGCGATCGGCGATCTCCATCGCCTCCGCCTGGTCGTGGGTTACGAAGACCGTGGTCAGCCCGGTGCGGTCGTGGATGTCGCGCAGCCATTTGCGCAAGTCCTTGCGCACCTTTGCGTCCAGGGCGCCGAACGGTTCGTCGAGCAGCAGCACCCGCGGTTCGATGGCGAGCGCGCGCGCCAGCGCGACACGTTGACGTTGTCCGCCAGATAGCTCCGCGGGATAGCGTCGTTCGAAGCCGCCAAGCTGCATCATCGCCAGCAGTTCCGCGACACGGCCGGCGATCGCCTCGCGTCGTGGACGCAGTCGGCGCGGCCGCACGGTGAGGCCGTAGGCGATATTGTCGAACACGGTCATGTGACGGAACAGGGCGTAGGACTGGAAGACGAAGCCCACGCGACGCTCCTGCACCGAAAATTGCGAGGCGTCCTCGCCATCAAAGCGCACGACGCCCGCACTCGGCGTCTCAAGTCCGGCAAGCAGTCGAAGCAGCGTCGTCTTGCCGGAGCCTGAAGGACCCAGCAGGGCGACAAGCTCGCCCGGCTCGATGTCCAGACGAATGGACTCGAGGATGGGAGTCGCGCCGAACGCCTTCGAGACATGGTCGATCGAGATTGCACGCGGTCGGCCAAACGAGCCCCCAGGCTTGGGCAGCGGCGCTTTCGCGGCGGCGCGTATCGCTGTCTGGTCAGGCCGCATGAGGCGCGCCTCCGCCGAAACGCTCAAGAAGCGTCTTGAGTCCAAGCGTGACCAGAGCCAGAAGGGCCAGGAGCGAGGCGAGCGAGAAAGCGGCGGCGATGCTGTATTCATTGTAGAGAATCTCGACTTGCAGGGGGGTTGTGTTTGTGAGGCCGCGAATATGTCCGGAAACCACGGAGACGGCGCCGAACTCTCCCATGGCGCGGGCGTTGGCGAGCAGCATGCCGCTGAGCAGCGCCCATCTCGCGTTCGGCAGCGTGACGGTGAAGAACGCCCTGAGGCCGCAGGCGCCAAGCGTCAGCGCCACCTCCTCCTCCGCCGTCCCCTGCGCCTGCAACGTGGGGATCAGTTCGCGGGCGACGAAGGGGAACGTCACAAACAAGGTCGCCAGTACGATGCCCGGTGCGGCGAACACGATTTGCACGTGATGCGCGGCGAGCCAGCGCCCGAACCAGCCGTTCGCGCCAAACAACAGCACGAACACGAACCCGGAGACAACCGGCGACACCGAAAACGGCAGGTCGATCAGCGTGACGAGCAGGCTTTTGCCGACGAACTGGAATTTGCCCACACACCAAGCCGCCGCCAGCCCGAACGCGGCATTGAGCGGCACGACGATGGCCGCCACCGTCAGCGTCAGCCAGATCGCCGCGCGTGCGTCGGCATCGCGGATGGCTTCGACATAGGCCGCAAATCCCCCGCGCGCCGCCTCCGCCACCACGACCAGCAGCGGCGCGAGGAAGAACAGCGCGAGAAAGGCGACGCTGAGGGCGATCGCCGCCGCCTTGGCCGGCCTCGGCTCGTCGGCGACGCGCGAGATCGCGCGGCGGGAAGCGACGGCCTCAGACAAAGCCAAGCCTCCTACGGCTCCAGTTCTGCGCGCTGTTGATGACGAGCAGCATAGCGAAGGAGACGGCGAGCATGATCGCGGCGATGGCGGTCGCGCCGCCGTAATTGTATTCCTCGAGCTTGACGATGATGAGCAGCGGCGTGATCTCCGAGACATAGGGGATATTGCCGGCAATGAAGATCACCGATCCGTATTCGCCGACGCCGCGCGCGAATGCGAGCGCCATGCCGGTCGACAGGGCCGGCGCGAGTTGCGGCGCGAGCACGCGCCGCAAGGTCTGGAGGCGATTGGCGCCGAGCGTTGCGGACGCCTCCTCCAGCCGAGCGTCGAGATCCTCGATGATCGGCTGCACGGTGCGCACGACGAACGGCAGGCCAACGAAGATCAGCGCAACCAGGATGCCTGCGCGCGTATAGGCGACCTTGACGCCGATCCTGGCGAGCGCCGCGCCGAACCAGCCGTTCGGCGCATAGAGCGTGGCGAGCGAGATGCCCGCCACGGCCGTCGGCAGCGCGAACGGCAGGTCAACCAGGGCGTCGAGCAGACGCCGGCCGGGAAAGCGATAACGCGTCAGCGTCCAGGCGATCAGCGCGCCGAAGACGACATCGATCACGGCCGCCATCAGCGCCGCGCCGAAGGTCACGCGCAGCGAGGCGAGCACGCGGGGATCGACGGCGATGGCGCCGATGCCCGCAAAGCCCAAGCGCGCAGCGCGCGCGATCAGCGCCAAGAGTGGGATCAACACGATCGCGCAAAGATAGGCGAGCGTGAAGCCGAGCGTGACGCCGAAGCCCGGCAACGGACTCGACGCCTTCCAGGGAACGCGGCTCAATGCAGCGCCTTTTCGATCTGGTCGAACACGCCGCCGTCGGCGAAGAACTTTGCCTGCGCCTTCTTCCAACCCCCAAACGTCCCGTCGACGGTGATGAGGTCAAGCTTGGGGAAGCGCGCGATGTCCTCTTTCGCCGCCGCCGAGGGGTCGATGGGACGGAAGTAATTCTTGGCGATGATCGCCTGCGCGACCGGCGTGTAGAGGAACTTCAGATAGGCCTCGGCCTGCTTGCGCGTGCCCTTGGCGTCGACGTTGCCATCCACCACCGCGACCGGCGGCTCGGCCAGGATCGACAGCGAAGGCGCAACGATCTCGAACTTGCCCTCGCCGAATTCGTTCAGCGCCAGGAAGGCGTCGTTCTCCCAGGCGATCAGCACGTCGCCGATGCCGCGCTGCGCGAAGGTGATGGTCGAGCCGCGCGCTCCCGTGTCGAGCACCGACGCATTGCGATAGATCCCCGTCACGAACTCTTTCGCCTTGGCTTCGTCGCCGCTGTATTTCTTCAGCGCGTAGCCCCAG
>DATNDU010000142.1:0-14503 GCA_035606915.1 Roseiarcus sp. | reverse complement strand
GCTGCCGTCGCTCTTGTGGATCGGCCGGTCCTGGTCGTCGCCGAACTTCGTCGAGCGGAACAGCGGCAGTTCGACCGGCTCCCAGTCTTCAACCGTCTTGCCCTTCGGCGCTTCCAGAACACCGTCGTAGACGAGGTAGTGCGCGCGCAGCCAGGCTTCGGCTTCGGCCGGCTTGCCCGCGCGCTGCAGCTCGGCTTCGGAGGCGAAGACGTCGTGATGGATGCCGAGCATGGCCAGATCGTCGCGGATCATCGCCATCATCGCGGCGATGGCGCGCGCCCGCACCGGCGCCAGCCATTGCGCCTCCGGCTTGTCGCGCAACGTGTCGCCGAACTCGGCGGCGAGCGCCTCGCCCACCGCTTTGAGATAGTCGCCGGGATAGAGCCCCTCGGGGATCGGCCCGATCGCCTCGCCGAGCGCCTCGCGGTAGCGCAGGTAGGCAGAGCGGGCGAGCACGTCGACCTGGGCGCCGGCGTCGTTGATGTAATATTCGCGCGTCACCGCATGGCCGGCGAAGCCAAGCAGGTGGGCGAGCGCGTCGCCGAACACCGCGCCGCGCGCATGGCCGACATGCATCGGCCCGGTCGGGTTGGCGCTGACATATTCGACGTTGACGGGCCCGCCACGCGCCGCCCCGCGGCCATAGGCGTCGCCCTCGGTCAGCGCCGTGCGCAACACCGTCTCGAACACCTGGGGCTTCATGCGGATGTTGAGGAAGCCGGGGCCGGCGACTTCGACGGCGGCGACGTCCTCGCCCTTGCGCAGGCCCTCGGCCAGGCTCTCGGCGAGCGCGCGCGGGCTGACGCCAGCGGCCTTGGCCTCCTTGGCGTAGACCATCGCGGCGTTGGTGGCGAGATCGCCGTGGGCGGGGTCGCGCGGCGGCTCGACGGTGAAGCGGCTGAGATCGAGCCCCGGCGGCAGCGCGCCGGCGGCGACCCGCTCGGCAAGGCCCGAGGCGACGCGCGCCTCGAAGTCGGCAAAGATGTTCATCAATTGTCCCGTGAATTCCGGCCGCGCCTTAACCCAACCGCGCCTCAGGGTCAAAGAGCCGGCGATATTCGGCGAGCGCGAAGCGGTCGGTCATGCCGGCCAGGTAATCGGCCGCCGCGCGCTCCGGCCCGATCGTCTCGGCCCGCGCCACCCAGAACGCCGGCGCCTCCTGCGGGCGCTCGGCATAGGCCGAGTAAAGCGCCCGCACGATGCGGTCGCCGTCCGCCCGCATCTGGTTTATCTGCGGATGGCGGTACATGTGGACGAACAGGAACGCCTTGATGTCGCGCTCCGCGGCCGCCATCGGCGCCGAAAAGGCAAACATCGCCTGCCCCGCCAGCCGCGCCTGCGCGCCGCTCTCGATGCAATTGGCCTTCAGCCGCGCGCCGCTGGCCAGGATGGCGTCCTCGACGAAGCCGGTGATGACGCGGCGGCTAAGCTCGTGGATGGCGCGCGACTCCTCCAGGCCCCGATGGCGGCGCTCGATCTCGTCGATCAGCGCCGCCAGATAGGGCACGCCGGCGACCTCGCGCAGCGTGAACAAGCCGGCGCGCAGCCCGTCGTCGATGTCGTGCGCGTTATAGGCGATATCGTCGGCAAGCGCCGCCGCCTGCGCTTCGAGCGACGGGAACTCGCCCAGATGCAGCGACTGGCGGCGGTCACAGGCGAGGATGGTCTCGGGAACGCCGCGCTTCGCCCACGCCGGCGCCGGCCGCCCGGCGGCGTCGATCAGCGGGCCATTGTGCTTGACCAGCCCTTCGAGGGTCTCCCAGCTCAGGTTGAGGCCGTCGAATGCGGCGTAATGACGCTCCAACTCGGTGACCAGGCGCAGGGCGTGGCTGTTGTGGTCGAAGCCGCCAAAACCGGCCAGGCAGGCGTCGAGCGCGTCCTCGCCGATATGTCCGAACGGGGTGTGGCCGAGATCGTGGCCGAGCGCGATGGCCTCGGCGAGGTCTTCATCGAGCGCGAAGGCGCGGGCGAGCGCGCGGGCGAGATTGGCGACCTCTATAGTGTGGGTGAGGCGGGTGCGGAAATGGTCGCCCCCGTGATGCACGAACACCTGCGTCTTGTGGGCGAGGCGGCGGAAGGCGGTGGAATGCACGATGCGGTCGCGGTCTCGCTGGAAGGCGGTGCGGGTCGGCGAGTCCGGCTCGGGCGCCAGGCGGCCGCGCGAGCGCCGGGGATCGGCGGCGAGCGCCGAACGCGGCGCGTAGGAGGGAGCCAACATGAAGGCTTGACGGTTGCGGCGAGCTTGCGGTTCTGGCGAGGCGGCTTATGTTCGGGCGAACCTTACTCCCGGAATGCGCGATGAGCGAGAGCCCTGCCCTAACGATCAGCGCCACGGCGGCGCGTCAGTTGAATCAAGTGCTGGCCGGCGATCCCGACGCGGCGCTGCGCATATCCGTCAAAGGCGGCGGCTGCTCGGGGTTTCAATATGCGTTTGACGTCGAAAAGTTGCGCGCGCAGGACGATTTCGTCGCCACGCGCGATGGCGTGACCGTGCTGGTCGACCCCGTCTCGCTGGAAATGTTGAAGGGCGCCGAACTCGATTTCGTCGACGACCTCATGGGGCGGGCGTTCAAGGTGATAAACCCGAACGCGATCGCGTCTTGCGGCTGCGGCGTCAGTTTCTCCGTTTGACGCCGACGCCGAGACGGGCGGCTCTTACTTGAGCGCCGAACTGACCTCGGCAAACACGCTGCTGAGCTTCGTGCCGAGGGTGCCCAGGACGGTGACCAGCGCGATCGCGATCAGCGACGCGATGAGCGCGTATTCGATAGCCGTGGCGCCGGCGTCATCGTTAAAGAAAGACCTGAAATACTGCATAGGATGCTCCCTGCTTACTTCCCGCGCCTCACAATTTTGGCGCTGACGGGGATCATCTATCCAGGTTGCGCCTTAATATTGCGTATCCCCGATCGCGTAGCGTCACCGGTGGCAACCCTATGTTCTTTGCACGATTAATGATGAGTTCCGGCGTCATCGCTAGGGCGGTTACCAATTGGAGTAACGGCGCCGGCGGCTACTCTTCTACGTCGCCCGCGCACCCGTCGCAGCGTGTTGAGCGCCTCGACCGACCCCGAAAACAGAAACGCAGTGTAGATATAACCTTTCGGCACGTGGAGACCAAAGCCGTCGGCGACGAGCACCATGCCGATCATCAACAGGAAGCTTAGCGCCAGCATCACCAGGGTCGGATTGGACGTGATAAAACGCGACAACGGCCCCGCCGCGACGCCCATCAGCACGATGACGATGATGACCGCCGTCGCCATCACCGGAAAGTGATCGGTCATGCCGACGGCGGTGACGATGCTGTCGATTGAAAACACGAGATCGAGCGCGACGACTTGAGCGATCGCTGAGGCGAAGCTGATCGGCGGCGCGGCCTCGGCCTCCTCGCCATTGCCCTCGACGTTATTGTGAATCTCCTGCGTCGCCTTGGCGAGCAGGAAGAACCCGCCGGCCAGCAGCACCAGATCGCGCAACGAAAAATCGTGCCCGAACAGCGAAAACAGCGGCGAGGTCAGGCGGACGAGCCCGGCGAGCGCCCCGAGCAGCGCAAGCCGCATGACGAGTGCGAAGCCGAGGCCGACCCGCCGCGCCAGATCGCGCCGCGCCGGCTCCACCCGCGCCGTCACCAGCGCCAGGAACACCAGGTTGTCGACGCCGAGCACCAACTCCATGGCGATCAGCGTCGCCAGCGCCGCCCAGGCGTTGGGATCGATCAGCAGGTTGTAAATTTCGCTCACGGGCGGAACAGCTCTTCTTCAACCTGACCAAGACGGTCTTTGCCGAAGAACATCTCGTCGCCGACGAAAAAGGTTGGCAGACCGAAGACGCCGCGCGCCACCGCCTTGTCGGTGGCCTCGGCCAGCGCCGCCTTGATCTGTGGCGCCTGGGCGCCGGCGACGAGCGCCGCCCCGTCGAGCCCGGCGCGGTCGAGCCGCGCGGCGAGCGTGGCGGGGTCGGCGAGGTCGAGGCCCTCCTCCCACAGCCCCTGCAGGCCCGCCTCCAGATAGGCCGCCCCCTGCCCGGCCCCGCGCGCCGCCAGCAAGCCGCGCATCAGCATCAGCGTGTTGACGGGAAAATGCGGGTTCATACGGAACTGCGTCAGGCCGTGGCGGGCGCCGAAGCGGGCCATCTCCAGCCGATCGTAAGCGAGCTTGCCCTTGACGTGGGCGAAGGCGGCGAGCGGCGACTGATTGCCGGTCGCCTTGAATATGCCGCCCAGCAGCACCGGCGCGATGTCGAGCCGGGCGCCGGCGCGCTGGAGCAACGGCGGTAAAGCACGATAGGCGAACCAGCAATTCGGGCTGGCGAAATCGAACAGGAAGGTCAGCGTCTTCGGCATCTTTCACCAGGGTTCGCAGTAAGGTCGCAGGTCCATCTCGAAGGTCCAGGCGCTGCGGCGCTGACGGTGCAGGAACACGTAGTTGCGGGCGATTTCGACGGGATCGAGAATTTCCTGGCGCGCCAGCCGCTCGGCGGCGTCGGGGCGGATCGAGCGGGCGAAGACGCCGTCGATCATGCCGTCGATGACGAGATGGGCGACATGGATGCCGATCGGCCCCAACTCCCGCGCGGCGCTCTCGGCCAGCGCCCTGAGCCCGTGTTTGGCGCCGGCGAAGGCGGCATAGCCCGCCCCGCCGCGCACGCTGGCGGTCGCCCCAGTGACCAGGATCGTGCCGGCGCCGCGCGGGCTCATGACGCGCGCCGCCTCGCGCACGGCGAAGAAGCCTGCGAGCGTCGCCATTTCCCAGACCTTGCGATAGACCCGCTCGGTCGTCTCGGTCAGCGTAAAGCGCACATTGGCGCCGATGTTGAAAACGACGACTTCCAGCGGGCCGACGTCGCGCTCGATGGTCTCGAACAGCGCCACGATCTCGCCCTCCTGGCGCGCGTCGAGCGGATAGGCGTGGGCGCTGGCGCCGCCGGCGCGCAGCGAAGCCGCCAGCGCCTCCAGCGCGTCGGCGTGGCGGGGCCTGCGGGTGAGGCAGACGGCGAGGCCTTCCGCTGCGAAGGCGGCGGCGATCGCCGCGCCGAGGCCGTCGCCAGCGCCGACGACGAGACACGCACCCTTCCGCTCCGCTTCGCCCATCACGCGCTCCCGCGGTTGAGGTCCCCGGGCTAATTCGGGGCCAGCGCCGGCAAAGTCAACGCCCGTCACGTGCTTTTGCGGCCGTCGTCTCGACGGGCGCCTGAGCGCCGGTCTATAGGGGTGAAAGCCTTTTGGGGAGTTCTGCCGCTTGGCGCATAGTCTCGCCGCCGTCGCCTTCCTGGCGCCGGATTACGACGCCGCCATTGCCTGGTTCCGCGATAGCCTCGGCTTCGTCGTGCTGGAAGACCGGCCGCTGTCGCAGACCAAGCGCTGGGTGGTGGTCGGCGACGCCTCGGACCTCGGCGCGCGCTTCATCATCGCCAAAGCCCAGGGCGAGCGGCAAGTCGCCGGCGTCGGCGCGCCGGCCGGCGGGCGGGTCGCCTATTTCCTGGAGACCGACGATTTCGCCGGCGATTTCGCGCGCATGCGCGAAAAAGGCGTCGAGTTCATAGAGAACGCGCGCCGCGAGCCCTATGGCGTGGTCGCGGTGTTCAAGGACCCCTGGGGCGGCAAATGGGATCTGATCCAGCCGACGCACATCGTCGTGCCGGTGCCGATCGAAAAGCAGTTGACGTTTCTGGCCGTCGCGTTCTGCGCCATCGCCATCGTCGTCAACACGCTGGGGTCGGGGATCGCGCCCTTCGTCACCGGCATCGCCGTCGGCTATCTGCTCAATCC
Organism: Roseiarcus sp.; assembly: GCA_035606915.1. Lineage (GTDB taxonomy): Bacteria > Pseudomonadota > Alphaproteobacteria > Rhizobiales > Beijerinckiaceae > Roseiarcus. Next base: position 8,733 of record DATNDU010000142.1, on the reverse strand, counting down.
GGTCGCGCATCGGCTGCAACGGCTCGGCTTCAGCCGGCTCGCCGCCTCGCTCACCATCATGCTGGCCTTCGTCGGCGTCGTCGGGCTGGTCGCGGTGACGCTGGTGCCGGCGCTGTTGCGCCAGATCGCGCTGTTCTCGACCAACCTGCCAGACTTCATCAGGAAGTTGCAATCGTTGATCGCCACCAGCGGTTCGGCGTTCCTGGCCGAGCACGGCGGCCCCTGGCTGCAACAACTCGGCCTCGGCGACACCTTCACCGCCGACCAGATCCAGAAGGCGGTCGCCGACCTGATGAGCCGCAGCGGCGCCTGGTTGCTGGCGGGAATGAAGCAACTCGCGATCGGCGGCGCGGCGCTGGTCGGCGTGCTGTCGTTCTTCATCATCGCGCCGGTGGTCGCCTTCTACATCCTCATCGATTGGCAGAAGATGGTCGATGCGCTCGAGTCCTGGCTGCCGCGCCCGCATCGCACCGAGCTTCTCGAAACCGCCGGCGAAATCGACCGCGCGCTCGCCGGCTTCCTGCGCGGGCAATCGCTGGTCTGCCTGTTTCTCGGCCTCTGGTACGGGATGGGGCTGTCGCTGATCGGCCTCGATTTTGCGCTGCTGATCGGCGTGCTCGGCGGGGTGCTCAGTTTCATTCCCTATGTCGGCTCGCTGACGGCGCTGGTGCTCGCGCTCAGCGTCGCCCTGGTGCAGAAATGGCCGGATCTGCACATGTTTTTCCTGGCGCTCGGGGTCGTTGGCTTCGGCCAGTTCCTGGAGGGCTATGTGATCTCGCCGAAGCTGGTCGGCGAATCGATCGGGCTGCATCCGGTGTGGCTGATCTTCGCGCTGTTCGCCTTCGGCGACCTGTTCGGCTTCACCGGGCTGTTGGTCGCGGTGCCGACGGCGGCGGCGCTCGGCGTCATCGTGCGCCGCCTTATCCGCAGCTATCAGATGAGCCCGCTCTATCGCGGCCGGCCGCCGGCCGCCGCCGGCCGGTGAGCGCGCCGCGGCAATTGCCGCTGCCGCTGCCGCACGAGCCGAGTTTTGCGCGCGAGGATTTCCTCGCCGCGTCTTCCAACGCGGCGGCGCTGGCGCTGATCGATAACTGGCCGCGCTGGCCGGCGCCGCTGATGCTGCTGGTCGGGCCGCCGGGCGCCGGCAAGAGCCATCTGGCGGCGATCTTCGCCGCCGTCGCCGGAGCGCGCCGGCTCGCCGGCGGCGACCTCGCCGGGCTCGACCCGGAGGAGGCGGCGCGCGGCCCCGCCCTGGCGCTCGACGACGCCGACGCGGGCGGCGCCGCGGAAGCGGCGTTTTTCCACTGGCTCAATTTTGCGCGCGCGCGCGGCGTCGCGGTGTTGATGACGGCGAAGGCGGCGCCCGATCTCTGGGGCCTGGCGACGCCCGACCTGCTATCGCGACTGCGCCTGGCGCCGATCGTCGAAATCGCGCCGCCGGAGCCCGAACTCGTCGAGGCGGTGTTGGCGAAACTGTTCAGCGACCGGCAGATGAGCGTCGAGCCGTCGCTCCTCGCCTATATCGCCCGCCGCCTCGACCGCTCGCTCGGCGCGGCGCGCACGCTGGTCGAGACGCTCGACGCCGAAGCACTGGCGCAGGGGCGCAAGGTGACGCGCGCCATGGCGGCGGCGGCGTTGAGCGACGCCAAAGAAGATTGAGCCTAAAGCTTCGGCGGGACGAAGCCGCCAAAGGCGCGCTCGATCAACTGCGCGAGCTTGAGCGGCGTGCGGTCTTCGAGCCACGGCCCGATGATCTGGGCGCCGATCGGCAGGCCCTCCGGCGAGCGGGCGACGGGCAGCGCGGTCGCCGGCAGCCCCGGCATCGTCGCCACGCCCGGCCACAGCACATTGCTGAAATAATCCTGCGGCGCACCGTTGATGAGGAGCTTGCGTTTGGCGTGATCGGGTTCGTGATCGTGCGGGAAGGCCGGCGTCGGCGTCACCGGCGTAATCACCGCATCGAAGTCTTTGAACAAAGTCCGCCATTGCGCGCGCACGCCGTTGCGCTGCGCATTGGCGGCCGACCAGGCGCGATAGCTCATGGTCGCGCCGCGCGCCTGCTCGGCGGCGAGGCTGTGGTCGTCGGCGTCGAGCTTGGCCGCCGTCTCGGCCACGGGGGCATAGACGTCGTCGGCCCAGCGGGCGGAGAACGCCGCCATCAGAAGATGCACGTAAAGCCGCGCGCCGGCAGTGAGATCGGGGACGAGGCCGCTGCTGCGCGCCACTTTCGCGCCGGCGCGTTCGAGCCGGCCGGTGAGCGTCGCCATCGCCTCGGCTACGCAGGCCTCCGTATCGACTAGCGGATGGCAGCCGAGCACGAGCACCCGAAAGCCGGCGAAATCGTCGGCCCGCGCCGGCGGCAAGGCGAGCCGGTAGCCGACGCCGCTGTCGAGTTCGTCAGGGCCGGCGATGACGTCGAGCAGCGCCGCCAGATCCTCGGCGCTGCGCGCCATCGGGCCGATGACCGAGAGATCGATGCCGCCCGGCAGCGGCGTCACCCCCGGCGGCGTGTGGCCGCGCGGCGGGCAGAGATCGAAGGTCGGCTTATGGGCGCAAACGCCGCAGAAATGCGCCGGCACGCGCAGCGAACCGCAGATGTCGGAGCCCAGTGACAGCGCGCCGAAGCCCGCCGCCAGCGCCGCCGCGGAGCCGCCGGAGGAGCCGCCGGGCGAGCGGCCGAGATCATAGGGGTTGTTGGTGACGCCGTAGATGTCGTTGTAGCTCTGCCAGTCGCCGAGGCCGACCGGCACGTTGGTCTTGCCGATGATGACGGCGCCGGCCTGTTCGAGGCGGCTGGCGGCCAACGAATTGGCCTGCGGAACGAAATCGCGCGCCGCCGGAAAGCCCCAGGTCGTCGGCGTCGCCGTGAGATTGTAGGATTCCTTGAGCGTCGTCGGCACGCCGAGCAGCGCTCCGCGCTCGCCCTGGGCGAGCCGCGCGTCGGCGGCGCGGGCCGCCTTGCGCGCCCGCGCGTAAGTCTTGACGCAAATGGCGTTGATCGGCCCGTTGAGAGCTTCGATGCGGGCGATCGCCGCCTCGGTCAGTTCGACGGACGACGCTTCGCCGTCGCCAAGCGCGCGGGCAAGCTCGGCGGCGGTGGAATAGGGGGTTACGGACATAGCGCCTGTCGGGGTTGACGGAAGCGCCGCAGCCTAATCGCGCCGCCGCGCGCTCACAATCCCCAGAGGCCGCCCCAGAGGCCGCCGCCCGTTCAGCCGCGCTTGCGGTTCTGCCCGAGGCCGATCTTCTTGGCCAGCGCCGAGCGGGTCGCGGCGTAATTGGAGGCGACCATCGGATAGTCGGCGGCCAGGCTCCACTTGGCGCGATACTGGTCCGGCGTCATGCCGAGGGAGGCAAGATGACGCTTCAGCGACTTGAACTTGCGGCCATCGTCAAGGCAGATGAGGTAATCGGCGGTGATCGACTTGCGCACCGGCACGGCGGGGGTCAGCACTTCTGGCTCTGTCGTCACCGGCGCCGCCGAACCACCCGAAATCTTCATTAGCGCCGCGTGAACGGAAGTTATCAGTCCCGGGAGTTCCGAAACCGGCAGAGAATTATGCCCTACAAACGCCGACACAACCTCAGCCGCCAAGGCGACGTAATCGCTGGATGCCGAATCGCCCGCCATCATAACTTCCCCCAAGTGAATGTCGGTAGAGTACCTATACCAATATCCTTGAATCGCAATAGGGAAACGAAGTGATCTTGCAAAAAAGAATCACAACTGCGCCCTTGGCGAACTCGCAACCCTGTAAGCGGCCAATATTCGGCGTCCGTCACATCGTGGCTTCCGCCTTTGCCGACAGTTCGAGCCATGTCTCCTCGGCGGCAATCAGCGCGCGCTCAAGTTCACGTCGTTTCGCGGCAAGTTCAATTGCCTGCTGCGGCGGCGCTCCGTCGGCCGCCGCCTTGGCCAACGCCTCATCTACCCGCGCCAGTAAATCCTGGAATCGTTGCATCTTCTGCTCGGTGGCGACGATCTGGCGCTCGAACGAAGGCTCCGAGGCGCGCGCGGCTTGCGAAACTTTGGGCGAGCGCGATTTGGCTTCGGCCGGCCGGCCGACGACGAGCCGTGCGTAATCGTCGAGATCGCCATCGAAGTTGCGCACCCGGCCCTCGGCGACCAGCCACAGCCGATCGGCGCAGGCCTCCAGCAGCCGGCGGTCGTGCGAAATGAGGATGCAGGCGCCCTCATATTCGTTGATCGCATCGATGAGTTCGGCGCGGCTGTCGATGTCGAGATGGTTGGTCGGCTCGTCGAGGATCAGCAGTTGCGGGCCGTTGAAGGTGGTCAGGCCCATCAGCAGGCGCGCTTTCTCGCCGCCGGAAAGCTGCTCGATCGGCGTATCGGCGCGCCCGGCCGAAAAGCCGATGCGCGCCACGCGGCCACGGATTTTCGCCTCCGGCTCGCCGCGCATGCGCGCCGCGACATGCGTATAGGCGCTGCCGCCGGGGGCGAGGTCGTCGACCTGGTGCTGGGCGAAGAAGCCGGCTTCCAACTTGCCCGCGCGCACCATCTTGCCGGAGATAAGCTCCATCCGGCCGCCCATCAGCTTGGCGAAGGTCGACTTGCCGTTGCCATTGGCGCCGATGAGGCCGATGCGGTCGTCGGCTTGCAGGCTGAGGCTGAGCCGCGACAGCACCGCCCTGCCCTCGTAGCCGACGGACGCGCCCTCCAGCGCCACCAGCGGCGAGGCGAGCTTTTTGGCCACCGCGGGCCAGGAGAACGGCAGCGCGCTGTCGTCGACGACCACCGCCACCGGCGCCATTTTCGCCAGCATCTTCAGCCGCGATTGCGCCTGGCTGGCCTTGGTGGCGCTGGCGCGGAAGCGGTCGACGAAGGATTGCAGATGCTTGCGGCGCTCCTCCTGCTTCTTGGCCGCCTTGCCCTGCAAGACGATCATCTCGGCGCGCTGGCGCTCGAAGCTGGAATAGCCGCCGCTCCACAGCGTCAATTTGCCCCTGTCGAGGTGCAGGATGTGGTTGGCGACATCGTCGAGCAGGTCGCGGTCGTGGCTGATGACCAGCACCGTCGCCGGATAAGTCTCCAGGTAATCGACCAGCCACATCGCGCCTTCGAGATCGAGATAGTTCGTGGGCTCGTCGAGCAGCAGCAGGTCGGGCTGCGAGAACAGCACCGCCGCCAGCGCCACCCGCATGCGCCAGCCGCCGGAGAACTCGGAAAGCGCGCGCTGCTGGGCCGCCTCGTCGAAGCCGAGGCCGGCCAGGATGCGCGCGGCGCGGGCGGGCGCCGCGTGGGCTTCGATGTCGGCGAGCCGCACTTGGATCTCGGCGATGCGGGCGGGATCGGCGGCGTGCTCGGCTTCCGCCATGAGCTTGCGGCGCTCGACATCTGCGTCGAGCACGAAATCGACCAGGGCTTGCGGGCCGCCCGGCGCCTCCTGCTCGACCGAGCCGATGCGGGCGTTGCGGGCGGTGGCGATGGCGCCGGATTCCGGCGCAAGCTCGCCGCGCACGATGCGAAACAGCGTCGTCTTGCCGGCGCCATTGCGGCCGACGAGGCCGACGCGCGCCCCGGTCGGGATGGCGACGCCGGCATGGTCGATCAGCAGGCGCTGGCCGATGCGATAGGTCAGGTCATTGATATGCAACATGGGGCCGGCTTTTGCCCCGAAGTGCGCAGCCGGGCAAGATCAGTCGGGCAGGATCAGGGTTGCAACATCCACTTGACCTCGGCGAGCGTCGCCTGACAGCCGCTTTCGTCTTTGGCCTGCTGCTCGGCCTTCGCCTTGGCGAGCAGCGCTTCAAGATGCGCGCGGCCCTGCTTCTTCGCCTTGTCGATGGACTCTCGGGTCGGCTGATGCATCAATTGCGCGCCGACGCTCTGCGGCAACGCGCCGGTCGCGTTCGGGTGCGCCTTCAGATAAGCGTCGAATCTGGCGACCATATCGTCGCAGGAGCCGGCCGGCGCGGCCTGCGCCCCGCCGGCGAGGATCGCCCCGACAAACGCCGCAAGCGCTACTCGAATCATCGGTCTGCCCTCCCCTCGCCTCACCCTAGCATCCGCAACAGCGCCCGTCGCGTAACGAAACGGGCGTCGCCGGTCACGAATCCGTCGCAGCCATGTTGTCCACGGCGCCGGCGCCGTCTAGACCGGCCGGCGCGGAGGCTACCCGGATGAATTATTTCCAGCGCTTCACCTTTCTGTTCTCGGCGCCGAATTTCGACGCCGACGATCTCGAAGGCAATCGCGTCGCCCAGATCATCGCCGCCATCGACCGCATGGGCTTCCAGGTCGTGCGCGCCCGCCGGGTGGACGACGCCGAAATCGCCGTGCAGACCGATGCGGCCATCGGCTGCATGGTGGTCGACTGGGGCAAGAAGGGCCTCGAAGGCAAGGCCGCCTCGCTCATCAACCTGATGCGAAAACGCGGCCTCGAAATGCCGATCGTCATCCTCGTGCGCGGCAAGCGTTTCGAGGACATCCCGGTCGAAGTGCTCGACTTCATCGACGGCTACGTGTTCCTGGCCGAGGAGACGCCGGAGTTCATCGCCAAGAACCTGGTCTCGCGCCTCAAGCAATATGCGGAGACGCTGAAGACGCCGTTCTTCGGCGCGCTCGTCGATTACGCCGAGGAGGGCAACCAGCTCTGGACCTGCCCCGGCCACAACGGCGGCATCTTCTACAACCGCTCGCCGATCGGGCGCATCTTCATGGAGCATCTGGGCGAGGCGATCTTCCGCGACGATCTCGACAATTCCGTGCTGGAACTCGGCGACCTGCTCACTCACGAAGGCCCGGCGCTGAAGGCGCAGAAGGAGGCGGCGCAGATTTTCGGGGCCGAGAAGACCTATTTCGTGCTCAACGGCACCTCGTCCTCCAACAAGATCGTGCTCGGCAACCTGATCGCCGACGGCGATCTCGTGCTGTTCGACCGTAACAACCACAAGGCCGCCCACCACGGCGCGCTGCTGATTTCCGGCGGCCTGCCGATCTATCTGCCCGCCGACCGCAACGCCCACGGCCTCATCGGCCCGATCTACGCCGACGCTTTCGACGAGCAGGCTTTGCGCGAGCGCATCCGCACCCACCCGCTGGTCAAGGACAAGGAGGCGTGGCTGAAGCCGCGGCCGTTCCGCGTCGCCGTCATCGAGCAATGCACCTATGACGGCACCATTCTCGACGCCGAGAAGGTGGTCGAGCGCATCGGCCCGCTCTGCGATTACATCCTGTTTGACGAGGCGTGGGCGGGGTTCATGAAATTCCACCCGCTCTACGAGCATCGCTTCGCCATGGGCCTAAGAGCGCTCGGCGCCAATTCGCCCGGCATCGTGGCGACGCAGTCCGCCCACAAGCAGCTTGCCAGCTTCAGCCAGGCGAGCCAGATCCATGTGCGCGATCGCCACATCAAGGGCCAGCGCCGGCGCGTCGAGCATCGCCGCTTCAACGAAGGCTTCATGCAGCACGCCTCGACCTCGCCGTTCTATCCGCTGTTCGCCTCGCTCGACGTCGGCGCGCAGATGATGAAGGGCAAGTCCGGCGAGGTGCTGTGGGACGACACCCTCCGGCTCGGCATCGAACTGCGCAAGAAGCTGCGCGCCATCAAGCGCGAGTTCGAAGAGAAGGAGCGCGATCCCGCGCGACGCTGGTTCTTCGACCCGTTCGTGCCCGACCGGGTCGAGATTCCCGACGTCGCCCTGCCGGGGCGCGCCCATGATGTGGCGTGGGAATCGATCTCGACCGACCAGCTCGCCCGCGACCCGCGTTACTGGATGTTGCAGCCGGACGCCCACTGGCACGGCTTCAGCCGCGTCGAGAGCGGCTTCGCCATCACCGATCCCGCCAAGCTGACGCTGCTGACGCCGGGCTTCGACCGCAAGACCGGGGCCTACGCCGAGCACGGCGTGCCGGCGCCCGTAGTGGCGCAATATCTGCGCGAGAACCGCGTCGTGCCGGAGAAGAACGACCTCAACTCGCTGCTGTTCCTGCTGACGCCGGGCGTCGAATCGAGCAAGGCCGGCACATTGGTATCGGCGCTCGTCGCCTTCAAGCGCCACCACGACGACAACGCCTATCTCGACGACGTCATTCCCGAATTCGTCGCCAGGCGGCCGCAGCGCTACCACGGCCGCCGCCTGCGCGATCTCTGCGCCGACATGCATGCCTTCTACGCGCAGGCGAACGTGTCGCGGCTGCAACGGGCCCAGTTCTCGCCCGATCACCTGCCCGACGTCGCGATGTCGCCGCACGACGCCGCCAAGCAGTTGGTGCGCAACAATGTCGATTATCTGCCGATCGACGAAATCGAGGGCCGCATCGCCACCACCCTGTTCGTCGTTTATCCGCCGGGCATCGCGACGATCGTGCCGGGCGAGCGGCTCGACGCGCGGGCAAAGCCGATGATCGACTATCTGAAAGCGTTCGAGCGGGCGTCGAACCTGTTCCCCGGCTTCGAGGCGGAGATCCAGGGGCTCTATCGCGAACCGCAGCCGGACGGCGGCATTCGGTTCTATACTTATGTGGTGCGGGAAGGCGAGGACGACAGGGCTGCGAATTCGGGTTAACGGCGGTTAACGGATTGAACGAGGCGTGATTCACTGGCGGCGGATTGATTCTGGAGCCGCCGCGATGAGCCTCGCTTTCGCCGTGTTCAAAGAGAAGTCGCGTCTGAAGGCGCTTCTCGACCATTTCGCGATCATCGACGACCCGCGCGAGCCCTGGCGCGTGGCGCATCCGCTGCGCGAGGTGCTTCTGCTTGTTGTTTGCGC
>DATNDU010000098.1:0-7795 GCA_035606915.1 Roseiarcus sp. | reverse complement strand
CGTTGTCTCTGCGCAGATCGCCCAGCGCCGTAGGGCCGACGGCGTTGTAGCGTTCGAGAAGCTGCTCGATCCAACGCAGACCGAACGAGACGACTTGCGCCGCTTCGCTCGTCGAATGGCCCTTCGCCAGGAGAAGGATCGTCTGAAAATGCCGCGACGACGTCGCGTCCTTGCTAGCCTTATAACGCCCTTCCAACTCCGCAACGCTGAGGTGCTCGGCGACTACGGCCATGTCCGCCTCCTGCGAATCATGACCGTCCTATCTATCACCCGGCCAGCGTCTCAGGAATCCGGCCGAGTCTTTCACACGGAAACCGTGTAAAGCGTCGTGCTCTTGCCCGATCCGGAGGGGCCGAGGAATGTGACGAATTCGCCCCTGCGGATATCGAGCGACACGTCTTCAACAGCGACGACATCGCCATAGCGCTTGGCGATAGTTCGAATGGAAAGGAATGGCGTGGTCATGCCGACTTGTCCTTGGGTAGCAACGCGGCGACGGTTATCAGCATAGTGGTGCCATCGCCGTCGGCTCACATATCCTCCCCCAGCCGGGCCATTAGGTCGCGGTTGCGCTGGTAGAGCGCCAGGAAAATCTCGTGCTGACGGGCGTAGCGCGGCGCGTTGGCAGCGTTCGGGGCGACGCGCTCCGTCACCGGATTCCAGCGCCGAATATCTGCCTTGCGAGCGTCGCCGACGCCGAGCGCGGCCAGGAAAGCGTCGCCGTAACAGGCGCCAAGCCGCTGCTTCGTCATCTCCTGGCTGCCGCCACAGATGTCGGCGGTCGACTGCATCCACACCGGATTGCGCAAGCCGCCGCCGACGGCGCGGATCGCCCCCAACGCCGCGCCAGCCTCAGAGTAGGTATCGAAGATATGGCGGGTCGCGTGCGCGATCCCCTCAATCAGCGCGCGAAACATGTCGGCGCGATCATGCGCGAGCGTCAGTCCGAACCACAGGCCCTTGGCGTGGGGATCGTGGATCGGCGTGCGCTCGCCGGAGAAATAGGGCAGAAACAGCAGGCCGCGCGCCCCTGTCGGCGAGGCCGCCGCGTCGCGCATGAGGCGGTCGAGCGCCTCCCCGCCGGCGAGATCGCGCGCGAGTTGATCGACGAACCAGCGCGTACAGGCGCCGCTAGTGGCAAGGCCCGCCAGCCATGCGTGCTGGCCGGCAAACAACCACGGCGCCCACCACAGGCGCGCGTCACGCAGGCGCGAGGACGCGACGAGAATGGTGAAGATCGTCGAGCCGTACATCAGCATCATCTGGCCGGGCTCGATCACGCCGACGCTGACCGCCTCCGCCGCCGCGTCGATCGTGCCGACGATAACCGGCGTTCCCGCTGCAAGGCCAGTCGCCCCCGCGGCTTCGGCGGTCACGCCGCCGGCAATCTCGGTCGTCCAGGCAAGCTCGGGCAGCCGGTCGAGCGGCGCGATCTCGGCCGTCAGCGCGTCCGTCCATTCCAGCCTGTCGGCCGAGTAGAGCGGGCTGGCGTTGGCGGCGGTGTAATGATCGACAACGAAACGGCCGGTCAGACGGTGAACCAGGAACGAGGTCGAATTGAGAAACTTGTGAGCCGCGTCGAACACGTCCGGGCGGTTGCGCTTCAACCAAAGAATTTTCGGGCCCACCGATTGCGATGTCAGCGCGTTGCCGCAGGTCTCGAAAATGCGCGCGCCGCCGAGGCCGTCGGTCAGCTCGCGGATTTCGCGCATCGCGCGGGTGTCGACGCCATAGAGGATGGCGTTCATCAGCGGTGCGCCCGACCTGTCCACCGGCAGCACGCACGGCCCGATGCCGCTCGCCGCCACCGCGCGGATGTCCTTCGGCGCGACGCCGCCGGTAGCGATCAGGTCGCGGCTTACCGTCACGAAATCCTGCCACCAATCCTCCTCGGCGCGATGTTCGGCCCAGCCCGGACGCGGCACGAGCATCCGGTGGGCGCGTTTGGCGCTGGCGAGCACCTCGCCGTCGGCGGCGACGAGCGCCCCCTTGGTCTCGTAGGTGCCGATGTCGATGCCGAGATAGGCTTTCGCCATCACAAAAGATCCCGGTCGAGCGGGAAATCGGCGCCGATGCTTTCGATCGCCGCGGCGACGAGCCGCGTCAGCGCTTCGAGATCGGCGAGATCGCAGACCTCCAGCGACGAATGCGAATAGCGGATCGGAAAGCCGACGTCGATGGCGGCGACGCCGCCGCCGACCAACTGGACGTAGGAGGAATCGGTCAGCACGCCGACCTGGGCGCTGCGTTGCAGCGGCATGGCTAGCGCGCGCGCCGAGCGCTCAAACACGCCGACCAGGCCCGGATGCGGCAGGGTGCCGTTGAGCGTGCCGCGGCCGTGGAAGCTATAGAGGCTGACGGCCGGCCCGCCGCCGAGCCGAACCTCGCCGCGCCCGGTCATATCGGGCGTGTCGGCGGCCAGCATGAGGTCGAGCTGGATGGCGATATCCGGCCGCAGCGTCTGCGCCGCAGCCAGCGCGCCGCGCAGGTTGAATTCCTCCTGCACCGAGAACACGAAATGCACCGTCGGCCGAGCCGGGGTCGCGAGCAGCGCGCGCGCCGCCTCGATCAGGACCGCGCAACCCGCGCGGTCGTCAACCGAAGTTCCGGCGATGCGCCCTCCGGCGAGCGGCACCGCGTTCGGGGCATAGACGACCGGCGTTCCGATCTCGATTCCGGCCTCGCGCATCGCCTCGGCGCTGGCGAAGCCGCCGTCGATGAAGATCTCCGCGTAAGGGAGGACGCGGTATTTCTCCTCCGGCGTCGTCGCATGATGGCTCTTATTGGCGATGACGCCCGCAAGATCCCGGCCCTCGCCGAGGCAGAACAGAACCGCCTGCGATGCGAGCGCTCGCTCCGGCACGCCGCCGAGCCGCTCGACGCGCGCCAGGCCCGAGGGCTCGATCTTGCGCACGATGAAGCCGAGCTGATCCATGTGGGTGAACAGCATCACGCTTGGCCGGGCGGGATCGCCGGGCGCGGTCGCCGTCAGGTTGCCCATCACGTCCGTCCGCGTCGCCAGGCCGAGCGCGGCCAGTTCCCGCTTCAGCCGGCGGCGCACTCGATCCTCGTGGCCGCTCAAGCCTGGAATCAGCATCAGCTCGATCAGCAGCGCGCGCAGGCGCCCGCTCAAGCTCTGGGGATCGGCGCTCTTGGGCTCGCCAAAGGCGCCGCGATCGCTTGTCGTCACCCTTCGGCGCTCCTGTGGGTCGGCGCAACTATTTGCCGGCGCCCGCCGTCAAACCCATGACGATGTAGCGTTCGAGGAAGATTCCGACCAGCAGCAGCGGCGAGATCGCCGCCGTCGCCAGCGCCGCCATCGTCCACCAGTTGATCCCCTGCGAGCCGGTCTGACTCGCCACCATCACCGGCAGGGTCTGCGCGTTGAAGCCGGTCAGCAGCGAAGCGAAGAAATACTCGTTCCAGCACAGCACGGTGGAGAGCAGGAACGAAGCCACCACGCCCGGCAGCGCCATCGGCAACACGATGCGCAGGAAGGCGCCCCAGATTGTGCAGCCATCGACAAGGGCGGCCTGCTCCATTTCGTTGGGGATGGAATCGAACTGGTCGCGCATCACCCAGATGACGATTGGCAGCACCATCAGCGTATAGACGAAGATCAGGCCGATATGGGTGTCGAGCAGCGCCAGCTCCTTGTAGAGCACGAGGAACGGCATCGCCAGCACAACGGGCGGCAGGATGAGCTGCGAAATGAAGAAGAACGAGATATCCTGATTGCCGAAGCGGCCGAATTTGTATTCGAAGCGGCTGAGGCCGTAGGCGGCGAGCGAGCCGATGAGCACTGCGAGGCCCGAGGCGCCAAGGGTGGCGATGACGGAGTTGTAGAACTTGTCGAGGAACTCCTCGCGCACGTCGGAGGTGGTGAAGATCGTGTCCGGCGACAGGCCCAGCGATTGCAGCCCCTTCCACTTAGGGACGAAGTCGAGCCAGGGGATGAGATGGCCCTGCGTCACGTCGCGGCCAAGCTTGAAGGTCGTCGTCACCGTCCAATAGATCGGGAACAGCGCGATGAAGGTCCAAATCAGGAGCGTGGCGTAGATCGCGATCCGCCCGACGACGCTGAGCGCCGATCGGCGTGCGGCGGGCTCGCCAAAGCTCGAGGCGGCTTCTGCGGTCACGGTCGCGGCTCCCGTCTGCCCGTCATGACGAATCCTCATGTCATCTTGCGCATGTAGGGCCGCGCGAACTTCAGCACCAGCGTGATGAAAATGATGATGAGGATGAGATAGACTTCGGCGATCATCGTGGCGTAGCCGACGTTCGAGCGGTCGCGGTATTCGCGGTAAACGAAGCTCGAAATCGTATCCGTGGCCCCGCCGGGGCCGCCAGCGGTCACGTTGATGACGATGTCGGCGAGCTTCAACTCGAAGATCATGCGTAGGATGATCGCGGTGAGGCTGACCGGCAGCATCAGCGGAAAGGTGATCTCAGAAAACATCTGCCAGGAATTGACGCCGTCCACTTGCGCCGCCTCCTTGACGTCGTGCGGCAACGCTTGCAGCCCGGCGAGCAGCAGAATGATCATGAACGGAATCCACACCCAGGCATCCATAGAGATGATGCTGAGCCGGGCGATCCAGGGCGAGGTGAAGAAAGCCGGGTTCTCCCAGCCAAGGAAGCGCAGGAAATTAGCCAGCGGGCCGAACCTGTTCTCCATGATCGACTTGCCGACCATCCAACTCACCGCGACCGGGCTCAGCATGAACGGCAGCAGGAACGCGATGCGGAAGAAGCGTCGGGCGCGAATGCCGGCATTGAGCAGCAGCGCCAGCCCGAAGGCGATCGCGTATTGCACGAACACGGTCATGAGATAATAGACCATGTTGAAGAGCGCGTTCCAGAAATAGGGATCGTGGATCAAGGTGTGCAGGTTGTCGAGGCCGTTCAAATGGCGGCCGCCCGCGGCGTTGAGGTTCCAGTTGGTGAAGGCAATGTAGAGACCGAAGATCGTCGGGAAAATCACCATCGCCGCCGTGAACAGCAGCGCTGGCAGCAGGAACAGCCGCTGCTGGCCGGCCTCGCCGTACTCGATCGCCTGGCGCATCCCGAGCGCCACGCTCCAGAACAGGAACGCATACATCACCGGGCGATAATTGGCGAAGCCGAAGGAAGTGAGGTCGAGATCGTAGGCGGTCTGGATGGCCGCCGTCCCGACAAGCAGCGCCGTCGCCAGCCAATAGAGTAGGCGCGCGAGCCCGACGCCCCGCGTCCCGGCGTCGACCCTTTCGATGCTTTCGTCGCTCACCGTGTCGCGCTTCCTGACTTTCTTGCTGGCCGGTTCGTGATCGCGGCGGACGCCGCGCCGCGAAGATCGCGACGGCCAAGCCATCCAGCCCTCGCATTTCGCGGCGCTGGATGGCTTGGCTTAACTCGCAACGGCGGACGCCGCCGATTCATTTCGTTTGGGCTTCGCCTCAGATGCCCATCGCGATGCGATAATATTTGACCTGGTTCTCGCGCCCGAGCTTGTCGGTCAGCTTCTCCCAGGCGGCGGCGATGTTGTCGCCGCCCTGCTGCGCCGACTGCTTGCCGGCGAAGGTGCGCTGCAACTCATCCTCGGCGATGCTGTAATACTGAAAGATGCCGGGAATGCGCGGCTCGATCGCCGAGTTCGGATGATTATAGGAGGTCGACTGCGAGTTCATATACGATTCGATGTACTTGTGATCGTAGCCGGCAAGCTCCCACAGCGCGAGGTTGGTGTGACTCTTGCGGTAAGGCTGGAACCCCGAGGGGTAGGCCGCCGTCCACATCGACAGATCCTTGCCGCCGAGATGCGCCGCGGCGCTCCAGGCCGCCTTGTGGCGCACGGGATCGGCGTCGACCGTCTTCATCACATAGATGCCCCAGCCCAGATAGGCCATGTTGGGGGCGCGGTTGGGGCCGCTCGGCAGCTTCTCCCAGGCCTTCTTGCGGAAGTTGTAGACGTCGGGCGAGCCCGGCAGGATGTCGAAGTCGAGCGCGTCGCCGATCGTCGCCGTGTCGCTGGTGCGCGCCACGGTGCCGATGTCGCCCCACCATTCGAGCAGCGAGCCGGTGCCGGTGAGGAATTGCTGGAAGGCCGTGGTGCCGGGATCGGCGTTGATCTGGTCGGCCGGCTCCGACGGCAGCGCGTCGATGACGTCCTGAATGGCGCGCACGAAGGCCGGGTTGTTGACCTGCGGCTTCATGTTCTCATCGAACAGCCAGTTCTTCTCGCCGGGATATTTGGCGTAGGCGGTGGCGCGGCTGCACAGGAAATAGAAGCAGAAACCGCCCCAGGGTTTGGGCTGGTCGAGGAAGCCATAGACCGGCTTGCCCTTGACCTTCTTGCCCTTGAGGAACTTGGTGACCGCCTGCACCTGCTGCCACGTATCCGGGGGACCCCATTTGTCGAGGCCGGCCTTGTCGCTGGCACCCTCCCATTGCTTGGCGAGATCGGCGTCGGAGAACACGTCGGTGCGCCGGTTCATCGTGTGGCAATCGCTGTCGATGGTGACGCGATGGATCTTGCCGTTCCAGGAGCCGACCGGCGGCTTGAGGTAATCGACGTAGTCGTCGAAATCGACCTGTTTCTTCACCCAATCGGGCATTTCGGACAGCAGATCCTTGACGCCCATGTCGCCCTCGAACGGCGCCCCCATCTCGAGGATGTCGTAGTCGATCGTGCCGGTGGCGATGGATTGCTGATAGCGCGCGTTGTAGTCGGCCTGGGCGAGGTCGATCCATTTGATCGAGGCGCCGGTGTAGGCCTCCCACGGCTTCAGGAAGCCGCGGAACAGGAAATTGTGCAGATTCTGGTTGTTGAGGCCCATGAACGAGAATTGGACGCCCTTGAACTCGCCGGGCTTGACGCTCGCCTTGGTCGGCCCCAGGCACAGGGCGCCGACCTTCTGCCAGTCGGCGTCGGTCGGCGAGCCGTTGCCGGCGCCGGGAATCTTCATGATCTGAGAGACGACGCTATCCTCGGCGAAGGACGGCGTCGAGGTGAGAACCGACGAGCTCGCGGCCAGCGCCGCGGCGCCCGCCGCCCCTTTCAGGACGTCGCGCCGGCTTCTCTGCATCGCCATGAGCATTTCGTAGACGTGGACACGCATGAACCATTCCTCCCTTTCGCGTCGACGAGGCGAATCGCGGCTGTCATTCCGAGCCCGAACCGCGCTCAGCCGCGCGCGCTCGTCCAACCTTGGATTCGCAGAGTAAGCGCGCGATTTGCGGCAAGTCAATTGCTCCCACGCAGGCGGCCGGCCGCCAGCGAGCGCCAACACGGCCATCGCGGGCTGCAACGGCTGAGCAAGCCGTTTCGGGCCGTTACGGCCTGGCCGGCGCTTGAAGGACAAAGTTGCAGCGGTCCATGCGTTTCCTTCTGTAAGCTAGCGCGCTCGAGTCGTCCGGAAAGCCCTTCACTGTTTTGGCCGCGTCGATCGCAGCATCGACCGCTTCCACCTGCCGCTCTGGTCCACCGACCCCGAAATCGAGCGAGCGCTCGCTCACTTTCTAGAGTTAACCCCTTCCCCCGGGCCGCCTTGTCTGCCATTCTGCTTGCCAGCTCGATCGAAGCGGCGAGAAGGGGAGGAACGCGTGCAGGTCGCGCGCGACAGGCCGTGGATGGTTGCGGTCACGATGGAAGCGTCGTGCGCGCGCATTCTCGAGCGGCACAGGACCGCGATCCGTGTCCAGAAGGCCGACGTCGCGATTGTCAATCTCGCCCGCATTATCGAGGCGACGCTTAAGCTTTCGAACAAAAAGGGGTTCCACGCCACGAGCCTTCGTGAGCTCGCCAAGGCGTCGGGCC
>DATNDU010000088.1:0-17231 GCA_035606915.1 Roseiarcus sp. | reverse complement strand
TCCCGAGATCATCAGGGCGGCGGCGCGGGCGGCGGGGGCGACGGCGCAGGTCGCCGGCGGCGTGCCCGCCATGTGCGACGGCGTCACCCAGGGCGAGGCCGGCATGGAACTGTCGCTGTTCTCGCGCGACGTCATCGCGCTGTCGACGGCCGTCGCCCTGTCGCACCAGATGTTCGACGCGGCGGTCTATCTCGGCGTCTGCGACAAGATCGTGCCGGGGCTGCTGATCGGCGCGCTGTCGTTCGGCCACCTGCCGGCGGTGTTCATTCCCGCCGGGCCGATGCCGTCGGGCCTCGCCAATGACGAGAAATCCAAGATTCGCCAACTCTTCGCCGAGGGCAAGGCGACGCGGGCGCAACTCCTCGAAGCCGAGGCCAAAGCCTATCACGGCCCCGGCACCTGCACCTTCTACGGCACCGCCAACACCAACCAGATGCTGATGGAGATCATGGGCCTGCACCTGCCAGGCGCCTCCTTCGTCAATCCCAACACCCCGTTGCGCGACGCGCTGACGGCGCTCGGCGCCAAGCGGGCGCTGGAGATCAGCGCCAAGGGCAACGCTTTCACGCCGATCGGCCATGTCATCGACGAGCGCGCGGTCATCAACGGCGTCGTCGGCCTGCACGCCACCGGCGGCTCGACCAACCTGACCATCCACCTCATCGCGATGGCGGCGGCGGCGGGCATCGCGTTGAATTGGGACGATTTCGCCGATCTCGCCGAGGTGACGCCATTGCTGGCGCGCGTCTACCCCAACGGCAAGGCGGACGTGAACCATTTCCAGGCCGCCGGCGGCATGCCGGTGCTGATCCGCGAACTCCTCGGCGCCGGCCTGCTGCACGGCGACGCGCGCACGGTGTGGGGCGAGGGCCTCGCCGATTATGTCGTCGAGCCGACGCTGGCGCCGGATGGCGCCGTCGCCTACCGCCCGGCGGCGAGCCGGAGCCACGACGAGACGGTGCTGCGCGGCGCGGCGGCGCCGTTCCAGGCGACGGGCGGCCTGCGCGTGCTCGAAGGGCCGCTCGGCCGCGCGGTTATCAAGACGTCCGCCGTCGCCAAGGAGCGGCATGTGATCGAGGCGCCGGCGCGGGTGTTCCACACCCAGGAGGAGTTGCATGCGGCGTTCCGGGCCGGCGAACTCAACCGCGACGTGGTGCTGGTGGTGAGGTTTCAAGGCCCGCGCGCCAACGGCATGCCGGAGTTGCACAAACTGATGCCGCCGATCGGCGTGTTGCAGGACCGCGGCTACAAGGTGGCGCTGGTGACAGATGGGCGGCTGTCGGGCGCCTCGGGCAAGGCGCCGGCGGCGCTGCATGTGACGCCGGAGGCGGCCGGCGGCGGGGCGATCGCCAAAATCCACGACGGCGACGTGATCCGCCTCGATGCGGCGTCCGGCCGGCTCGAAGTGCTGGTCGAGGCCGGCGAATTCGCCGCGCGGGCGCCGGCGCAGCTCGACCTGTCGGCGCAGCATGTCGGGGTCGGGCGCGAATTGTTCGGCGCCTTCCGCGCCCAGGTCGGTCGCGCCGATCAAGGGGCGTCGATCTTCGCGGCGTAGGGCGCGCCAAGCAGGCTTTCGTCGCCTCGCTGACGAAAGCCTGCTTGGCGTCTTTCGCCTGCGCGGCATTCTTGCGCGCAAGCCGCTGTCCGCGTTACGGAGATCGGGCTTAGCCGCGGTGATGCGAACGGCGCCGATGGCGGGACTCAGCAGCGGGGCCGGCGACATTGAGGCCGACGTTGATCGAATAGTCGAGATCGAGGCGCGCCCGCGTCAGCGGCAGCAAGATCGGGTCGGACACCACCTTGTAGGTTCCCTGGTCGGCGCCGTTGGTGTTGGCGGCGACGTGGTAGGACTTGTCGAACAGCACCTTTTCGTCGATGTCGCGCTTCACTTGCACGCGCAACGTCGTCGCATAGGCGCCGGGCCGGCCGGCGGGGCCGATTAGCAGCCGGCCGCTGACGCCGACCTTCAGCGCGAACATTTTGCCCTGCGGGTCGCATTCGCGCGCGAGGTCGGAGACGTCGAACTGATAGCGCACCGCCTCGTTGGCGGGGCCGCCGACGCGCGCCGTGGCGCCGCCGGGGAACACGCCGACGTCGGGGCAATCGAGATCCTCGGCGCGCGCCGGCAAGACGATGAGCTTGTCGGAGGCCTTGTTTTCGGTATTGTTGGTCGTCGGCCCATCGCGCGGCCCGCTGAACGCGGAAATCACGCCCTCTTGCCCCAGGCAGCCGGCCAGCGGCGCCGCGACGATCGCGACCGCCGCCAAACGCCACCCCCACGTCCCCAGCGTCCCGATCATGCCCGCTCCGAATCGTAGCAACGCCATTCGTCTCAAGGCAACGCCTCGAAGCCGTCCTTGAAGCCGGTGAGCGAGGTTGGCACCCCGACACCCTCCTCCGGCGTTTCGAACAGCACGAAAGTCACCTGCGCGCCGCTCTCTAGCTTACCGAGCAGCTTGTCGTCGAGGAAAACCTCGGCGACGCAGCCGTTGGGCAGGCAGCGCACGAAATTCATGCGGCCGAGATCCTCCTTATCGACGCGCAGGCTGAGGCCGGCCGGCAACAGCACGCCCAGCGGCGTAATGACGCGCAGCAGCCGGCTCTTGCGGTCGGCGGTCTTCAACGCGATGACCACCAGGGTGATGTTGGGGCGGTCCTGGTCGACGACGCTTTGCACGAGCGCACATTGTTTCGCCGATGCGCCCGGCGGCGTCTCGCATCGGGTCTCCCACAGACCGTGCTTGGCGCTCACCGCGCCCTGCGCCCAAGCTGCGCCGCCCAGCGGCGAATCGCCGCTGCCTGCGAGCCATAAACCCGCCAGGACCGCAATCGCGCCCGCCCCGAACCGTGCCGCCAAAGCGCCCCGGCGCCTCGTGAGTCCCATGTAATGCTTCATTCCTGCGCCGAGAGCGATCCGGGTGGCAAAAACCGAAGGCTGTGTCAAGCTCAAGCCCCCGCCGCGACGATTCGGCGCCGCTTGTAAGGATTGCAACGCGGGGAGGATTGTGGTTTGCAGGGCGAGACGACGACGTTTGGCGCCAAGGCGTCCGGCGTGTGGGGCGCGTGAGGCGAATGGTGCGCCCAAGGTCTTGAGGGGCGCAGGATTTTCCTGAGCAGGCGGGAGCGACGAGGCGGCTATGAAGGCTTGGGGACTTGATCGGCTAGGGCTCGCGGCGACGACCGCCGTGCTTGGCGTGACAGCGGCGAGCGCATCCGTGCCGGGTCACGCCGTTCCCGACGAGATCGGATTTCAGGTTCCGGTCACCTCGATCGGACGCTATATCGTCTGGTTGAACAACGGCATCCTGATGCCGATCATTACCGCGGTTAGTGTGTTCGTTGCGGTGTTGCTCGTCTACGTGATGTGGCGATTCCACGAGAAGCGGAACCCGATCCCCTCGAAGACGACGCATAACACGCTGATCGAGGTGGTCTGGACGGTCGTTCCGGTGATGATTTTGGTGTTCATCGCCGTACCGTCGTTTCGTCTGCTGACGTTGCAGTTGACCGTTCCGCCCTCCGACATGACTCTGAAGGTGACAGCCTCGCAGTGGCACTGGAACTATACCTATCCGAAGAGCGACGGCGGCTTCAATTTCGACTCCTATGTCAAAGAGGACAAGGATCTTCAGCCCGGCGACATCCGCCTGCTGGCGGTCGACAACGAAGCCGTGGTGCCGATCAACAAGATCATCAAGGTGGAGGTGACCTCGACCGACGTCATCCACGGATTCGTCGTCCAGTCGTTTGGGATTCGCGTCGACGCGGTGCCGGGGCGCAACAATGAGACTTGGTTCAAAGCCGAGCGCGAGGGCGTCTATTACGGCCAGTGCTCGAAGCTGTGCGGCAAGGACCACGCCTTCATGCCGATCGCCTTCCACGTCGTCAGCCAAGACGCCTACAAGAAGTGGCTGCTCGATGCGAAGAAGAAGTTCGCCTCTAACGGCGGCGGCAACCAATATGCGGCGGCGGACGTCGCACCGCGGCAATAAGTCGCACCTCTAAGGTAGAACTGCATCAACACGATATTGGGAACGACGATGGCGACCCACGCAGCGACCGACACTCACGCCGATGGCCCCGGACATCCGACCGGCTGGCGGCGCTACATGTACTCGACCAACCATAAAGACATCGGCACCCTCTATCTGATCTTCGCCTTCGTCGCCGGCGTCGTCGGCTCGGCGATGTCGGGCGCGATTCGGCTGGAATTGATGTTCCCGCACATCCAGATCTTCCCGATCATTTCGGGGATTCTGGCGGGCGACAGTTCGATCGACGCGGCCAAGGACATGTACAACGTGTTCATCACCGCACACGGCCTCATCATGATCTTCTTCCTGGTGATGCCGGCGATGATCGGCGGCTTCGGCAACTGGTTTGTGCCGCTGATGATCGGTGCGCCGGACATGGCCTTCCCGCGCATGAACAACATCTCGTTCTGGCTGCTGCCAGCTTCGTTTTCGCTGTTGATTATCTCGATGTTCGTTGACGGGTCGCCGGGGTTCCACGGCTTCGGCGGCGGCTGGGTCATGTATCCGCCGTTCTCCTCGACCGTCGGCACCCCCGGCCCGTCGATGGATTTCGTCATCCTGGCGGTGCATCTGGCGGGCGCGTCGTCGATTCTCGGCGCGATCAACTTCATCACCACGATCTTCAACATGCGCGCGCCGGGCATGACGATGCACCGCATGCCGTTGTTCGTGTGGTCGATTTTGGTGACGGCGTTCATGCTTCTGCTGTCGCTGCCGGTGCTCGCCGGCGCGGTGACCATGCTGCTGACCGACCGCAACTTCCACACCACCTTCTTTGATCCGGCCGGCGGCGGCGACCCGATCCTGTTCCAGCATCTGTTCTGGTTCTTCGGCCATCCCGAAGTCTACATCCTCATCCTGCCCGGCTTTGGCGTCACCAGCCAGATCGTCTCGACCTTCTCGCGCAAGCCGGTGTTTGGCTACCTCGGCATGGTCTATGCGATGATAGCGATCGGCGCCGTCGGCTTCGTCGTCTGGGCGCACCACATGTTCACGGTCGGCCTGTCGCTCGACACGCAGCGTTATTTCGTGTTCGCGACGATGGTCATCGCCGTGCCGACCGGCGTGAAGATCTTCTCCTGGATCGCCACCATGTGGGGCGGCTCCATCCAGTTGCGCGCGCCGATGATCTGGGCGATCGGCTTCATCATCGTGTTCACGATCGGCGGCGTCACCGGCGTCGTGCTGGCCAACGCCGGCGTCGACCGCGACCTGCACGAGACCTATTACGTCGTCGCGCATTTCCACTACACGATGTCGCTCGGCGCGGTGTTCACCATCTTCGCGGCCTTCTACTACTGGTTCCCGAAGATGACCGGCTACATGTACAACGAGAAGCTGGCGATCTGGCACTTCTGGTTGCTGTTCATCGGCGTCAACCTGGTGTTCTTCCCGCAACACTTCCTCGGTTTGGCCGGCATGCCGCGCCGCTACATCGACTATCCCGACGCCTACTGGCTGTGGAACTTTGTCTCCTCGGTCGGCGCGCTGGTGGCGCTGGTGGCGACCATCGTGTTCGTCTACGCGGTCATCGAAGCGTTTGCGAAGAAGCGCGTGGCGGGCGCCAACCCCTGGAATGTCGCCCCCCAGGCGATGACGCTGGAGTGGACGCTGCCCTCGCCGCCGCCGTTCCACCAGTACGAGACGCTGCCGCAGATCGTCGGCGCGGAACACTGAAAGCCTGACGCGGCGGGCCTCTGAGCCCGCCGCCCCTGGCGCAATCATCTGGATAAGCGAATGAGTTTGGCCACCGACAATTCCGCGTTTTCGCCTGCGGCGGCGGAGTTGGCCTATCTCGCGGGGCCGCGCGAGTTCTTCTCCCTGTTGAAGCCGCGCGTGATGTCGCTGGTCGTGCTGACGGCGCTGGCGGGCATCCTGATCGCGCCGCATGGCGTGCATCCGGTCGTCGGCTTCGCGGCGTTGACAGCGATCGCCATCGGCGCCGGCGCTTCGGGCGCCCTCAACATGTGGTGGGACGCCGATATCGACGCCCGCATGGCGCGCACGCGGCTGCGTGCGGTGCCGAGCGGCCTCATTGCGCCGCGCGAGGCGTTGGGGTTCGGCCTCACGCTGTCGCTGCTGTCGGTGTTGACGCTGGCGCTGATCGCCAATCTGCTGGCGGCGGCGCTGCTCGCCTTCACCATTTTCTATTATGTCGTCATCTACACGATGTGGCTGAAGCGGCTGACGCCGCAGAACATCGTCATTGGCGGCGCGGCGGGCGCGCTGCCGCCGATCGTCGGCTGCGCCGCGGCAAGCGGCGGCGTAAGCTGGGACAGCATTTGGCTGTTCGCCATCATCTTCATGTGGACGCCGCCGCATTTCTGGGCGCTGGCGCTGGTGAAGGCGCGCGACTACGAGCGCGTCGGCGTGCCGATGATGCCGAACGCCAAGGGGCCCGATCGCACGCGGCTCGAAATCCTGGTCTATTCGCTGCTGCTCGCCCCGCTCGGCCTTGTCCCCTGGTTCACCGGCGTCGGCGGCTGGCTCTATGGCGCCGCAGCCCTCGTGCTCGGACTCGGGTTTTGTCTGTATGCGGCGCGGGTCTACCAGGTGCGCGACGGCGTCGACGCCAACAAGCGCGCGATGGCGCTGTTCGGCTTCTCGATCGTCTATCTGTTCGCGCTGTTCGGGCTGCTGGTGATCGAGCACGGCTTTGGGCTGCTGGCGCGTTGGGGCCTATGAACGCCGTGACGCCCGATCCCTCTGGCGGGCTAACGCCCAAGCAACTTCGCAACCGCCGGCTGCGCAACATCGCCATCGGACTGGCGGTGGGCTTCGTGGCGGTGATGTTCTATGCGATCACCATCGTCAAGATGACCCCCGGCCTCATGAAGGGAACGCCATGATCTCGTTCTTCAAGAGGAACCAACGCAACCTCACGGTGGCGGCAGTCGCGGCGGGTCTGGCGTTGTGCACGCTCGGGCTTTCTTTTGCGGCGGTGCCGTTTTACTTCGCCTTCTGCCGCGCCACTGGCTTCGCCGGCACGACGCAGGTGGCGACGCACGGCGCTGCGTATCGTGGTAACCGCATCTTTCGCGTCCATTTCAACGCCAACGTCGCGCCGGGCCTCGATTGGACGTTCACGCCGGAAACCGATGCCGTAGACGTGCGCAGCGGCGCGACGACGACGGTGTTCTTCAAGTTCCACAACAACGCTGACCACGATACCTTGGCTCACGCCGTCTATAATGTGACGCCTGAGATTACCGGTCAGTTCTTCGACAAGATCTCCTGCTTCTGCTTCACCGAGCAGCGGCTCGGCCCGCACGAGACCGCGGAACTGCCGGTGGTGTTCTTCCTCGACCCGAAGTTGGAGAAGGATAGCGACATGGCCTTGATTCACGAAATCACGTTGTCCTACACGCTGTTTTCGCCGCCGAAGTCGGGACGGCCGGTCGCCCTGGGGTCGAGTGCGGCGACGCCGAAGCTTTAGGGCGCAAAGTTGCCAACGGGCGCGCCGCGCTCGTGGATGAGTAGGGCGCGCCTTGCGGCGCGTTCGGAAGACGGAAACCCGGTCGCAGGTCTGCGACCGAAGCGTGGGAGAGGGGCGATTCATGGCTGACGCGCATGCGAGGCCGCATCACGATTACCATCTTGTCAATCCGAGCCCGTGGCCGCTCGTAGGATCGGTGTTCGCCTTTGTGTTCGCCGTCGGCCTCATCATGTCGATGAAGTCGCTGTCGTTCGCCGGCCTCAAGGCCGGCCCGGCGGTGCTCGGCCTCGGCGTCGCCGGCATTCTTTATGTGATGGCGGCGTGGTGGTACGACGTCATTCAGGAAGCCGAGCACGGCGACCATACCCGCATCGTGCAGATCAGCCATCGCTACGGCATGATCTTGTTCATCGCCTCCGAGGTGATGTTCTTCGTCGCCTGGTTCTGGGCGTTCTTCGACGCCTCGCTGTTCACCAACGAAGCGATCCAGGCCACTCGCGTCGCCTTCACCGGC
The DNA here is from genome assembly GCA_035606915.1 of Roseiarcus sp. Taxonomy (GTDB): domain Bacteria; phylum Pseudomonadota; class Alphaproteobacteria; order Rhizobiales; family Beijerinckiaceae; genus Roseiarcus. Next base: position 9,247 of record DATNDU010000088.1, on the reverse strand, counting down.
GGCATCTGGCCGCCGAAGGGCATCGAGGTTCTCGACCCATTCAACCTGCCGTTGCTCAACACGCTGATCTTGTTGACCTCCGGCACGACCGTCACTTGGGCGCATCACGCGCTGCTCAACAACAACCGCTCGCAACTCAAGATCGGCTTGGCGCTGACGATCCTGCTCGGCCTCTCGTTCACCGCCCTGCAGGCGTGGGAATATGCGCACGCGCCGTTCTCGTTCTCGAACTCGATCTACGGCGCGACGTTCTTCATGGCGACCGGGTTCCACGGCTTCCACGTCATCATCGGCACGATCTTCCTGATCGTCTGCCTGGTGCGCGCCTCGGCCGGCCAGTTCACGCCGAAGCAGCATCTCGGCTTCGAGTTCGCCGCCTGGTATTGGCACTTCGTCGACGTGGTGTGGCTGTTCCTGTTCTCCTGCATCTACGTCTGGGGCTCCTGGGGCGCACATATCGAGGGCGTGGCGCACTGAGCCGGTCGATGATCTCGAATTGGGATGACGGATACGCGATGGAGGACGATGGGCGGCAATATCCTCCGGTCTCCGCCGTCAGCACGGGGTTCTCCGGCCGTTGCCCGCGCTGCGGCGAGGGTCGGATGTTTAGGGGCTTCCTGACGCTGGCGCCGCGCTGCGAGGTTTGCGGCCTGGATTTCGGCTTCGCCGATTCCGGCGACGGGCCGGCGGTATTCGTCACCCTGATCGCCGGCTTCGTCGTCCTGGGCGCGGCGCTGGCGGTCGATGTCGAATACGAGCCGCCGCTCTGGGTCTATGTCGTGTTCTTCATGCCGCTGACGCTGCTCGTCTGCCTGGGTCTGCTGCGGCCGCTCAAGGGCCTATTGATCGCCTCGCAATATAAGAACAAGGCCGCGCCCGGACGATTGGACGCCAAGTGAGCCGCCGGCTGATCGGGGCGGGGCTGGCGACGCTGGTCGGCGTGGTGTTTTTGATTGGGCTCGGCGTCTGGCAATTGAAGCGCTTGGCGTGGAAGGAGGGGCTCATCGCCGCCGTATCGGCGCGCACGCACGCCGACCCGACGCCGGCGCCGCCGCCCTCGCAATGGGCGGCGCTGAAGCCTGCCGATTACGAATACCGCCGCGTCGCCGTCAAGGGCGTCTATGATTATTCCCACCAGGAATTCATCTTTCGGGCGCTGGAGGATCCGCGTGGCCGCTACGGCGGCGTCGGCTATTATGTGATGACGCCGCTCAAGCTGGCGGACGGCGAGACCATCATCGTCGACCGCGGCTTCGTGCCGGATGCGCTGAAGGCGGCGGCGGACAAGGGGCCGCGCGGCGAGGTCGAGGTCGTCGGCCTGATGCGGTCGAGCGAGCGGCGCAACCTGTTCACGCCGCCCGACGATCCCGCGCATCATCAGTTCTACACACGCGATGTCGCCGGCTTGGCGCGCGCCATGCAGCTAGGTGTCCACGCGCCGTTCGTGATCGATGCCGAGGCCGGCCCGGATCCACTGCCGCAGGGCGGCGAGACGCGGCTGGTGTTCGACAACAACCATCTCGGCTACGCCTTCACTTGGTTCGGGCTGGCGGCGGCGCTGACGGCGGTGTTCGCGATTTACGCAAGCGGGCAAGTGCGGGCGGCGGGCGCGGCAAAGCCGCCGCAGTCTTGAAGCGGGCCTCAGGGCTCCTTGAGCAGCGCGTCGAGCGCCTGCGGCAATCCGCGCAGCGAAATGGCGAAATTGAAATAGCCGCCGGAGGCCGATTTCGACTCGACTTTCGCCGTCTTCGCCTCGCGCCAGGCGCGCAGCAGGCCGGCATCGAAGGTGGAATCGGCGAAACACCCGGCGGGCGTGCAGCGTCGCCAGGACAATTCGACGGCGTCGCCGCCCTCGGCGGTGATCTTCGGGGCGCTGGGAAAGCTGACGTTGACCGGCAGCACCAGGGTCAAGCGCAAGGCGGCGTTGCGCTTCGGCCGGCCGATGGCGATCTCGGCCAGCGGCGCGCTTTGCCCGCTCGCGGCAACCGTTAGCGCCACCTCGCAAACCCGGCGTGGCTCGCCATTGGCGTCGAGACGCTGGCAGCGCTCCACCCAATCGCCATAGGTTGCGGTGGTCATCTGAGGATCGCTGGATATTGCGTCGCGGCCTTTCTTAGGCCCGGCTTCGGCGTTCGGCCTCGGCTTGTCGGAGGCCGCTGGAGCCGCGCCGCTCGCCAACGCCAGGCCCAGCGCCAGCACCCACGAGCCCAGTCGCATCCCCATATCGCAACCCCGCGGCGCTCCCGCTCCCCCGCAACGCGGTCGCTGGGTTTGCAATCGATGCCGACGGTGGGCGCTAGAGGGATTGAACCTGCGACCGCTTGCATGTCAAGTTCGGCGTGATGTGCGCGAGGCGTTGCGTTTTGCTCGATTTTCAGGCGGTTGGGGGCTTCCGTCTTTCGTGCGCAAGAAAACGCGCTCGCCCTTGCAGCATGGAGGCGGAGGACAAATCCAGGGGTGAAGCGGAGCCGCTAGCGCGCGACGGCGGCTCCCAGCCGCGACGCGACGAGTTTGTGGCGCTCGGCGTAGCCAACGCGCTTGGCCGCCTCGCTCGTCGCCTTGGGCGCGAGGCGCACGCCCTCAATCAGCCGTTGCGCCAGCAGGGGCACGAGGATCTCGCGGCCCTCGGGGGTATGGAAGCCGCCGTTGAACTGCGAAGTGCTCTTGAGGAAAGCAATGAAGCCTTCAACCAGGTTGGAGGACGGCGGCGTCGCCTCGCGCCAGAAGCGCGCCAGCGGCGCGGCGCTGGCCAGGCCCGGGATGTTGTAGAACGCCCGGCCGACGCAAAGCACCGGCTTGCGCTCGATGATGGCGGCCAGGCCGGCGGTGGAGTTGATCGTCACCACGGCGTGGGCGCGGGCCATGATCTTGTCGATGCTGGTCTTGCGCAGGAAGAATACGCGATCGGCGAGATTGTGGCGCTCGATCAGCGCCGCCACCCGCGCCGGCGTGCGCTCGACGCCGTAGTCGAGCGGATGCTGCTTGACGACCAGGATGGCGTCGGCCGGGGCGTCGGCGGCGAACGAGGAGATCAACTCGTCGACGAAGGCGGCGTTGCCGCCGTGGCGGGAATGGACGACGAGTTGGGCGTCGCCGGGTTTCTGCAACAAGGCCAGAAATACCTTGCGGCCGGCGTCGGCGAGTTCCAGCGTCCGGGCGAGCGCCGGGCTCTCGTCATGGGTCAGCCGCCAGAGATATTCGCGCAGATAGCCCAAGCCCTGGCGATAGACGGAATCGCCATAATAATTGGCGTCGAACCCGAGCCCCGGCTTGAAGGCGATGGCGGCGAGAAAATGCGTGATGGTGTGGTTGACGTGCGGCTTCAGGCCCGCCGGAAACTGGCGATTGTCGGCCGGCTCCGCCGCGCCCTGGCGCGCTTCGAGATAGACGCGCGGGTCGCGCGGCAGGCGCGAGAAGCCGTTGACGCCGTCGCGCTCCAGCGTCACCCAATGGGGCCGCAGGTAGCCGTTTTCCAGCACGAAGCTATGCAGCCCGAATTCCTCGGCCACCTCCAGCGCGCAGCGGTTGCGCGGCAGCGTGTCGTTGAAGGTGATGATGGCGTCGATTTTCTGGCGCCGCACCACGCCACGGAGGAAACGCTTCCAATCGCCGTCGCGCCGGCGATAGATGATGCGGGAATGGGCGGGCGTCTCCAAATACTCGCCGCCCTCGCAGACAGTGCGGTAAACCTTGCCCCCGGAAACCTCAATCTCCCGCGCCAATCGGCGGAAAAACGGACCAAATGGGGCCCCTATGAAAAGAAAGACCGACATTGGCTGTCGCACCCCTGCTCTCGAGCCCAGAACTAACCCAAGCCAAGGGCCAGGGCAAGTTCGCTAACCATGGCAGCAAATTGCGGCGAAATCGGCGCACATCACTGACGACGCGGCGTATCAATAGAAAAGATGGCGAAAGTTAAACAATGGTTGACAGGTTGCAACTTGTAAGCTGCATGGCGATACCCTGCCGGTACGGCATTTTACAAACCCCTCGCAATGCACCATGTACGGCGCGGCCGGCGCGCGCGGGGCGGTCGGCGGATTTTCGCGAATGAATTTCTTCCTCGACATCACCCGGCTCGCCACCCGTATCTTCCGCAGCGGCCCGACCGGCATCGACCGCGTCGAGTTCGCTTATGCCAAACACATGATCGACGATCCCGGCACGGTCTGCGTGTTCACCGCGCCAGTGTTCTCCGGCGCCATCCGCGCCGAGCGCGCCCGCGACATCCTGGCCCGCGTCGAGCGCGCCTGGCGGCTCGACGCGACGGCCAGCGACGATCGCGTCTTCACCGCCTTGCGGCGATGGCTCGACCGCCCGCTGGACGGCGAGGTGCAGAAGCCGATGCGCTTTCGTATCGACAAGGGCTGGTCGGATTGGGTGCGGGACGCCGATTTCTTCCCCGTGCGCGACATCCTGCGCGCCGAGACGCGACTGTCGCGCCGCATCGCGCGCGCCCGCGGCACGCCGAAAATGTTCTTCCATTGCTCGCACGCCCAACTCGACAAGCCGCGGCGGTTCCGCTGGCTGGCGCAGGCGGGGGTGCGCTCGACCTTCTTTCTGCACGACGCTATCCCCGTCGAGTTCCCGGAATTCTGCTCGCCCGGCGCCTACGACCGCCATATCGGCCGTCTCTCCACCGTCTCCGGACAAGCCACGCTGGCGATCGTCAATTCGCAAGATTCGCGCCGCGCCGTCGAGGCGGCGTTGCGCGAGCGCGGCTTGCGGGCGCCGGAGATCGAGATCGTGCCGCTGGCGGTCGACGACGCCTTCGCGCGCGCCGCCGCAGAGCCGGCGCGGCGGCCGCACATCCCCTATTTCGTCTATGTCGGCACCATCGAGCCGCGCAAGAACCTGCTGTTTCTGCTCGCTGTCTGGCGCCGGCTGGTCGAGCGCCGCGGGGCCGCCGCGCCGCGCCTGGTGATCGCCGGCCGGCGCGGCTGGGAAAACGAGAACATCGTCGATGTGCTCGAGCGCTCGCGCCAATTGGCGCCGTTCCTGGCCGAGGCCTCCGATCTCACCGACGCCGGGTTGGCGCGGCTGATGGCGGATTCGGCGGCGCTCGTCGCGCCCTCGTTTACCGAGGGGTTCGGGCTGCCGGTGGTCGAGTGCCTGGCCGCCGGCGCGCCGGCGATCGTCTCCGACATCGCCGCCCACCGTGAGGTCGGCGAGGATTACGCTGTGTTCGCCGACACCATCGACGGGCCGGCCTGGGTGTCGGCGATCGAGGCGCTGATGGACGAGGGCTCTGATTTTCGCCGCCAGCGGCTGCAAAGGATCGCCGGTTACCGGCCGCTGGCCTGGTCCCAGCATGTGGCGCGCGCCCGCGCGCTGATGGAGCGGGCAGCGCCCTGAGGAAAGCGCCGGCGCGTCACGCTCGGCCTGACGCAGAACATCGGTTTCGATCATCGCGTTCTGGTGCTATTCGAGACCGGCATGCACTCCGAAGACCAGCCGCACTCGCCCGCCGCCGCCAATCCGGCGCCGATGTACGAGATGATCGAACTGCTGTATTTCGCCTATCGCGACTTCGTCGGCGACGCCGACCGGCTGCTGGAGACTTACGGGTTCGGGCGCGCCCACCATCGCGTGCTGCATTTCGTCGCCCGCCATCCGGGATTGACGATCGCCGAACTGCTGGACATTCTCGCCATTACCAAGCAAAGCCTCAACCGCGTGCTAAAGGAATTGGTGGCGCAGGATTTCATCGAGGCGCGCGCCGGCGCTGAGGACCGCAGGCAGCGCCGCCTGCACGCCACCGGCAAAGGCGGCGATCTCGCCCTCAAGCTGGCGCGCGCGCAGACCCGCAGGCTCGCCGCCGCCATGCGTTGCCTCGGCCCCGACGCCAAGAGCGACGCGGCGGCGTTTCTCCTGGAGATGATCGACCGCCAGCAGCGGGCGCGGGTGCTGGCGCTGATCGGCGCGCCGATCAGCGCGGACGCCCACGTCCGCGCGAGGAGTTGAGCCCATGGCCGCTGCGCCCCTTAACTGCGCGCCGTCCGACGACGCCCCGCATGTGCTGGTCGTCGACGACGACCGGCGCCTGCGCCATCTCGTCGCCTCCTATCTCGGTCGCAACGGCTATCGCGTCACCGCCGTCGCCTCGGCCTCGGAGGCGCGGGCGCGGCTTTCGAGCCTGGCGTTCGAGATCATCGTGCTCGACGTGATGATGCCCGGCGAGACCGGCTTTGCCTTCGCCGAGGCGTTGCGCGAGACCTCCGACATCCCGATCCTCATGCTGACCGCGCGCGGCGACGCCTCCGACCGCGTGCGCGGCCTGGAGGCCGGCGTCGACGATTATCTCGCCAAGCCCTACGAGCCAAAGGAACTACTGCTGCGCATCGGTTCGATCCTGCGCCGCACCCGCGCGCCCGCCCCGGCGGCCAGCGCCGACGAGCCGGCGCTGCGCTTCGGCCCGTTCCTGTTTCTGGCCGAGCGCGGCGAACTCAGGCGCGGCGACGAACCGGTGCGGCTGACCGAGCGCGAGCGCGAGATCCTGCGCCTGCTCGGCGCGACGCCGGGCGTCAGCGTATCGCGCGAGGCGTTGGCGGGCGGCGGCGGCGGCGGGCAGGAGCGCACCATCGACGTACAGATCAACCGCCTGCGCCGCAAACTGGAGAACGATCCCGCCAATCCGATCTATCTCCAGACGGCGCGCGGCGCCGGCTACAAGCTGGTGGCCGACTCATGACGGCGATCGGCGCCCGCGCCAGCCTCGGTTACGGCCTCTGGCTGTGGCGCAGGGCGGCGCGCGCGCTGGCCGACCTGTTCCCGAAGGGGCTGTACGCCCGCTCGCTGCTCATCGTCATCCTGCCGATGGTGCTGTTGCAGACCGGCGTCGCCTATCTGTTCATGCAGCGCCACTGGGATATCATCACCCACCGGCTGTCGAACGCGGTGGCGCGCGACGTCGGCTCGGTGATCGATCTCTATCGCGGCTTGCCGCTCGGCGCCGACGACAAGCGGCTGCGCGAGATCGCCGCGAAGCGCTTTCGCATGAGCGTCGATCTGATGCCGCCGCAGCCGTTGCCGCCGCGGCTGCCGCACCGGTTCTTCGATTGGCTCGATCCCTTGACCCGCGCGCTGCCCAAGGAGCTGAACGATCAGCTCAAATATCCGATCTGGGTCGATACCGTCGGCAAGTCGGGGCTGATGGAGATCAGGGTCGATCTCGGCTTCGGCGTGGTGCGCTTCATCACCAAGCGCTCGCTCGGTTATGACGCCAACGTGCATGTGTTCATTTTCTGGATGTTCGGCGCCTCGATCGTCTTGATCCTGGTGGCGATCCTGTTCTTGCGCAACCAGATCCGGCCGATCCTGCGGCTCGCCAACGCGGCCGAGGATTTCGGCAAGGGACGGTTCCACGAGTTTCAGCCGCGCGGCGCGCGCGAGGTGCGCCAGGCCGGTTACGCCTTTGTCGAGATGAAGCGCCGCATCGAGCGCGCCAACGAGCAGCGCACCGCCATGCTGAGCGGCGTCAGCCACGATTTGAAGACCATCCTCACCCGCTTCCGCTTGTCGCTGGCGATGTTCGAGGCGACCCCGGAGGCGCAGGACCTCGAAAGCGACGTCGAGGAGATGCAGGCAATGCTGGAGGGCTATCTCGCCTTCGCGCGCGGCGACAGCACCGAGGCGGCGGCGCCGACCGATCTCGGCGAACTGCTGGAGGAACTGCGGCTCGGCGCGCAACGCCACGGCGCGCCGATGTCGCTTGCCGCCAACGGCGATCTCCAGGTCACGGTGCGGCCGCTGGCGATCAAGCGCTGCCTCGCCAATCTCATCGGCAACGCCCAGCGCTATGGGCGGCGGGCGGAGATTTCGGCCAGCCGCGAAGGCCGCTTCGTCACCGTGCAGGTCGACGACGATGGGCCGGGCGTGCCCGCCGAGCGCCGCGAGGACGTATTCCGGCCGTTCTTCCGCCTCGACGAGGCGCGCAACCAGGACCATAGCGGCTCCGGCCTTGGCCTGTCGATCGCTCGCGACATCGCGCGCTCGCATGGCGGCGAGGTCTGGCTCGGCGACAGCCCGCTCGGCGGCTTGCGCGCCAGCCTGCGCGTTCCGGTATAGAGGAGGGGGCATGTCATTGTTGCAGACGAAGACGCTGGCGGCCGAGGTGGACGCCTATGCGCCGGACGGCAGCGAGGTCAGGCTGTTGGCGGGCCTGAAGGGCGCCAGCTTCGCGCATTTCACGCTTCCGCCGTGGGGCGTATCGGTAGCGGTGGCGCATCGGACGGTGGAGGAGATCTGGTATGTCGTGGCCGGCGGCGGCGAGGTCTGGCGCCGGCTGGGAGACGAGGAGAGCGTGACGGCGGTCGCGCCGGGGGTGGCGCTGACGATCCCGCTGGCGGCACATTTCCAGTTTCGGGCGGCGGCGGCGGGTCTGAGCTTCGTCGCCGCGACGCTGCCGCCGTGGCCGGGGGCCGAGGAGGCGTTTCCTGTGACGGGTAAGTGGGAGGCGTGAGGCGCGGGACAGACCGGGCGCCACGGGTTTCAGGGAGTTAGGCGGCGTTTTGTGTCCTCAGGGTCGCTTGCAGCCAACGGGCGGCGGGAGGGAGGTTAACTGCTGCACTGTCACCGTAACCCCTGATGTGCGCTGCCCCAGGGGGTGGGCCGACGGATCGGGAGACGGGGGAGACGATGACAGAGGAATGAAATTTGGTCCGGGGGAACACATGCATCGACCCCAGCGCCGCGAGGGCATGAAGCGGCTATTGATTTTTGGGCGGAATGTCTATGTCAAAAATAACAAAATTACCGTCGGACATCGATTCACAAAAAACACTAAATGCAGCTTACAATCAAAATGTAACGAAAATGTATGATATAACTTGCATTGCAACATTTGTTATATTCGCCTTATACACGCAGATTCCGGCCAAATATATTTGTATATTTCGAGATAATAAATATTTATTTATATTATGGCCACTGAATTTCATATATACTGCCCAGATGAACGATTTTTCGTATGCTTACAAAGATCAATGCCTTCTGTTAGCATCTACATCAACCGCCGGAATTGTTTGGTTGTTTGTATTTACAGTACGATTGCCGCGACAAATTGCGACAGATAAGATATTGTATAAGGAACGCTCATTCGTATCTTGTCTTTTCGCTCTAAGTCTAGGCTCGCTCGGCTTAATGTTGGGAATTCGCCCTGATAGATTATTGTTTTCTGTCAACGCATATAACACGATATACGTAAATTGTTACATACTTTTAATGCTGACCTCGTTTGAGTGCTTAT
>DATNDU010000084.1:0-86758 GCA_035606915.1 Roseiarcus sp. | reverse complement strand
CCATCGGCGCCAAAAGGCGGGGCTTTCGCAAGCCTTGAGGTCCGCATGGCGGTGATGAAATCCATTCGCGACCAACTCGCCCCGATCCACCCGGAAGGTTACCCCTTTCTCGGCGGCTTCGCGCTGGCGACGCTGGTGCTGTGGTGGCTTTATGCGCCGCTCGGCTGGGTCGCCTTCGTGGTGACGCTGTGGTGCGCCTATTTCTTCCGTGATCCGGCGCGGGTGACGCCTATCCGCGCCGACCTCGTCGTCGCCCCCGCCGATGGGCGGGTGTGTTTCGTCGGCGCCGCGCCGCCGCCGCCCGATCTCGGCCTCGGTGGGGCGCCGATGACCAAGATCTCGATCTTCATGAGCGTGTTCGACTGCCATGTGAACCGCGCCCCGGTCGAAGGCCGCGTCATCCGCGTCTCCTACCGGCCGGGCCTGTTCCTGAGCGCCGATCTCGACAAGGCGAGCGAGGACAACGAGCGCAACGGCCTCGTCATCGACGCTGCCGCCGGGCGCTTCGGCGTCGTGCAGATCGCCGGGCTGGTGGCGCGCCGCATCGTCTGCTTCACCCAGGAGGGCGCGCGCCTCGGGGCCGGCGACCGCTTCGGCCTCATCCGCTTCGGCTCGCGCGTCGACGTCTATCTGCCGGACGCGGTCGGCGTCATTATCGGCGTTGGTAGCCGCTGCGTCGCCGGCGAGACCGTCATCGCGCTGGCGCGCGCCGACGAGCCGCAACGCCTGTTCAGCAAGGGGTGAGCGATGGACGCTCCGGCGCCCGATAGGTCGGACCGCGCGCACTTTGGCGGCGTGCCGCTGCGCATGCTGGTCCCCAATGTGGTGACCTTGATCGCGCTGTCGGCCGGCGTCACCGCGATTCGCTTCGCCTTCGAGGGCGCGATCGACTGGGCGGTGATGGCGATCGCCGCCGCCGCGGTGCTCGACGGGCTCGACGGCCGCATCGCGCGGGCGCTGAAGGGTACGTCGCGCTTCGGGGCGGAACTCGATTCGTTAGCCGATTTCGTCGATTTCGGCGTCGCCCCGGCGATCGTGCTCTATGTCGCGGGGCTGTCGAGCCTGCGCGGGCTCGGCTGGCTCATCTGCTTGCTGTTCTCGATCGCCTGCGCGCTGCGACTGGCGCGGTTCAACGTGATGAGCGACGATCCCAGCGATCCCGCCTGGCGCAAGGGGTTTTTCGTCGGCATGCCGGCCCCGGCGGGGGCGGTGGTCGGGCTGCTGCCGGTCTATCTGACGGTGCTCGGCGAGGGCGGGCCCGGCGGTCTGGCGCGCGGCTGGCTCGGCCTTGAGGCGGTCTATGTGCTGGCGATCGCGATTCTGATGGCGAGCCAGGTGCCGCATTTCTCCGGCAAGGCAATCGGCCGCGTGCCACGCGAATATGTGGCCGTGGCGCTGATCGGCGTTGTTGCGGCTTTGCTGTCGATCGCCTATTTCCCGCTGCTGGCGCTGGTGGCGCTCGCTGCCTTTTATCTCGGCAGCATTCCCTTCGCGATCCGACGGTTCCGGCGACTTGAGGCCGAGCAGCGCCGGCAGCGCGGGAGCGCATAAAAGCCATTTCCGGACGAAACGGAATCCTATAGGTTCCCGCCGCCGCGAGCCGGCGAGGGGTAAGAAAGGTTCAGATGTCGAAAGAAGAACTGCTGGAGTTTCCGGGCTACGTGGTCGAACTGCTGCCGAACGCGACATTTCGCGTCAAGCTGGAGAACGAGCACGAGATCATCGCCCATACCGCAGGCAAGATGCGCAAGAACCGCATCCGCGTGCTGGCGGGCGACAAAGTGCTTGTTGAAATGACGCCCTACGACCTCACCAAGGGTCGCATCACCTATCGCTTCAAATAGGCGTGCGCAGTTGAGCGCGCCCGGCCCTTGCCTGGTGCTCGCCTCCGGGTCGCCCCGGCGGGTGGCGCTGTTGCGGCAAATCGGCGTCTCCCCCGACGCCGTCATCCCCTCCGATCTCGACGAGACGCCGCGCCGCTCGGAAACGCCGCGCGCCTTGGCGCTGCGGCTGGCGAGCGAGAAGGCGGCGGCCTCCGCCGCCGTCGCCGCGACCCGCCCGGAGCTTGCCGGCGCGCTGACGCTTGCCGCCGACACCGTCGTCTGCGTCGGCCGCCGCATTTTGCCGAAAGCCGAGATCGTCGACGAGGCCGAGGATTGTCTGCGGCTGCTCTCCGGCCGCGCGCATCGCGTCTATACCGGCATCGCGCTGATTACCGCGACAGGGGCGAAACGCACGCGGCTGGTTGAAAGCCGGGTGCGGTTCAAGCGGCTGTCGCGCGCCGAGTTGGAGGCCTATCTCGACAGCGGCGAATGGCGCGGCAAGGCCGGCGCCTACGCCATCCAGGGTTTCGCCGGCGCCTTCGTCATCCGCCTCATCGGCTCCTACGCCAATGTCGTCGGCTTGCCGTTGGCCGAGACGGCGGCGCTGCTCGCCGGCGAAGGTTACCCGCTGCTCGACGGCTGGCGAGCGCAATGAGCGAGGCGCCCGCCCCGGCGGCCAAGCCGTGCCCGATCTGCGGCAAGCCGCGCGAGGCGAAATACCTCCCGTTCTGCTCGCGCCGCTGCCAGGACATCGATTTGGGGCGCTGGCTGAAGGGGAGCTATGTAATCCCCGGCCAACCGGTGGAGGCGGACGACGAGGAGGCGCCGCCGACCGCACCGCGCGAGTAGCGGCCGCTTCCCGTCACGCCGGGTCGAGCGGAACCACCCCCTTCGGCTTGCCGTCGCCGCCGAGCGCGATCTTCTCGATGCGCATTTCGGCGTCCTTCAGCAGCGTCTCGCAGCGCGCTTTCAGCGCCTCGCCGCGCTCGTAGAGCTTGATCGAATCCTCCAGCGTCACGTTGCCTTTTTCGAGATGGTCGACGATGCCTTCGAGTTCCGCTAACGCGGCTTCGAACGGCATTTTGGCGATGTCGGCGGGTTCGGCGCTCAAGGTCGGCTCCTGGCTGGCGGGCGTCCGCCCTAGCACGGCAGCGGGCGCGGCTCAAAACCGCCGCGAAAGGGTCGCAAACCCCTGCTTACTTCGGTGCAAGGAGGCGATCATGGACACTCTGAACCGGCGTGGGGAAGGCTTCGAGCGCGAGTTCTCCCACCAGGAGGAACTGCGCTTCAAGGCGCGGGCGCGGCGCAACCGCATGCTTGGGGCCTGGGCGGGCGGCAAGCTCGGGCTGGAGGGCCAGGCCTTGCAGGATTACGCAGCCGCGCTGGTCGAGCGCGGGCTGGCGATCGCCGACGACGAGGCGCTGGCCGCCGAAATTGCCAAGGCGCTAGAGCCCCACGACATTTCGCTGCATCGTGTGCGCCGCCACATGGCGACATTCGCCGCCGAGGCAGCGGCGGAGATTCAGGCCGGCGACTGAGCGACGAGTGGGGTGAACCACGCCGCCACTTGGGAGTAGACTTCACGCTTGAACGGCACGACGAGATCGGGCAGCGCCGCCCAGCGCTCCCAGCGCCATTCCGCGAATTCCGGCTCCTCAGCGCCGTCAGCGGGGCGCACGATGTCGATTTCCGCCGCCTCGCCGGTGAAGCGGAACAGGAACCATTTCTGCGTCTGCCCGCGATAGCGTCCGCCGAAACGGGCGCGGGCGCCCTCGGGCAGGTCGTAGGCGAGCCATTCCGGCGCCTCGGCGATGAACGTGGCCGAGCGCACGTTGGTCTCCTCGTGCAATTCGCGGCGGGCGGCGGCGAGCGGCTCTTCGCCGTCGTCGATGCCGCCCTGCGGCATCTGCCATTCATGGCCGACGAGCGGCGCCCCGCGCGCGTCGCGGCGGCGGCCGATGAACGCCAGGCCCGCCGCGTTGACCAACGCCACGCCGGCGCAGGGGCGATAGCCTGGATGCGGCGCCGGGGCGGCCCTCAACGGCTTGCCCCGGCGGTGCGCTCGCTCTGCGCCGACACCAGCGCCGATACCGGCGCCAGCGCAAAGCCCCGGTTCTCCAGCCCCGACGCCCAGCGCGCGACATGATCTACCGTCAGCGGCAGGGCGTTGGCGACGACGATCGCCGCGCCGCGCCGGCGCGCAATATCCTCGGCGCGGGCGAGCGCCCCGTCGATGTCGCCTTCGGCGATGACGTCGGCGCACCCCGCCTTGAGGTTCAGCCCGGGGGCGAGGTCACCGACCTTGCTGAGCGCCGAGGAGCCGTCGTCGAGGTAGATGAGACCACGCCGGGCGATCTCGGCCAGCACCGGCGAGACGGCGGTGGGATCGGCGGTGAATTTCCCGCCGAGGTAATTAGAGATGCCGACATAGCCGACGAAACGCCCCATCAACCAGTGCAGCGAATCCTGGTTCTGCGCCTCGCTGGCCTTCGCGTTGAGCGTGTGCGGGCCGGGGGCGGGGCCAGCGACCCCCTCCATCGGCGCCTGGAGCCAGATCTCGTGACCGGCGCCGCGCGCCCGCGCGGCAATGCGCGAGAGATCGAGGCCATAGGGGGCAAAGCCGAGCGAGACATTCGCCGGCAACCGCGAAATGGCGGTCGCGGTGGTCTCCGGGTCGAGCCCGAGGCCGCCGACGAACACCGCGATGCGCGGTGCGCCGCGCGTTATCGCCGTCTCCGCGAACGGCCGCGCGTAGACTTGGGAGGGCCGCGCGCCGTCGGCGGCGATGCGCGGCAGCGGGCCGTATTTCGAAGCCTCGATCAGACGCCCGTCGCCAGCGGCCGCCGGCTGGCGGCCGAGCGCCTGGGCGACGTCGATGATCTCCGGCCCGTTGGCAGCCGGCGCCGCGGGGGCGCCGTTGCTGACCACCGAGACGGCGCCATTGGCCTGCGGCGGGAACACTTTGACCACGGGCGCCGAAGCGGCCGGCGCCGCCGGCGCGACGGTGGCGATGGCCGAAAACGGGATCGTCGCCACATTGGTCGGGCGTGGCGTCGTCACCCGCCAGTACAGCGCGCCAGCGCCGACGACGAGCGCCGCGACGACCAGGCGGCCGCCCCAGCGCGCCAGCGGCGCCAAGCGCACCGAGGCCGGCGGCGGTTTCGGCGCGCGTCCCAGGGGTTCGTTGAGTTCGTCTCGCAAGCGTTCGGCTCCGGCGCGCGCCCCCCGCGAATCACGCACCGGCATTGTTCACGCTCGGGCGCCCGCTTGGGAAGCGAAATTTTGCCACCGGCCAGGGCGCTGAGAAAATTCCCCGTCGGCAACCGTTTGCGGCTATAACCGGCACTTAATTAAGAGTCGCGCGCGCGACTCTCCAGCCCTGCCGAAAGCCGATAAACTTGACGGACGAAATTGAACCCGCCAGCGACGCCTATGGCGCCGATTCGATCAAAGTGTTGCGCGGCCTCGACGCCGTGCGCAAACGCCCCGGCATGTATATCGGCGACACCGACGACGGCTCGGGTCTGCATCACATGGTCTACGAGGTCGTCGACAACGCCATCGACGAGGCGCTCGCCGGCCACGCCAAGCTCGTCGAGGTGACGCTTAACGCCGACGGCTCCTGCACCGTCAGCGATGACGGCCGCGGCATCCCGACCGGCATCCACGAGGAGGAGGGCGTCTCGGCGGCCGAGGTCATCATGACCCAACTGCACGCCGGCGGGAAGTTCGACCAGAACTCCTACAAGATCTCCGGCGGCCTGCATGGCGTCGGCGTCTCCGTCGTCAATGCGCTGTCGACGACGCTGAAGCTGACGATCTGGCGTGACGGGCTGGAGCATTACGTCGAATTCGCCCACGGCGACGTGGTGGCGCCGCTGAAGGTCGTCGGCCCCGCGCCGGCGGAGAACGGCCGGTCGAAGCGCGGCACGCAAGTGACGTTCACGCCTTCGCTCGAAACCTTCACCATGGTCGAGTTCGATTACGCCACGATCGAGCACCGGCTGCGCGAACTCGCCTTCCTCAATTCCGGCGTGCGCATCGTGCTGACCGATGCGCGGCCGGCGGCGCCGAAGCGCGAGGAATTGTTCTACGAAGGCGGGTTGGAGGCGTTCGTGCGCTATCTCGATCGCGTCAAGAGCCCGCTGATATCAAAGCCGATCCTCATCCGCGGCGAAAAGGACCGCATCGGCGTCGAGGTCGCGCTGTGGTGGAACGACAGCTACCACGAGAACGTGCTGCCGTTCACCAACAACATCCCGCAGCGCGACGGCGGCACGCATCTGATCGGTTTCAGAAGCGCGCTGACGCGGCAACTGACGGGCTATATCGAGCGCTCCGGCCTGTCCAAGAAGGAGAAGGTCGACGTCACCGGCGACGATTGCCGCGAGGGGCTGACTTGCGTGCTCTCGGTCAAATGCCCGGACCCGAAGTTCTCGTCCCAGACCAAGGACAAGCTCGTCTCCTCCGAAGTGCGTCCGGTGGTCGAGAGCCTGCTCAACGAACGCCTCGGCGCTTGGTTCGAGGAGAATCCGGCGGACGCCAAGATCGTCACCTCGAAGGTGTTCGAGGCGGCGCAGGCGCGCGAGGCGGCGCGCAAGGCGCGCGAACTGACGCGCCGCAAGGGCGTGCTCGACATCGCCAGCCTGCCCGGCAAGCTCGCCGACTGCCAGGAGCGCGACCCCGCCAAGTCGGAGATCTTCATCGTCGAGGGCGATTCGGCCGGCGGCACCGCCAAACAGGGCCGCAACCGCGAGTTCCAGGCCGTGTTGCCGCTGCGCGGCAAGATTCTCAACGTCGAGCGCGCCCGCTTCGACAAGATGCTGGGCAGCGAGCAGGTCGGCACGCTGATCACCGCGCTCGGCGCCGGCATCGGCAGCGACGACTTCAACATCGACAAGCTACGCTATCACAAGATCATCATCATGACCGACGCCGACGTCGACGGCTCGCATATCCGCACGCTGCTGCTGACATTCTTCTTCCGGCAGATGCGGGCGGTGATCGACAACGGCTATCTCTACATCGCGCAGCCGCCGCTGTTCAAAGTGTCGCGCGGCAAGTCGGAGCAATATCTGAAGGACGAGCGGGCGCTTGAGGATTATCTGGTGGCGCAGGGTTCGGAGGGCGCGGTGCTGAAGCTGGCCAGCGGCGAGCAGCGCGCCGGCGCCGATCTCGCCGCTTTGGTTGAGGAGGCGCGCGCCATGCAGCGGCTGCTGCGCGGACTGCATTCGCGCTACGACCGCGCCGCGGTCGAGCAGGCGGCGCTGGCTGGCGCGCTGAAGCCGCTGAAGACCGCCGACGACGAGGCCGGGCCTGAGCGCGCCGCTGAACTTTCCGCGCGCATGAACGCCATCGCCGAGGAGACCGAGCGCGGCTGGAGCGGCCGCGTCGAGAATGGCGGTTATGTGCTGACGCGCACGCTGCGCGGCGTCGCCTATGCAATCACGCTCGACGCGGGGCTGCTCGGCTCGGCCGAGGCGCGCCGGCTCGACGAGCACGCCAAGCCGTTGCGCGACGCCTTCGCCGGCCCGGCGGCGTTTATGCGACGCGGCGAGGAGGCCAACGTTTCGGGGCCGGCGGAATTGCTGGAGGCGGTCAACGCGGCGGGGCGCAAAGGCGTGGCGGTGCAGCGCTACAAAGGCCTCGGCGAGATGAACAAGGACCAACTGTGGGAGACGACGCTCGACCGCGAGGCGCGCTCTTTGTTGCAGGTGAGGATCCGCGAGGTCGACGCCGCCGACGACATCTTCGTCAAACTGATGGGCGACGTGGTTGAGCCGCGGCGCGATTTCATCCAGGAGAACGCGCTCAACGTGGCGAATTTGGACGTGTGAGGCGGGGTGGCTGGCCTGTGCCTATAAGCGGCCTTCTATCATTCCTTTCGTTGGCGCGGGGAAGCGGGACTTTGGCGTTTCTCGCTGATCTCGATCGCCAAGCCCTATCTGGCGACGACGAAATTCGTCGACATGGCGTTTGTTCGCTCGGGGCGCAGCTTGCTGGATGCGCGCCGGCGCTACGCGCGGTTCGGCGTCTCGTCCTGCTTTGGCCGGCTCGCTATTTGTCGTCGCCAAAGATCATTCGTTTGTTGAACCGGCCGCCCCCGGACGGCGCGATATCGGCGAACGCGCTGACGATCAGGCTGGCGCCCTTGTCGTCAACCAGCGTCCAGCGGCCGCCGCGCTGCTCGATCGCCGCGACATGGCCGAGGCGGGGCACGTCGTCGCCGGGGCGCACGGCGAAGATGCGGTTGCCCTCGCGCAGCCAGGCATAGGTCGGCTTTGCGCCAACCAAGGCGTAGCCGCCGGCCTCGGCCTTCGCCTGCGGCGGGATCGCGCCGACCGGATTCATGTCGAGGCTGCGCGGCGTCGCCGCGTCCTCGCCATGTGCGGGATGGCTCGGCTGCGCGAAGATGGCGAGATATTGCATGCCGTTGATAAGCGGCGTCTGGCCACCGCGCATCGTCATATAGCCGGCGAAGGTCACGGCGCCGCCGGCGGTGGCGAGCAAGCCGCCAATCAATGCGAGATCGGCGAGCCGCGCCACGCCAATACCGAAGGCGGCGCCGATCGCCGCGGCGAGCGGCTTTTTCTTATCCATGTGCGGGCTCCTCGGGCTTGTTGGCGGCGCGCAAGGCCGCGGCGAGCTCGACGAAGGGATCGTCGCAGAGCGGCGAGGCGAGCGATTGCGTCATCGCTTCGTAGATGCGCGGCACCGTCTTCACCGCCTGATCGAGCACCGGGTCGGCGCCGGCGGAATAGCCGCCCATCAGGCGCAGTTCGCGCGTCTCCTCGAAGCGCGCGATCAGGCCGCGCAAGCGCGTCACCAGGGCGCGCTGTTCGGGCGTCCATTTCGGCTGCGGGATGCGCGAGATCGAGGCCAGCACGTTGACGGCGGGATAGCGGCCCTGATCGGCGATGGCCCGGTCGAGCACGATATGGCCGTCGAGCGTGCCCCTGATGTTGTCGGCGACGGGGTCGTTGTGATCGTCGCCGTCAACCAGCACCGAGAATACGCCGGTGATCGCGCCCGAGCCTTCCGCGCCGGGGCCGGCGCGCTCCAACAGGCGCGGCAGGTCGGAGAACACGCTCGGCGCATAGCCGCGCGCCACCGCGGGCTCGCCGGCGGCCAGCGCCACGTCGCGCGCGGCATGGGCGAAGCGGGTGACGGAATCGACGATCAACAAAACCGACTGGCCCTGGTCGCGGAAATACTCTGCCACCGTCATCGCTGTCTTCGGCGCCAGGCGGCGCATCATCGGGCTCTCGTCGCCGGTGGAGACGATGGCGACGGCGTTCTGGCGGTTGTCGCCCATAGTGTCGTCGAGGAACTCGCGCACCTCGCGGCCGCGCTCGCCAACCAGCGCGATGACCACGGTCTCGAAGTCGGGCGCCCGCGCCAGCATGGCGAGCAGCGAGGATTTGCCGACGCCGGAGCCGGCGAAGACGCCAATCCTCTGACCGGCCGAGAGCGGCGTGAACAGGTCGATGACGCGGATGCCGGTCTTCAGCGGCTCGCGCACGCGGGCGCGCTTCAGGGCCGGCAGCGGCTCGGCGTCGAGCGACAGGCCGCGCGCCCCGGCGGCGAGCGGCCCGGCCTCGTCGAGCGGGCGGCCAAGCGCGTCGATGACGCGGCCTTTCCAGCTTTCGTGCGGCCACAGCGTCAGGCTTTCGGCGCGATAGGCGCGCGCGCCGATCTCGGCGTCGCAGCGGGTGTCGAACGGCTTGACGGTGATCGCGGCGTCGTCGATGCGCACGACCTCGCCCAACCGCGCCCGCGCCCCGGCGCCGATCCTGACGATCTCGCCCATGCGCACGAAGCGCGACAGGCCGGCGACGCGGAAATGCGAGGTCGCGATTTCCGTCACGACGCCGCCGACGGCGGTGCGCGGGGCGAATTTCGTCCCCCGCGCCAGCGCCGTCTCCAGGCGGTCGAGCGCGGTCGGCCTGCGACCGGCGGCCTCGGCTTCGCTCATGCGGCGCCGCCGAGGGTCTTGATGGCGTCTTGCAGCGAGTTCTCGGTCTGGGTGACGCCGTTGGTGACGCCGTCGAAGGTGCGGGTGACTTCAATCAAGCGCGTCATCTCGCGCACGGGGTCGACGTTGGCGCCTTCGATGGCGCCCTGCACGACGCTGTTGGAGCGGAAATCGAGGATCGGATCGCCCGGCCGGTCGCTGAGGAAGCCGGAATTGCCGGCGCGGGTGAGTTGCGCATCGGCGGGCAGCGAGAACAAGCCGACCGCGCCCACCTGGCGCCCCTTCTGCGAGATCATGCCGTCGTGCTCGATGGCGGGCGCGCCGGCGGTTGGATCGAGCTGGATCGGCGCGCCGGCCGCGTCGAGCACGGCGGCGCCGGTCATCGACAGCAGGTCGCCGCTCTCGTCCATCGTCATGCGGCCGTCGCGGGTGTAGATCGTGCCGCCGCCGGGCGATTTCACCGCGAACCAACCATCGCCCTGGATCGCCATGTCGAGCGGATTCTCGGTTGTAATCAGCGGGCCGGATTGGCGCGAGATGTAGCCCGCGCCCTCGCCGACGAAGGAGACGTCGGCGTCGCCGGCCTTGGCGAGTTCGGTGGCGAAGGTCACGCCGTCGACGCGATAGCCGGGCGTGTTGGCGTTGGCGATGTTGGCGGCGATCGTGTCGAGGCGGCGCTCGAGCGCAACCTGGGCCGAAAGAGAGACATAGAGACCGTTCTGCATCCGCGCCGACTTGGGTTGCGCGCGCAGGGTCTGCGAGCGGGCTTGGCAGGCAGGCTCGCGGGGCGGACTTGTACGAGGCTGACCTGACGGCGCCAGTCTCGCGCAAGACTGCCGCCGCATCCCTCTCGTCGAGCGTTAGCGAGCAGGGACGACGAGTGTGAATTTCGCCATCGGATTGGTCATCGCCGTCGCCAGCATGATGGGCGGCTACGCCGCCCTCGGCGGCCATCTCGAAGTGCTGGTGCAGCCTTTCGAGTTCGTCATCATCTGCGGCTCGTCGCTCGGGATATTCATTGTCGCCAACCCGTTCTCCACCATCAAGGACTGCGGCCGCGCCTTCGTCGAAGCGGTCACCGACAATGTGCCGAAGCCGCGCGATTATCTCGACGTGCTGAGCGTGCTGCACGCGCTGATGCGGGAACTCCGGGCCAAATCGCGCAGCGAGGTCGAGGGGCACTTCGACAATCCCAAGGAGAGCGAGATCTTCAGGGGCTTTCCGAAGTTGCTCGCCAACGCCGATCTCGTCACCTTCATCTGCGACTACGGCCGCATCATTATCATCGGCAACGCCAGGAGCCACGAGGTCGAGGCGCTGATGGACGAGGAGATCGAGACGCTGCAACACGAGAAGGACAAGCCGTCCAACGCCTTCCAGGCGATCGCCGATGGCTTGCCGGCGCTCGGCATCGTCGCCGCGGTGCTCGGCGTCATTCATGCCATGGGCGCGCTCGACCAATCGCCGGAAGTGCTCGGCGGCCTCATCGGCGCGGCGTTGGTCGGCACCTTCGGCGGCATCTTTCTCTCTTACGGCATCGTCGCGCCGGTCGCCGCCAAGATCAAGACGGTGCGCGACAAACAACTGCACCTCTATGTGCTCGTCAAACAAAGCCTGATCGCATACATGAACGGGGCCATGCCGCAGGTCGCGGTCGAATTCGGCCGCAAGACGATTCCCAACAAGGAGCGGCCGTCGATCGACACCGTGGAGAACGAGACCTCGCTTGGCGGCGGCGCGGCGCGGGAGGCGGCGTAACGTCATGGCGCGAACCGGCGGCGACCGCGGCAGTTGGCTGCGCGAGAGCAGACAAGTCAACTCGACGCACCCCATCGAGAAGACGCCGCAATTCCGCGCCTCGATGGCGCGCTTTTCGGAGCGCGCCGGCGAACGGCTCGGCGCGACCTTCGGCGCGTTGTTCAGCGCCGCAGCCGAGCCGTCGCGCAACGCCAATATGTTCGCCGCGCTCACCGAGCACGTCGGCCAGCCGTCGGTGGCGCTCTACAGCGCGACGCTCGACGCGCGCATCGCGGTGTTGTTCGAGGGCGGTCTCGTGCCGCTGTTGATCGCCGCGATGTTCGGCTTCGAGGCCGCCAATGATTCGGACGCGCCGGAGCCGCCGCAGACGCCGACGCCGCTGGAGATGCGCATGATCGGCGAAGTCGGCGAGGCGCTGGCCGAGGCGCTGCGCGACGCCTTCGCGCCGGTGGCCGATTTCGAGCTGGCGGTGGAGACCTGCGAGGCGCTGGAGGACGATGCGCTGCTTGGGCCGAAGGACGCGCCGTCGCTGCTGGCGCCAGTGACGGTCAAGGCGCCGTCGGGCGCTTTCGGCGTCACCATGGTGTTGCCGCATCCCTTCCTCACCGCGCTGATGGCCGCCTTCGCGCTCGGGCCAGCGCCGGGCGCGGCCAAACTCGATCCCGCATGGTCGAGCCGCATGGAGCGGCGCGTCACAGAATCGAGCCTGACGCTGACCGCCATACTGGACGAGTTCCAGATGAGCCTCGCCGACGTCTCGGGGCTGAGGGTTGGCCATGTGCTGCCGCTCGCCGACGGCGGTCAGGGCAGGGTGCGCATCGAGAGCGGCGAGCGCGGCGTGTTTGTTTGCAGCCTCGGCGAGCGCGGCGGGCGTTACGCGCTGGAGGTCGAGGACATCATCGCCCGGCCCGTCGAGGGCCCCTATCCCGCGACATCAGCGTCGCCGTGACCCCGTGGCTACCCAGATTTGCGGAGATCATCTGACTCATGGATACCAGCTCTGAAGTCGAGGACGGCGACATCGGCGCGGGGTTGGCGCCGAGCCTCGACGCCATCCTGTCGATTCCCGTCACCGTGCAGGTGGTGCTCGGCGAAACCTCGATGCCGGTGGCCAAGCTGATGAAGCTCGGCCGCGGCGCGGTCATCACGCTCGACCAGAAGGTCGGCTCAGCCGTCAGCGTGCTGTGCAACGGGCGCGTGGTGGCGCGCGGCGAGGTGGTGGTGGTCGACGAGGACAACGCGCGCTACGGCGTATCGTTGACCGAGATCGTCGGGGCGCCCAAAGCGTGAGCGACGAGACCTTCGCCGTCACGGCGCTGACGAGTGCCGATGCGATGGGCGGCGCGCAGCGCGCCGCGGCGCTGCTGCTGGCGATGGACCGCCCTATCGCGCAATCGCTGCTGCGTCATTTCTCGCCGCACGAGTTGCGCGAGGTGACGGTCGCGGCCGCCCGCCTCGGCAGCGTGCCGCACGCCGCGCTCGACGCGCTGGTTGAGCGCTTCCAGCGCGATTTCATCGACGGCTCCGGGTTGCATGGCGACGAGGCGCAGGCGCGCGATCTCGTCGGCAACGCGGTCACTCCCGATCTCGTCGCCAGCTATCTGGAATCGGCGCTCGAGACCGGGCCGGTCGACGTCTGGAAAGGCGTCGCGACGCTGCCGGAGAAATTCCTGTCGATGTTCCTGGCCGACGAGCATCCGCTCATCGTCACTTACATTCTGTCGCGCCTCGATCCGCAACTCACCTCGCGCCTCGTCGCCGCACTGCCGCGCGACATGCGCAACGCGACGCTGGTCAAGCTCATCGCGCCGCCGCCGATCACCCCGGAGGCGCTGATCGTGCTGGAGCGCAGCCTGCGTCACGTGCTCCTTGGCGGCGCGACGGGAGGTTCCGCGGATGAGGCCCGCACGCGGATCGCCGACATCATCAACGGCCTGGAGCCTGCCGACGCCGACGACGTGATGAAGGCCCTCGAAACCGCGCGGCCGCAGGACGCAAGGGCGGTGCGCTCGCTGCTGTTCTCGTTCTTCGATCTGCCGCGGCTGTCGCAGCGCGGCCGCGCGATGCTGTTCGACAAGTTGACGACCGATCTCGTCGTCATGGCGCTGCGCGGCACCGACGCCGAGTTCCGCGAGGCGGCGCTGACGGCGATGGCGCAGCGCTCGCGCCGTCTGGTCGAAAGCGAACTCGCCGCGCCGATGAACGCGCCGCCGCCCGAGATCGTCAAGGCGCGCCGCGAGGTGGTCAAGATCGTGCTGGCGATGGCGCAGCGCGGCGAACTGGAGTTGCCGTCGAACGAAATCCACGACGGCATGGCGGCGGCCTGAGAGCGAGACCCGAATGGCTGACGACAGCGACGAAGACAAGACAGAAGAGCCGACAGAAAAGCGCCTCGCCGACGCCATCGAACGCGGCAACACGCCGCTGTCGCGCGAGGTCGCCTTTCTCGCCTCTCTGGTTGCTTATCTGTTGATCAAGATCTACGTGCTGCCGTCGACGACGCCGAACCTGGTGGCGGCGATCGTGCATTTCCTCGACGATCCCTCGGGCTGGCGGTTGCGCACCGGCGGCGACGCCGAACTGCTGCTGAAGGCGGTGGCGGCGATCATGGCGCGGTTCCTGGGGCCGGCGGTGTTGCTGTTGATGGCCTTCGGCGTCGGCGGCTCGGTGTTGCAGAACCCGCCGCGCATCGTCCTCAACCGCATCGCCCCCGATTTCCAGCGCCTGTCGCCGTTCTCCGGCCTGGCTCGGCTGTTCGGGCCGCGCGGCTGGACGGAGTTCGGCAAGAGCGCGCTGAAGCTGGCGGTGGTGGCCGGCGTCGTCGGCGCGCTGGTCGCCTCGCAGCGCTTGGCGCTGATGGACGCCATGTTCGTCGATGTCGCCGCGCTGCCGGGGCGGCTGATGTCGCTGATCGTCGGTTCGACGACGGCGATCACGCTCGCCGTGCTCGTCATCTCAGGCGCCGACTTCGCATGGACGCGCATTCACTGGCGGCGCGACCAGCGCATGAGCCGGCATGAGGTGAAGGAGGAGGTCCGCCAGGCCGAAGGCGACCGCATGCTGAAGGCGCGCCTGCGCTCGCTGCGGCTCGACCGCTCGCGGCGCAACATGATGAAGAACGTGCCGAAGGCGACGATGGTGATCGTCAATCCCACCCATTACGCCATCGCCATGCGCTACGTGCGCACCGAGGGCGGCGCGCCGACGGTGCTGGCCAAGGGCGTCGATCTGCTGGCGCTGAAGATCAGGCAAGTCGCCATCGAGCACGACATCCCGATCATCGAGGACAAGCCGCTGGCGCGTTCGCTCTACGACGCGGTGGCGGTCGATGCGGTGATCCCGGCGGAGTTCTATCGCGCGGTGGCCGAGATCGTGCATCTCATCCAATCCAAGCGCGCCGCCTGGCCGCTCAGTCGGCGGAGGCTTAATTGACTGGGGATCGGAGGGAGAGCGACATGGAAAGCGCTTTGGCTGAGCACGAGAAGGCGCTGGCTGACGCCATCGTCGACGTCGCCACCGAATTGCGGCTGTCCGACCCCACGGAATTCATTCTGCTGGTGCGCGGCGAGCAGGCGGCCAATATCTCCGACCTCGTCAACTCCTCCAGCGAATTGTTCTTCAAGAAGGGGGCGCTGCGTTACGGGCTCAACGCCGATTGCGCGCTCGGCTGGGGCTCGACGCCGAGCGTCAGCCTCGACATGGAGTTCAGCCACGACCGGGTGACGGCGTTCTTCCGGCTCATCCTCGGCGGCAGCCGGGCGGCGGTGGAGGTCGTCGAGGTGCTGGTTGACGATGAGGACGACCCGCGCAGTTCCGACCGGCTGCGTCAGGCGATCGCCGCCGCGCGGCTGTCATGAGCGAGGCGCGCGGCGCGGCGCGGCGGCGCACGCGGCTGCAATCGGCCAAGCTCATCGACAGCGCCGGCGGCTTTCTCTGCGAGGCGTTGATCCTCGACATGTCCTCGTCGGGCTTGCGCCTGCTGCTGGCGAGAAATTGCGGCGTGCCGGCGCAATTCGGGCTGCATATCGATCTGACGGGCGAATTGGCGACGGCGGCGCTGGCGTGGCGGCGCGAGCGGCTGATCGGCGCGCGGCGGCTGACCCACGTCGCGCCGGCGGCGCTGAAGACCAGCGACCGCGTGGCGCTCAAGGGGCGCTATTACGGCGTGCCGGGGTGAGCTTCAGCGATCGGCGGCAATGGGCGTCCTGCTTGCCGGGCGCCACAAGTTGATTTGTCAACAGAATCGAGGTTCGTCAACTTTGCGTGCAAGACAACACAGCGCCGATGCGCCATAAGCGGCCGCGCTGTCAGAACGAAAGAAGGCGTCCGTGCTCAAGCCCCGCTCGCCGCGTCCGAGGCCCGATCGCCGCTCGCCGAGCGCCTTGGATCTGCGCTCCTTCACACCCGCCGCGATCACGCTGCTGGCGCAGAAGATCAGCGCCACCGCCTCGGCGAGCTACCGGCCGCGCTTCGGCGTCGGCGTCACCGATTGGCGCATCATGGCGCTCATCGCCGCCGAGCCGTGGATCGCGCCGGTGCGCATCGCCGAATCGACCGGGCTCGACAAGGCGGCGGTCAGCCGCTCGCTGCGCGATCTGCGCGAGGCCGGGCTGGTGGAGGCGAGCGGCGAGGCGCCATCGCGTCGGCGCAGCGTGCTGGCGCTGACGCCCGAGGGTCTGAGGCTCCACGATCTGCTGGCCGAGGCGGCCAGAGTGCGCGAGCGGCGGCTGCTCGAAGGGTTCTCCGGCCCCGAGCGCGCCGCTTTGCAGGATTATGTCGCGCGGATGCTGCGCGCGGTCGACGAATTGCAAGGGCCGGGCGGCGGTGATTAACCCGAGCTTTACTTCACAACCATAAGTTGAATTCACGGCCGGATTCGCGCCGACGCGGTGAGCAGCCGCGCCCTTCAACGTCGGCGCGCCGACGCTTGGGCGCCTGAACACAGCGCGGTGGCGAACGCGAAGCCGTGCGCCCGGGAACCTGACGCATGCGTATCGACAATCTCAGACTTCGCACCAAATCCCTCATTCCGCTCGCCCTCATGGCGCTCACCGTCATCGGCATGGTGGCGTTCGGCGCCAGCCGCCTCTTCAACGTCAGCAGCAGCGCCAGCGAGATCATCGAAAAGCACGGTCTCGCCGCCGAGGACATCGCCAAGGCCGGGCGCCTCGTGGTGCAAATTCCCTATGCGATCGACGCCGCGGCGCTCAACGACGACAATTCGCCGGCGGGCCGGGCGGCGAGCGAGGACGTCAAGGCATCGGCGCCCGCCGCGGTGGCGCTGCTTCAGGAGGCGGCGGGCCTGCTGCCGCAGCACGCCGAGGCGACGCTCAAACTCGCCGAGCGCGTGCAGGGGCTGATGAAGACCGCCAGCGCCGCCTATCAGGCGGGTCTCGGCGTTCCCGCACTCGACTCCGGAGAGCCGTTGCAGCCGCAGGACGCCGCGAAGCTCGGGCGCGCCGTCAAGCTCGCCGCCGAGGCCGACGTCGCCGCGCGCGAACTGACCGCCGACCTGACAGCCCTCACCGCCGAACTGCAATCCGAGGAGCAAAGCTCGGCCCGCGCTCTGCGCGCGGAATCGCAAAACGCGATGTTCATGCTTGGCGGGCTCGGCGGGCTGGCCACCCTGGCGGCGGTCGCGGTGTCGTTCTGGTTGACGGCGAGCGGCGTCGAGCGGCCGCTGAAGCGCCTTGCCGGCCAGATGCGGACCGTTGCCGATGGCGACCTGACGGTCGAGATCGACGGCCGCCGCCGCGGCGACGAAATCGGCGAGATGGCGAACGCCGTCGAGGCGTTCAAGGCAAGCGCTCTGGAGCGCCGCCGCGCCGAGGCCGAGATCGAGGCCGAGCGCAAGGCGACTGAGGTCGAGCGCGAACACACGGCGGGCGAGCGCTCCGGCGCCGCGCAGACGCAGACCGCGGCGATGAACGCGCTGCGCGACAGCCTCAAGCGACTGGCCGACGGCAACCTGACGGTCAAGCTCGACCAAGACTTCCCGGCCGACTATGCCGAGGTGCGCGACGATTTCAACGCCGCGGCTGCGAAACTGCGCGCCGCGCTCGCCGCCGTCGCCGTCTCTACCGGGGCGATCCAATCGAGCTCGCGCGAAATCTCCACCGCCTCCGACAACCTGTCGCAGCGCACCGAGCAGCAGGCGGCGAGCCTGGAGGAGACCGCCGCGGCGCTGGAGGAGATCACCACTACGCTCAAGCAATCCGCGCAAGGCGCCCAGCACGCCGCCGAAGTCGTGGCGTCCGCCGATTCCGACGCCAAGAAGGGCGCGGTCATCGTGCGCAAGGCGGTCGAGGCGATGGACGCCATCGCCGACTCCTCCAACAAGATCGGCCAGATCATCGGCGTCATCGACGAGATCGCGTTCCAGACCAATCTGCTGGCGCTCAACGCCGGGGTGGAGGCGGCGCGGGCCGGCGATTCCGGCAGGGGCTTTGCAGTGGTCGCCTCCGAGGTCAGGGCGCTGGCGCAGCGCTCAGCGGAGGCAGCCAAGGAGATCAAGGCGCTGGTCTCGAACTCCGGCGCGCAGGTGGAGACCGGCGTCAAGCTCGTCGCCGAGAGCGGCAAGGCGCTGGAGAGCATTATTTCGCAGGTCTCGGAGATCAACAAGGTCGTCGCCGACATCGCCTCGGGCGCGCAGCAGCAGGCGACCGGTCTGCAACAGATCAACGCCGCCGTCAGCCAGATGGACCAATCGACGCAGCAGAACGCGACGATGGTGGAGGAATCCACCGCCGCCAGCCATTCGTTGTCGCAGGAGATGAACGAACTGACCAAGCTCGTCGAGCAGTTCCGCGTCGGCGAGCCGGGCGAGGAGCGGCTGCGTCGCGATCTCAAGGCCGCCGCGCCGCACGCTTTCGTCCGACCCGCCGCGCCGCCGCCGCGCCCGGCCAAGCTCGCTCTCGCTGGCGGAAAGAACAATGCGGATTGGGCGGAGTTCTAGCGACCACGCTTGGGGTTCCTCCCTCTCCCCGTGAAGAACGGGGAGAGGGAAGCGGCAGGCCGCGGCGGGTCGGAGATTCCGCCGTATCGCGCCGCGCGTTAACGCCTGCGCCACCGCAGCGCACGGGCCTCGATCAGCGACAACGCCGAATTGGCGATGAGGCCGATGGCTCCGAGCAGGATGACGCCGGCGAATATGTTGGGGCTGCGATAGGCGCGGGCGGCGACCAATTCCCAGGAGCCGAGGCCTTCGAGCCCGGCGATCATCTCGCAGATCACGGCCAGGATCAGCGCCACCGTCAGCCCGAGCCGCAAGCCGGCCAGAATGTCGGGCAGCGCCGAGGGCAGGGCGATCTTGAAGGCGGCGGCGAGGCGCGACATGTTGAGCGCGCGCGCCACCTCCAGCAACCGTGGCTCGACATAGGCGAAGCCGTGTACGGTCGCCAGCAGCATCGGCCAGATCGAGCCGAAGGCGATGACGCCGATCGCCATCGACGGCGTCAGGCCGAACATCGTAATCGCAATCGGAATGATGGCCGAGGCGGGCAGCGGACGCAGGAATTCGAGCGTCGGCCCGATATATTCGCGCGCCCGCGCCGATGAGCCGATGATGGCGCCAAGCGCCACGCCGAGCAGCGAAGCGACGAGCCAGCCGAGCAGCATGTGCGACAGCGTGCCTTCGAGTTTCGAGGCGAGATCGCCATGCCAGAGGCCGTGCAGCAGCGCCGTCCAGGTGCGCGCCGGCGTCGGCAGGAACAGCGGCGGCACGATCTTGAGCGCCGCGATGACGCTCCAGATCAGCACGAAGAAGGCGAGCGCGCCGAGGCTCGCCAGCCGCCAGGCGAGCGCCTTCATCGCTGGCCCCGGAATAGCCGCGCCTCGGCGATCAGCAGGCCCTGGTTGAGCGCGAAGCCGACGACGCCGACCCAAACCAGGAAGGCGATGGTGATATCGGGCCGCAGCGCCTGCCCGTAGGTCATCAGCGCCGCGCCGAGGCCCTGCGGATTGACGGCGATCTCCACCGTCACGGCAACGATCAGCGCCACCCCCGCCGCCAGCCGGAAGGCGACGAAGATGCTCGGCAACGCCGCCGGGGCGACGATTTTCGTCACCGTCGCCCACGGCGACAGTTTTAGCGCCCGCGCCACCTCGAGCAGCCGCGGCTCGACGCCGGCGACCGCGGCGCGGGCGAAAATCAGCATCGGCCAGACGCAGGCGAAGGCGACGATGGCGATCTCCAGCCCGTAGCCGAAGCCGAGCGCCACCAGCGCCACCGGAATCACCGCCACCGAGGGAATTGGCCGCAGCACCTCCACCGGCAATTCCAGCACCCGATCGAGCGTCCGCGACAGGCCGAGCACGACGCCGAGGGCGAGCCCGATGGCGCCGCCGATCGCCAGACCGCCGAAGGCGGCGATCAGCGTGTCGAGCGTCGCCGAGACGAGCGAGCCGGAACGGATCGCCTCGCCGAAGGCGAACACCACCTGGCTCGGTGGCGCGATAACGTCGCTGGGCCCGTGCAGGCGCGCGCCGATTTCGGCCAGCACGATGAGCAGCGCCGGCAACAGAAGCCCCTTCATCCCGGCAAGCCGCCTCATCGGCTCTTGCCCTCGACGCCGTGGATGAAATCGTAGAGTTGGCGGCGTAGCGCCAGGAAGGCCGGGCTCTCGCGCGTCGTCACCTGATTGCGCGGGCGCGGCAGGTCGACCTCGATCTCGATGCCGATGCGGCCCGGATGCGGCTTCAGGCCGATGACGCGGTCGCCGAGATAAATCGCCTCTTCGAGATCGTGGGTCACGAACAGGATTGTCGCGCCGGCGGCGCGGGCGATTTCCAACATCTGGTCCTGCAAATCCTGGCGCGTCATGGCGTCGAGGGCGCCGAACGGCTCGTCCATCATCAGCGCCGACGGGCCCTGCGCGAGGCAGCGGGCGATTTGCAGCCGCTGCTGCATGCCGCCCGACATCTGGCCGGGGAATTTTTCGTCCTGGCCGTTGAGGCCGACGCGGTCGAGCAAGGCGGCGATGCGGCCGGCGCGCTCGCGGCGCGGGCAGCCGATCGCCTCCAGCGCCAGCGAGACATTCCCGGCCGCGGTGCGCCACGGCAGCAGCGCTTTGGCGTAATCCTGGAACACCACCGCGACGTCGCGGCGCGGGCCCCGAATCGGCGCGCCGGCGAAGCTCGCCTCGCCGGAAGTCGGCGCGACGAGGCCGGCGGCGACGCGCAGAGCCGTGGTCTTGCCGCAGCCGCTGGGGCCGACGAGACAGAGGATCTCGCCGGGCGACATCGAAAAACTCAGGCCGCCGAGCACCAGTTGGTCGCCATAGGCGAGCCCGACGTCGCGGAATTCGATCAGCGGCGCGCTCACGAGGCGCGCTCCGGATAGACCAGCGCCAGGGTCGAGGCGATGTGTCGTTCGAGATCCGCGGTCGCTGCGGCGTTGCGGGCGATGACGAGCTCGGCCAAGCGCTCGTGGCTGACCATGAACTCTTCGCAGGAACGGAACGAGGCCATCATCAGCCGTCGGTAGCGATAGGCTTCATCATAGAGCAGGCTTTGCGCGGAAAGCAGGCGCGGCGAGCCGCAGGCGGCGATCAGCGAGCGATGGAACGCCTTGTGCAGCGCGTCGAAGGCGGCGTCGCCTTCGCGAAAGCCGCGCGGATCGGCGGTGATGCCGCGCTTCAGTCTGTGCAGCGCGGCGAGGATCTCGGCCTCCCAGCCGGCGTCGCCGCGCGTCATCGCCAGCCCCAGCGCCTCGCGCTCGATCGCCTGCCGGATCAGCACGATGTCGGCGAGGTCGGCGCGGGAGATGGCCGTCACCCTAAAGCCGCGATGGCCCTCGGCGAGCACGAGGCCGCGCGCCACCAGGCGCGACAGCGCCTCGCGCAGCGGCGTCGCGCCGACGCCATAGCGCGCCGCCGTCTCGGCGATGCCGAGGCGGCTGGCGGGCGCGAGGCGGCCGGCGAGAATGTCGGCCTCGATCGCCAGCGCGGCGCGCGCGCTGAGCGTTGCGGAATCGGTCACGGCAAGACCTGATTCTTCAAGGAAAGACCAGTTTGGCCTTGTCGATCTGGCCTTGCAGCATGCCCTGCTCCTTCATCACCTGGAGCCACCAGGTGAAGTCGTCGGCCTTGATATGCGGATCTGATTCGCTCGGCGGAAATTTCTTGATGATGTCGGCGCTCATCTTGGTGAAGCGCGATTGCGCTTCGGCCTCCTTCGCGTGATCGGAATTGACGATCTTCGCCGCCTCCGCAATCGACTCGCGGAAACCCTTCAGGGCGTCGGGGTGTTTTTCCGCCCAGGCGCGCGTCGTCACATATTCGATGATCGGATCGGTGCGCTTGAGGTCGGCGACGTAATAGGCGGCGACGCTGCCGTTATGGGCGCCCTCTATGCGCCCGATGAAGGGCTGCGCGGTCAACACGGCGTCGACGGCGCCGCTCTTGAGCGAGTCGCTCTGGGTCGGGAACGTCACCTCGACGAAATGCACTTTCGAGGGCTGGACGCCGCCGTCGATCAGCCATTTGCGGAACAGCACGTCGAGAAACGCGCCGATGCCGGGCACGCCGACCTTCTTGCCGACGAAATCGGCCGGTTTGCTCATCTTCAGGCCGGGCCGCTGCACGGCGGCGATCAGATTGTCCATCGCAGGGCTCATGACGGAAGCCCCTGCGATCGTCACCAGATCGAGGCCGCCGTCGACGGCTTGCAGGAACACTGTCGAAGTCGGGCCGCCGACCTGAATCGAGTCCGAAGCGATGGCGGGCGGGATGTTGGTGTTGATGCCGATCAGCATCATCTCGGCATCGATGCCGTGCTTGGCGAAAATGCCGTCGTAGGTGGCGATCATCGCCGAGGCGCAATCCGAGGTCGCGGTGCAGGCGATCTTGATCTTGACGGGTGCGGCAGCGGCGGGCGTGGCGATCAGGGCGAGGGCGAGCCAGGTGTAGTTCAGTCTCAAAGCGTATCCTCCGGGGCGCGTTCGGCCCGCTTGATTATCGACAAAAAATAGGATCGTATATAAAACTGCGAAACGCAAGGGAGGAATGCCTTGAAATTGGCCACCTACGAAGCCGAGGGGCGCGCCCGCGTCGGCGTCGTCGATACGCAACGAGCCGCCGTGCTCGATCTCGCCGCCGCGGCGACCGCTGTCGGCTGGGACGCCGCGCCGTTCGCCTCGATGCTGGCGCTGATCGAGGCCGACGACATGGGGCTGGAACTCGCCGGCGAACTCGCCGCCGGCGCGGCGCATTGGACGCCGCTGGCCGCCGTGCGCCTGCTGGCGCCGCTGCAACCGCGGCAGATGCGCGACGCCATGTCGTTCGAGACCCATATCCGCCAGTCCGGTCGCGGCGGGCGGGCCATCGGGGCGCGTGCGCAAGGCGGCGAGGCGGCGTTCCAGGCGGCGATGGCCGAGCCGACCGAGCCGCTGGCCGAGGTCTATCGGCAGATGCCGATCTATTACATCACCAACCGCATGATCGTCGTCGGCCCTGAGGCGACGGTGCGCTGGCCGCGCTACAGCCGGGTGATGGACTATGAGCTGGAGATCGCCATCGTCACCCGCCGCACGCGCGCCAACATCCCCGAGGCGGACGCCGCCGATCACATCTTCGGCTATACGATCTTCAACGATTTCTCCGCCCGCGACAAACAAATGGCGGAGATGGCCGGCAGGCTCGGGCCGGCGAAGGGCAAGAGCTTCGACGGCGCCAATGTGCTCGGCCCGTGGATCGTCACGCCCGACGAACTCGGCGATCCACAGACGCTCAATGTCGAGGTGCGCGTCAACGGCGAGATCAGGGCCAAGGGGACGACAGCCAACATGCTGTTCCCGTTTCCGCAGCTTCTCGCCTACGCCTCGCAGGACGAGACTATCCACGCCGGCGAAGTGTTCGGCTCCGGCACCGTCGGCAATTGCTGCGGGCTGGAGATCGGCCGCTTCCTGCAAAACGGCGATAGCATCGAACTCGTCGTCGACTGCATCGGCGTGTTGCGCAACCGCGTCGTAACCCAGGACTGAGAGGCAACATGGCCCGCAAGATCATCGACCTGTCCGTGCCGCTCGAAAACGATGTGCCCGCCGATCTCGGCCCCGGCCCGTCGATCGAATACGTCGATCACGAGCAGAGCGTGCCCGGCATCCTGCCGCTGTTTCCGGGCCTAAAAAAAGACGACCTTCCCGACGGCAAGGGCTGGGCGGTGGAGAAGGTGACGCTCTCCACTCACAACGGCACCCATCTCGACGCGCCCTGGCACTTTCACCCGACGATGAATGGCGGCGAGCCCTCGTTGACCATCGACCAAGTGCCGCTCGAATGGTGCTTCCAGCCGGCGGTGAAGCTCGATTTCCGGCGTTTTCCCGATGGCTATGTCGTCACCACCGCCGACGTCGAGGCGGAACTGAAGCGCATCGGCCACACGCTGGCGCCGCTCGACATCGTCGTCGTCAACACCAGCGCGGGGGCGAAATACGGCCGCCCGGACTACGTGCCCTCCGGCTGCGGCATGGGGGCTGAGGCGACGCTCTACCTCACCTCGCGCGGCGTCAGGCTCACAGGTACCGACGGCTGGAGTTGGGACGCGCCCTTCGTCCACACCGCCAAGCGCTACGCCGAGACGCACGACGCCAGCCTGATTTGGGAGGGCCACAAGTCCGGCCGCCAAATCGGCTATTGCCACATCGAGAAGCTGCACAATCTGGAGAGCCTGCCGGCGCACGGCTTCATGATCGCCTGTTTCCCGGTGAAGATCGCGCGCGCCTCGGCCGGCTGGACGCGGGCGGTGGCGATATTGGAGGCGTGATTGGCCGTCGCTGGGGATGGCTCGAAGTTCAATCCGAAGCAACGATTTTGGGCCAAAGACAACGGGCGTTTGAGCGAAACGTAGCGAACGCGAAAAGGCTGCCCGAAGGCGGCCTTTTGGTTCCACAACGGTTCATTCTACGACGCCGGCGGTGGCGCGCCTTAGCGGCTGGCGCCGGAGCTGGGCAGGCGCGGGATTAGAATTGGGCGCAGTGATGGCTTCGATCGTCCTGCGCTGACAGACGATGACCAACCGGTAGTTGTCGCCGTGTGCGAGCGCGGCGTTAGTCGCCGCGCCGGCTTGGCCGTCCATCAAGCAACCGATCGGCGTTGAGCCTTGTCCCACCACAGCGCGCGTAATCGCCTCATGCTTACAATCAATCGAGGTTGATAGACAAAGAAACGCAATTGCGACGAGCATAGAGATTACCTCGCTAAAGATGCGACAATATAATGTATTGAATTCTTGCTTCGCGCTGGCCCAAAGGTCAGCTAGATAAGAAAATGTATTCGTACTTTATCATGAAATTTATTCGCGTAAATAGGCTACGCCGAAAATCGTAGCGCAAAAATGCGACCCTTTTTAGAAACCGAACGTCGTAACAAAAGGTTATAAAGATCGATCGGGTGAGGCCGCTCGCTCTTGCGGTGTCATCGATTGCCTCCAGCAATCCAGAGTCCAACGAGAGATTGGCCTTCGCGGGACGCCCGCTCTCGTTGATGAGCGGAACCGCAATGAAGGCGCCGCTCTCCGCGAGGGTTTCCATCACGTCGGGATCGCGGCGCAATTCCCGGATGTGCCGAGGCGTGGACGCGCCGCCGTGCGCCTTCGCGTCCCAGTGAAAATCGCGCGCGCCTCGGCGGGCTGGACGCGGGCGGTGGCGATTTTGGAGGGGTGATTGCCCGCCGCTCGGGATGGCCCGCGCTCGCTACGCGGGATGCGGGCCGGGTCGAAAGTCAAGGATTTTTGGAACAGCGAATTTAGGCTGAAAATCACGTAGTACTGAGAGACGCGTGCGCACTCAACGCAGAACGTCCAGTAGGGTTTTGAATGAAGTTATAGGATCAACCAAATGTTCGAGCGGACCTCCCGCAAAACAGGCAGATGGAAGAGACTCGCGAACAATGAATATGACTAACCCAACGAAAATTGCTCTGTTCACGAAGAACGTAAGAAGCCACTTAAGCATAGTGACAATCCTACCACGGTGATCTAAATTCGGCGATCTGCCGATTCAGTTCATCGCGTTCTTGCTGGAGTCTTGTAATCTGCTGAGCAGCTTGGATGGAAATTACCTTAGATTCGTTCGTAATAAAACAAATTCCCCACGTCTCAAAATGTCGCCAAATGAGTTTGGCACGACGACTTTCTCCTTTGTTGTTGATTGTTATGTCAAACTCAGAAGGAGTAGCTATCGACGGCGAGAACGACAGTTGCGCCCCCCCCCCCTTGAGAGAAATTACGGACGACGCAATCTAAAGTAGACTGCCGATCATTAAAGGAAATCCTCGCTCCGAGATAAGTACGCATTCGTGTGAATTGACGACGGTCGCGCAATGTGTCTCTCCCTGACGCACGTGTGTGTCTCGGAGCGAGCCGGCGCAATTCGTTTGCCAGTCGTTAAATGATAGCTAACCTAAACCGCTTTTTATTCCACAGCCCGGGAAAATTGGCGCATTTCGTGGGACCAGCGATGACAGGTGTCTCAAATCGGAATTATCCCGGATACCTACGTGCCGCAACGGCACGTATTGCCGGCAGAGAGAGGCGACTCGTCTTCTACGGGGATTGAAGGCAGGCCGTCAGCAACAAAACCGATGGCAGGCGGTCTGGGGTCAGCGGCGCTACCCGGCGCCCCAATAGCGCCGATCGGAGCGGGCATTAATCAGGACTCTCCGGCCGATTTGGCGGCCTTATAAAATCAATAGCTTCCGAAGCTCGAATGATATGACCGCAAGTCGGGCGCGCCGCGGTTCGATGCCGGGAAATCGGCATCCAAGCAGGAATCAAGTTTCGCTCGCCACGCCTTGATATCGAAGGGCGTCGGCTCGATCGGCTTCAGAATGACTTTGTCACCGCTACGGCCCGCCGCATTGTATCGCCATATGCCCGACTTATGTTAGACGCGCGTGGAAACGATGGGAGCGCTTCTGTGCCGCAAATCGCCAAATTGATCGGGCTCGGCCACAATGATCCCCTTCTCGCGCGCCTACAGGTCGAAGCGCAGGAGGCGATCAAACGCGATTCCGCGCTCGGCGGCTTTCTGACCACCGCCATCCTCAACCACGATACGCTGGAGCGCGCCGTCACCCACCGCGTCGCCGAGCGGCTGGCGCATCCCGATTTGCCGAGCGCGATGATCCAGCAGGAATACGACAACGCGATCGCGCGCGACCCCGCGATCGGCGTCGCCTTCCGCGCCGATTTGATCGCGGTCGCCGACCGCGACCCGGCGTGCCTGCGCATGATGGAGCCGCTGCTTTACTTCAAAGGCTTCCACGCGCTTCAGACCCACCGCCTCGCCCATGCGATGTTGCACGCCGGGCGTCGCGATTTCGCGCTGCTGCTGCAAAGCCGCGCCTCCGCCGTCTACGGCGTCGACATCAACCCGGCGGCGCGCATCGGCAAGGGCGTGTTCCTCGACCACGCGACCAGCCTCGTCGTCGGCGAGACCTGCGTCATCGAGGACGATGTCTCGATCCTCCAGGGCGTCACCCTTGGCGGCACCGGCAAGGAGACCGGCGACCGTCACCCGAAGATCCGTCACGGGGTGTTGATCGGCGCCGGCGCGAAGATTCTCGGCAATATCGAGATCGGCCATTGCTCACGCGTCGCTGCGGGCTCGGTGGTGCTGTCGCCGGTGCCGGCCAACAAGACGGTCGCCGGCGTTCCCGCCCGCATCGTCGGCGAAGCCGGCTGCGCGGAGCCTGCGCGCAGCATGAACCAAATCCTCGCCGACAAAGCGCTCGACGCATGAAGCCTGGCGCTCGACGTATGAAGCTTGCTGCTCGGCCGCGATCCGTGCCAAACGCGGCGACGCAGGTAGCGGCGAGGGCGGCATGGACAAGGCGGAACTGACGAAACTGCGCGCGCATCTGCGCCGCTCGTTCGGCTGCGAACTCATCAACGTGCAGCCGCATTCGCGCAAGAAAGACGCCGCCGAGGTGACGCTCGGCGAGGCGGCGCTCGGCGAGATCGTCGTCGATGAGGAGGACGGCGACCGCTCTTTCTTCTTCGAGATGAAGGTTCCGGTCGAGCGCGCGGAGCTGCAAGGGTTTTTGCGCAAGCGTTTCGGCAACGACAAATTGACCGTCGCGGCGCGCATGAAGAAGACCGATTCCGTCGAGCTTAACAACGGCCCCGATCATATCGGCGTGATGACGGTCGACGACGCCAAGGCCGACAGCTTCACCCTGGAGATGGCGATTCTCGACATCGACCTCGAAGACGTCTGATGCAATGGCGCGGGCATTTACCTCGGCGGCTGGGCGCGCTACCTGTGGCCGACCCTTGCCCGGAGCTGGCCCGTGCCGCTTTACGCCCTTGAAGACCGCAAGCCCGTTCTGCCGCCCGAGGGCCGCTACTGGATCGCGCCGACCGCGACGCTGATCGGCGACGTGGTGCTGCACGAGGATGTCGGCATATGGTTCGGCGCGGTGCTGCGCGGCGACAACGAGCGGCTCTCCGTCGGCGCCCGCTCGAACATCCAGGAAGGCGTCACTCTGCACACCGACGACGGTCTCCCGCTGCATGTCGGCGCCGATTGCACCATCGGTCACAATGCCATCCTGCACTCCTGCCGCATCGGCGACCGCGTCCTCATCGGCATGGGGGCGATCGTGCTCAACGGCGCCCGCATCGGCCGCAATTGCCTAGTCGGCGCCGGCGCGTTGGTGACGGAGAACAAGAGCTTTCCCGACGGCTCGCTGATCGTCGGCTCGCCCGCCAAGGTGGTGCGCTCGCTCGACGAGGCGACCATCGCCGCCTTGCAGGCCTCCGCCGACCGCTATGTCGCGAATTGGCGCCGCTATGCGGCGGGGCTCAAGGCGCTTTAAGCCGAGACTCGAGGATCGTCGCCTGGTCAGAGCGCGAAGCGCGCTTTTGCGCGCGATGAGCGCTCACTGAAAAATGGCTTCATACGGTTTCCGAGCGAAGGACTCGGAAACGATCGCGCGAACTTCTTGTAGGGAAAGCGAAGTTCGCGCGAACGGAATACGGTCTTCTGGCGAAAACCGTTTCAGACGTCGATCGGCTGCGAGCGGTGCGGGCAAGGCGCGCCGACGAGGGAGCGCAATTTGGCGCCGCCGAGGAAGTGTATGTCTTCGGGCGTGATGCGGGCGCGCCCGTTGGCCTGGAATTGCGGGCTGAGGATGCGGCAGGACAGCGCTTCGCCGAGGCGCACCGCCGGCGGGGCGATGGCGGAGGCGGCCTCGCTCGCGGCGGCCGGCTGCGCCAGTGCGCCGATCCACAGCCACACGCCGGCGAAGGCGAAGGCGAGGGAGGCGAGGCGGGGGGCGACGGTATTCATGCACGTCCTCATCAGTTGACGCGCCGATCCTTGCCTGCGGCGGGTTGCCGCGCTCCGTCGGAATTGCCAGCAATTTTAGCCAATCGCGGCCGCCGCGCCGGCGTCGTGAAGGCTTTGCTAATCGCCGCGAAGAAGCGACAGCCGGCCGCCCGAGGCGGTTGCGCGCCAAAATGGGACTTTGCCGACGCGGCGCCGCGTTGCGCCGCGCCCTATAAGCGAGCCCGCTTCGCCTTGTGGCGAGGCTCGGTTTCGATCCGCGAGCCCTGGCGTCAAATGGCTCGCGAGCGCCAGTCGGCCGCCGCGGGCGCGGAATTGTTGTGAGACAAGGGAATTCCGCGCGAGTGGAATCCGGTCTTCCGACGAAAACCGTATCAGAGCACGACGTCTTCGTTGAACGCGGATTGCGGGATCATGCGGGTGAACTCGACCGCCAGCCCGTTGGAGAAAAGGCGCACGACGCAACCCTTGGTGGCGCCGACCGTCACCGGGGTGCCGACCGGCGGCGCGACAGGCGAGGCGAGCGATAACGCGACGCCGGATTGCGAGACATCGACGATAGTGGCCAACACCTCCCGCCCAGTCGGTAGGATCAAAGTGGTGCGCCCCTTGCGCGGCCGGATGCGTTCGTGCCGGCGATCCTCGGGCATGCCGAGCTCCTGGCGGTTGACGAGCCAGGTCAACTGATCGGCCAGCCGCTCCCGCTTCAGCAACGGCAGCTTCATGGCGATGGCGAAACCGCCCTGAAACTCGCGCACGACCCGTCCTTCGACGCGCCCGACATGATCGAGGTAGACGACGATGCGCTCGGCCATGTCGACGTGCTCGTCGGTCGCCAGCGCGGCGCCGCCCAGCGACATATCTATCGTTATGCAGGGAAATTCTTGCCTGTTTTCGCGCATAAACTGTCCGGGAAGACGCACCTTGACGCGCGAATGGCGTCGGCGCTCTTCCGGGCGCGTGTCTTGCTCAATCAACATCGCGAGGGCGGCCAAAATCAGAATCTCCCCGCAGGTCCCAAACAGTCCGACGCGAGCGATGGTAGCCCTGTCGTCGTTAACATGGCATTGACGCCGACCCTCCCAAACAAGCCAATAACAGCCTGTTAGGTCGTCGAAGAGTAAACAAATAGGTGACCGCGCCTGCGAAATGCCGCAGAGGAAGTCCGCGGCAGCGCAAATCCTGATGCTGGAGCCGCGCACAGCGCCCGCAGCGAGGTGATTTCCAGCGGCCGCATCGGCAAAAGCCCGAACCAGGGGGCGCTTACGCTCGGCGCGAAGCAGCCGAGCGCCCGGGCGTGGGTGGCGCCGTGATGGCGTAGCGGCAGCAGCAGCACCTCTAGATCGAGGTCGGCGACGCCTTCCGGCGCGCCCCTGGCGCCGACGAGGAACGGTTGCGCGCCGTCGGCGGCGTCTTCGATGATGCGTCGCACTTCCTCTGCGTCATCGTCGACCCACAATTCCAGGAATGGCTCGCCGCGCAATTCTCGACAGAGCAAGGCGTTGGTGCGGCTGCCGACGACCCGAAACGGAAAGCCGCGCTCGCGCGAGTATTCGAGGATAAATGTATCGGCGAGCACGCCGCGAATGGCCCCGGGCTCGATGTCGTTGCGTTCGGGGGCGCCGCGCGCGCCGCGCAGAGCGTCCCAATAAGCGTAAAGCTCAAGGCTCGGCGCGAGTTTCAAAGGGCGTTCCCCTGACGTTTCCGGGCCGTGTGCGCCAAAACGGGACACTGCCGCGCCTCGCAGACCGAGGCTGCGGGCACGCTGCACCGGGCATGCCAGCCGCTTCGCCAGCGCCCTCCCGCCAGCGTTAACAATATCAACAGCCTCAGGTTGCGTTCGGGCAAGCGCGGTGGCAAGGTCGCGTTACCAAATCGGAAACGTCGGTCCGGCCTGCTCCAGCCATATGATCGCTTCCTGATTTGCGGCGCCGGCCGGTTTCGCTCCCGCCCATGCGTCGTTTGGCGAACCCGCGGCGCCGCATGGCGGCGCCGCCGATCTGCATCGAGGGGAGGGCCTGCTCCAGCTCTCCCCTCTTTTTTGTCTGCGGCCTATGTTTGCAACCGGCCTATGTTTTCAAGCGTAGCAGCGCCTCGGCGCCAAACGGCATCGTCGCGGCCGCTCGCGGTCCTCGCCTTCTCGGGGCCGGCCTGCTATCGGCGAGGCCGGGTTCCGCGCAACGAGAGGCCGTCTTTCATGCTGGATTTCTCCTCGAGCGGCGTCAGACCGCGCGAGCCAATGGTTTTCATCCCCGTTCCGGTGCTGGCGCTGGTGGCGGTTCTCTTGGCCATCCACGCCGCGTTGAGCTGGTCCTCCGAGTTGACGCGGGATATCGTCTATCTCGACTACGGCTTCATTCCCGGCCGGGTCACGATATCGCTTTGGCCAGATCGGTTGGCGCAACTCCTGGCCGGCGCCAATGTCGATCCGCATACGCTCGACGTCGCCCGCATGTGGCGCGCCACCACCTATTCGCACCCGGGCCTGAAGCCGTGGACCTTCCTCACCTACGCGCTGCTGCATGGCTCCTGGACCCATGTCGGGCTCAATTGCATTTGGATCGTCGCCTTCGGGCCGCCGCTCGCGCGGCGCTTCGGGGCGACGCGCTTCTTCCTGTTCTTCGCGGTGACGGCGATCTGCGGCTCGCTGTTGCACTGGCTGACGGATTGGATGGATTTCATGCCGCTGATCGGCGCTTCGGCCGGGGCTTCGGGGTTCATGGCCGGCGCGGCGCGCTTCATGTTCCAGCCCGGCGCGCCGCTCGGCCCCGGGGGCGCATCGCGCCCGCCGGTGCGCGCGGCGCGGCTCTCCGAGGTGCTGACCGATCGCCGCGCGCTGATCTTCATCGGCATCTGGCTGGCGACCAACATCGTCTTCGGCGCCGGCGCGCGCACCCTGGGCGCCTCGGACGCGCCGGTCGCCTGGATCGCCCATATCGGCGGCTTCGTCGGCGGCCTGGTGCTGTTTCCGCTATTCGACGGAGCGATCGCGTGGCCGTGGCGGCGTTGAATCGCAGGCAAAAGGGAGATCGGCGATGACCGTTGAGACGACGCAGCGCCCCTGCCTCGGCGTGCTGCTGGCGGCGGGCGAAGGCACGCGGATGAAATCGAGCCTGCCGAAGCCGCTGCACGAGGTCGCCGGCCGCGCCATGCTCGCGCATGGGCTGGCGGCGCTCGCCGAGGCGGGCTGCGGCCGCATCGCGGTGGTGGTCGGCCCCGGCCCCGGCGGCGAGGCGCTCGCCAAAGCGGCGCTGGCGCTGATTCCGGCCGCCGGGATTTTCGTGCAAAGCGAGCGGCGCGGCACCGCCCACGCCGTGCTCGCCGCGCGCGCCGCATTGGCGGCGGCGCCAGACGACGTCATCGTGCATTACGCCGACACGCCGCTGTTGAGCGCTGCGACGCTGCGCCGCCTGCGCGCCGGCCTTGGCGACCGCGTCGCCGTCTCGGCGCTCGGCTTCGAGGCCGCCGACCCCACGGGCTACGGGCGTTTCATCGAGCGCGACGGCCGCCTCGTCGCCATCCGCGAGCAGAAGGACGCCAGCGCAGCGGAGCGCGCGATCCGCCGCTGCAACGCCGGCACGCTGGCGCTCGCCGGCGCCTACGCGCTGGCGCTGCTCGATGCGGTCGGCGACGACAACGCCGCGCGCGAGTTCTACCTCACCGACGTCGTTGAGATCGCCGGCCGGCAAGGGCTGGCGGCGATCGCTCATATCGCGGCGGAAGTCGAGGTGATGGGCGTCAACGACCGCGTGCAACTCGCCGCCGCCGAAGCCGCCATGCAGCGCATGCTACGCGAGCGGGCGATGCGCGCCGGCGCGACGCTGATCGCACCCGACACGGTGTTCTTGAACTACGACACCGCACTCGGGCGCGATGTCATCGTCGAGCCGCACGTCGTCTTCGGCCGTGGCGTCAGCGTCGGCGATGGCGTCGTCATCCGCGCCTTCTCGCATCTCGAAGGCGCGCGCGTGGCCAGCAGCGCCTTGATCGGGCCGTTCACGCGGCTGCGGCCGGGGGCCGAGATCGAGGGCAAGGCGCACATCGGCAATTTCGTCGAGATCAAGGCGGCGCGCGTCGAGGCGGGGGCCAAGGTCAACCATCTCAGCTATATCGGCGATGCGCGCGTCGGCGCCGGGGCCAACATCGGCGCCGGAACGATCACCTGCAATTATGACGGTTTCGCCAAGCATCGCACGGACATCGGCGCCGGCGCCTTCATCGGCTCGAACACGGCGCTGGTCGCCCCGGTGGCGATCGGCGACGGCGCCATCGTCGGCGCGGGGTCGGTGGTGACGAAGGACGTTGCAGCCGACGCGCTGGCGCTGGCGCGTGGCCAGCAGGCCGAAAAGCCCAACTGGGCAAGAACCTTCCGCGAGGCGCACAAGAAGGGCTGACCCGCGATGCGCTGGCTCGAACATCGCGTCCCGCCGCCGCTAGTGGCGCTACTGATCGCGATTGCGATGGGAGCGGCGGCGTTCGTCGTCGCGCCGCTGGCGGCGCCGCGCGTCTGGCGCATCGGCGTCGCGGCGTTGCTGGTGGCGGCCGGGCTCGCCTGCGCCGTCGCCGGCGTGCTGGCCTTCCGTCGCGCTGGGGCCAACCTCGACCCGCATCGCATCGACAACGGCGAGGTTTTGGTGACTGAGGGCGCCTTTCGCTACACGCGCAACCCGATGTATCTGGGGATTGCGCTGGTGTTGCTCGGCTACGCTGTTTATCTGATTCGGTCGGTTGATTTTCTCGGACCTCTGGCCTTCGTCGCCTATATCACACGCTTCCAGATCCTGCCTGAGGAGCGTGCAATGGCGCGCAAATTCGGCGCGCGCTACGCGGCTTACGCGCGCGCTGTGCGACGTTGGATCTGACGCGCGGCGCGCGGTCCAACCAGCGCCCGGCCTGTCAAGGCGCCGGCGACGCGGGGCCGCGAAAAAAAATATCGCCGCGGGGGATTGCGGGGATAAGTCGCGCTGGGCTCGCCAAGCTTAACGGTTTGTGAGAGAACGGCGCCTCGCCGGGGCGGGTTGGCGCCTCCCGGCGCTTCCGTTGCTTAAGGCGTGCAGACCGGCGTTGGCCCCAACGAAT
Organism: Roseiarcus sp.; assembly: GCA_035606915.1. Taxonomy (GTDB): domain Bacteria; phylum Pseudomonadota; class Alphaproteobacteria; order Rhizobiales; family Beijerinckiaceae; genus Roseiarcus. The sequence goes on along the minus strand of DATNDU010000084.1, from coordinate 52,836 downwards.
CCGAACTAGAGATCATGGCGACTGTAGAGCCTTTCCCCAACCGATTGCCGGCCCGCGCGGAGCCCGCGCCGCGCGCCGCGCCCGCCAATCTGGAGGCCGAACAGGCGCTGCTCGGAGCCATCCTCATCAACAACGACGCTTTCGACCGCGTCTCGGATTTCCTGCGGCCCGAGCATTTCGTCGAGGAGATTCACCGCCGCATCTTCGAGATCGCCGCTTCATTGATCCGCGCAGGCAAGCACGCTTCGCCGATCACGCTGAAGACGTTTCTCGGCGAGCACGATCTCGGCGGCGGGCTGACGGTGCAGCAATATCTGGCTCGCCTGGCGCTTGAGGCGACGACGATCATCAACGCCCATGATTTCGGCCGCGCGATTCACGATCTGGCGACGCGGCGCGAACTCATCCACATCGGCGAGGACATCGTCAACGTCGCCTATGATTCGCCGGTCGACGCCAGCCCGCGCGAGCAGATCGAGGAGGCCGAGAAACGCCTCTATCAGATCGCCGACAACGGCAAGTACGGCGGCGGCTTCCAGGCCTTCGCCGACGCCTTGAAAACCGCCGTCGATATGGCGGCGCGCGCCTACGAGCGCGACGGGCACCTGAGCGGCGTCGCCACCGGCATGGTCGATCTCGACCACAAGATGGGCGGCCTGCAAGCCTCCGATCTCATCATCGTCGCCGGCCGCCCTGGCATGGGCAAGACGGCGCTCGCCACCAACATCGCCTTCAACATCGCCAAGGCATGGCGCGGCGAGCCGCGCCCCGATGGCTCGATGCAGACCATCGACGGCGGCATCGTCGGCTTCTTCTCGCTGGAAATGTCGGCCGAACAGCTCGCCACCCGCATCATCGCCGAACAATCTGGCGTCGCCTCTTATAAGATCCGCCGCGGCGACATCACGGAAGATGACTTTCATCGCATCTCGCAAGCGATGATGGAGATGCAGCGCATCCCGTTCTACATCGACCAGACCGGCGGCATCTCGATCGCCCAACTCGTGGCGCGCGCGCGCCGCCTGAAGCGCCAGCGTGGGCTCGATCTGCTGGTCGTCGATTATCTGCAACTGCTCTCCGGCGCCAAATCGCGCGGCGACAGCCGCGTGCAGGAAATCACCGAGATCACCACCAGCCTGAAGGCGCTGGCCAAGGAGCTTAATGTGCCGATCCTCGGCCTGTCGCAGCTTTCCCGCGCGGTCGAGCAGCGCGACGACAAGCGCCCGCAACTCTCGGATCTGCGCGAATCCGGCTCGATCGAGCAGGACGCCGACGTCGTGATGTTTGTCTATCGCGAGGAATATTATCTGAAGAACAAGGAACCGCGCCCCGGCACCGAGGAGCACGCGACTTGGATGACAGAGATGGAGCGCGCGCACGGCCGCGCCGAGGTCATCCTCGGCAAGCAGCGCCACGGGCCGACGGGCATGGTCGAACTCGCCTTCGAGGCCGAGTTGACCCGCTTCGGCAATCTCGCCCACGCCGACAATCTGCCGGAAATGCACTGAGCGGCCTCATTCGATGTGCACGAAGGCCGAATCGGTGGCGCCCTTGGCGTCAATCACGGTGACGCGGGCAAAGCCCGCGCCGTCCGGTTTCCACGACGATTGACGGCGGAAATCGCGCTCCGCGACGGGCGCGCCGTTGACGAACCAGGCGAGCGGCAATTGGCCGCCGAGCGCCTTCAGGCTCAGCGCCTGCGCGCCGCTGGAGAGATCGACCTCGGCCCCGTTCGGCGGGAAGGCAATCTTCAATTCCGCTCGCTCGGTCGCCGCGATCGTCTTCGGCGCGTCGTGGCGCAGGTGGCGCAGCGGCGGCGGCAGCTCCGCCGAGCGCGCAACACGCAACACGCCGCGCGGCGGCGGGCTGTGCTCGATTGAGCGCCCGAGACGCGCGAAGGCGTCAAACAGGATCGGCGCCGCGGCCTCGCGGCCAATCAAGCCCGGCGTCGGGCCATTGTCGGGCCGGCCGATCCATACCGCTATGGTTGTCCGTTTGTCGAAGCCGATCGCCAGCGCGTCGCGAAAGCCGTAAGAAGTGCCGGTCTTGAAGGCGATGCGGCCAGACAGCGCGTTCGGCGGCGGCGGCGATCCGCGCAGGATGTCTTCGATATAATAGGCCGCGACCGCGTCGGTGACGCGCCGCGCCGGCGTCAGCGCCGGCGCGCCGTCCAGGCGTTCGTAGATCGCCGGCGCCTCGCCGCCGCGCGCCAGCCCGGCATAGAGCCGCGCCATATCAACCAGCGAAACGCCGAGCCCGCCGAGCCCGATGGCGAGGCCGATCGGCGTATCCTTGGGCAGCGCGATATCGGCGCCGGCGCCATGCAGGCGCGCCAGAAACTGGCTCGGCCCGACATCGGCGAGCAGTTCGATTGCCGGCAAATTGAGTGATTGCTGCAAGGCGCGGCGCGCGGTCACCGCGCCCTAGTAGCCGAGATCGAAGTTCTTCGGCGCGTAGGCGCCGTAGCGTGCGGCGCGATCGAACAGGATGGTGTCGGGATGCGCGAGTCCCTGCTCAAAGGCCATCGCATAGATGAAGGGCTTCAACGCCGAGCCCGGCGAGCGCGGTTTGATCGACATGTCGATGGCGCCGTCGCGCGTCGCGTCGTCGTAATTGGCGGCGCCGACGCGGGCGCGGATCTGTCCGCTAGCGTTGTCGAGCGCGACAATGGCGACCGAGAGCTTCGGCCCCAGCCGCTCGGCGTGCTCCTTGGCTAGCGCTTCGAGCTTGCGTTGCAGGCGCGCGTCAATCGACAATCTTATCCGTTTGGACCTCGGGTCGGCGGCGACCGCCTCCTCGGCCGCGTGCGCCGCCAAATGCGGGAATGGGCGGCGCACGCTGGGGATCGGCTCGGCATTGGCGATCTCGGCCTCGTGCGCATCGATGATTCCGCGCGCCAGCGCCCGCCCCAGCACATGGGCGCGCGCCGCCCGCGCCGCGTCGGCATGTTTGTCGGGCCGGCGTGCCTCCGGGGCCTGCGGAAGCGCCACGAGCAGGGCGGCTTCAGCGATCGAAAGCCGGCGCGGCTCCTTGCCGAAATAGGCGAGCGAGGCGGCGCGCACGCCTTCGAGATTGCCGCCAAACGGCGCCAGCATCAGATAACGATCGAGCACGCCGTCCTTGCTGATCTCGCGTTCCATTTGCCACGCGCGCGCCATCTGCCTGAGCTTGGCCGAGAACGAGCGTCGGCGCGGCTCCATCAACCGCGCAACCTGCATGGTGAGCGTCGAAGCGCCGGAGACGATGCGGCCATGCGTCGCCATCTGCGCCGCGGCGCGCAGCATCGCCTCGAAATCGACGCCGTGGTGCTCGCGGAAGCGCACGTCCTCATAAGCGATCAGCATCGCGACATAGCGGGGATCGACCTGCGTGTGGGTGATGGGCAACCGCCAGCGCCCGCTCGGCATGGTGAACGGGCGCAGCAACCGACCGTCGCGATCCACAACCACCGTCGAGCCGGCGCGCGCGCTCATCAGGTCGAGCGGCCCCAGCGATTGCAGATAGCGTTCGAACGCGAGCGGCAAGACAAGCCATGCCAAGACCGCCAGCGCCGCGAAGGCGCCGGCGATCGCATAGAGCGCGCGCCTCACCTTGCCTTGACCTCGACTTCGCCAAACGCGGTGCGGCCGAAGCGCGACGGCCGATACATATCCTGCGCCGTCGCTGCGGGATAGACGTAGTGGCCCGGCGTCGTCGCGCGCACGATATAGGCGAGCGAGAAGAAGGCGGATTGGCCGACCTCGCGGTCGATGGCGGCGACGAAGCGGTCGTCGCGATATTCGACATGCACGGGCTCGATGTCGCGCTTCAACCAGCCGAACGCCGCGGTGGAGCCGGAATCGAACAGCGCCGGATTGTCGATCTCCAGCCCGGCGGGCAGCGGGTCGACCACCAGCAGCTTGGCGTATTGGGCAGCCGCCTCGGTAATCCTCAGCACGACGACGATACGCTGGTTCTGCGTTAGGCTGTTGATGTCGGCCGGTTTGCCGTCGAGCGTGTAGAACGAGCGCGCGATCTCATAGCCATGCGCGGCGGCGGGCTCGGGCGCGAGCGGCGCGCCGGAAATCGTCGTCACCAGTTTCAGCGGCGTGTCGCCGTTGTTGCCGATGGTTGCGAGTTCCGCGCCGACGGAGAACGCCTGCCAGCGGCGATAGAGCGCGCCGGCGACGGGCTTGCCGTCGATTGTGATCGTGTCCTTCGGTTGGCGCTCGGCCAGCGCCTCGGCCGCCAGCGCCAACCAATTGTTTTCCTGCGTCGAGACATAGTCGGTAGCGTCGCGGGCGGCGTCGAGAACGGCGCTGGCGCGCGCCAGACCGTCCGGCGGGGCGTCGTCCGCGTCAAGGCGGGACTCGGCGAGCAAGGCGAGCACGGCGGCCGCGTCGCGCAATTTCGAGCCATAGTCGGGCCGCGACAGCAGGCTTGCCTGCTGCGTCTCCAGCATCGTCAACGCGGCGTCAAATGCGCGGCCGGCGCGGGCGCGGTCGCCGAGCATCGCCAGCGCCGCGCCAAGCTGCGCGCGCGCCATCGGCGTCTTGAACGTATCGAGCTTGGCGCCGACGAGATAGCGAAGATCGCCAATCACCGGCCGGCCGTTGCGCGCCAGCACGTAGAGCGCATAGGCGACCGCCGCGCCGTCGCCGGGATCGCTGGCGTTGACGGCGGTGTTGCGCAGGTGGTCGAGCGCGTTGTCGAAGCCGAGTTGCGGCACGGCAAAGCCGCGCTCGCGCGCCCTGGTGAGGAAGTCGGCGACGAAGGCATCCAACCAAAGGTCGTCGCCCTCCGTGTCCGCCGACCACAGGCCAAAGGCGCCATTCGTGCTCTGGCGCGTCATTTGTTTGTCGATCGCCGCTTTGATGCGGCCGTCGAGATCAGGATCGATCGCCAGATGTTCGGCGCTGGCGAGCTTGTTGGCGTAAAGCAGCGGCATGGCGCGACTCACCACCTGCTCGGAGCAGCCATAGGGATAGCGTTCGAGCGCCTGCAAAACCGCCGGCGCGTCGATGGCGCCGAAGGGCGAAACGGAGAGCGAAAGCGATCCGGTGCCGGGGACGAAGTCCTTCAGCGAAGTGTCGTCTATCCTGGTTGTTTGACCGGGCGCAAGATCGGTGAAGCTGCGCGCGTAAATGTCGGGCGCGCCCGCGGTGACGCCGAGCGCGAAGCTTTGCGGGGCGGAAAAGCCGGGGCCGGTGACGTCGAGGTCGAGCGCGGCGGTCCCGACGCCATTGGCCTCGATGGGGATCGTCACCTTGGATTTTTGATGCGCGGCGAGCTTGATTGTGCGCGTCAGCGCGTCGGCCGCGGCGGCGACGGGGCCGTGGATGTCGAGCGACAGCCGGTAGTCGCCGGCCTCGCCCTCGACATTATCGATGTCGAACTGCAAGCGCGAGCGATCGCCAATGTTGAGGAAGCGCGGCAGGCTGGCGGTGACGACGACGGGATCGCGCACGATCATATCGGCGGAGGCCGCGCCAACCTTGGCGCCCGTCCAGGCGACGGCGGTGATGCGCACGGCGCCGTTGAACGACGGCAGGTCGAAGGGAATCTCGGCCTTGCCGTCGGCGCCAACCCTGACGACGCCGGAGAACAGCGCCAGCGGCGCCTGCGTCGGCAAGTTGCCTTCGAGCGAGCCGCCGCCGTCGCCGCCGACATGCAGCGCGCCGGCGACGCCCTGCATGCCGTCGATCAGGAAGCCGTAGAGATCGCGGACATCGAGCGCCAGCTTGCGTTGGCCGAAGAAATAGCTGCTCGGGTCTGGCGTCTGATAATGCGTGAGATTCAGAATGCCGATATCGACGGCAGCGACGGTGACGCGCGCCTCCTCGCCGGCGCTGAGGCCGGCGAGCACGATGGGTATGCGCACGCTCTCGCGCGGGCGAGTCTTTGGCGGTGCGTTGATTGAAACGGCGAGCTTGTGCGCGGCCTCGTCGATACTGAACCAGGCGACGCCCATGGCGCGCGCCGGCATGCGCTTCTGTTTGACATCGAGCGGGCGCTGAGTGATCGCCACCGCATAGGCGCCGGCGCCCCAATCGCCGCCGACAGTGAACGGCACGACATTTTCGCCTTCGTGCAGGTCGATGTCGATCATCTGCTCCAGCTTGACGCCGACGAGCGCGATCGTCGCCTTGCCGGCGAAGCGCGAGGTAATGTTGAGCTTTGCGCTCTCGCCCGGGGCGTAATTGTCTTTGTCGAGCGTTACCACGGCGTTGTCGGGCGTATCGGCGCTCGCCGTGCCCGACCAACCGACGTCGAAGGTGAAGCTGGTGATCTCGCCCTCGGCGGATTTGACGTCGAGGCGATGCTGGCCCCAGCCGACGATGGCGGAGAACCTGGCTGGCGCGCCACCGTTGATATCGAACGTCCCGTCCGCCAGCTTGCGCGACGATTTGACCGGCTCGAAGTTCCAGCGCCCGTCGACGTTGAACCACTGATAGTCGTTGCTGAGCTTATAAAGCGACCAAGTGACGCCCTTGCGCGGGAGACTGGCGCCGTCCGGGGCGACGGCGATGGCCTCGAAGCGCGCGCTCTCGCCGCTCGAAAGATCGTCGCCGAAGTCTTTCTTGACGCCGATCATCACCGCCTTCGAGCGCACCGGCAGCGTCAGTGTGCGCTCGACCGTGCGGCCGCCGGATTCCGCGACATCGACGATGACGCGCGCCTCCAGCGGCTTCACGGCGTCGCTCTCCGGCAGCTCGATGGAGAGATCGGCGTGGCCTTTATCGTCGGTTTGCCGTTTCTCGGGGAACTGCACCTCGATGGGATCGAACGTCTCGTCAACCAACCCGGCGACGTAGCCGGGATGGCCGGGAAGCTGCGAGCCATCGACGGCCTTCAGGCGGATCGCGCCGGTGACGTCGAGCCCGGCCGCCGGCGCGCCATAGAGAAAGCGGGCGTCGAGCGAGATCGGGATCGGCTCGCCGGAGACGGCGAAGGCGACGCCGGCTTTTAGTTGATAATCGAGCCGCTCCGGCACGTAATCTTCCAGCAGGAATTGCGCGTGGCCGATCGCCGGCGCCTTGGGGTCGGCATAGGCGTCAATCGACCACGTGCCGGCCATGGCGCCGACAGCGAGCGGCAGGGCGAGCGAGCGGCCGCCGAGGCCCTGGTCGGCAATCGTGGCGCGCTTGTATTCGACACCGTCAGGGCGTTTGACAATCAGCGTCAGCGCCAGACCCGGTTTGGCGGCGCCTTTGGCGTCGCGCAGCAGCGCCGCGACATAGACCGTCTCGCCGGAGCGATAGACGCCGCGCTCGGTGTAGAGGAAGGCGTCGAGCGGCCCCGGCGCGTCGCGGCCGGCGACGCCGCGATCGGTGAGATCGAAGGCGGCTTGCGTCAGATTGAGGAAGCCGTAGTCGTCGGCCAGCGTCGCCACCAACAAAGCCGGCGCGAGGCCGCCGACGCCGCGCGACAGGCCGGGGTCGAAATCGACGCGCCCTTCGGCATCGGTTGTCTTGGTCGCCAGCACTTCATTGTTGCGCGCCAGCAGCCGCAGCGCCACGCCGGCGAGCGGCGCGGCGGTGCTGAGCGAACGCACGATGGCATGCACGCCGTCAGCGCCGGAGAGCGCGGTGAGGCCGAGATCGGAGATCACCATCCATTGCGTGGCGAGTTGATCGACGCTGTCCTCCTCGGCGCCGATGGGCTTTGGCGGCGTCCACGGCTTGGCGGTGACGAGATAGAGCCCAGGCTGCAACTTGCCGATGGCGGCGTTGAGGGGAAAATCGGTGACGACGTCCTTGTTAAGCTCGGAGGCGACGTCCATCGCGCCGCTCCACACCTTGGCGCCGTCCTGCTGCTCGATGGCCGCGGCGCGCGCCGACGAAATCGGCTTCAGGAAATCGTCGCCGGCGATCTCAGCCAGCAGATTGCGGTCGCCGACGCGGTAGACGTCAACCGAGACTTTCGCGGTGTTGACCGTCGTCAGCGGCGCGCCGAGCTGGCCCAGGCGCGGCAGCACGTAGGCGCGGCCGACGAAATGCGCCTGCGGTGAACGGTCCTTGACATAAATCTCGTAGTCGGCGTCCTTCAACAGGCTTTCGCCGACGGTTGACGGCAGGCCCTGGCGCAGCACGACGGCATAGCGTTCGCCATGTTTGAGGCCCTCGACGCAGAGTTGCTGATCCTCGTTGGAGATCGCCGCGTTGGTCGCGCCGGCGACGGCGACATAGGGGCTGAAATCGATCTTGCGCTGCAGCGGATCGGAGAAATTGAAGCAGACGCGGGGATTGGCGGCCTCGTTGTCGACCTTGTAATCGAGGATGCGGAAGCCGTGTTTCTCGCGCAGATCCTCATAAGTGGCGCGCACGTCGGGATCGTCCTTGCGCGCGAGGCTGGCGTGATAGGCGTCAAGCGCGATGCGCCAGGATTCGTTGCGCGCCTCCAGATTGCCGAGCGTCGCCAGCGCTTCGGCCTGCGCTGGCGCGCCCTTGGCGTATTGATAGGCGGCGTAGGCGGCGGTCGTCGCGTGGGTGAGGAGTTCGTAGCGGCCTTCCGCCTTGGCGTCGTCGGCGGCCTGGCCGAGCCTTGCGAGCGCCAGCCACGCCGTCGCGTCCTTCGGCGTGGCGGCAATGGCTCCGGCGATGTCTTGCGCGGCGGTCTTATAATCGGAGGAGGCGGCAGCGGCGGAGGCCGCTTGCAGCAGTTGATCGCCGCTGCGGTCCTTCAGCGCCGCCCCGATGCCGATAGTTTGTTTGCGCAGGGTCTCGGTGAGGCGCACGACGTCGCTGGCGATGTCCTCGCGCGCGAACGGCTTCGGTGCGCTGGCGAAGGCCCTAAGCGAGGCGGCGACAAACAGCAGCGTCAGCGCCAGGCGAAGCATTTTCGTCATGTTTCCCCTCCGGGCGTGCGGGGCTTGCTCTAAATTCGCCGCCGACGCATGAGTCTTGTGTGTGATGTTATCATGCCGCGCTCGGCGCTGGGGAGGCTTGCGTTGCAGAAAATGCAGATGACGCGCATTTTTGTCGCTCTGCTCGCGGCGACGCTGCCGGCGCGCGCGGTCGAAACCAAGCCGCCCGTCGCCGTCGCGACGCCGGCCGGCAAGGCGGCGCAAGCGACGCCGCAGGCGCGCGCCTTCCTGGTGCTTGCCGAGGCCGACCGCAAGGCGGCGCAGGAGGCGCTCGGCTGGCTGGGCTTTTACAATGGCGTCGACGACGGCGCCTTCGGCAAGCGCACCGTCGAGGCCTTGAGCGCCTATCAGCGCAGCCTTGACGGCCAAGGCGATGGGATTATCACCGCCAAGGCGCTGGCGGCGCTGAAGGCTGGCGCGGCCAAAGCGAAAGCCGCTATCGGCTTCCGCCTCATCGACGACGCCGCGACCGGGGTGCGCATCGGCGCGCCGTTGAAGCTGCTGGAGAAGCGCGGCGGCGGGCCGGCAACGGCGTCATTGTTGAGCAAAGACGGGACCGTCGGCCTCTACCTGAAAGAGACCAAGGGCGAACTCGCCGCGCTCTACAAGGCGCTCAGCGTCGATGCCGGCCCCCGCAAGGTGACGTATAAATATCTGAAACCCGGCGCTTTCTTCGTCACCGCCGGCGAGGAGGGCGACGACAAGTTCTATCGCCGCTACGCCGCCAGCGACGACAAATTGCGCGGCTTCGCCTTCGTCTATCCGAAGCGACGGGCGAAGGCGCTCGACCCGGTGGCGCTGGCGATCGCCAACACGTTCGACCCGTTCCCCGCCGCCGCGCCGACGCCCACCCCCACGCCCGAGCCGCCGAGGTTGATGGCGACGGCGCTCGTCGTCGCGCCGGGGGTCGCGGTGACGGCGCTCGATGCAACTGCGTGCAAGGCGCCGAGCATCGCCGGCAAGCCGGCGCGGTGGCTTCCCGGCGCGGGGCCGCTGGCCCGCCTCGGCGGCGATTTCGGCGCCGGGGCGTCGGCGCCGCCGCTGGCGCCGATCGAGGGCGAACTGGTGGCGCTGAGCCTGCGCGGCGGCGCGCCGAGGCCGGTGCTGGCGGTGTCGCTGGCGCGCGCCGCGCCGGGGGCAGGCGGCAAAGTGATCGGGGCCTTCGCGCCTGCCGCTTCGGGTGCGCCGTTGTTTGACCGTCAGGGCCGGCTCGCTGGCTTTGTGGCGCGGGTCGAGGCGTCGCCGCAGCGCGCCGGCGTGGCGCTCGCGGCGCCGCACGCGATTATCCCGGCCGCCGCGCTCGGGGCGCCGGGCGGCGCGGCCAGCGAGGCGACGGCGGCGAGCCTCACGGCGGCGGAGATCGCAAAGCTTAGGCGCCACGCCATCCTTGGCGTATTCTGCGCGCTATGAGCATTGATTCCGACGCGCCACGCATTCTGGTTTTCGATTCCGGGCTCGGCGGGCTCACCGTGTTTGCGCCGATATCAGCCGCGCGGCCGGACGCGGAACTGACTTACGTCGCCGATGACGCGTTCTTTCCCTATGGCGAGCTTTCGGAGGCGGCGCTGGTCGAGCGCGTCGTCTCGCTGATGGGCGAATTGGTGGCGGCCCATGCGCCCGATCTCGTCGTCGTCGCCTGCAATACCGCCTCGACCCTGGTGCTCGGCCCGTTGCGCGCGCGCTTCCCGGATCTGGCGTTCGTCGGCACGGTGCCGGCGATCAAACCGGCGGCGCTCGCCTCGCGCTCGCGGCTGGTCAGCGTGCTGGCGACGCCGGGGACGGTGGCGCGCGATTACACGCGCGGGCTGATTCGGGAATTTGCCGGCGATTGCGAGGTGACGCTGGTCGGCTCGCGCCGCCTCGCCGGGCTCGCCGAGCGGGCGTTGCGCTGCGAAACGGTGACGGACGCTGAGATCGCCGCCGAGATCGCGCCGGGCTATGTCGAGCGCGACGGCCGGCGCACCGACGAGATCGTGCTTGCCTGCACGCATTTCCCGCTGCTCGCCGAGCGCATCCGCGCCGTCGCGCCATGGCCGGCCGAGCTTGTCGACCCCGGGCCGGCGATCGCGCGGCGGGTGGATGCGCTCGCCGGGCCGGTGGGATCGCGGCGGCGCGCTGGATTGTCGCAGGCGATCTTCACCAGCGGCGCCCCGGCGTTCGCCCCGCTGCAAAAGGCCTTGCGAGAGCGCGGCCTGACGATTAGCTCGGCAACTTAGGCGCCCGCGCGCCGGCACCGAAGGGATTATCACATGCGCAGTCCGGCCGGACAGCCCGTTCGCTTGGCGGAGTACCGCGTCCCCGATTTCCTCGTCGATCATGTCGAGATGGAGATCTCGCTGAGCGGCGAGGCGACCCGCGCCGTCGCCGAACTGACGATGCGGCCGAACCCGCGCGGGCAGGCGAGCGCGCCGCTGCGGCTCGACGGCGACGAACTGTCGCTGGTCTCGGTGGCGCTTGACGGCAAGCCGCTCGATCCCGCCGCCTTCGTCGTCAGCCCGTCGGAACTGGCGATCCCGCAGCCGCCGCGCGGCGTCTTCAAGCTGCGCATCGAGACCCGGTTGGCGCCGGCGGCCAACACCAAGCTGATGGGGCTCTATCGCTCGGGCTCGGCTTATTGCACGCAATGCGAGGCCCAGGGCTTCCGCCGCATCACCTATTTTCTCGATCGCCCGGACGTGCTGTCGACCTATCGCGTGCGGCTGGAGGCGGACAAGGCCGAGGCGCCGGTGTTGCTCGCCAACGGCAATCTCGTTGAAACCGGCGAGGCGGCGGCGGGGCGCCACTACGCCGTCTGGGTCGATCCGTTCAAGAAGCCTTGTTATCTGTTCGCCGTGGTCGCTGGCGATCTCGCGCGGTTGGGCGATCATTTCGTCACCGCCTCCGGCCGGCGGGTCGAGCTTGGCGTTTATACCGAGCCCGGCAAGCAGATGCGGGCGGCTTACGCGATGGATGCGTTGAAGCGCGCCATGGCCTGGGACGAAAAGACCTATGGCCGCGAGTACGATCTCGACGTGTTCAACATTGTCGCCGTCTCCGATTTCAATATGGGAGCGATGGAGAACAAGGGCCTCAACGTCTTCAACGACAAATATGTGCTGGCCTCGGCGGAGACCGCGACCGATGATGATTACGCCGGCATCGAAGGCGTCATCGCGCACGAATATTTCCACAACTGGACCGGCAACCGCATCACCTGCCGCGATTGGTTCCAGCTTTGCCTGAAAGAAGGCCTCACCGTCTTCCGCGATCAGGATTTTTCCGCCGATCAGCGCTCCGCGCCGGTCAAGCGCATCGCCGACGTGCGCACCTTGAGGGCGGCGCAATTCCCCGAGGACGCCGGGCCGCTGGCGCATAACGTGCGCCCGGAAGTCTATCACGAGATCAACAATTTCTACACGGCGACCGTCTATCAGAAGGGCGCCGAAGTGATCCGTATGCTGAAGACGCTGATCGGCGCCGCGGCGTTTCGCACAGGCATGGACCTTTATTTCGAGCGCTGCGACGGCACGGCGGCGACGGTGGAGGAGTTCCTCACCTGTTTTGCCGACGCCTCCGGCCGCGATCTCACGATCTTCAAGCGTTGGTACGCGCAGGCCGGCACGCCGCGCTTGAAGATCGCCACCAACTATGACGAGGCGGCCAAGACCTTCCGCGTCGAGTTGGCGCAATCGTTGGGCTCGACGCCGGGCCAACCGGAGAAGCTGCCGGCGACCCTCCCCGTGCGCCTCGGTCTCGTCGATGCCGAAAGCGGCGACCTTGCGCTGGTCTCAGACGACGCCAGCGCCGCCGAACTCGCCGCCGGCGTGTTCGCGCTCGAAGCGCCGGCGCGCGCGCTCACCTTCAAGAACGTGGCGCGCCGGCCGGCGCTGTCGGCGCTGCGCGGCTTCTCCGCGCCGGTGAATGTCGAGGACGATCTCAGCGAGGCGGATCACCTGCGGCTGCTGCGTCGCGACAGCGACCCGTTCAACCGCTGGCAGGCGTTGCAGACGCTGGCGGTCGATCTGTTGAAGCGCTCGGTGAACGCGATCCGCGGCGGCCGCGCGCCGCTCGTCGATGCCGCCTTCGTCGAGGCTTATGGCTCCGTGGTTGGGGATGCGCTCGCCGGCCGCATCGATCCCGCCTTCGCCGCGCTGGCGCTGCAACCGCCGAGCGAGGCCGACGTCGCGCGCGAGATCGGCCGCGACGTCGATCCCGACGCGATCCGCGCCGCGCGCGAAACGCTGCGCGGCCAGCTTGGGCGCGCCCACGCCGCCGCGCTGAAAACGCTGCACGCCGGCATGGCCAATGCCGGCCCGTTCAGCCCCGATCCCGCCAGCGCCGGGCGCCGCGCATTGCGCAACGGCGCACTCGGCATGATCGCTTCCGGCGACGCCATCGAAGGCGCGGCGCTCGCCGGCGCCCAATATAGCGAAGCGCGGAACATGACGGAGAAGTTCGGCGCGCTCGCGGCGCTGTCGATCCTGCCGGGGCCGGCGCGCGAGCACGCCTTCGACAATTTCGGTCGCGTCTATGCCGCCGAGCCGCTGATCCTCGACAAATGGTTCGCGCTCCAGGCGCAGATCGGCGAGCCGACAACGCTCGATCGGGTGCAGGCGCTGATGCGTCATCACGCCTTCTCGCTCTCCAACCCCAACCGCACGCGCGCGCTGGTCGGCGGTTTCACCGCCAACCAGACGCAGTTCAACCGCGCCGATGGCGCCGGCTACGAGTTCCTTGCTGACATCGTGCTGCATCTGGACGGCCCCAACCCGCAGATCGCGGCGCGGCTGCTGACGGCGCTGCGCTCGTGGCGCTCGCTGGAGGCCGAGCGGCGCGGCCGCGCCGAGGCGGCGCTGGCGCGCATCGCCAGCCGCGAGACGCTGTCGGCGGATGTGCGCGACATCGTCACTCGCAGCCTGGAGCGCGCTTGAGGCCATATATTGCGCGCAAAGGTGCGGGCGCTTCGAGCTTTGACATGAGGCGATGATCGTTTCCGATCACCGAGCCTCGATATGATGCGGTAAGGGCGTGTCCGGGGCGCCGCGGCGGCGGGATTTTTGGAGCCGCCGCGACAATTCCCTGGACAAAGAATCCGGCTGGGATTCTTATGTCTGTGATTCGGTTTTGCGTGCGAGTTGCGCCGAAGTCATCAACATCGACGGGGTCGTGCATGACGCGCGTGGGCGCGGCTGCGGGGGAGTCTTTTGTGCTCGACGTCCCGCGGAAACCACGCGCCCTTAAGCGCATTGGGGGGCGCTTGAAAAGGATGCGGACGAGGGTGCGTCAGGCGATGGGATATGCGGGGCCGATCTCGGCCGCGCTCATCCTGATCCTCATCGCTGGCGTGGTGACGTGGCGGCTGGAGCGCTCGCGGCTGGCGGCGCTGGAACTGTCGGCCCGGATGCTCGATCTTCGCGCCGGCGACCTCGTGCGCAAGCTCGACGACGGGTTCCAGGAGGCGCCCACGGCGGATCCGCAAGCGTTGCTCGCCCGCGTCCTCGACCGCCGGGAAAACGATATCGGCGTCGCCTTGTTCACGGATTCCAAGGGCGCGGTGCGCGCCGCCTGGCCGGAGCGCGGCGCGCGGCCGGCGACGCTCGCCGAGGCGCTCGGCGGCAATGCGCTGCTGCCGCTGTTCGGCGACAAGGCCGGCGCGATGCGGGTCGAGGCGCCCGCCGGCGTCGACAGTTACGCGGCGCTGCGCACGCTGGCCCAGGGTCGCGGGCAGGTGGTGCTGATCGCCAGCGAGCGCGAGATGCTGGCGGACTGGCGCGCCAGCGCGCGCGTGCTGGCGGCGCTGATGGCGGCGGTGGTCCTTATTCTGACCGGCAGCGCGGCGGCGTTCTGGCTCGATGCGCTGCGGGCGCGCGAGAAGGCCAAGCTCGCCGCCGCCAGACGCGCCAGCCTCGACATGGCGTTGCGCCACGGCCGCTGCGGGTTGTGGACCTGGGACCTCGGCGACGGGCACATCAGTTGGTCGGCCTCGATGTTCGATCTCGTCGGCGCGCCGCAAGGCAGTGCGACGCTACGCCTCGCCGACGTGGCGCGGCTTCTGCACCCCGACGACCCGACGCTGGAATCGATCGCCGAGATCGCTCGCGCAGCGCCGCTGGGGCCGATCGCTTTCCAATGCCGACTGCGCCGCGGAGAAGGCGAATGGATCTGGGTCGATCTGCGCGCCGAGATCATCGAGAATGACCGCCGCCGCCGGCTCATCGGCATCGCGGTCGACGTCAGCGACCGCATGCAGGAGGCGGAAGTGCTCGCCACCGCCGACCAGCGGCTGCGCGACGCCATCGAGGCGATCTCGGAAGCCTTCGTACTATGGGATTCCAGCAACCGGTTGGTGCTGTGCAACTCCAAATATCAACACTTGCACAACCTGCCGACCGATTCCGTCCGCGCCGGCGCGCATTACGCGGAGCTGGCGCGGCTCGGACAGGCGCCGGTCATCTCCAACCAGATCATCGTCAACCCCGGCGATCCCGCGCCGCCGGACGGACGTTCTCGCACCTATCAGGCGGCGCTCTCGGACGGGCGCTGGTTGCAAGTCAACGAGCGACGCACGCGCGATGGCGGCTATGTCTCGGTCGGCACCGACATTACCGCCATCAAACAGAACGAGGAGGAGTTGCAGAAATCCGAGCGCCTGCTGTTGCAGACGGTGGCGCAACTCAACCAGAGCCGCCGCTCGCTGGAGGCGCAGGCGCAGCAGATGGCCGAACTCGCCAAAGGCTACCTGGAGGAGAAGGCCAAGGCGGAGACCGCCAACCGCGCCAAGGCCGAGTTCCTCGCCAATATGGGCCACGAACTGCGCACCCCGCTCAACGCCATCATCGGCTTCTCCGACATGATGCGCTGCCAGACGCTGGGGCCATTGGCGACCAAATATCTCGACTATTCCGCCAACATCTTCGACAGCGGCCAGTCGCTGCTCAAAGTGTTCGACGACGTGCTGGCGATGTCAAACCTCGAATCCGGCCGCATCCAGCTTCACTATCAGAAATTCCCGGCGATCGAGGCGGTGGAGAGCGCGGTCGCCGACGTGGCGGGCGTCGCACGCGAAAAGGGGATCGCGTTGCGCGTCGAGGTCGAGCCGTCGTCGGCGCTGCACGCCGACCGCGCGGCGGTGGCGCGGGTGCTGACGACGCTGGCGAGAAACGCGGTCAAATTCGCGCCGCGCGGCGGTTCGGTGTCGATCGGTGCGCAGAGCTTCCGCGAGCATATCTATTTCTATGTCGAGGACGACGGCCCCGGCATCCCCGAGCACGATCTCGCCCGCCTCGGGCGGCCGTTCGAGCAGGCCAGCAAGGCGATGGCCAATGGCATGAAGGGCTCCGGGCTCGGCCTCGCCATCGCGCGCTCTTATGCGGAACTGCACGGCGGCTCGCTCAACGTCTCCTCGCGTTTCGGCGAGGGCACCGTGGTGCTGGTGACGATCCCCAAGACGCCGCCGGGGCCGCGGGCGATCACCGCCTCATCGGTGGCGTGAGGCGCAGAATTACGCTTTTATCGGCGCCGGCGCGAGTTTGCGCGCCGTCTTCGCATTAACCGCTAAAAGTTAAAAGCCGCTCATTACGATTAAGCCGCTGCTATGTTTAAGCGTGGCCCGAATTTGACTGTGTGAATTGGTTCAAATTTAGAGGATTGTTCCCGAGAGGATATTCAGGTGAGCCTGACCAACGACGCCGTGAACGCTTGGAAGAACACGTTTCTGACCAAGGCGTCGAAACAAGAGCCGCCACCTTTGACGATTTTCGTGGGGGCGAGCCCGCCGACGGCGCCGACATTGCTCGACCAGAGCCTGCTCTCCGAGGCTCAGCTTGCCGCCGGCGAGTTGCTGGCGCGCGCCGAGAGCGCCGAACAGTCGCGCGATGAAATCGCCAAGAATCTCGCGCTGTCCAAGCGGCTGCAACAATCGATGTTGCGCCGGGTGCAGCCAATGATAGGCGCGCTGCGCGAGAAAGGCGCCGAGAGCGCGCGGCTTAGCGACACGCTTTCGGATTTCGAGCGGCGCTTCTTGACCTATCAGACGGAGACAGGTCGAGCGCGCCCGGCGCGTCGTCGCAGAAGGCGCGCTGGCTATCGACCGCAGTTTCCGCCCGATCGGAACCAACCGCAAGAAGAACGATACCGCTGATTGATTGCCTCAGTTGCGCGGCAACCGCCGCCAGACATAGACGGCCACCAGCAGGTTGAGGCCGCCGAGGCCGGCGAGCGCGCTCGATTCGTCGATGCCGGCGACCTTCAGGATGATCGAGGCGGCGAGCGTGCCGGCGACCATGCACAGCGAGTTCAGCGTATTGTTGGCGCCGATGACGCGCGCGCGCCGGTCGGGGCTCGACCACGCCTGCACCGCCGCGAAGATCGGCACCACGAACAAGCCGCCGGCGCAGGAATAAACCAGGATCTCCAGCGCAATGCGCAGGCCGATCGGGCTGGTGAAGAAGGCGAGCGGCCCGATCTCGACGCTGGCGCGCGGCATGGCGTGGGTGGCCAGGCCGAGGTCGATGGCGATCGCGCCCATGACGACGAGCATATAGGGCGCGCGGTTGAGCCGAATGCGGCCGTGCGACAATTGCGCGGCGAGCAGCGAGCCGCCGGCGACGCCGACGGCGAAGAACAGATTGACCGCCGTCTCCACCTCGACGCCGCCGCCGATGCGCGCCTTGATGATGACCGGCGCCAACGATAGCGTCAGCGCGCCCACCGTCCAGAACCAACTGACGGCCAGACACCCCACCCATTGTTTGTCGTTGGCGCGAAGTTCGCGCAGGATGTCGCGCGTCGCGGTGAACGGGTTCCAGTTGACCCGCAACCCCGGCGCGCCGACCTCGGTTGACGGAATCCAGCGCGCGCTGGCGTAGCAGGCGCTGGCGACGAGCCCCAGTTGCAGCACCACCGAGACGCCCGAGCGCCCACGCGCCGCCGCATAGCCGCCAAACACCAGGCCGCAGATGATGGCGGCGAAGGTCGCGCCCTCGACCAGCGCGTTGCCGGCGACGAGTTCCTCCTTGCGCAGATGATCGGGCAGGATGCCGTATTTGATCGGACCAAACAAAGCCGCGATCACGCCGAGGCCGAACAGCGCCAGATAGAGCAGGGCGAGCGAGGAGGTCAGAAAGCCGACGGCGGCGATGCCTTGCACGAAGATTTCGGCCAACTTGAGCTTGCGTGCGATCGCCGCCTTGTCGTTGGCGTCGGCGATCTCGCCGCCGATCGGCGACAGCGGGATCGCCGGCAGCGCGAACAGCGCCACAGCGAGCTGGATCTTGGCGCCCTCGTCGCCGCCGCCGAACTTGAACAGGATCAGCAGCGCCAGCATCTGGCGCACGTAATTGTCGTTGAACGCCGACAGAAACTGGCACCAGAACAGCGGCGCGAAGCGCCGTGCTCCCATCAGCTCGAACATGTTATCCCCCCTCGCGCCGGGGAATGGGGCGCCGCCGCGGCCGGCGCGTCAAGAGGGTGCCCCTTTCTTCGCCCGGCCATAAGTGCTTTTCTCCCAGCGCGACGGAGGCTTTTGCGGCATGGACAATTCGCATTTTCTCGATCTGGCGAAAGCCGCGCTCGAACGTGCGCCGATCTTCGACGGCCACAACGACCTGCCCTGGGTGATCCGCCAGGACGCGGCGGCGCGCGGCGACGTCGTCGCCTATAATCTGGCGATCGTCCACGAGCGCGCCGACACCGATATTCCGCGCCTGCGCGAAGGCCGCGTCGGGGCGCAGTTCTGGTCGGCCTTCCAGCCGACGGGTTCGCCGCATCCGGCGCGCACCACGCTGGAGATGATCGACACCATCCTTCGCATCGAGCAGGCGCATCCGGACGTGTTTTATCCCGCACGTTCGGCGGCGGATTTCGCCAAGGCGCGCAAGGCCGACAAGATCGCCTCCTTCATCGTCATCGAGGGCGGCGTCGGGCTGGAGAATTCGCTCGGGCCGCTGCGGGTCTGGCATACCGCCGGGGCGCGCATGCTGATCCCCTGCCACAACGAGACGCTGGATTGGGTCGATTCCGCCACCGACGCGCCGCGCCACAACGGCTTCAACGCCTTCGGCCGCGCCGTCATCGCCGAATGCAACCGGCTCGGCATGATCGTCGACGGCGCCCATGTCAGCCATACCGGAATTCGCATGTTGCTCGACGTCAGCGAGGCGCCGGTGTTCCTCTCCCACTCCAACGCCTATTCGCTCTGCGACCACCCGCGCAACGCCCCCGACGACGTGCTTAAGCGGCTGAAGGACAATGGCGGATTGGTCATGGCGACCTTCGTGCCGGGCTTCGTCAGCCAGCCCCTGCGCGATTGGCTGAAGCGCTCGCGCGACGCCTATGGCAAGGCGCCGCTGGCCAGCGACCCGAAGGCGCAACTCAAGGAGATCGAGACCCGCCACGGGGCGGCGCCCAAGGCGAGGCTCGAAGAGGTCGCTGACCACGTCGTCTATCTCGTCGAGACGGCGGGGCTCGATCACGTTGGCATCGGCTCGGACTTTTTCGGCGGTCCGCAGCCGCTGGGGCTGGAGCATGTCGGCCGCTTCCCGCATCTGGTCGCCGAATTGATGAAGCGCGGCTTCTCCGAGGCCGACATCGCCAAGATCGCCAACGGCAATGCGCTGCGCACGATGCGCGCCGTCGAGAAGGTGGGGGAGAAGCTGCGCGAGACGCGCAAGCCGCTGGTCGGCAGGCTGGAGGATTTTCCGGGCGCGTGAAGCGCGCTCAGGCCGGAAAAACCTTCTCCACGAACACCAGATCGAGCCAGCGGCCGAATTTGCGGCCGACCTCGTGGAAATGCGCGGCCTCAGTGAAGCCGAGCTTGCCGTGGAAGCGCAGCGAACCCGCATTGTCGGCGTCGACCGCGCCGACCATGACATGCACGCCGGCCTCGCGCGCCAGATCGAGCAAATGCCCCATCAGCGCCGCGCCGAGCCCCAGCCCGCGCGCGGCTTCGCCGACATGCACGCTGTGCTCGACGCTGTGCCTATAGCCCGGAAACGCGCCGCGCCATTGGCCGTAGGAGGCAAAGCCCAGGACCTCGCCGCCGCGCTCGGCGACGATCGTCGGAAAGCCCGCCGCCTGGCGCGCATGCAGCCAGTCGGTGCGTTCTTCTAGCGTCACCGGGTCGTCGCGATAGACCGCGGTCGAGGTGGCGATGATGGCATTGTAGATGGCGAGGATGGCCGCCAGATCGGCCTCCGCCGCCATGCGGGTCGCCGCCAGCGGCGTCGCGTCGCCGAGGTTGAGGGTCATGAACAGGCTGTTGCGGTCGGCCTTGTAGGGCGAAAACGGCGGGCAATCGCGAAAGCCGAAGCGGCGGTAGAGTCGGCGCGCGGGATGGAAGAAGTCCCACGAGCCGGTCTCCAGGCTCAGCCGCTTGAGCCCCGTGCGCACAGCCTGGCTGACGATATGGGCGAGCATCGCCGCGCCGGCGCCGGAACGGCGATAATCGGCGCTGGTGTGCATCGATTTCACCTCGCCGCGTCCGTCGCCGAGCCGCTTCAGCGCGCCGGCGGCGACCAATGTCTCGCCGTCGAAGCCGGCGAAGACGTCGATGTCGGGCGCTGCCAACCCGGTGACGTCGAGCGCATGGGCGCTGCCTGCCGCCGTCTCGCCGCGGCATTGCGCGAGATGGGCCGCCAGCAGCGTCAGCAGGCGGGGATCGGCGAGATCGCCGGCCTCGATCCGCATCAGCCGCGCGCCTGCGCGAGCGCCTGCTCGAACACCTCGACCGATTGCGCGCCAGAAAGCACATATTTCTCGGCGAGAATGAAGAACGGCACGCCCTCGACGCCCATGCGCTGCGCCGCCGCGATCTCCTCGCCTACCTCCTGCGCACCTTCCTCGCCGGCGAGCCGGGCAGTCACGTCGCCGAGCCCGCAGGCGAGCGCCGCCTCGTTGAGCACCGTGCGGTCGCCGATGTCGCGGCCGTGCTCGAAATAATCGGCGAACAGCCGCTCGGTCATCGCGTCGGCGACGCCGGCCTCGGTGGCGAAGCGGATCAGCCGATGCGCGTCGAGCGTGTTGGGGGAGCGGGCAATCGCCTCGAAATCGAAGGCGACGCCGACCTCCTCGCCAAGCCCCTTGAGCCGGGCGTGAACCTCGTCGAGGCGCGCCCCGTCGCCGAATTTGGCCCGCATATAGGCTTGGCGGTCGAGCCCTGCGGCGGGAATCGTCGCATCGAGCTGGAACGGGCGCCAGCGGATTAGCGTCTCGCCTGCGCCTTTCAGTGCCGCCTCCAGCCGCCTTTTGCCGATATAGCACCAGGGACAGACCACGTCGCTGACGACGTCGATGACAAGCTGCGGCATGGGCGCCTCTTCGAGCGGGGATCGGCGGGCATACTGCGACGCGCGGCGCGGAAGTCAACGCGGCTTCATCCACCAGGCGTCGAGATCGACGCCATAGAGCGGCGTCCGCGCCGGATGGCCGAGGCGCGCCGAATAGGCGATCCACTGCGATTTCGCGTGGTAGAACGGGACCATGTAGCATCCCGACAACAGCACGCGGTCGAGCGCGCGCGCGGCGGCGACGAAATCCTCCTCGCCATCGGCCGCCAGCAGCGCCGAGATCATGGCGTCGATGGCCGGCGAGCGGGCGCCGGCTATGTTGAAGGCGCCTTCCTGGCTCGCGGCGGCCGTGCTCCAGCGCCCGACCTGTTCGGCGCCGGGCGAAGCGGAGGCGGGGAAGCTTGCCGGCATCATGTCGAAATCGAAGCGCTGCCGGCGCCGCTGGAACTGCGTCTCATCGACGAGGCGGACCCGCGCGGCGACGCCGATGCGCGCCAGCATCGCCGAATAATCGAGCGCCAGCCGCTCCTCGGCGGAGGTCTTGACGAGGATTTCGAAGCCGAAGGGGGCGCCATGCGAATCGCGCAGCGCGCCGCGCTCCAGCGCATAGCCGGCGCGCCCGAGTTCGGCGAGGGCGGCGCGGGCGATGGCGCGGTCTCGCCCCGAGCCGTCGGAGACGGACGGGCGCCAGCTTCCGGCCAGAATCGCGGCGCGCACGGCGCCGGGGAAGGGGGCGAGCAGCGCCCGTTCGCGCGCGCTTGCCGGCCGGCCGGCGCTCGACAGCGCGCTGTCGCCGAAATAGCTGACGTCGCGGACATAGGCGCCGCCGAACAGCGTCGCGTCGATCCAGTCGAAATCGAACATCGAGGCCAAAGCCTCGCGCACGCGGACGTCGGCGAATTGCGGCCGGCGGGTGTTGAACACGAAACCCGACATGCCGCGCGGCAACGCGACCGGCGGCGATTCGACCAATACTTCGCCGCGGCGGCGGCGGGGGAAATCGTAATCGCGCCGCCAGCGCATCGCGTCGTCCTCGATGCGGAAATCGTAGAGGCCGGCGGCGAAGGCGGTGAACAGCGCCGATTGATCGCGATAATAGTCGATCTCGATGCGGTCGAAATTATCCAGGCCGCGCGAGACCGGCAAATCGCGGGCCCAGTAGTTGGGATCGCGCCGGTAGACGATGCGCCGGCCGGGATCGACGCTGCCGACGACATAGGGGCCGGAACCAACGGGGATGGCGAGGCTCGACTGCTCGAAGCGGGCGACGTCGGTATCGGCGCGCGATAGCGCCGGCATCAGTGCGAGAATCAGCGGCAACTCGCGGTCGTTGGCGCCCTTGAGGTCGAAGCGGATCGTCAGCGCATCGGGCGTCGTCACCGATTTGACCAGCGCGAAGGCGGCGCGCTGCGGCGGCCGGCCGTGGTCGCGCAGCAACTCGAAAGTGAAGCGCACGTCGTCGGCGGTGATCGGCGAGCCATCGGAGAAACGCGCGCGCGGGTCGAGGCGAAAGGTTACGTAATCGCGCGCCGCGTCGGTTTCGATGGATTTCGCCACCAGGCCATAAAGCGTGAACGGCTCATTGCGCGAGCGCGCCATCAGCGACTGAAAAACGCGGCCGCTCAGCCCCTCGGCGGTGGATAGCGCCTTGACATTGAAGGGATTCAGGCTGTCGAAAGTTCCCAGAACGCCTAGCCGCAAGGTTCCGCCTTTGGGCGCTTGCGGGTTGGCGTAGGGCAGGGCGGCGAAATCGGCCGGCAGGGCCGGTGCGCCGTGCATCGCGATGGCGGGCGCCGGGGCGTCGGCGCGCGCCGGGGCGGCAAACGCCGCGCACAGGATGAGGGCGAGGCCGGCGATGAGGAACAGCAGGACGAAAAAGATGTTGGATTGCGGCGACGAATATGGAAAGAGGGCGCGCTTTCCAAGCCAGGCTGGGCGCCGTAGAGCTTCGCAGCCGCGCGGCGCCGCTTCCGCGGTTGCGTCGAAAACGAAAGGACGAGGGATGAAATTCCGGCCCATGCGCCTCGGCGCTCTGGCGCTTGCGACCGCGCTCGCAGCCACGCCCGCTTTCGCCCAATCGCCGAAATCCGCTGCGCCGAAAGCCACCGCGCCGCAACCCATCAAGCTCGACCTCATTCCCATGCCGGCGCCCTGGACCAAGGTCTGCCAGAAGGACCCGACCGGCGCCAAGGAATTCTGTCGCACCATCCGCGCCTTTGGCCAGGCTGTCGATCAGCCGCCGACACTGGCGATCGCCGTCGACACGCTGACCGGCGACGACAAGAAGGTGGTGCGCGTGCAATTGCCCGAGGGTCTGTTGCTGCGCCCTGGCTTCCGCTTCAAGCTTGAGAAGGGCGAGCCGATCGAGGGCCGCTATTCGATCTGCGCCAGCGGTTCCTGCTTCGCCGAGGCCGAGCTTAGCCAGGGGCAGCTCAACACATTGAAGAAATCGGCGATCGCCTCGATCGTGGTGCGCAACCAGGTCGGCGCGGAGGTGACGTTCAACGTGCCGATGCACGATTTCGCCGCCGCTATCGACGGCCCGGCGGTCGATCCGAAGAAGATCCAGCAGCAAAACAAAGCCTTGCAAGATCAATTGGAAAAGCGCGCGCAGCAACAGCGCGAGCAGATCGAGAAGGAAAAGCCCCCGGCTGCGCCGGCGCCCGCCGCTTCGCCGGCGGACAAGCCGAAGAAGTGAGGTCTCGGCTCGGCTAGAGCGGAATCCACTCAGATTGAATCGCGGTCGCCGTCGATGCGAGCGGAGCGAAACAATCTACCGCGCAGAGATCGTCGGCTAACCGGAAAGGGCAGCATCGCCGAACCGTGGATTGCTTCGCTTCGCTCGCAATGACGATGTTTCAGCCCGATCGGAAATCGCTTTAGCATCATGCGCGCGCGTCGCCGTGGGGCGTGGAGCGCAAGGTTCAAATATTGGAACTCTGTTGAAATCCGGCGACTGGGCCGAAGGCCGGCAAGATTAGGGCGCGTCGGCATTGGCGCGGCTCGGCGCGGTTGGCCGCGACGACGCCCGGCCATGACGGCGCGATGCTCCCGCCTCAGTTGGCGCTGTTGGTCCGCCGCTTGTAGTGGCCGGAATCGGACGCCACGAAAAGCTGCTCGACCTGCGGGTGGCGGATTGGCGCGCCGGAATCGTCGGGCAGCAGATTCTGCTCCGAGACATAGGCGATATATTGCGTCTCCTCGTTCTCCGCGAACAGATGGTAGAACGGCTGATCTTTCGATGGTCGCGCCTCGGGCGGAATGGCGCGATACCATTCCTCCGTGTTGGAGAAGACCGGATCGACGTCGTAAATCACGCCGCGAAAAGGATAAATGCGGTGCTTAACGACTTGGCCGATGGCGAATTTGGCGGAGCGGGATTGCATGATTTTGCGTTTCGGCGCCTTGGTAAAGCAGGGTCCGCGGCGCTGTCAATTTCGGCGCGCGCTCAAAATCCGTAGAGCGGGGCGAAATCCTTGTCCTTGGCCGCCACCTGGCGCGCCAGATCGACGATCACCCGCGCCTGTTTCCACGTCGCGTCGTCCTGCATCTTGCCGTCGATCATCACCGCCCCGGAGCCGTCCGGCATGGCGGCCAGAATCTTCCGCGCGAAGGCAACCTCGGTCGCATCGGGCGAGAACACCCGCTTGGCGATGGCGATCTGGTTGGGGTGCAGGCTCCAGGCGCCGGCGCAGCCAAGCAGGAAGGCGTTGCGGAACTGCGCCTCGCAGGCTTCAGGGTCGGAGAAATCGCCGAACGGGCCGTAGAACGGCTTCAGCCCATTTGCGGCGCAGGCGTCGACCATGCGCGCGATCGTATAATGCCAGGGGTCCTGCTGGGCGGACGGGCGCGCCGCGCCCGCCCCGTCGCCGAGCATGCGATAACCGGGATGGCCGCCGCCGACGCGCGTCGTCTTCATCGCCCGCGAGGCGGCGAGATCGGCCGGCCCCAGGCTCATGCCCTGCATGCGCGGCGAAGCGGCGGCGATGGCGGCGACATTGTTGACGCCCTCGGCGGTCTCCAAAATCGCGTGGACCAGGATCGGCTTCGGCGTGCGATGGTGCGCCTCCAGCAGCGCCAGATGCTGGTCGATGAAGTGGATGTCCCACGGCCCCTCGACTTTCGGCAGCATCACCACGTCGAGCTTGTCGCCGACCTCGCCGACGATGCGCGAGAGATCGTCGAGAACCCACGGCGAGTTCAGCGCGTTGACCCGCACCCATAGGCCGGTCGTGCCGAAATCGACCGCTTTCGCCATCGCGATGAAGCCTTCGCGCGCCGCCTGCTTGGATTCGACGGGGATGGCGTCTTCGAGATTGCCGAGCACGACATCGACCTGGGGCGCGAGTTCGCCGACCTTGGCGCGCATCTTCTCGATGTGCGGCGGCACGAAGTGGATCATGCGCTCCAGCCGGTTCGGCAATTGCCTCAGCGGCGCCGGCGCGCCGATGGCGAGCGGCTCGAAAAATTTGCGCGGCGCTTTCATGAGCATCTCCCAGGCTGGCTCCGGCGCTTAAGGCCGGCCCCAGGCGGCGGTCAATCCGCCGGAGGGAGAACCGGCGCGATAACCGGGCCCTTCCACGGCCCGTAGAGCGCGAAATCCATGTGTGCGCCGTCGGGCGTCGGCGTGCCGTCGCTTGAGCTTTGCCGCGCCGTCACATGGGCGCGCCACGCCCGCCCGACGAGATCGACGTCGCCCGTCACCGCCAGCGACACGCCGGGCGATTGCGTCGCCACATCGACGAAGCGTGCCTCGCCATTGCCAATCTCGACCCGCCCATGCGCCGCGCCGAAGCGGGTGGCGCCGGCGTTCATGTCGCGCGCGACGTCGATCAGCCGGTGCTGGCCGCGTCGCAACGCCTCCTCGAAATTGAGGTTGCGCAGCGCGCCGTCGGCGATCTCCAGCGCACCGTCGCCCGCGGCGCTGGCGATGATGTCGGCCGGCGAGCGCCCATGCGCCTTGACCGAGAGTTTCAAGCTGCCCTCGCCGGAGAAATTGTGCTCGCCGAATTCGCCCAGCAGCGCGCCGAGGTCAGCCTTCTCCAGCGACAGCGAGAGCGCGCTGGCGCAGGCGCCGTGATCGTCTTGGATCGACAATTCGCCGCTCAGCGAGCCACGCGCGTAGTCGGCTTCGAGCAGCTTGACGTCGAAGCGGCCGTTGCGCTGCGACACCGCCGCGGCGGCATCCTCGATGGCGTGGCCGCGCCACACCGCGCGCGAAGCTGAGATTCTGAGGTCGAGATCGAGTCCGCGGCTTGGCGCCGGCAACGCCGGCGTTTTCGACCAGCCGCCGGCGTCGATGGCGGTCGGCGGCGGTCCGATCAGCGCGTCGAGATCGAGCGTGTCGGCGGCCATCGTGCCGGAGACGGACACGCGCGCCGGCGATTTCATCGCCGCGAGGTCGCCCTCGAAGCGCTGGCCGCCGAGGGTCATGACGACGTCGGAGAACTTGGCCTCGGTCGCGCTGGCGCTGACGTGGGCCGCCAACTCCAGCCCGGCGGGCGCCGGGCCCGGCGGCGGCTGGCCGATCCAGCGCGCGAAGCGGGCGAGCGAGGGAATCAGCGCCGAGACCTGCCCGCGATAGACCGCGCCGTCGAGCCGGCCCTGCGGCGACCAGTCGCCGGCGACACGCCACTGGCCGAGCGGGCCGTCGAGCGCGACGCGCACTGGCGTCGGGTCGCCACGCGCGGCCGCCATCGGTTCGTCGAGCACCAAGGTTGTCGCGAGCGGCTGCCCTCGCCAGCGTCCGGCGCCGCCGGCGCGCAATGCTGAACTGGCCGAGTCCCAGTCGATGCGGGCGGTGGCGATATCGAAATGAGTGTTGAGCGCGCGCCGGGCCGAGACGACGGCGACAACAGCGCTTTCGACAAAGAGGCGCGCGATCGGCGGCCGCTTCATCGTCTTCAATTCCCTCTCGGCGGTGTCGAGGTCGATGGTGAATTCGGCCCCGCTTAGCGTCAGGCCGAGCGGCTGGATGGCGCCGAACAGCAGCCGCGTCAGACTCAGCGTCACCTGCGCATCGGCGGCTTGCGCCTTTATGGCGCCGCCGGTGGTGCGGAAACGCAAGTCTTGCAGCCGCAGCGTCGGACGCGGCAGCAGCCGCAGCGTCGCCACCGCCGGCGTCTCGACCGGGCCGATCACCGCCGTGAGATCGCGGCGCACGTGGTCGCGATTGATCGGCCAGTTCACCAGTCCCAGGGAAAGCCCGAACGCGGCGCCGAGCGCAACCCCCGTCGCTATTCCCCAATGACGCATCCACTGATCCTCGTCGCGCGGGCGAATCGCGTCCCGGCGGCGGCCCTCTATAGCGCGATTCCAAGCCGCGCGCTCAATCCTGGGCGCCGCCGCGCCAGACGAGCAGGCGAATCCTGTCGTCGCCGCTCGCTACGCGTGTGACGACACGCTCGATGCGGCGCTCTGGCCGGCGCTCGATCTGACGCGCGACGAGGGTGGGCGGCGTCTGCGAGGCGAACCATTCTCGCAGCGTCGGGTGGTCCGTGGCGAGGCTGGCCCGCTCCATCGCCTGAAGGTCGCCGCGCATGGCGGAGGGCAGGCGGGCCTTGGCGAGGGCGATGAAGTCGCCGGCGCCGTGCGTCGGCCCCTCAGGCCCGCGGAACATCACAAAGCCCGCCGGCGTCATGATGAGGTCGCCGCGCTGGAGCGTGGTGTCGTAGAGCGGCGCGTAGGCGATGGCGTCGCGATGGCAGGAGCACGTGCTGTCGGCGGTGGAGCGATAGCGCAGCGCCACCGGCAGGGCGCTGTAGGGCCGGCCGGCCGCCGACACGGAATCCTCGATGCGGTCGGAGCCGCGGCGATAATAGACCTGCGTCGGCGCGTCCGGGCACAGGCTGTCGCAGGACGCCGCCTGCGAGGCCGCGTCGCCGGCGGCGGCGGGCAGCGGGAAGAAATAGCCATCGCACAGGCGCACGCAGACTGCATCGGGATGCGGGAGCGCCGCGACTGTCTCGGGTTTTTTAGCCCGCGCGAGGTGAGCCCGCCGAGGCTTGTGGCGCGTCTTACCGGCGTTGGCGGCGATCGGCAGCAGCGTCAAGGCGGTGCGCTGCGTCCTGTAATAGCTGGCATAGGTGCTGAACGGCCCGCGAGCCGCCGCGCCATTGGCGAACAGGGCCACAAGCCCCGCCGCCGTTATCGCCGCCCCAAGCCCGAACGCGGCGACAACTCGCGGCCGCCGCGGCGCTTCAACGGCAAACGAACGCACAGACAAACGCCCACCCCGCGCACGGCGCCACGCCATGACCTTACTCCTCAAGCGTGAACCGAGGAGCGCCGGCCGCCATCCGCCGTTCCTTAAAAAACCTTTAAGGAGAAGGATCGAGTGCGCGCAACCGAAATCCTGTCCTTTGGTTATCGCGCAAAACGACGGCGCGGCGGGCGCTCGGGAAAGCAAATTTCCGCCGATGATTTGGCTAGCCCCGCCGCGGCGCTCAGGCCACCGCCGAGCGCGCGTCACGGCCGGCCAGCGAGCGTTCCATCGTCGCCGCGTACCAGTTGACGAACTGGATGACGCCGCCTTCGTGAATGGGGTTGTACGGCCCCGGCTCGAAGGCCGGCGAGGAGACGCCGAGTTGGTTCTCCTCGACGATGCGGCGGTCCTGGTTGTTGGTGGCGTTCCAAACCTCGGTCAGGGTCTCCAGCGAATAATCGACGCCCTCGACCGCCTCGGCGTTGACGAGCCAGCGCGTGGTGACCTGCGTCTGCTTCGGTCCCAAGGGCAGCACACGGAACGAGACGGCGTGGTCGCCGAGTACGTGGTTCCACATCGACGGATAGTGAAACGTCAGCAGCGAGCCGATGGACGAGGCCGTGATCTCGGGCGACAGCGGCTTGGCGACGGCGTCGGCGCCGGAGATCGTGAAGCTCGTCGCGTCGCCGATCAGCGGCATGCGGGTCATTCGGTATTGCCCGTCGTCGGCGATGGCGAAGCCGCTCGACAGGCCGGCGGCCTCCAGGCGTGCCCAATGCCCGCCGATCATCGGGTCCTCGGCCGCGCCGGTGACGCCGGAAATCGCCGCCGCCTCGGGGAAGGTGTGGCAAAGCTCGGGATGGTTCGGCGTGCAATGGTAGCACTCGCGGTTGTTCTCCCAGACGAGCTTCCAGTTGCCGTTCTCGACGATCGTGCTCTCGAAGGCGACCTTGGCGCGGTCGATCGCGTGCGGGCCGAAATAAGGCGTCATCGCCTTGCGGAAGGGCGCGAAATCCGGCGGCTCGGCGCTGAGGCAGATCCAGACATAGCCGGCCGCGGTCTCGCAGGCGATCGGCTTCAGGCCGAGCGCCTTGGGATCGAACGGCTTGGCCATATCGCGGGCGAACAACAGCCGGCCGTCGAGATCGTAACTCCAGTTGTGATAGGGGCAGACGAGCCTGACCGAGGAGCCTTTGGCGGCCGAACAGATGCGCGAGCCGCGATGGCGGCAGCTATTGTGAAAGGCGCGCAACGCCCCGTCGCGCCCGCGCACGATGAGGATCGGATAGTCGCCGATCTGCGCCGTGATGTAGTCGCCCGGCCGCGTCAACTCGCAATCGTGGCCGATGAACAGCCACTGTGCGTAGAAGATGTGGTCGAGGTCGAATTGGTAGGTCTCGGGATCGACATAGAAGGCGCGCGGTAGCGTGTAGCCGGGCCGGCGGCTTTTCAGTAAGGCGATGGCGTTTTCCTGCGCGCGCATAGGCTCCTCGTCGAGTTGGGGAACGCGGCGGGGCGAAACAAGGCGCGCCTGTGCGGCGCCCTGATCGCCCTCCGCGATTCCCGTGGCGTATTTGACGAGGTTGGTTTCCGGGCTTGAGAGCGGCCCTTGCAAGGCCGGGCCGGACGCCTTCCCGAGGCCTCGTCGGCCCAGTGGCTTGTGTCCGGCATTGACTCTTTTTGAAGTCGACTCTCACACCGTTGCGGGGGCAGCGCCGGCTCAGTTCCGGCTTCCCAATTCTCCTTGGCGGACGAATCCGCCCCGGCGCCTCGTGTTGCAAACGATAGACCCAAGCCGCCGCGTCTGACAATCGCCCACGTCAGACGTAATGGCGCGGGCGGGGCCTGATTTTGGCATGGACTGGCGATGGCGCGCGCAAATACGCTATCGGCGGCGTGGAATAGCTGTAATCTTGGCGGGTTTCGCGGAAGGAACCCTTATGGCCATCACTCGCCAAGTCATCACCGCTTTGGAGCGCGACGGCTCCGACATGCTCGGCACAAAGAACATCGCCGTCAAGCTGGTCGACGAGAGCATCGTCTCCGGCTCGCTGCTGACGGTGGAGAGCAACCACTTCTGCGTGCTGAAATCGCGCGGCGCGGTGCTCAATGTCTACGAGACCGGGCAATATGCGCTGACGACGCCCGACAAGCCGCTCGTCGGCTCGATCGTGCAGGGCTTCTTCGGCGGCGCTTCGCCCTGGGTCTACGAGGTCATCTATATCAACCGGTCGAAGCTGCTGGTCAGCAATCGCGGCATCGCCACCAGCCGGGAGATGGCGGAGGTCTCCTACCAGGTCGACTATTACATCCATGTCGACGCGCGGGAGGCGGCGCTCGATCTCATCACCCATCTGCCGTTCAACGGCCAGAAAATCGACACCAAGGAAGTCGCCGATTACGCCGGGCCGGCGATCGAGCAGGCGATCAACCAGATCGTGCAGGTGACCAAGCTCGAAGACATCAACGCCCATATCGGCGAATTGCGCGAGGCGGTGAAAGCCCATCTCTCCGAATTCCTGCGCGTCTATGGCATCATGCTTAATGACCTCAAGGTGTTGGTGCTGCCGCGCGACGAGCGCATGCGCGAACTGATCTCGTTGCAGGCGCTGGGGCTGACGCCGATCGAGTCGGTGCGCTATTATCTCGCCTTCAAGATGGCGGAGAAGGGCCTGGTCTCGGCGCCCAACGCCGCCGTCGGCGCGCCGTTCGCGATCGGCGGCCAACCGCCGGTCGGCTTCTACAACGTCACCGACGAAACAGGGCTTGGCAAGTGACCGACTTCGACGATTTCGCGACATTGGAAAAGATCGCCGTCAACCTGTTTTATGGCTGGGGCTATAATTTCTATCGCCTGGAGAACAACCTTCGCGCCGACGACTTGACGGTGCGCGCCAAAGTCGGCTGGCTGCTGGGCCAAGCGCGCGATGCGGTGGAGCGCGCCGAGGGCACTTGGCGGCGCACACATATCCCGCCGCCGACGCGCGAGAAGCCGCGACCCGAGCCTGAGATCACCGAGGCGGCGCGGCGGCTGGAGGCGATGTCGCGCGACATCGGCGCGCTGGAGGGGCAAATCCGCTCCCATCCCGTCCCCGAGGCGGACCACATGACCAACCGCTACCGGCGCGAGGCTGAGACGTTGCACCGCCTGTTGCAATGCGACCTCGGGCTCGTCGGCCGCGCCGAGACGCTGCGCGTGCTGGTGGAGGACGCGGACGGCGAGGCGTTGCTGGCCCGCGCCGCCGACGTCGAGGCCGGCTTCAAGAGCCTGGCGCGGACTTTGCGCGAACGGCAGGCGATCCTGCACGTGTGACACTTCAGCCGAGCGTGAAGCGGGAGAATGCGAGGCCCTGGCGCGCCGTCTCGTCGAGCTTGGCCTCGTCGGCGCCGTCGCTGAGATCGCGCCAGACCTTGATGTCGCGCCCGACCGAGCCGCCCATCTTGACGAACGGTTCCATCACCACCGCGCCGTCGTAGCCGATCTCGCGCAGCGCCGCGCCGATCTCGCTCCACGGCAGCCGGCCCTTGCCGGGCACCTTGCGGTTGGCCTCGCCGGTGTGGAAATGGCCGAGCAGCGGCCCGGCGGCGCGGATCGCCTGGCCGAAACTGTCCTCCTCGATGTTCATATGGAAGGTGTCGAGCATCACCTTGACGTTGGGCTTGCCAACCTCGCGCACGAAGGCGACGCCCTCTTCCGCGGTGTTGAGCACATGGTTTTCGAACCGGTTCAGCACCTCCAGGCAGAGGCTGACGCCGCAGTTCGCCGCGAAATCGGCGAGGCCGGCGATGCCTTCGAGGCCGCGCGCGCGGTCGCCCGGCTTGTCGACGGGTTTGGAATAGTCGATCGGCCAATAGGAATGCAGCGCGCCGCCGATGACATCAGCGCCGAGCTTTTCGAGATTGATCAGCGTCGCTTCGAAAAAGGCGCGGCCGGCGCTGCGGATCGCCGGGTCCGGCGACGACAGGTTCTTTTGCGGCGACGGGCCGAGGCCGGCGGTCAGCGCGACGCCGTTCGCCTTGGCGGCGCGGGCGATGTCGGCGATGTGCGAGGCGCTGTAGCCGTTGAGGGGCTGGGCGGCGATTTCGAGGATGTCGAAGCCGAGCCGGGCCGCCTTATCGACATATTTCAGGCAATCGGCGCTCCATTCCTGCTCCCAATAGGGATAGTATATGCCAAATTTCATCTACGCCTCCGGTCCGACAATTGGTGATCGCTTCGCCCCCGGCGCTCATCCCGAGGCGCCCGGCAGATTGAAGCGCGGCGGCGTCCGGCGCAAGATGCGGACGGGGCCAGGCAAAGCGCCTTGGTCGCTTTCGAAGCCTTGCTCAAGGCCCCTTCGACGGCGCCATAGCGAGCGTCTTCAGCGTCTCATAAAGCGCCGCCGTGTCCTGGCGGCCGCGCCCCTCGGCGACCGCGCCATGGTAGAACGGCGCGCTGGCGTCGAGCAGCGGCGTTGGCGCGCCGACGGATTGCGCGAAAGCCTTAATCAGCGCTAGGTCCTTCAGATGGACTTCGAGCTTCATCGACGCCGGCTCGTAGCGACCCGCCGCCATCAGCGGGCCTCTCAACCCCCAGATGCGCGAATTGGCGGCGCCTTCGCCAATGGCGTCTAGCGTCATGCCAAGGTCGAGGCCGCAGCGCTCAGCCAACAGCATCGCTTCCGCCGTCACCAGATTATGCACCGACACGAGAAGGTTGGCGACGCATTTGAGCTTCATGCCGGCGCCGAACGCGCCGGCGTAGACAACCTTGCGCGACAGCGCCGTGAACACCGGCGCCATGCGCGCGCAGGCGTTCTCGTCGCCGCTGGCATATATGACGAGATCGCCGGTCGCCGCTTGCATGCCGGTTCCGCTGACCGGGCAGTCGAGCAACAAGGCGCGCGCGGCCTCGATTTCGGCGCGCGCCGCTTCTTTGT
Source organism: Roseiarcus sp. (assembly GCA_035606915.1). Lineage (GTDB taxonomy): Bacteria > Pseudomonadota > Alphaproteobacteria > Rhizobiales > Beijerinckiaceae > Roseiarcus. The sequence goes on along the minus strand of DATNDU010000084.1, from coordinate 19,605 downwards.
CTTCGGGCGCGAATGTGCCCATCTCACAAACGACAGCGCCTTCGCGCAAGTGTGGCGCGATCTCGCGCGCCACCGCATCGAGCGCCGCCGGCGAGGGCAGCGCGAGCAGGAGGCAATCGTTGCCGGCGGCGACCTCAGCCGCCGTCCCCAGTGCCCGGCCGCCCGCAGCGGCGAGCCGCTCGCGCGCCGGCGTCGAGACATCGTGGCCGGAAACGCAGAAACCATGTTTGATGAGGTTGGCGGCATAGGCTGAGCCCATGATGCCGAGCCCGATCAGGCCGATGCGCGTGTCGCTCGACGCTAGGGGGCTCATGCGGAGGTGGCCAGGAAGCGGGAGACGATAGCGTCGAAGGCTTCCGGCTGCTCGATATTGATGAGATGGGCCGCCTCTGCAACGATATCGAAAGTTGCGTGCGGCGCGGCCTCGGCCATGCTCCGCATGACTTCGGCAGGCGCGCCGACGTCGGCGCTGCCGGCGACGAACAGCGTCGGCGGCGCGAGAGAGGGCAGGCGAGGCCCGTAGGCGAGATGCTTGATCGCCTGCGCGCAGGCGACGTAGCCGTTGACGGGCGTGGCCAGGAAGGCGGCGCGCGCCCGATCGACGCTCTGCGGTCGCAGCGTGCGCGAGGCGGACGTGAACCAGCGTTCCAGCGTCGCCTCGACAACCGCCGCCATGCCTGCGGCCTCGACGGCGGCGATGCGCACGGTCCAGGCCTCCGCGGCCGCCGGTGCGGTGTCGGCGCGCGCCGCCGCGCAGACGATGCGTCGCACCCGCTGCGGATGATCGAGGCCCAGCCCCAGCGCCGTCATGCCACCGAGCGACAGCCCCATCACGTCGGCGCGTTCGATGGCGAAATGGTCGAGCAAAGCGACGACGTCGGCGACAAGGCGCGCCATCGTCACCGGTTCAGCGCCGAGGCTGCTGCGCCCGTGACCGCGCGTGTCATAGCGCAGCACGCGATGGCTGCGGGTGAGCATCGCCATCTGGGCGTCCCACATCGCGTGATCGGCGCCGAGCGAATGGGAGAGTGCGATCCACGGCCGGCCGGGCTCGCCGGCAATGTCGCAGGCGAGGCGGGCGTCGCCGACGTCAACCAGGACCGCGCTCATGACGCCGACGCCAGGGCGCGGTTGATCCTTGGCGCCACCTCGTCGGCCATCAGCGTCATCGAGCGCCGTGCAAGATCAGCATCGAGCCAATCATGGCCGGCGTAGAGCAGCACGCCGAACGGGCCGACCTGCTCGCGGAAAGCGAGAATCTTCTCCGCCACCTCGTCCGCCGCGCCGCAGATGGCGAGCTTGTTGAACACCTGCTCGAAATCGAGCGCCTCGTCCGGCATCGCAGGGTCCTCCTTGAACAGATTGCCGCGCCCGTTGTTCACCAGCTTGGTGAACAGCGATTTGTAATAGTGGCGATAGGGGCTGTTGGGGCCGAGTGCATATTCCCTCGCGATCTCGCTGGTATCGGCGACGAAAATGCTCTTGGCGACGCGCCAATGGCCGAAATCGACCGGCCGGCCGCCGCTTCGACATCCCTGTTCGTAGCTCGTTTTATGCGTCGCCACCCATTTCGGCAAAAGGAAATTGGCCGAGATCGGGTCCCAGCCGCGCGCCGCGGCGGCGGCGACCCCCTTGGAGAACGGCGCGACCGCGGTGACGACGATCGGCGGATGCGGCTTCTGCAACGGCTTGGCGACGATGCCCTGGCCGATTTCCGGGCTCAGCGTGCGGCGGGTCGAGATCTTCCAGGTCGGGCCGTCGATGTCGTAGGGCGCTTCCTTGGTCCATAGCGTCAGGATCGCCTCGATGGCCTCAACAAACATCGCGTTGCGGTCGGCGTCGAGATTGCCGAAGATTTCCGCGTCCGAAAGCAGCCCGCCGGGGCTGACGCCGAAATTGAGCCGCCCGTCGAGCAAGTGGTCGAGCATCGCGATCTGCCCGGCCACATGCGCGGGGTGAATGTTGGGCAGGTTTACGGTGCCGGTGCCGAGCCGCATGGTCTTGATGCGGCCGGCGAGGCTGGCGAGGAACATCGCCGAGGAGGTGATGTTCTCAGCCAGATCTGTGACATGCTCGCCGACGTAGGCCTCGCGGAAGCCAAGCGCCTCGGCGAGCAGGAACGCTTCCTGATCCTCCTTCAGCGTCTGGCGCCAGTCCCGCCCGAGCGGGTGGATCGGCATGGTGAAAAATCCAAGTTCCATGGGCGGTGGCGTCTCCCTGTCGCGAAGGGTCGTTGATTGGCGGGGGCGTCGCCGTCACACCGCGCAATATTTCTCCTGTATCTCGGCGTCCGCCAGCAAGGCTTGCGCGGAGGCGTGGTGGACGATGGCGCCCTGGTCAATGACATACGCGCGGTCGGCAATGGCGAGCGCGAGTTCGACATTCTGCTCGACAAGCAGGATGGTGACGCCGTGCGCCTTCAGTTGGCCGAACAGCTCGAACATCTCGTCAACCAGCACCGGCATGATGCCTTCCGACGGCTCGTCGAGCATGATGAGCTTGGGGCGGGCGATCATGGCGCGCGCGATGGCGAGCATCTGCTGTTCGCCGCCCGACAGCGTGACGGCGGTCTGCTCGATGCGCTCGGCCAGGCGCGGGAAGATCATCGAGGCCTCTTTTATCAGCTCCGCCTCGCGGCGCTTGAGCGGCGAGGCGATGAGGCCGAGACGCAGATTGTCGCGCACGTCGAGCCCGGCGACGATGCGCCGCTCCTCGGGAACAAAGGCGAGGCCGCGATGAAAGCGGGCGTGCGCCGGCAGGCCGAGCATCTCCTCGCCCTCAAACATGACGCTGCCGCGCACCTTGTCGATCAGGCCCATCACCGACTTCAGCGTCGTCGTCTTGCCGGCGCCGTTGCGGCCGATCAGACAGACGATCTCGCCGCGCTCGACCCCGATGTCGATTTTCTGCAGCACATGGCTGGCGCCGTACCAGGCTTCGAGGCCCCGGATCTTGAGCATCGCTCAGTGGTTCCTTTGCCCGAGATAGACTCGCTTGACCATGTCGTTGCGCTTGATGTCGTCAGGGGCGCCTTCGGCGAGCAACTCGCCGTGATGCAGCACGATGAGCCGCTCGCTGACGCCGAGCACTAGTTTCATCTTGTGCTCGACGAGGATGATTGTGCGCTCGGCGGCGAGGCCGACGATGAGGTCCATCACCTCGCGCGTCTCCTGCGGGCTCATGCCGGCGGTCGGCTCGTCGAGCAACAGCAGCTTAGGCTCGCTCGCCAGCGCGACGCCGATCTCCAGCGCGCGCTGCTCGCCGTGCGCCAGCAGGCCCGCCGGCCGGTCACGGCGATCAGCGAGGCCGACGCGATCGAGGATACGGTCGGCCTTTTCGATCAGCGCTTTCAGTGCCGTGCGCGGCCGCCACATGTCGAAGGTCGAGACCATCGCTTGCGCGGCGAGCCGCACGTTCTCGTGCGTAGAGAGCTGGGGAAACACCGTGGTGATCTGAAACGATTTGACGATGCCCATATGCGCGAAACGATGCTGCGCCAGGCCGGTGACGTCGCGCCCCTCGAATTCGATCGCGCCGCTGGAGGGTTGCAGGGCGCCGCACAGCAGATTGAAATAGGTGCTCTTGCCGGCGCCGTTGGGGCCGATGATCGAGGTGATGACGTTGCGCCGGAATTCGGCGCTGACGCCGTTCAGCGCATTGAGCTTGCCGAAGCGTTTGGCGACGTCGCGGGTGCGCAGGATGATGTCGGCGCTCATTTTTCGCTCCATTGCAGGAACGTTCCCCAGACGCCGCGCTGAAAAAACAGCACGCAGGCGATGAAGGCGGCGCCGACGAACAATTGCCAGTGCACGGTGTAGAGCGACACCAGGTTTTCGAGCAGCAGGAAAATCGCCGCGCCGACGAACGGTCCGAAATAGGTGCCCATGCCGCCGAGCAGACACATCATCACCGCCAGACCGGAAGTGTCGTATTGCAAGGTCTCGATCGGCACCACCGACAGATGCAGCGCCAGCAGCGCCCCGGCGAGGCCACAGAAGGCGCCCGAGACGACGAAGGTGACGAAGCGCACCCGCGACACGTCGAAGCCCGAGGCGCGAGCCCGCGCCTCGCTCTCGCGCACGCCCTCGATGACGGCGCCAAAGGGCGAGGCGAGGAGGCGCGACAGCGCAAACAGCGCCGCGATGACGAAGGCGGCGATGACGTAATAGTGGACCAGCGGATTGACGAAATCGAGCTTGAGGCCGAACAGGTCGATGGTCTTGACATCGACGCCGGTGAGGCCGTTCTCGCCGCCGGTCCAATCGGTGGCTTCGTAAAACAGATAGTACACGCATTGCGACAGCGCCAGCGTCACCATGGCGAAATAGATGCCGCGCGTGCGGATCGCGAGCGCGCCGATGGCCGCCGCGGCGAGCACGCCGCCGACGATTCCCAGCGCGATGGCGACCCACCAGGGCAGGCCGAAATGCACGATGGCGATGCCGCAGAAATAGGCTCCGGCGCCGAACAGAGCCGCATGTCCGAACGATAGCAGGCCAAGATAGCCAAACACGATGTTGAAGCCGACCGCATAGAGCCCATAGATCAGGATCATCGCCGCCAGCGCCTTGAACGGCGCGACGAGCGGAAACAGGATGAGGAACAGCGCGGCGAGCCAGGCGCGGCGGCGGCGCGCCCACGCCAGCAGGGCGCGCGCCGGGGACGCGGAGCTGGCGGCTTGCATCGTCATCGTCAGCTCATCAGCCCCGCGCGCCCGAAGAAGCCTTGCGGGCGAATCAAGAGGACTACAGCCATCAGCGCGAAGATGGCGACGCGCGACATTTCCGGGGCGAACAACGAGGTCATGCTGACGACGACGCCGACCAGCAGGCCGGCGACGACGGCGCCCATCAGCGAGCCCATGCCGCCGACGACGGTGACGACGAAGGCCTCGGCGAGGATCGGGTCGCCCATCTCCGGAATGACGCCTTGCAGCGGCGCGGCGAGCACGCCGGCCAGCCCCGCGAGCCCGGCGCCGAGGCCGAACACGATGAGCCAGACGCGCGCCACGTTGACGCCGAGGATGCGCACGATCTGCGGATCGCGCGCCCCGGCGCGCACGATCAGGCCGAAGCTGGTGCGTTCGAGGAACAACCACAGCGCGAGAAGGATGACGGCGGTGGCGGCGATGACGAACAGGCGATAGAGCGGGAAATAGCCAGCGCCGATGTTGACCGCGCCCTGGAGCAGATCCGGCGTATCGACGGGATAGCCGGTGTTGCCGAACCAGATACGCACCAACTCGACGATGACGTAGCTGAGACCGAAGGTCAGCAGCAGCGGATAGTCGAGGCCGCGCCCGTAAAGCGGCCGGATCAGCGTGCGCTCGATCGCCAGCCCGAACCCACCGACCGCCAGCGGCGCCAGCGCCAGCGCCACCCAGAAATTGACGCCGTGCATCAGCAACCACAACCCCACATAGGCGCCCAGCATGTAAAAGGCGCCATGGGCGAAATTGACCACGGTGAGCATGCCGAAGATGAGCGACAGGCCGACCGCCAGCAGCACATAGAGCGCCCCCAGCGCGACGCCGGTGAAAAGCTGCAACCCCAGTAGCTGTAACGTCAATCCCGCCATGAAGGCCCCAGTCGCAAACGCCGTGAAGAAAGCCCGCGCGCGAGGCGCGCGGGCGGCCGGCTCACTTGAAGCCGAGTTCCTGGCAACTGCGCAGGTTGGCCTCATCGGGCGCGTCGGTGGCGAGGATGTCGAACACGTCGGCGGGGTCGCCGGCCGGCGCGGTCTTGGATTGGATGATGAACACCGACTGCACCGCCTGATGATCGCATTTGCGATAAAATTCGGGGCCTTTGTAGTAATCGTATTTCAGCGCTTCCATCGCCGGGATGACGGCCTGCGCGTCGGTGGTTCCCGCCTGCCGCGCCGCCATCAGGAATGTCTTCACGCCCCCGTAGGCGTAGGAGCCGTAATCGGACGGCACGCGGCCCTTGTGCAGCTTGCGGAAGCGGTCGTTGAACGCCTTGGCCGAGGCGACCGTCTTCTCCAGGCCCCAGTAGTAGGACGTGCCGCCGACGACGCCCTCGAAGGCTTGCGCGCCGGCGGCGATGCGGCCGGTGTAGAGCAGGACCGGCGCGACGATCTTCATCGTCTTCTTCAACCCGAAGTCGGTCGCCTGCTTCAGCGAGATCTGCTGATCGCGGCCGAAGTTGCTGATGACGAGCACGTCGGGTTTCAGCGCCTCGATGCGCGGCAGCAGCGCCGAGAAATCGTTTGTACCGAGCGGATGGCGAATGTCCGCCAGCGTCTGGATGCCCATCGGCTTGCCGGCCGCCTGGAAGCCTCTCACCATCTCATAGCCATAGGCATAGTCGGCGGTCAGGAACACCACCTTCTTGCCGAATTTGGAGAACGCGTAGCGCCCGACCGCGCCGCCGGTCATGTGCGGGTTCAACGCCTCATGGAATGTATAGGGGCTGAATTCCTTGGCCTCGTTGATGGCGTCGGACTGGCTGATGGAATTGTAGAGAACCTTGCGCGCCTTGGTGACGTTGTTGACCGCGAGTTGCACCGACGCCGACAGGCTGCCAACAATGAAATCGACCTTGTCGCCCTCGATCAGTTCGAGCGCGCGGGTGGCGGCTTCGCCGGGTTTCAGCTTGTCGTCGCGCACCAGCAGTTCGGCCTGACGGCCCTTGAGGCCGCCGCTCTCGTTGAATTCGGCGATCGCCACCTGCGCGGCGCGCACCTGATCCTGCGCCTCGGCGCCGTAGGGGCCGGTCAGCGGCACGGGAAAACCGACCTTGATCTTGGCGGTTTCAGCGCGCGCGATGTTGAACAGGAACGGCGAGGCGAGCGCTGCACCCGCCGCCGCAACCGCTTGCCTGCGGCTCCAGCCCTTGTCATTCATGCTCATGCGTCCTCCCGTTATTTGTTTATTGGCTTCAAACAACCCCCAGCGCGCGCAGCACGATCTCCGGCGTCAGGGGGATCTCCGAAATCGTGACTCCGAACGGCGACAGCGCGTCGTTGACGGCGTTGGCGACCGACGCGGCGGCGCCCGCCGCGCCCGCCTCGCCCGCGCCCTTGGCGCCGAGGTTGGACTCAGCGGTCGGCGTCACGACATGGCCGACGTGAATGTCGGGAATGTCTCCCGCCATCGGCACCAGATAATCGGCCATGTTGGCGTTCAGCATCTGGGCGCGCTCGTCGTAGAGGCATTTCTCCAGCAGCGCCGCGCCGAGGCCCTGCGCGACGCCGCCGCGAATCTGTTCGTCGACCAGTTGCGAGTTGATGATCGTGCCGCAATCCTCGACCACCCAATGATCGAGCAGCTTGATGAAGCCGGTCCGCGCATCGACCTCGAGCCAGGAGGCTTGCACGCCGTTGGTGAAGGCGAAGGGATAGGCTTTCGGCGCGTAATGGCGCGTCGCGATCAACTCCGGCTGAAGATCGGCGGGCAAGGTGTCGGGCCGGAAATAGACGATGCGGGCGATCTCGTCGAGCCCGACGCGCGGGCGCTTGCCGGCGTCGATCACCGCGCCGTCGGCGATATCGAGCGTCGCCGGGTCGGCTTGCAAGATGATGCCGGCGACCTTCAGGATGTTTTCGCGCAACGCCACGCCGGCGCGCCACGCCGCCTCGCCGCCGATGCCGGTCGCCCGCGAGGCCCAGGTGCCGCCGCCGTAAGGCGTGTTGTCGGTGTCGCCGAGGACGATGCGCACCTTGTCGAGCGGCGCGCCGACGGCGCTCGCCACGATCTGCGCGACCATCGCCTCCGTGCCCTGGCCCTGCTCGGTGACGCTGGTCTGGCAGACCAAGCCGCCGGCCGCGTCGAGCCGCACCGCGGCGCCGTCCTGAGACGAGATGCGGGCGCCGCCGACGCCGTAGAACGCCGCGCTCGGATTGGTCACTTCGATGAACGAGGCGAAGCCGATGCCGCGATAGACGCCCACGGCGCGCAATCTCGCCTGTTCGGCGCGCAACGCGGGGTAATCGAGCATGCTGAGCAGCTTGTCGTGCGCCGCGTGATGCGAAAGTGCCTCGAACTTCATGCCGGTGGCCGATTGCGTGGGATAGGCGTCGTCGGCGATCAGGTTGCGGCGCCGGATCTCGATCGGGTCCATGCCGATCTTGCGCGCGGCGAGGTCGACCAGGCCTTCGGTGATCGAGCAGGCGATCGGGTGGCCGACGCCGCGATATTGGCTCATCACATTGCGGTTGGTGAAGGCGACGCGCGTGCGGCCGCGATAGTTCGGCGTCGCATAGGGGCCGCCGATGAGGCCGATGACCTGATTGGCCTCGATGGCGCTGGTGCGGGGATAGACGGAATAGGGGCCGACGCTGGTGACGTCGTCGATCTCGAAGGCGAGGATGGAGCCATCCTTGGCGACCGCGACCCGCCCCTTGCAGCGGTGATCGCGGGCGTGAATGTCGGTGAGGAAGCTCTCGACGCGATCGGCGATATATTTGACCGGACGGCGCAGCATCTTGGCCAGCGCGGCGGTCGCCATGTCGTCGGCGTAGACGTGGACCTTGACGCCGAACGAGCCGCCGACGTCCTTGCAGACGATGCGCACCTGCGCCTCGGCGAGGCCGAGATGCTTGGCGATCAGGTTCTGCATCATGTGCGGGGCCTGCGTGCCCTGGTAGACGGTCAGCCGCGCCTCGCCGGCGTTCCAGTCGGCGACGATCGAGCGCGCCTCCAGCGTTACGCCGGTGTGGCGGCCAAAGACAAACTCGGTCTCAGCCACCGCATCGGCGCTGGCGAAGGCCGCATCGACCTCGCCGGCCTCGATTCTGCGCTCGAAGGCGAGATTGTCGCCGAGTTCGGGGTGGATGGCGGGCGCGCCGGGGGCCAACGCCGCCTGCATGTCGGCGACGACGAACAATTCCTCATAAGTCACGTCAACCAGCGCCGCTGCGTCCTCGGCTTCGGCGCGGCTCGCCGCGACGACGGCGGCGACCGCCTCGCCGACCCAGCATGCGCGCTCGACGGCGACGGCGTGCTGCGGGGCGGATTTGAGGCCCTTCATGTGGCTCAGCACGCCGACCCAGGGCGTGCAGACCTTCGCCAGTTCCGCCCCCGTCACCACCGCGACGACGCCGGGCTGCGCGCGCGCGGCGGCGGCGTCTATGCTGACGATGCGCGCATGCGCGTAAGGCGAGCGCAGATAAGCCACATGAACCATGCGCGGCAGGCTGATGTCGCTGACATATTGGCCGCGCCCTTGCAGCAGGCGGGCGAGATTGGGGCGGGGCAGGGCGCGGCCGATATAGGAATTGGGCCGATCGAGCGGGCTCAGCGGCGGCTGGCTCATCGCTTCGCCTCCGCTCGCGCGCGCGCCGTCGCCTCGACCGCGTCGATGATGGCGTGGTAGCCGGTGCAGCGGCAGTAATTGCCGGACAGATGATTGCGGATCGTCTCGCGGTCGGGCGCGGCGATCTCAGACAGCAACTCCTGCGCGCTGAGCAGCATGCCGGGCGTGCAATAGCCGCATTGCAGCGCGTTGCGCTCGGTAAAAGCGGCCTGAAGGTCGGCGATCTCGCCGGAATCGGAGATGCCCTCTATCGTCTCGACGCGCGCGCCGTCGGCCTGCACCGCGTAAGTAAGGCAGCCGCGCACCACCGCGCCGTCCAGGCGAACGCAGCAGGCGCCGCAGACGCCGTGCTCGCAGCCGATATGGGTTCCCGTCAGGCCCAGCGTCTCGCGCAGGAAATCGGCGAGGTGCTGGCGCGGCGCCGCTTCGGCCGTCACCGGCTCGCCGTTGACGATCATCCGCACGCGCATCACGTCGCCGCCTCCAAAGCTTGCGCGAAGGCGCGCTCCAGCAGCACGCCGGCCAGATGCAGCCGCATCGCCGAACTGGCCTGCGCGTCGGCGAAGGGATCAAGCTCGGCGGCGAGCGCGGCGCGCGCGGCCTCGATATCGCGCCTCGCCAGCGCGGCGGCCGCGCCCGGCGCCGCCGTCGGGCGGTCGGAAACGCCAAAGTAGACGAGCCGCATTTCCGCGAGTCCGCCGGCGCGCCGGCGGGCCGCGAGCGCCAGGCCGACAATGGCGAAATCGCCGCGCCGGCGCGAAAGCTCGGCGAAGCCATAAGCCCGCTCAGCGTCGAGTCCGTCGATCTCCACCGCGGTCAGCACCTCGTCGGCGCGCAGCGCGGTTTCGTAGACGCCGAGAAAGAAATCCCGCGCCGCGATGCGACGCTCGCCGCCTGCGCCAGTGGCGACGATGACGGCGTCGAGCGCCATCATGCAGGCGGGCAATTCGGCGGCGGGATCGGCCTGCGCGAGGCTGCCGCCGAGCGTGCCGCGATTGCGGATGGCGGGATGCGCGACTTCGGCGATAGCGCGCGTCAGCAGCGGGCAATGGCGCGCGATCCATTCCGAGCGGGCGATATCGACATGGCGGGTCAGCGCGCCGATGCGCAGCGCCTCGCCCGCCGGCTCGATATAACGAAGCTGCGTCAGCGCGCCGATGTCAACCAGCAGATCCGGCGCGGCGAGGCGCAGGTTGAGCGCCGGCGCCAAGCTCTGGCCGCCGGCGATGAGGCGCGCGCCCTCGCCGCGCTCGGCCAGGATGCGCAGCGTCTCGGCGAGGCTCTCGGCGCGAACATAGTCGAACGCGGCGGCTTTCATGATGTGCCGGCGTCTCCCCAAGTCGCCGGCAGCTCCGGCCGCCTGGCTTTTGGGTTGCAATAGAAGGGCAACGGACTACGCGGCGCGCTGCGCCAGCGAGCGGCTTCGGCAGAAGTGTCGGAGTTCATCATCCTCCCGTCCGCTCGGCGGTTGATTTTTGTTTATCGACCGATCATTATACAAAAGCCGGCGACGATCAAGAGGTCGCGAGGCAGGAAACGCGCTTAGGCCGGCTGTCGCTGCTATGAGTCGCGTCTGCCGGCGACGCGGCAGGAGAGGCTTAATGGCGCTGAGCGATCGCATACCCTACCAGGCGCTTGTCGACCGCCCGCGTCTGCATTTGCCGGGCGGCGCGCGCATCGCCGTCTGGATCATCGTCAATGTCGAGGAATGGCGCATCGAAAATCCGATGCCGCGCTCCGTGCTGCCACCGCCGATGGGGCAGCCGTTGCTGCCCGATGTTCCCAACTGGTCCTGGCACGAATACGGCATGCGCGCCGGCTTCTTGCGCCAGCATGCGGCCCTGACCAAGCGCGGCTTGCCGGCGACGCTGGCGCTCAACGGCCACGTTTGCCGCTCCTATCCGCGCGTCGCCTCGGCGGCGCGAGAGGCGGGCTGGGAGTTCATGGGGCACGGCTATCTGCAAGGCCCCATGCACAAGCTGCCCGACCAGAACGACGCCATTCGCCGCGCCGTCGGCGAGATCGCCGCCTTTACCGGCAAGCCGCCGCGTGCGTGGGAGAGCCCCGGCCTCACCGAAACCGACGACACGCTCGACCTGCTGCGCGCCAACGGCGTCGAATATGTCGCCGATTGGGTGATCGACGATTTGCCGCAGGCGATCGCCACGCCGCACGGCGCGATCACCACCATTCCCTATACGGTCGAGATCAACGACGTCGCGATGTTCGCGGTCCAGCACATGAACTCGGAGGCGTATTTCACCCGCGGCCGCGATCAGTTCGACCGGCTCTATCTCGAAAGCGCCGACAACGCGCGCGTCATGGCGGTGTCCATTCACCCCTATCTCACCGGCGTCCCGCACCGCATCCGCTATGTCGAGGACCTGCTCGACCACATCGCCGGCCACGACGGCGTGCGCTTCATGACCGCCAGCGAGATCGGCGACTGGTACAGCGCCGAAATGGCGCGCATGCCGGGGTGAGGGGCGTATCCGCTTCTGCAACGGTCAGCGTAAGCCAACCGCCCCTCACCCTAGCCCTCTCCCCATGAAGAACGGGGAGAGGGAACCCGCGCGGCGCCGGTGGGGCCCGCCTTGGCGCCATAGACGGCGGCGAGCCCGGCGAGAAACACGTCGAGCGCGTCCGCGATCATGCCCGACTTGTCCTGCTCCACCGGCAACTCGTAGATGAACTTGCGCACTCCGTAATAGAAGACGCCGCCATGCAGCACCCAGGCGAGTTCGACCTCGGCCGGCGACGGCGGGTCGCGCGGCGGCAGGCCGGCCTCGTGGCGGAACTCGGCGAAGATGCGGTTGAGAACGCGCGTCTCCACCAACGAGATGTACCAGCGGTTGATCTCAACGCCCTTGAGGCCGGCGTAGAAATAGATCCTGAGCCAGGCGCGCTCGAAGATGGCGTCGGTATAGGCTTCATAGAAGCTTTGCAGCCGCCGCCGCAGCGGCAGGGCGCGGTCGTCTAGCAGCGTCTCCCATTCCGGCTTCCAGCGGTCGAGAAAGACGTGGCGGTAGACAGCCTGGACCAACTCCTCCTTGTTGGGAAAATAGCGGTAGAGCAGCGGCTGGGTGACGCCGAGCTTGGCGGCGAGTTCGCGCGTGCCGCCGCCAAAACCTTCCTCCGCGAAAAACTCGGTCGCCTTGCGGATGAATTCTTCGCGGCGCGCCTCCGCGGTGCGCCGCTTGCGCGGCGGCTGCGCGGCCGCTGGTTCCAGGCTGGTCATTCGCAGTCACTGTCGTTAGCGGCAAGACGGCCGCGGCTGAAAAGAAGCGCCTCGGCGCTGTTATAATCGTGCGCCTCGCTGGTGCCGAGGAAGATCGCGGCTTGCGTCATCGGCGCTCACAGGGTCGGGTTTTCGGACGGCAACCCCAGCGCCACGCGGCCGTAATTGGCGCCGGCGGCGTCGAAGGAAAAGGCGATGTGCGAATCGATCGCCTGCGCGTCGCGGAACTGGCGTTGCATCGCGCCGGCGCGCGCCAGGCCGCCGGCGCCGCTGGCCTTGAACAGGATGTTGACCGCCTCGGTGCAGAGATTGACGGCGAAGGCGCCGTCGCGCCGGTAGGCGACGCGGCGCGCCATGTCGGGAATGCGGCCGGCGCGCGCGTCGGCCATCGCCTCCAGGCAACAGCCGCGCATGATCCGGCGCGCCGCGTCGATGCGCGCCGCCGCCGCCGCGACCCGGATCTGGATCGACTGGAAATCCGCCATTTTGGCGCGGTTGTAGCTCGACGCGCGCTGGCGCGCCGAGGCCTCGAAATCCTCCAGGCAGGCTTGCGCGTTGCCCAGCGCGCAGCCCGACAGCACGAACGGGAACAGCGCGAACACCGGCAAGCAATAGAGCGGGTTCGCATTGAGCGCCGAACCCGGCGTCGGCCCGCCGGCAAGCTGCGTCACCGCGAGCGTCATCTGATCCTCGACGAAGACGTCTTCGATGACGACGTCCTGCGAACCGGTGCCGCGCAGTCCCATCGTATCCCAGGTGTCGAGGACGCGGTAATCGGCGGCGGGGACGAGGAAGATGCGCAATTCGGCGGCGTCGCCTTCCCCCGCGACCGTGCCGCCGAGCATGTTCCATTGCGAACCGTCGACGCCGGAGGAGAACGGCCAACGCCCCTTCAGCCGATAGCCGCCTTCGACCTTGCGCGCGCGGCCGGCGGGAAACACGAACGACGAGGCGATCAGCGCGTCGGGATTTTCATCCCACACGCGCGCTTGCGCGCTGGGGCCGAACATCGCCAGCATCCAGTGATGGCTGAGCAGGTTGGCGAGGTTCCAGGCGACGGAGGCGTCGCCGCGCGCCGCCTCGGCGGGGAAATCGATCAGCGCGACGTAATCGAACTCCGCCCCGCCGATGCGCCGCGGCTGGAGAATGCGAAACAGCCCGGCCTCGTGCAGGGCGCGCTCGGTCTCCGGGGCCAGGCGGCGCAATTTCTCGCCGCGCTCGGCCCGCTCGCGCAGGGTGGGAACCAGCGCCCGCACCCGGCTCAGCATGTCGTCGTAAAGCTCGGCGGCGGGGCTCGAATCTTCGGCTGGCATCGCGCTCATGTCGCCTCCCAGACATCCGGCGGCCGGGCTTCGCCGCTGGCGTCGTTTATCGCACGATAAACTATTTCCCGAGCCCGCGACAACCGGCTATGAGCCATATTGACAAACGGCTATGCTTATTTTTCACTCGATAAACAGCGACGGGGATGTTCGATGGCCAAGCCAGTGACTCGCGCGACGATCGAGGAGGCGGCGCGCGAATTGTCGAACTGGGGCCGCTGGGGCGCGGAGGACCAGATCGGCACCCTCAACAACGTGACGCCGCAGGATATCGCCGCCGCCGCCAGGCTGATCCGCCGCGGCAAGGTGTTCTCGCTCGGCCTGTCGCTGAAGGAACCCATTCAGTCCGGCCTGTTCGGCGGGCGCTGGAACCCCATCCACACCATGCTCGCCACCGGCACCGACGCCGCCGCCGGCGCGCAGGACACGCCGTTTCCCTATCTGCGCTACGCCGACGACGCCATCAACATGCCGTGTCAGGCCTCGACGCAATGGGACGCGCTCTGTCACATTTTCCTGAACGACAAGATGTACAACGGCTACGACGCCAAGCTCGTCGACTCGCGCGGCGCCAAAAAGCTCGGGATCGAGCATATGCGCGACAAGATGGCCGGTCGCGGCGTGCTGCTCGACATGGCGCGCTGGAAGGGCGTCGACTGGCTTGAGGACGGCTACGCCATCAGCAACGACGATCTCGACGGCTGCGCCAAAGCGCAAGGGGTCGAGATTCGCCGGGGCGATTTCGTGATCACCCGCACCGGGCAGCAGGAGCGTTGTCTGGCGCGCAAGGATTGGACCGGCTACGCTGGCGGCGACGCGCCGGGCTATGCGTTCGAGACCTGCTACTGGATTCGCCAGCACGACATCGCCGCGATCTGCTCCGACACCTGGGGCTGCGAGGTCCGGCCCAACGAAACGCGCGACGCCAACCAGCCCTGGCACTGGGTCGTCATCCCCGCCATCGGCGTTTCGATGGGCGAGATCTTTTACCTGAAGGAACTGGCGCAGGATTGCGCCGCGGACGGCGTTTATGAGTTCTTCTTCACCGCGGCGCCGATGCATCTTCCGGGCGCCGCGGGGTCGCCGATCAATCCGCAGGCGATCAAATAGGCATGCGCATCGCCCTCATCCACGCGCTGCGCCATTCGCCGGCGCCCATCGCGGCGGCCTTCGCCGCTTCCTGGCCGGCGCCACAGTTGATGAACCTGCTCGACGACAGCCTTTCGGCCGACCTCGCCCGCGACGGCCGGCTGAGCGAGGCGATGACGCAGCGCTTTCTAGCCCTGGCGCGCTACGCGGTGGCCACCGACGTCGCGGCGATCCTGTTCACCTGCTCGGCCTTCGGTCCCTGCATTGATCGCGTCAAACAAGAATTCCCGCAGATTCCGGTGCTGAAGCCGAACGAGGCGATGATCGAGGAGGCGGCGGCGATTGGCGGCCGCATCGGCTTGCTGGCGACCTTCCCGGCAACGCTCGCCTCGATGCCGGCGGAGTTTCCGTCAGGCGTGGAGGTGCGCACCAGGCTCGCCAAGGGCGCGCTGGCCGCGCTCGACGCCGGCGACGGCGCGCGCCACGATCGTCTGGCCGCCGAGGCGGCGGCGGGGCTCGTCGATTGCGACGCCATCGCGCTGGCGCAATTCTCGCTGGCGCGGGCGCGCGATGCGGTTGCGGCGCGCAGCGGGCGCAGGGTTCTCACCACCCCCGGCAGCGCCGTGCGCAAGCTGCGGGCGCTGCTGGCCTGAGACCGAGACAACGAGGAAACGCGATGATCCGGCACTTGAAAACCGCCAAATCCAAGCAGGAGCGGGCCGACGACGACGCCAAGGTTCGCGCCGCCGTCGAAGACATTCTCGCCGACATCGAGGCGCGCGGCGATGCGGCGGTGCGCGATTTGTCGCTCAAGTTCGACAACTACTCGCCGCCGAGCTTCCGCCTCGGCGAGGAGGATATCGAGGCGGCGATGCGCGCCGTCGCCAAGCGCGATCTCGCCGACATCCGCTTCGCGCAAGCCCAGGTGCGGGGCTTTGCCGAGCATCAGAAAGCGGCGCTGCGCGACATCGAGGTCGAGACGCTGCCCGGCGTCGTGCTCGGGCACAGAAACATTCCCGTCAACTCGGTTGGTTGCTATGTGCCCGGCGGCAAATATCCGATGGTCGGTTCCGCGCATATGAGCGTCGTCACCGCCAAGGTCGCCGGCGTCAGGCGCATTGTCGCCGCCGCGCCGCCGCACGGCGGCAAACCGCATCCGGCCATCGTCGCCGCCATGCACATGGGCGGCGCCGACGAAATCTATTGCCTCGGCGGCATTCAGGCGGTCGGCGCAATGGCGCTCGGCACCGCGAGCCTCAAAGCCGTGGACATGCTGGTCGGGCCCGGCAACGCCTTTGTCGCCGAGGCGAAGCGGCAGTTGTTCGGCCGCGTCGGCATCGACCTGTTCGCCGGCCCGACGGAGACCCTCGTCATCGCCGACGAGACGGTGGACGGCGAGATCTGCGCCACCGATCTGCTCGGCCAGGCCGAGCATGGGCCGACTTCGCCCGCCGTGTTCATCACCAATTCGGAAAAGCTGGCGCGCGACACGCTGCGCGAGATCGAGCGTCTGTTGATCCTCCTGCCGACGCGCGCCATCGCCGGCCGCAGTTGGGCCGATTACGGCGAGGTCATCGTCTGCGACACCTACGAGGAAATGCTCGCCACCGCCGAGGAGATCGCCTCCGAGCACGTACAGGTGATGACGACGCGCGACGAATGGTTCCTCGAAAGCATGACCAGCTATGGCGCGCTGTTTCTCGGGCCACGCACCAACGTCGCCTATGGCGACAAGGTGATCGGCACCAACCATACGCTGCCGACCAAGCGCGCGGCGCGCTACACCGGCGGCCTCTGGGTCGGCAAGTTCATCAAAACCCACACCTATCAGAAGGTGCTGACCGACGCGGCGTCAGTCACCATCGGCGAATATTGCTCGCGCCTGTGCCTGCTCGAAGGTTTCGTCGGTCATGCCGAGCAGGCCAATGTGCGCGTGCGGCGCTACGGCGGCCGCAATGTCGGCTATGGCGAGGCGGCGCAGTGAAGCTGCCGCGCACGCCATCCTTACGTCTCGACGGCCGCCGCGCCCTGGTGACCGGAGCCTCCAGCGGCATCGGCCTCGCCGGCGCGGCGGCGCTGGCGCAGGCCGGGGCGCATGTCGTGCTCGCGGCGCGCAACGCCAAGAGGCTCGACCCGGTTTGCGAGGCGATCCGCGCCGAGGGCGGCAGCGCCGAAGCGCTGGCGCTCGACGTCGCCGAGACCGATAACGCGGAGAGCCGCGTCGCGGCGGCGGGTCCGTTCGACATCCTGTTCA
Organism: Roseiarcus sp.; assembly: GCA_035606915.1. Lineage (GTDB taxonomy): Bacteria > Pseudomonadota > Alphaproteobacteria > Rhizobiales > Beijerinckiaceae > Roseiarcus. Next base: position 2,427 of record DATNDU010000084.1, on the reverse strand, counting down.
ACAACGCCGGCGTCAATCGCGCCAAGCCGATGCTGGAGACGGCGCCACAGGATTTCGACTATGTGATGGACATCAACCTGCGCGCCGCCTATTTCGTCGCCAAGGCCGTCGCCAAGGGGATGACGGCGGCGGCGCGGGGCGGCGCCATCGTGCATATGTCGTCGCAGATGGGGCATGTCGGCGGCCCCGATCGCACCGTCTATTGCGCGAGCAAACACGCCATCGAGGGCCTGACCAAGGCGATGGCGATCGAGCTGGCGCCGCACAACATCCGCGTCAATTCGGTCGCGCCGACCTTTATCCGCACGCCGCTGACCGAGAAGGCGTTCGCCGATCCCGAGCGGCTTGCCTGGATTCGTTCGAAGATCAAGCTCGGCCGGGTCGGCGAAGTCGAGGACATCATGGGCGCGCTGGTCTTCCTCGCCAGCGACGCAGCGGCTATGATTACCGGAACCTGTATCCTGGTCGACGGCGGATGGACCGCCGGATAGATCGAAGCAAAGGGAGGAAGCCATGCCGCTGACGAGGCTCGATCACTTCTCCGTCCGCACCGGCGACGTCGACGCCACCAAGGCGTTTTATGAAGGCGCGCTCGGCTTGCGCGCCGGCGCCCGCCCCGCTTTTCCGTTTCCCGGCGCCTGGCTCTATCACGGCGACCGCGCGGTGGTGCATGTCATCGGCGTCGACGCCAATGATTCCTCGGGTTTGCAAACTTATCTCGGCGATCGCGGCGGCACGGGACAGGGCTCCGGCAATTTCGACCACATCGCCTTTGTCGCCACCGATTTCGACGGTATGCGCAAGCATCTTTCCGGCCTCGGCGTGCCGTTTCGCGAGCGCAGCGTGCCGGGCCTGGCGCTTGAGCAGATATTCGTCACCGATCCGAACGGCATCACGGTCGAGATCAACTTTCCCGCCTAGCGCCGCAAACTTACGCGCGGCATTGCGGCTGGGCAGGCAGTCAACTTGAACAGGGCGTCAGGCCGGCAACACACGCATCGCCGCCGCATTTGCTTTTGCGCGTCGTCCGGCCGTAGTGTCCGGCCGCCATGCGGGCGGCGCCTGAGCTCGACCCGTGCAGGGGATTTTGGCGAACGACATGAACACCCAAGCCAAGCTCAAGGAGGCCGCGCCCGTAAGAGGCGTCACCGTCCCGGCGGAATTCGACGACATCGTCGCCTGGGTGGCTTGGCTTTACTATGTCGATGAACTCACCCAAAGCGAGATCGCCGCGACGCTCTCCGTCTCGCGCGCCACCATCGTCAAGCTTCTACAGGACGCGCGCGAACGCGGCGCGGTGACGATCCGCATCAATCAAGAAGCGGCTTGCCGCACCCGTCTTTCGCGCGCCCTCGCCACGAAGTTCAATCTGGCCGCAGCCCATGCGATCCCGACGCTGCCGGGAGCGCCACTGACGCCGCGACTCGGCGAGGCCGGCGCCCGCGTGCTGGCGCAGGACCTGCGTAGCGGCGACATCGTCGGCGTCGCCTGGGGTCGAACGGTGCTTGCGGTCGCCGAGAAAATGCCGCAACCGGACGAGCCCGGCCCCTATACCATCGTGCAGGTCTGCGGCAGCTCCGCCGGCAGCGCCGTCGAATTCTCACCGGAGCTTTGCTCCTCGGTGCTCGCCACCCGCATCAAGGCGCGCTGCGCCAACTTTCTGGCGCCGGCGGTGCTGTCCAACACCAAGCTGCGCGAGCAATTGCTGGCCGAGCCGCCGCTCGTCAACCAGTTCGCGCTCATCCGCTCCGCCAATCGCGTGCTGTTCGGCGTCGGCGATGTCGCAGGCGCGGCCACGGTTCGGGCCGCCGATCTCGCCAGTCGCGACGAGATCGACGCCTATGTGAAGCGCGGCGCCGTCGGCGTGCTGCTCGGCCGCTTCATCGACCCCGAAGGCCGGCACATGATCGGCGATCTCGACAGCCGCATGATCGGCATCACGCTCGACGAACTGAAGGCGTTGCCGAATCGGCTTTGCGTGGCCGGCGGGCTCGAAAAAATCCAGGCCCTGCGCGCCGCGCTGCGCGGCGGCTATGTCACGCATCTGGTCACCGACGCTGAGGTCGCCGCAGCCTTGCTCGACGAGCCGGATTGATCGTGTTGACAAATGTCACGATCTGGTGTCATTTGTACAACGTGGCGCGAAGACGCGGCGGGAGTAGGGAGATCGTGGCATGGAGGGCAAGCGGCTGGTCGCCATTACCGGCGCAAGCTCGGGCCTCGGGGAGGCGGCGGCGCGCGCTTTTTCTGACGCCGGACATCCGCTGCTGCTGATGGCGCGGCGCCTGGAGCGCATGCAGGCGCTCAACTTGCCGAACGCGCTGTGCGCCAAGGTCGACGTGCGCGACCGCGAGCAGATCCTCGCCGCCGTCCGAGAGGCGGAGGCGAAATTCGGCCCCGTCGACATGATGTTCGCCAACGCCGGCG
>DATNDU010000096.1:0-2729 GCA_035606915.1 Roseiarcus sp. | reverse complement strand
GGCGATGTCGCGCACCGCGAATTCATCGAAGCAGAGCAGCGCCGCCTCGTCGGCGAGCGCGGCGGCGAGCGGCGGGATCGGCTCGTCGCCGACCGCCTCGCCGCGCTTCTTGGCCAGTCGCCATGCCTGCACGCGGGCGTGAACGTCGGCCATGAAGGCGTGAAAATGCACGCGCCGTTTACGCGAAACCTCGGCGGCGGCGAAAAACAGATCCATCAGCATGGATTTGCCGCGCCCGACCTGGCCATAAATGTAGAGGCCGCGGGGCATCGGCGCCGGCCGCGTCCCGAACAGCCGGCCGAGCCTGCCGGTGCGCCCCGGCAGCCGATAGCCGTTCAACTCCGAAGCCAACCGATCGAGCCGCTCGACAAGCCGCGCCTGCGCCGGGTCGGGTTCGAGCCCGCCTTCGGCGAGCAGCTCGGCATATCGATCTAGGACGGTCGCGTTAACCAATTTCTAACCTTGACGACGCCCGCAGGCAAAAAACCGCTACAACCGGCGCGCGTCGGGAGGGGGCCATGAAGGCGGCGGCGGGAGCGTTAGGCTTGTGTCTTCTCATCGCCGGCCTGTCAAAGGGCGGCGCGTTCGAGGCGCGAATTTCGCCGCCGCCGCCGGCCTGGACGCCGGTCGTCGTGTTCGGGGCCGACCAGCGGGCGACGATCGAAGCCTTCGCGCTTCGGCGCCGCCTCAACCCGGCGCTGCTGCGCCGCCGCTACGCCGCCACCGGCGTCGTCGATTGCGGCCGTGCCCATGGCGCGGGGCAGTTGACGCTGAGCGACGACGTCGTGACCACGGCCGCGCATGTGTTCTACGATCGCAACGGCGCGCTGCGCGGCGACGGCGCGCATTGCCATTTCGTCGTCCAGGCGGGCGGCCAGTCGATCTCGACCGCCATCGAGGTCGGCGGCCTCATTGCCGGCTCGACCAACCCCTATAACGACAGTCCGGCGCGGGATTGGGCGGTGGCGAAGCTGGCGCGGCCGCTGCGCGAGGCCGAGCCCTATGCGCTTGCGCCGCTGGCGCGGCTGAGGCCGCAGGCCCCGGCGCTGTTCGTCGCCAGCGGCGCCATCGATTGGCGCGCCGGCCAGCAAACCTCGATGCAAGCCTGCCGGCTGCGCAACGCGCTGGAGATCGGCGTCGAGGGCACGCGCGAGTTCTCGTTCGATTGCGCCGCCGGAATCGGCGCCTCGGGTTCGGGCCTGTTCGACCGCGACGGCGGCGGGCTGATGGCGGTGTTCGTCGGCTTCCGCTCGGTGGCGCCGGATCGGCCGCTGCCGTTCTCCGCGCAACACTACAATTTCGCCGTCACCGTCGAGGGCGCCTTTCGCCGCGCGGTGCAGCTTCAGGCGGCGCTCGGGGCGATGGCGGCGATGAAATAATCACGCCGGCTTCGCCTCGCTCCCGGCGGCCGGGCGCGGCCGATCCGGCGCGAAAGCCGAGTTCCGTCGACAGACCCCGCGCCACGGCCAGCAGCCGCCGCGCCAACGCGCTTTCCGGCGCGACATCGACGAGCCGCGACGGGCCGATGGCGCTCAGCACCACCTTGAGCGCGCCGGTATGGTCGAACACCGGCGCCGCCAGCGCGTTGACGCCCGGAATCGGCGACCCCGTGGCTTTCGAATAGCCGCGCTCGCGCGTCGCTTCGACCTCGCGCCACAGCGTCGCCGAGTTCTCGGCGTTTTCCGGCTCCAGCAGGTCGGCAAACGCCTTCGCTTTACTAAGATGGGCCTCGATCGCCTCGGCGCCGAGAAAGGCGGCGAAGACGCGGCCGGTAGCGGTGTGCAACAGCGAATAGACAGTGCCGGCGCGCAGGTTGACATGCACCTGGTCGCCGGCCTCGTTGACCTGCACGACGGTGGCGCCGAGCGAGCCCCAGACCGTCACCGTCACCATCAGCCCGAATTCCGCCGCAAAGGCCGGCGCCGCAAGGCTCGCCAGCCGCAGCGCATCGACGCTGCGCATCCGCGCCAGACCGAGTTGTAAGGCGAACGGCCCGAGTTGGTAGAGGGCGGAGCCATCCACCTGTTCGACGAGGCCGATCTTGCGGAAGCTGACGAGATAGGCGTGCGCCTGCGCCGAGGCGAGATCGGCAGCCAGCGCGATGTCGCGCAGCATCAGCGGCTTTCCCGCCGAGGCCATCGCCGCCAGCACGCGGCCGCCGACCTCGATCGACTGCACGCCGCGTCCGGCGATGTCGGCCTCCGCAATCATCGCGCCTCAGCCCGACACCACGGCGTGGCACTCGCCGAAGCCGATGGAGACGAAGCCGTCGCGTTGCGCCCGCGCCCGGAACGCGACCTCGTCGCCGTCTTCGAGGAAGCGCCGGATCTCGCCGGAGGGCAGCGCCAACGGCGTCTTGCCGCCTTGCGTGATCTCCAGCAGCGAGCCACAGCCGTCCGGGGTCGGGGCGGAGATCGTGCCGCTGCCGAGGAGATCGCCGGGCTGGAGATCGCAGCCGTTTGAGGCGTGATGGGCGACGAGTTGCGCCGGCGTCCAATAGAGGTCGAGCGCCGTGCCCAGGCGCGGCCGTGATAGCCGATCGGCGCCCATTTGTAGTTCGCCATCAACGGTTGATCCGGGCGGAACAAGGCGCATGCGTTTCGTCGAGCATGGGGGCTCCGGGTTCAGGGCCGCGTCGGGTCGAAATGGCGCTTCAGCCTCGCGCCGTAGTTGCGATAGGCGGCTTGCAGCGCCGGCGTCTCGGCGGCGAATTTCGTAAGGCGTTGGGG
>DATNDU010000095.1:0-9357 GCA_035606915.1 Roseiarcus sp. | reverse complement strand
TTTTGGTGTCCGGACAATGCGCCGAGGCCCTTCAACATTCATTGCGAATTTGCTACAAGAAAGTCCTCGCCTTTCCGGAGGAATTCTGTGGCGCATCAACCAATAGACGCACTCGTTTTTTCTGATCCGATTCCCGTATCGTCGCCCAATGAGGCTGCTTGGTATCATTATCTCGATTGGCCAGATGGTACCGTAACGCGTGGTAGAGTTGATCTTCGTGATAATGTAGATACGTACTTAGGACGGGTTAATTTTACAGAAAAGACGGTCCTTGAAATTGGGCCTGCAAGTGGCTTTTTGACAAAGGAGATGGAAAAACGCGGAGCGTCGGTCACTTGTATTGATCTTCCCGATGAAAACGCTTGGGATGTTGTCCCTAGAACAGACTTAGATGTCGATACCTGGGCCGCTCAGCGTAAACGCGGAACCAAAAGATTGCGTGCCGGCTGGTGGTATACGCAAAAGATTTTTAACGGCGACGCCCGTGTGGCCTACTGTGGCGTACAAGGGATGGACTTGCTACATGGGCAGGCGTATTTTGACATAGTGCTTTTTGCCGCCGTTTTACAGCATATGCGTCATCCGATTGATGCGCTGTACTCAGCATCTAGACTTGCAAACACGATCATTGTAAGCGAATTATCGTTCGATAGGGCAGAATCTACAAAGAATGGAGCGTTTTTCGCTCCCGCACCCGGTAATAATATTATCGGAAGCTGGTGGGAAATTTCGTCAGGATTGATCGCGCAAGTTCTTGCAACAGCCGGATTTGTCCGCGAATCCCACGAAATCAGTGTCGGAAGAATATGGAATCTTCAATCTGAACAAGAGACAGAGGATACCTTCGTGGACAGAAAGTTCTTCACGTCCGTTTTCAAGAAGATCGGTGCGTAAGATACGATGGCACTCGTAGGGACGGCGCGAAGTAAGATCGACTACATTGTTACCTCGGTAATGCTTACATCGCCCGTCTGAGAGCCTGACTCGAAATTCATACATTAGCACAAGCGCTGAAGTGGCGCCTTTCGCCAAGCGTCGCTATCGCCCTGCAAGCCTGAACCACAAACTCGCGCCACCTTGCGGCCACCGGCCGCGCATGAACTCTTTCAGTTTTGCGTTCAAGAAGCGGCGGCAGTACATGCTGCCGTAGATCACTTCCGTCCGCGAATTTTCCAGGAGGTAAGCGTAGAGAAGGTATTGCTCGGTCCAATAGATATGTCTGGCGAAATCGGCGCGCGGCATCGGAAACGGCAGATAGATGTCATGCGCGTGAACGGTGAGATTTGACGTCAATTCCGGCAGAACGCGCAAGTAAATATGCAGGCAATCGCTGCCCGCTTTCACCGTGTGTGTGGAATCGATGAACAGCACGTCGCCGTCGGTGAGCCGTTGATTGAAGAACTCAGGCTCCAGGCTTTGCGCCGGCGTCTCCAGCAACTCAATCCGCCCTTTGAGGGCCGCCAGCCACGGCATCGGGAACGGCTCGACGCAGGTCAACCGTCCCCGGCCGTTTTTCTCCAGCGCCTGCAACGCCGCCAATGTCGAGAACCCGGAGCCGATTTCTAGGACATGCGCGGGCTTCACCCGCCGTAGCATGCAGTAATAGGCCATCGCATCGGAGAACGAAAAGGCCGGATTCTTCCAAAAGAAAGACTGCGGCGCATCCCGGCTCCCTTCAACGGGCGGATCGAATTCGTCCGCATAGGCGTCCAGTTCGTCGAGCGTGGCCTCGATCACGGCGGATTTGAAGACCTTCGAGGAATTGTACGGCCCATCCCTGAACGCGAATTCGAAGGAGGACTCAATCTCGGCAACGCCGGGGATGGAGGAATAGAAATTGTGCGGGACGAGATTGATCTTTTCCTGTTGAAGCTTTCGGCGTGTCGCGTCGTCGGCGCGGATCGCCTTGCGCGCCAAACGCAACAGAGTCGCGAATTCGTCAGGCGTAAGCGCTTCGCCCACATTTGGTTTGAGCAGGGGGTCAGCGAGCGTCATGACGGGCCTTCGATTTCTCGTAAATGGCGATGTCGGCGAGGTTGGCGGCGAGAAGCTCGCTGTAAAGTTCGATCCCGAGCTCCTTCTCAATCTTCGCCAGCCTCTGCTCCAACGGCTCTGGCGCTTCCTGCGTCTTGTTCCTGTGAACGACGAGCGCACGGAACTCCGGGCACGAGTCAGCCAGACACTCTTGGAGCCGCAGCGTCGAACGATCGTATTCTTCAACCAGGCCCACGAACGGCAATTGGTCTAGCGTCCGCATCGCCCGTTCCAATTCGGTCCCGTTTTCCGGGGGCTCGTTACGGGCCAGTCGACTCGTCTGAAAATTCCGCGCCTGCCCGTTGCCCGGACTCTCCAAGAGCCGCCGGACGTAGCCGGGGAAATCCTGCTCCTTGGCGAGCCGCGCTCCATGTGTATCGGCAATCTGCCGGCGCTCGAATGAATACGCCGAGTTGATTCTGTCAATCGGATGACGGATAAAGAAAATAGGGAAAACGAGGCGGCCGATTTCCGGCAAAGGCAACAGTGCAGTGTGTGACGAGAATGCGCGAAGATGTGGCCTCAACCTGAGAAACGCCGCCACTTCGTCGGTGTTCGAGTGTTTCCCCGCGGGATGTCGGAATTCTCCCTGCTCCCACTTGTCGCCGAAATTAATCTTCAGCATTTCATCGACAGAGGTGCCCGCATTCTTGAACAGATGGTAGTGAAAAACTAGCATCGATGGAAATCGCGCCTCGCTAAAGAACTCGCTTTGGCTTCACGGGTCCGCCGCCAAGGCTCTGGCAAGAGCCCCTTCTCCCTCACCGCGAAAACTTCTTATACTTCAACCTGTGCGGAATGACGCTGTCAATCCCCAGCCTGCGTTTCTTATCTTCCTCGTAATCGGCGAAATTGCCCTCGAACCACTCGACATGGCTGTCGCCCTCGAAAGCCAGCATGTGGGTGGCGATGCGGTCGAGGAAGAAGCGGTCGTGGCTGATGACCACCGCACAGCCGGCGTAATCGAGCAGCGCCTCTTCGAGCGCGCGCAGCGTCTCGACGTCGAGATCGTTGGTCGGTTCGTCGAGCAGCAGCAGGTTGGCGCCCTTCTTCAGCATCCGGGCGAGGTGTACGCGGTTGCGCTCGCCGCCCGATAGCATGCCGACCTTCTTCTGCTGGTCGGCGCCCTTGAAATTGAAGGCGCCGCAATAGGCGCGGCTGTTGATCTCGCGTTTGCCGAGATAGATGACCTCGGCGCCCTCGGAGATTTCCTCCCATACCGTCCTGTTCGGATTGAGCGCGTCGCGCGACTGGTCGACGTAGCCGATGGCGACGGATTCGCCGATCTTGATCGCGCCTTTGTCCGGCTTGTCCTGGCCGGTAATCATGCGAAACAGCGTCGTCTTGCCGGCGCCGTTGGGGCCGATGACGCCGACGATGCCGCCCGGCGGCAGCTTGAACGAGAGATCGTCGATCAGCAATTCGTCGCCAAAGCCCTTCGACAGATGCTCGAAGTCGATGACGTTGGCGCCCAGCCGCTCGGCGACCGGGATGACGATCTGCGCCGTGATCGGCCCCTTCTCGTTCTGCTTGTTGACGAGATCCTCGTAGCGCGAGATGCGCGCCTTGTTCTTGGCCTGCCGCGCCTTCGGCGAGGCGGCCATCCACTCCGCCTCTTCCGCAATCGCTCGGGCGCGCGAGGCTTCCTCGCTCTTTTCCTGCTCGATGCGCTTCTGCTTGGCCTTCAGCCAGGCGGTGTAATTGCCCTCGTAGGGAATGCCGCGGCCACGATCCAGTTCGAGAATCCAGCCGGTGACGTTGTCCAGGAAATAGCGGTCGTGGGTGACGATGAGGATGGCGCCGGGATAGCTGCGCAGATGGCCTTCGAGCCAGTTGACGGTCTCGGCGTCGAGATGGTTCGTGGGTTCGTCGAGCAGCAGCAGTTCCGGCTGCTCCAGCAACAGCCGGCACAGCGCGATGCGGCGGCGCTCGCCGCCGGAAAGCGTCGCCACGTCGGCGCCGTCGGGCGGACAGCCGAGCGCATCCATCGCCTGTTCGACCTGGGAATCGAGATCCCACAGGCCCTTGGCTTCGATCTCGTCCTGGAGCCGCGTCATCTCGTCGGCGGTCTCGTCGGAATAGTTCATGGCGAGTTCGTTGTAGCGGTCGAGCACGTCCTGCTTGGTCTTGACGCCGAGCGTGACATTGCCGCGCACGCCGAGCGCCGGGTCGAGATGCGGCTCCTGCGGCAGATAGCCGACGCGGGCGCCCTCGGCGACCCAGCCTTCGCCGATGAACTCCTTGTCGATGCCGCCCATGATGCGCAACAGCGTCGATTTGCCGGAGCCGTTGACGCCGAGCACGCCGATCTTGGCGTCCGGGTAGAATGACAGATTGATGTTATCCAGGACCTTCTTGCCGCCTGGATAGGCCTTGGTCAGGCCTCGCATATGATAAATGAACTGGCGCGCGGCCATGTCGCCCTCGGGTGTCGGGTTTGCGGGATTGCGCGCGAGATAGCAGGGGCGCGCCGGGCCGACAAGCAGAACCGGCGCGCGGGTTCAGACGCGGGGCTGAAGCGTCATCTGCGTCTGCGTCACCACGGCGGCGAGCTTGCCGTCGCCGCGCAAGATGCGCGTCTGCCAGACCATCGTCGCCCGGCCGAGGTGGACCGGCTCCGCCACCGCCCGCGCCGTATCGCCGGCGCGAACCGCGCCGACGAAATTGGTCTTGCTTTCCAGCGTCGTCGTCGCCGCGCCGGCGGCCAGGTTCAACATCGCCCCGACCGCCGCCACGGAATCGGCGAAGGCCATGACCGCGCCGCCGTGCAGAATGGCGCCCGCCGTGCAGAGGTCGTCGCGCACCAACATTTCCGCGACCACCCGCTGCGGGCTCGATTCGACGAGGCGGATTCCCATGCTCACGGCGAACGGCATCAGCTCGATCATGGCCTTGTCCTTATTGCGGCAGTTTGTCGAGGAAGCCTATCACTTCGGCGATCCGCCCGCCGCTCAGCCTCACCACGTCGCTGCCCTCGATGGGCGCCTCGGCGCCTGCGGGCCCCAGCGCCCATCGGAAGCGCACGAATTCGCCGTGGCCGTCGGCGGGGCCGATCAGGCGGAAAGCGAAGCCCGGGAAGCGCTGCTGCGCGCCCGCCGCCAGCGCGCCGATTTCCTGCGGCCCAGCCCCGCGCATGTGGGGATCGGCGTAGGTCGCGTCCGGCCGGAAGCCGGCCTCGTAGAGCCGCCCCCGCTCGACCGCATCGGCCGCGTTCCAGAAGGCGATGTAGGTTTTGGCGATTTGCTGCGCGTCGTTCATGGGTTTCTCCTTAAGCCGCCGCTTGCCGGCGGCTGGCGAAATCTGGCGCAACGGCCGCCGCGTCTCGATTGCGCCGCAGGTCATCGCGGCGCGCTTTTTTCGCCGGCCTATGACGTGCGAGGTAATTGAAGCGCGGCGGCTGCGCTCTATACTCGCCGCCATGCCCGCCTCTCCTGGTCCCCTGGTGCGCGCCTGGCGCGAACGCCGCCGCCTCAGCCAGCTCGCGCTGGCCTGCGAGGCCGAAATCTCGCAGCGGCATCTGTCCTTCATCGAGAGCGGCCGCGCGACGCCCTCGCGCAACATGCTGCTGCGGCTCGCCGAGCGCCTGGAGGCGCCGCTGCGCGACCGCAACGCGCTGCTGCTATCGGCGGGTTATGCGCCGCTCTATCCCGACCGTGGGCTCGACGATCCCGCGCTCGGCCCGGCGCGTGCGGCGATCGAGCGGGTGCTGGCCGCGCACGAGCCCTATCCCGCGCTCGCTATCGACCGGCGCTGGAATCTGGTGCTCGCCAACCCGGCCGCCGCGCGGCTCATGGCGCCGATCGATCCCGTGCTGGCGCGCCCGCCCGTCAACGTGATCCGCGCCAGCCTGCATCCGCAGGGCTTAAGCTCGCGCATCGTCAATCTCGCCGCGTGGCGCGCCCATCTCATGGAACGGCTGCGCCGGCAGGCGGCGCTGACCGGCGATCGCGAGATCGAGGCGCTGCTTGTCGAGGTCTCAGCCTATCCCGGCCCGAATGCCGCGCCAGCGGCCGATCCCGCCGACGACATCGCCGTGCCGCTGAGACTGCGCACGCACGCCGGGCTTTTGTCGATGTTCTCGACGGTGACGGTGTTCGGCACGCCGGTCGAGGTGACGCTGGCCGAACTGTCGATCGAATCCTTCTATCCCGCCGACCCGGAGACGGCCAGGCTGCTGCGCGAGACCGCCGGCTGACCGCACGCCTTGGCCTGTTCCGCGATTAATGCCAAAAGTTGGAGAAGCGGCGCGCCAGCGCCCGAGAGCGGAGACATCGCCATGCCCAAGACCGCCGCCGAGAAACGCGCCGCCTTCCGCGAATTGCACCGCGCCGGCTGCTTCGTGTTGCCCAACCCTTGGGATGTCGGCTCGGCGCGCTTGTTCGAGCGCCACGGCTTCCAGGCGCTCGCCTCCACCAGCAGCGGCTACGCCTGGACCACCGGGCGGCCCGACTTCGGCGTGTCCCGCGCCGATGTGCTCGCGCATCTGGCCGCGCTTTGCGCCGCCGTCGACCTGCCCATCAACGCCGATTACGAATCCGGCTTCGCCGCCGATGCCGAGGGCGTGGCGGAAAGCGTGCGGCTGGCGATCGAGGCCGGCGTCGCCGGACTTTCGATCGAAGACCGTGGCCCCGACGGGCTCTACGACAAAGCGACGGCGCTCGAACGCCTCGCCGCCGCGCGGCGCGCCATCAAGGCCGCCGGCGGCGATACCCTCCTGGTGGCGCGCGCCGAAATCCTGCTCAGCGATCCCACCCAGGTTTCGGCGGCGATCGACAAGCTCGTCGCTTTCGCGCCTCTGGCGGATTGCCTTTATGCGCCGGGCGTGCGCAAGCCCGACGACATTCGCGCCATGGTGGCGGCGGTGGCGCCGAAGCCGCTCAACGTGCTGGCGATGGACCCGTCCGTGCCGGTGCAGGCTTATGCCGATCTCGGGGTGCGGCGGATCAGCGTCGGCGGCGGATTGGCGCGCGTCGGCTGGGGCGCCGTCGCCGCCGCCGCCGATCAGATACGGCAAGGTTCGTTCGCGGGCCTGGCGAGCGGGCTGCCGAACAAGGAGTTGAATGCGATTTTCGCACCGTGACGGCCGACGACGAAGCAGTGTTGACGAGGCCAATGATTTGAACGACAAATTATCGACCTTTTCGCCAACTGGCGTGGCGCGTCATGACTGTCACCGGCAAGTCGCCGCCAAGCCTTGGCGGCGCGATTCATTCGCTGCGGGGTAAGTGGGGCTGGATCGTCGCCATTGGCGTCGTCTACCTGATCGCGGGGCTGGTTGCGCTCGGCAATGTCGTCGCGTTCACCTTCGTCTCGGCGGCGATCATTGGCATCGTGATGATCGTCGCCGGCGTCGTCGAGGTGATCTCCGCTTTCCAGATCAGGGCCTGGGGCAGATTTCTCCTGTGGGTCCTGCTCGGCTTGCTCTACGCGGTTGCGGGCTATTTCGTTTTACAGGATCCGATTTTGGCCGCGGGGACGTTGACCCTGCTGATCGGCGTGTTCCTGGTCGCCGCTGGCGTCATGCGGATCATTCTGGCCTTCTCGCTGCCGAGCGACGCTCCCCGGGTGATGGTGTGCCTGTCGGGCGCGATCACCGTGCTGCTCGGCGCGATCATACTGGCGCATTGGCCGGTGTCGGGCCTTTACACGCTCGGCGTCTTGCTTGGCGTCGACCTTGTGTTTTCCGGTCTCGGCTGGATCAGCACGGGCATGATCCTGCGTCGGGCCTGAACGGCCCGGTCTCGGCGCGTCAGTCTTAGCGCGTCGGCACCGGGGTTTCGCCGCGATAATCGTAGAAGCCGCGCTGCGTCTTGCGGCCGAGCCAGCCGGCCTCGACATATTTGACCAGTAGCGGGCACGGTCGATACTTTGAATCCGCCAGCCCCTCGTGCAGCACCTGCATGACCGCCAGACAGGTGTCGAGGCCGATGAAATCGGCGAGTTGCAGCGGCCCCATCGGGTGATTGGCGCCGAGCCGCATCGCAGTGTCGATCGATTCGACCGAGCCGACGCCCTCATAGAGCGTATAGACCGCCTCGTTAATCATCGGCAGCAGGATGCGGTTGACAATGAAGGCGGGGAAATCCTCCGACATCGTCGCCGTCTTGCCGAGCTTGGCGACGAAGGTCTTGACCGCATCGTAGGTGTCGTCGCGGGTGGCGATGCCGCGAATCAGCTCGACAAGCTGCATCTTCGGCACCGGGTTCATGAAATGTATGCCGATAAATTGCTCGGGGTTGGCCGTCACCGAGGCGAGCCGGGTGATCGAGATCGAGGAGGTGTTGGAGGCGACGATCGCCTCGTTCTTGAGGAACGGCCGCAGGTTCTGGAAGATGCGGCGCTTGGTCTCCTCGTTCTCGCTCGCCGCCTCGATGACGATGTCGCAACCGCCGAGGTCTTCGAGCTTGCCCGTCACCGCGATGCGGTCGAGCACCGCCTTGCGGCCGGCTTCGTCGATCTGCCCCTTGGCGACTTGGCGCGACAGCAGGCCGTTGATGGTGGCGAGCGCGGCGATGATCCGCTCCTCCGCCACGTCGTTGAGCTTCACCTCAAAGCCGGATTGCGCGCAGACATAGGCGATGCCGGAGCCCATCTGACCGGCGCCGACGATCCCGACCTTCTCGATATTGAAGTTCATCTTCGCACATCCAAACCTTGGCAACCTTGCGGGCCGACCCGCTATTTGCCGATCTTGGCCAATTCGGCGGTGAGTTCCGGCAGCGCCTGATAGAGATCGGCGACGAGGCCGTAGTCGGCGACCTGGAAGATCGGCGCCTCCTCGTCCTTGTTGATGGCGACGATCACTTTCGAGTCCTTCATACCCGCCAGATGCTGAATGGCGCCTGAAATTCCGACCGCAATGTAAAGATCGGGGGCGACGACCTTGCCGGTCTGCCCGACCTGCCAGTCGTTCGGCGCATAGCCGGCGTCGACCGCGGCGCGCGAGGCGCCCATCGCCGCGCCGAGCTTGTCGGCCACCGGCTCGATATAGGTCTTGAAGTTCTCCGCCTTCTGCATGGCGCGGCCGCCGGAGATGATGATCTTGGCCGAGGTCAGCTCCGGCCGATCGGACTTCGCCAACGCCTCGCCGACGAAGCTCGACAGGCCGGGATCGGCCGCAACCGCCACCGGCTCGATCGGCGCCGGCGCCTCGCCGTCGCCGGTTGCCGCGAAAGAGGCGGCGCGCACGGTGGCGACGATCTTGGCGTCGGTCGATTCCACCGTCTGAATGGCGTTGCCGGCGTAGATCGGCCGCTCGAACGATTTCGGTCCCAGCACTTTGGTGATGTCGGAAAGCTGCATCACATCGAGCAAAGCGGCGGC
>DATNDU010000064.1:0-51442 GCA_035606915.1 Roseiarcus sp. | reverse complement strand
CGAGACGGGGCAGGGTCCTTCGCCCGCGATGGCAGGAACCGGCGGCGTCTTCAGCGTGCCGAGGCCGGCGGCGGCGAGATCGCGGGCGATGCCGGAAATGGCGGTGGCGTCGGGACGGTTCGGCGTCAGGTTGATGTCGATGACGGGGTCGTCGAGCCCGGCGTAAGCGGCGAAGGCGACGCCGACGGGGGCGTCCCCGGGCAGTTCAATGATGCCGTCGTGGTCCTCGGAAAGTTCCAACTCGGCCGCCGAGCACAACATGCCGTTGGACTCGACGCCGCGGATGACGCCTTTCTGCAAGGTCATCTTCTTGCCGGAGATATAGGTCCCGACGGGCGAGAACACGCTCTTCATGCCGGTGCGGGCGTTGGGGGCGCCGCAGACCACCTGCACCGGCTCGGCCCCGGCGTCGACGATGCAGAGCCGCAACCGGTCGGCGTTGGGGTGCGGGCGCGCCTCGATGACGCGGGCGGTGACAAAGCCGTTGAATTTCGCGCCCGCGTCCTCGACGCCCTCGACCTCAAGGCCAATGCGGGTCAGGGTGTCGACGATTTCGGGCAGGCTGGCGGTGGTGTCGAGGTGGTCCTTCAGCCAGGAGAGGGTCAGTTTCATCTTTGCGCCTTAGCGGGATTTTGCCGGCGCCAGCAACGCCGAAGAGGCGGGGAATAAAGGAAAATCCGGCTGGCGCAAGGACGCGCGCGCCGGGGCAGGATGTGAGCGTGGCGAAACAGGGGGTTAGCCGTGTCGCCGATTGTTCCACCGCCGCTGTCGGCTCTTCGAATCGGCAGACAGCGATAGATTCAGCGCATCGCTATGATGTCAGGCGCCTTTTCTCCCGATTGCGTTGGTCTCGTCGCCGTACAGGCTTGCCATGGGACGCGGGGTCGGGCATATGCGGGGCTGCGCTATCGAAGCGTTACGGAGACGTGGCCGAGAGGCTGAAGGCGGCGGTTTGCTAAACCGTTATAGGGTTGTAAAGCCCTATCGAGGGTTCGAATCCCTCCGTCTCCGCCAAGCGGCGTTGATATTGCCGATCTTTTCGCCGTCTTCGTCGCCTTCGCGGCTCCCTCGGCGATACGGCTATCCGCCGCCCTTCAGCCGTAGGTGATTATGGTCTCGCTACCAGATACGGCCGCGTGGAATTTGCCGGGGTCGTAGTCTCCGACAAGGCCGAGAGAGGTCTGCGCCGATCCGTTGGAGAATATCAGCGATCCGCCGGAGCCGCCCAGGTTTGGCGCAAAATCCTGGAACTGCCAGCCCGCCGCATTGACGGCAATCTGATCGTCCGTCGCGCCGTTCTGATCGAAACCGGTGATGAGCCCGGCGAAGGATTGTGGCTCATCGAGGGTCAGCGTGGGAGCATTCGCGCCGGCTGGCACTGCAGTGAAATTCAATGTTTGGCCGCTCCCGACGGAACTCCTGAAGGTCACTGCGTTCACGCCGATCTCGATCGTGCCCACCCCGGTAACCTGATCATCGAAGCTGAAAATGCTACTGCGCGAGGTTAAATTTGCTCCCGCTTCGATAACATCGTCGTTGACAACCGCCATGCCAAAATTCACACCGTTCGTTGTATCTTCAACAAATGTTCCGTTGTTGATAAAGACACTGGTTCCCATGCCACCGCGTTGAGCAAAGACACTGATATTGAGCTCATTGGTGTCTGTCCAAGTGGCGCCGGCCTCATTCTCGATGGTTATCTGGTCGTCAGTCCAAGGATAAGTGAGTAACTGAACGTTGGAAAACGTCGTGTTTCCATAATTGGCGATTGTCACCTCTCCCATCAGCGAAGTAGTGGTTTGGAGAAAGTGATCATCGCCCTTAATGTCAAACCGGCCGGCGCCGTATATTTTTCCCTGATTCATGCCCACCTGTTGGATGGTTACTTGGGCACTGGGGTTTGTGAGCGATAGGGTGGACCCGGCGCCTAGGTTGAGGAGTCTAATAACGGTTGTTGCAGAGGAAACTGTGACGCTGTCGACAATCCTTACAAATAACAGATCAGATGTAGAAGTTGATACATTCGTTCCGACAAGTACATCGTAATCAATTGGCGCAAAAAATCTGTCCGCTGAGCCATCGAATACTTCGTTACCCCTAAAGGTGACGGTGCCCGGCCCTTCGATCGTGTCGTTTACGAATCGTCCGGCATAATCGCCTGCAACATTCGCGGAAAACACCAGAGCTCCATTAACCTGAATCGTGCCGCCGCGGTCAATAAATTGTGCGGAGATACCTGACTGGCTGCCCGTTTCTTCGAGTAATCCCAAGTTTACGAATTGCGGCTGGCTGTAAGGTCCTTCGTATGCGTATGGATTATATTCAGCGTCATTGATTGCAGTATCAGCGAGAGTCCAGGTCGCTCCGACAATATTGCGCACAGTCACAGGCTCGTCGTCGGAACGGTAGACATTAAGGTATCCGCCGCTCTGTGTAATCGTCCCCGCGTTGACGAATAGCGGCGCGTTGCGCAGCGTTAAGCCGTCGTCGATCGCGAGTGTGCCGCGGTTGCGCAGCTCTCCGGCCCCCGTAATGGTGTCTTTTGAGAACAGGTCGTTACCGAACAGCGCCAATCTGGCGTCAGCGTAGATATTGAACAGCACGTCGTCGGCAATTACGTCGTCTTGGTAGGGGGTATAGCCGGTAATATTTACCGTGCCCGTCAGGACTTCTGAAGCCATTTCTCGCCCGCCCAAAGTTCAAGGCGCAACCTAAACTACGGGCGGTTTTTTGGCAGGTCAATAAATCGAGAGCGCAACGAAGTCGGGCTCAGTTCCGAGTCCCTGGCTTAGCGCCGGCTCGCATCGGCCCGATGGTGGATGCGCACTTATGAATCCGCGGCGCAACCAAGTCCGCCAATGATTTTGCAAAAGGCGGAGACGGGCCTAAGAGGGGCGTTAAAACGGCGGATGACGCTGCGTGGTTTGGGGTAAAAGTGACGAAAGCGCCGCTGATTTCGGCCGCGGGGGGCCATGGGGCGGAGCCCGGCGTGCTCGCGAAGCTGAGCGATTTCAGTAACGCGTTGCAACGCGGTGAGACGCAGGCGGCCTTCGAGGCGGCGCGGGACGCGTGCCTTGCCGCCCCAAATATGGCCGAAGCGCACTATGCCTTTGGACAAGCCTGGATGGCCGCCGGCAAGCCGGCGCGCGCCGAGCAGGCGTTCGCCGTCGCCGCCAAGCTGCGGCCGAACTTCGCCGACGCCTGGGTCAACTTCGGTCTCGCGCGCTATGCGCAGGGCGCCATCGACGACGCCAAGCGGTTGATGGTCCGCGCCCTGCGGGCGCAACCCGGCCATCCCGCGGCGACGAGCAATCTCTCCGCGCTTCTGCGGCTCACCGGCGGCTACGAAGTCGCCGAGACGCTGCTGCGGGAGGCGCTTGCGCGGGACCCGCACGACGCTGGCGCCCGCCTCAATCTCGTCGCCGAGCGCCTTCAGGAAGAGCGTCCCGCCGAGGCGCTCGCGCTGCTGAACGCCGTCGACCCGCCCGCCGACGATCTCCGCGCCGCCCGCCACTGGCATTTGCAGCGGGCGCTGGCGCTGATCGCTCTCAACCGGCCCGCTGATGCGCGGACCGCGCTGGCCGAGTTCGACGCCCTCGGACCGGCGCCGCCGGAGATCGCGCCGATGCGGCTTTGGCGAGACGTCTTGCTCGCGCTCGCCGAAAACCGGCGCACCGACGCACACGCTCACGCCGAAGCGATGCAGGCCGCTCTCGGCGACATGGGGCCGCAGGCCGTGCTCGAACACAAGATCATGGCGCGCTACGACCTCGCCAAATTCTGGTCGCGCGAGGGAGACTTCGCCAAGTCCTTCGCGCAATGGCGCGCCGGTCACGCGCTATTGAAGCCAATCCAGCCGTTCTCGCGCGAGGCGACGCGCGCCTACCTCGACGCGGCGATCGCCACGTTCCAGCCGGAGCGCTACGTGAGCGGCCCCCGCGCGACAAATGTCGATCCGGCGCCGGTCTTTATCGTCGGCATGCCGCGCTCGGGCACGACGCTGGCCGAGCAGATTATCGCCGCGCATCCGCAAGCGCACGGGGCTGGCGAGCGCGCGGCGCTCGGGCGGCTCGCGTGGAGGCTCGGGGCCGGCGAAACCGCGGATTCGATCGCCCGCATAGCTGCGCTCGACCAGGCGACGCTTGACGCCGAAGCCGAGGTCTATCTCCGGGAATTACACGCGCTCGCGCCGGACAAGAGCCGCATCGTCGACAAGATGCCCGGCAACTATTTCTACGTCTGGTTGATCGCGCTGCTGTTTCCGAAAGCGAAGATCATCCATTGCGTGCGTGATCCCCGCGACATCGGCCTGTCTATCTTCACTTTCCGTTTTCATGGCGAGCACGGCTATGCTCACGATCTCAGGGATCTCGGCTGGATGATCGGCGAGCAGAGCCGGCTGATGAAACATTGGAAAGCGGCGTCGCCGCTGCCGATCCTCACTCTACGGCTCGACGATTGGGTGACGGATTTCGACGCAACGCTCGCCCGCGTCCTCGGCTTTGT
Source organism: Roseiarcus sp. (assembly GCA_035606915.1). Lineage (GTDB taxonomy): Bacteria > Pseudomonadota > Alphaproteobacteria > Rhizobiales > Beijerinckiaceae > Roseiarcus. The sequence goes on along the minus strand of DATNDU010000064.1, from coordinate 46,936 downwards.
CGATCTGCCGCCCGACCCGGCTTGCGCGCGCTTTTACGAAGCCGATGCGCCCGTGCGCACCGTGAGCCGCTCCCAGGTCCGTGAGCCCGTCAACGCCCGCGGCCTTGGCCGCTGGCGCGGCTACGCCGATGCGCTGTCGCCGCTGATTGAAGAACTCGAACGCGCCGACGCGCTTGAAGGCTGGCGCAAAGCCGACGATGCCCAATCGACCGACCCAAGAGTCTGACGACGCCCCGCTTGATTCCATTGTTGAGAGTTCTCCGCGATGACGGTTCTATCGACCACGCAAACCAATACCTTGAACTATTCGGGCAGCGTCGAGACCGTCACGGTCGGGGTAACCGGTTACTACGATATCACCGCCTTTGGCGCGGCAGGGGGCGCCGGGCTTTCAGCGGCGGCCGGGCTCGGCGCGATGGCTAGCGGCGACATCTATCTGTCGGCGGGCGCGCGGCTTGAGATCGTCGTCGGCGGTCAGGGCGCGAGCTCCGGCAGCGACGGTGGCGGCGGCGGCGGCGGCAGCTTCGTTATCGAGACCTATGACGGAACTAGTTCCGTCGATCTCAACGAAGTGATTGCCGGCGGCGGCGGCGGGGGCGGAGTCGGCGGCAGCGCCGGCGGCGGCGGCGGTCGAACCCAAGCGACCGGCGGCAATGGCGGCAACGCTTCCGGCGTTTTCAGCGCCGGCGGCGTCAACGGCGCCGCGGGCGAGGGCGGGACCAGCAGCGGAAACCCCTATAGCGGCGGCGGCGGCGGCGGGTTTACCGGCGGCGCTGGCGGTCTACCCGGTCAGAGCGGAAGCATTGCGGGCACGTCCTTTGCCGGCGGCGGAGGCGGCGGATTCGGCGGCGGCGGCGGCGCCGCGCCCTCGCTCGGCGGCGGCGGCGGCGGCGGCGGTTACGGCGGCGGCGGCGGCGGGTCCGAACTCAGCGTTTACAACCCTAACACCAATACAACCAGCGTTCTGATTGGCGGTGGCGGCGGTGGCGGATCCTTCGTCAGCGGCAGCGCGCTCGATGTCGCTGAGACCGCCGGAACCCAAAGCGGCAATGGCCTGATCACCATTGCTTACGTAACGTTGCCGTCGACGGTCACAGGCGGTTCGACCACTAGCGCCAACCTGGGCTCGACGGCGGACACGCCTTTCGCCGGCGTTACGGTGGGCGACATCAATGTGGGCAGCCCCACCGACACGCTGACCATCACGCTCAGCGATCCAAACGCCTCGCTCCAGGTTGGCGCCTCGCAACCCGCAGGCGTTGTGTTCAACAACGTCGGCGGCGGCGTCTATACTCTGACCGGTTCGGCGGCCGACGTCACTAGCGAACTCGATGCGCTGACTCTCACTGCGCCGACGACCTTGACCAGCGCGGTCAACAACATCGAAGCGCTGACCTTCTCGCTTTCCGACAAGTCCAGCGCCAATGCCACGGCGGCGACGGACACCGTCACCGCCGACATTCTCGGGCCGAACTACACAAAGACCTTCGGCTATAGCGGCCATATCGAGACCTTCACGGTCCAGACCTCCGGCTATTACAACATTGTTGCTGACGGCGCGCAGGGAGGCGGCGGCGTCAACAACTCGCGCGGCGGTCTGGGCGCGATTGCCGGCGGCGACATCTATCTGAAGGCCGGCGCGACGCTCGAGATTGTCGTCGGTGGGGAAGGCCAGAACGGCCAATCTCAGGGCGCCGGCGGCGGCGGCGGCGGCAGCTTCGTGATCGAGATCAACGACGGGTCGAGCGCCGTCGACATCAACGAAGTGATCGCCGGAGGCGGCGGCGGCGGCGACGGCAGCGGCTACGGCAGCGACTACGGCCAGGGCGGCAGGACGCAGGCCACCGGCGGCAGCGGCGGCGGCAGCGGCGGGGCTGGCGGGGTCAACGGCGCCGCAGGCATTGGCTCGACGGACGTAAATGGCCCCGGCGGCGGCGGCGGCGGCTTTACCGGCGGCGCCGCCGGGCAAAACGGAAGCGTGAATGGCGTGACTTTCGCTGGCGGCGCTGCCGGCGTCGGCCAGGGCAGATATTCTGGCGGCGGCTATCCTGTCGGCGCTAGCGCCGGCGGCGGCGGCGGATTTGGCGGCGGCGGCGGCGGCGGCGCATCGGAAGGTGGCGGCGGCGGAGGCGGCGGTTACGGCGGCGGCGGCGGCGGCTCGCTGGTCAATTCAACGCTCGACATCTCAAAAACCGCCGGCGCCCAGAGCGGGAACGGCTCCATTTCGATCACCGCCGTGCAATTGCCGCCGACTATCACGGGCGGTTCAACCACGGACGCCAGCCCCGGCTCGACAACGGACACGCCTTTTGCCGGCGTCACCATCGGCGACGTCAACCCGGGCGCGACCGAAACCCTGACCATCACGCTGAGCGACCCAAACGCATCGCTCAGCGTTGGCGCCTCGCATCCCGCGGGCGTCACTTTCAGCAGCGCCGGCGGCGGCGTCTATCAACTGACCGGTTCGGCCGCCGACGTCACCAGCGAACTCGACGCCCTGACGCTCAACGCGCCCGCGACCCTCACCGGCGCGGTCAACAATGTCGAAACGCTGACCTTCTCCCTTGCCGATAAGTCCAGCGCCGATTCGGCGACGACCGCGACGGCATCGGTCACGGCCGACATTGTCGCGCCGAATTTCACCAAGACCTATGGCTACACCGGCCATATCGACACATTCACCGTCGTTACCTCCGGCTATTACGAAATCTCGGCTGGCGGCGCCCAGGGAGGCGGCAGCTTCAGAAGTCCGAACGGCGCCGGCGGCCTCGGCGCGATGGCCAGCGGCGACATCTATTTGCAAGCCGGCGCCACGCTTGAGATCGTCGTCGGCGGCGCCGGCGGAAGTGGGGGCTTCTCCGCCGGCGGCGGCGGCGGCGGCGGCAGCTTTGTGATCGAGATCAACGACGGGTCGAGCGCCGTCGACATCAACGAAGTGATCGCTGGCGGCGGCGGCGGCGGCTACAGCTCCGGTGGCGGCGGCGGCGGCAGGACGCAGGCGAGCGGCGGCGGCGGCGGGAGCCGATTCAGCGGCGTCGGCGGGGTCGGTGGCGCCAACGGCGGCGCAGGCCAGCACGGGACTAGCACCTACGGCGCAGAGTTCTCAGGCGGCGGCGGCGGCGGCGGATTTACCGGCGGCGCGGCCGGACAGAGCGGAAGCGTGACGGGCGCGACCTTCGCCGGCGGTGCGGGCGGCAAGTCCATTCTTGCGCCTGATGGTGCGGGCTCCGGCGGCGACGGTGGATTTGGCGGCGGCGGCGCCGGCGCCGCCGTACAAGGCGGCGGCGGCGGCGGCGGCGGCTATGGCGGCGGCGGCGGGGGCGGCTCTTCCCTTGGCGGCGGCGGCGGGTCTTTCGTCAATGCGAACGCCATCGAAAGGTTGCAAACCGCCGCGACGCAAAGCGGGAACGGCTTCATTTCCATCGTGGCGGCCGTGGCGCCGACCATTGCCGGCGGCTCGACCACCAACGCCCTGCCGGGCTCGACGACGGACACGCCTTTCGCCGGCGTCGCCATCGGCGACGCCAACCCGAACAACCCGACTGAGACGCTGACCATTGCGCTGAGCGACCCTAACGCATCGCTCAGCCTCGGCGCCTCGCAACCCGCCGGCGTGACTTTCAGCAGCGCCGGCGGCGGCGTCTACCATCTGACCGGTTCGGCCGCCGACGTCACCAGCGAACTCGACGCCCTGACGCTCAACGCGCCCTCGACCCTCACCGGCGCGGTCAACAACGTCGAAGCGTTGACACTCTCGCTCTCCGACAAGTCGAGCGCCGATCCGACGGCGACGGCGACAAGCGCGGTCACGGCCGACATCAGCCCGGCAGCGCCAACGGTCACCGGCGGTTCGACCACGGACGCCGGCCTCGGCTCGACGACGGACACGCCATTCGCCGGCGTCGCCATCGGCGACCTCAATCCCGGCGCCGCCGAAACGCTGACCGTCACGCTCAGCGACCCAAACGCATCGCTCAGCCTCGGCGCCTCGCAGCCCGCGGGCGTCACTTTCAGCAGCGTCGGCGGCGGCGTCTACCAAATGACCGGCTCGGCGGCCGACATCACCAGCGAACTCGATGCGCTGACGCTCAACGCGCCCTCGACGCTCACAGGCGCCGTCAACGACGTCGAGGCTTTAACGTTCTCGCTCTCCGACAAGTCCAGCGCCGATCCGACGACGACCGCAACGGGAACAGTCACAGCCAATATTAGTCCGAATTTGCCGACGATCACCGGCGGTTCTACCACTCAGGCCGACCAAGGCTCGACGACGGACACGCCTTTCGCCGGCGTCACCATCGGCGATGTCAATCCGAACAACCCGACCGAGACGCTGACCCTCACGCTGAGCGACCCAAATGCGTCGCTCAGTCTAGGGGCATCGCATCCCGCGGGCGTCACTTTCAGCAGCGCCGGCGGCGGCGTCTACCATCTGACCGGCTCGGCCGCCGACGTCACCAGCGAACTCGATGCGCTGACCCTCAACGCCCCCTCGACGCTCACGGGCGCCGTCAACGACGTCGAGGCGTTGACGATCTCGCTCACCGATTCGTCCAGCGCCGGCGCTTCGGCGACCGCGTCGGCCTCAATCACCGCGAAAATTCTCGGGCCCAACGCCCCCAAGACCTTCGGCTATAGCGGCCATATCGAGACCTACACCGTCACCACCAGCGGCTATTACAATATCGAGGCCGACGGCGCGCAGGGAGGCGGCGGCTACAACAACGCGGCCGGCGGGCTCGGTGCGATGGCGAGCGGCGACATCTACCTGACGGCCGGCGCGACGCTGGAGATTGTCGTCGGCGGCGCAGGCGCGGCCTCGAGCTACGGCGGCGGCGGCGGCGGCGGCAGCTTTGTGATCGAGACCAACAACGGGTCGAGCGCTGTCGACATCAACGAAGTGATCGCCGGCGGCGGTGGCGGCGGCGGTTCGTTCGGCGGCGGCGGCGGTGGTGGAGTGACGACGCCGACCGGCGGCGCCGGCGGCGGCTATAGCTCCGGCGTGGGCGGGGCGGGCGGAATTGGTGGCGCCGCAGGCGCTGCCGGGAGATCCGACTATGCAGTCAGAAACGGAGGCTCCTACGGCGGCGGAGGCGGTGGGTTTACCGGCGGCCAGGGCGGACACGCCGGAAGCGTGAGTGGGACAGCCTTCTCGGGCGGCCAAGGCGTCGGCAGCGACGGCCACGGCGGATTTGGCGGCGGCGGCGGCGGTTCTTCTGGAGGCGGCGGCGGCGGGGGGTACGGCGGCGGCGGCGGCGGCGGCGGTTCTTACGGAGGCGGCGGCGGGTCTTTTGTCAATGCGAGCGCGGTTGGCGTCGGCCAAACCGCCGCGACCCACAGCGCTGACGGCTTCGTTTCCATCATGCGGGTGGTCGCGCCGACGATCTCGATCGCGTCTCCCGCGGCGCACGCGACCTCGGCGGTTACGCCCGTCGATCCGTTCACGGGCGACATCATCTCCGACGCAAACATCGAAAGCGAGACGCTAACCGTCACGCCCTCGACGACCGCCAACGGAGTGTTGAGCGATCCCAATTCCGCAACCGACGGAAGTTCGATCGACGCGATCACGGGAGTCTTTTCCGTGACCGGCACTGCGGCGCAAGTGACGGCTGCGCTCGACGGGTTGGTTTTCACGCCCTTGGCCCACGCGACCCCTGAGACCACGACATTCGCGGTCGCGGTCCAGGGCTCGGCTGTTCCTTTCGCGATCACCGACTCCACCACGACCGTCACCGACGCGTCCTGCTATCGCAAGGGAACGCGAATCCTGACGGAACGCGGAGGCGTGGCGATCGAGACGCTCGCCATCGGCGACCTCGTGGTCACGGCCGCCGGACGGCGCCGTCCGATCAAATGGATCGGCCACCGCGAGGTCGACTGCGGCGTGCATCCCGACCCGGAAAAGGTTTGGCCCGTGCGTATCGCCGCGGGCGCGGTGGCGCCGGGCGTGCCCCACCGCGATCTCTTTGTCTCGCCCGACCATTGCATTTTGTTCGACGACGTCCTGGTCGTGGCGCGGCTTATCTTGAACGGATCGACCATTGTGCAAGAGCAGGTCGATGATGTCAGTTACTGGCATGTCGAACTCGACAGCCACGACGCGATTTTGGCCGAGGGACTGGCGGCTGAGAGCTATCTGGATTGCGCGAACCGACACAACTTCGCCAATGGCGGCGCCGTGGCCTCATTGCATCCCCATTTTGACATCCCGGATTTGGGGGCCAAGATGTGGGCGGAGCGATCCTGCGCCCCGCACATTTCAGATGGACCGCGGCTCGCCGCGCTTCGTGGGTGGTTGGGCAGCCGGGCCGACCATCTCGGCGCCCAGGTGACGTCAGATCCCGATCTGCGGCTTTACGCCGACGGCAATCTGTTGACGCCCGTTTCGGTTGTGGACAACCGCTTCCAGTTCGACATTCCCGATTCAATAAAGACCCTGCGTTTGCGATCCCGCGCCGGCGTCCCCAGGCACATGCACCTTTTAAACAATGCCGACGACCGGCGGCTGGGCGTGTCCGTCAGAAGAATTGAGATTGACGGGCAGTGCATCGCGCTCGACCATCCGGGGATGACCAACGGGTGGCAGGCCGTTGAAGGCGAAGGGTCGGAAACCTGGCGCTGGTCCACCGGCGACGCCACGCTTCCGCTCGGTAGATCGGTTGCGCTTTGGATCGATACTCTGCCTTCGTATCCGCTCCCGTGGCGACGTCCCGCTCCCGCGATCCGCGAATGCGCGTAAGCGCCTCGGCGCGTGGGTCGGATCGGCGCCGCCCGAGCAGACGCCCCGCTCATCGGCTCGATGCCGCGAGCTTTGCGACCCCGGCCTGACTTGGTGACAGAGGGGGCGCGGCCGGCGAAGGTTTTCGGGAAGGTTGACGATATTCGGAAAGCCGGGGGCGAGCGGCTTCGAGGTCGTGGCGATGGATTCCGGGGGATGCGCGGCGCCGCGTCCGTCGCCTTTTCGCCTTCGGCGACGACAACAGCCGTGTTCGGATTCGGGGCGAGTTGGTCGAGGCTGTAGAGCGCGTGCGCGTGCGGCCAACGCCTCAGCGTCCAGCCTTCGCCATCAGGCGCGGCTCAGTTGTGGCGGCTGAAGCCCACAAGGGTTTAAACTTCGCCGCCTGTTGAGGAGATCGATTCTCCTCCCGCACGCCAGCCGGGAAAGCCGCGGCAGTTCTTTTTCAACACCCGAATCTCACCGCTCGCCCCGCTATGTTGCGGACGCTGCGATTGCCTATTGGCGCTCCGCTGCCGGCCCGCCGCATTATGCAAACTTCATAGCCCCGCATCGCTTAACGCCGACGCGCACGGAGCAACCAAGCCTTGTGACGCTCAGCTCTCGGAGGAGGACTCGATCGCCGGCGCGGCAGGCGCCTCGGCGGGCTTCGCGGCGCGCTTGGCTGGCGCGCGCTTGACCGCTGCCTTCTTCACGGTCGCCTTCTTCGAGGCCGCGCGAACGGTCGTCTTCTTGGCGGCGGCCTTCTTCGGCGCGGCCTTCTTGGCGGCGGCCTTCTTCGGCGCCGCCTTCTTCACTGTCGTCTTTGCCGTCGCCTTCGCCGCAGCCTTCTTCGGCGCCGTCTTCTTGGCTGCCGCCTTCTTGGCGGCGGCTTTCTTCGGCGCGGCCTTCTTGGCTGCTGTCTTCTTCGGCGCCGTCTTCTTGGCTGCCGTCTTCTTCGTCGCCGCCTTCGCCATGATGATCGCTTCCTTTGTCGAATTCCGTTGGCTCGCGCTCATATGACGCGAAAGTTAGACATCAACTAAGGTACGCGCGTTTTCATTTGTATCAAGCTCCATCGCCGCGTCATGCGCTGCGCTCGGCGTCGTCGTCATCGAATTATCGTTCGCGCTTCGGCGCGCTGCGTAACGCCATCGCGCCGGTTTCGAAGGCTTGGCCGCGCGCTTTTGCGCCGCGCGCAGGCGCTGCACGCATGCGCCCGCCGCGACGCGCGAATCTTCGTGCGCCCAAAGATTCCGCGCAATGGCGCGAATGTTTGTTTGACTGCGCGAGACGCAATTCCGACGCAGCGGCGTCGCCTGTTTCACCAACCTTCGGCGCCGGCAAGCGCGCACGCGGCCGCGCGAGGCAATCGAATTTTTCTGCGAAGACTGGCGAAGATTCCACAAGCTTTGCGCTTGGCGGAGGCGCGAATTCGCCGCCAAAGCGGCGAATCGCTTGCATTTGGCGCGACTCAGGGCAGGTCGAGCTTGCGTTTCAAGGCGTCGCTGACGCTCTGCGGATTGGCTTTGCCGCCGGTCGCCTTCATCACTTGACCAACGAACCAACCGAGCATGCCGGGCTTCGTCTTGGCTTGCTCCGCCTTGCCGGCGTTGGCGGCGATCACCGCCTCGACCGCGGCTTCGATGGCGCTCGCGTCGTTGACTTGCAACAGGCCGCGCGCCTTCACCAGTGCGCGCGGATCGGCGCCTTTGTCGTCGCCGAGCAGCATCGCCAACACGTCCTTGGCGATCTTGCCGGAGATGACGCCTTCGCCGATGAGATCGACCAGCGAGGCAAGCGCGCCGGCGCTGAGACCGGCCTCGGCGACGGCGACGCCATGGGCGTTGGCGTAGGCGGAGAGATCGCCCATGATCCAATTGGCGATCGCCTTGGCGTCGCGCTTGCCGGCGCCGTGGCGCGTCGCCTGTTCAAAGAACGCCGCCGTCTCGCGCTCGGCGCACAGGATCGCCGCATCATAGGCCGAGAGCCCGTAATCGCCTATGAATCGGGCTTTTTTCTCGTCCGGCAGTTCCGGCAGTTGCGCTTTCAAAGCGTCGATGAAGGCGTCGTCGAACTCCAGCGGCAACAGGTCCGGATCGGGGAAATAGCGGTAGTCGTGCGCCTCCTCCTTGGAGCGCATCGCCCGCGTCTCGCCCTTGGCGGCATCGTAGAGCCGCGTCTCCTGCTCGATGCTTCCACCGTCCTCGATGACGCCGATCTGGCGACGCGCCTCGACCTCGATCGCCTGGCCGATGAAGCGGATCGAGTTGACGTTCTTGATCTCGCAGCGCGTGCCGAGCGGCGCCCCAGGCTTGCGCACGGAAACGTTGACGTCGGCGCGCAGGTTCCCCTTCTCCATGTCGCCGTCGCAGGAGCCGATGTAGCGCAGGATGGTGCGCAGCTTCGACACGTAAGCCTTCGCCTCCTCGGCCGAGCGCATGTCGGGCTTGGAGACGATCTCCATCAGCGCCACGCCGGAGCGGTTGAGATCGACGAAGCTCATCGTCGGCGACTGATCGTGCAGCGATTTGCCGGCGTCCTGTTCGAGATGCAGCCGCTCGATGCCGACTCTGATCGCGTGCTCCGGCGTCAGGTCGACCTGGATCTCGCCCTCGCCGACGATCGGGCTCTTGTACTGCGAGATCTGATAGCCCTGCGGCAGGTCGGGGTAGAAGTAGTTCTTGCGATCGAACGACGAGCGCTTGTTGATCTCCGCCTTCAAGCCGAGCCCGGTGCGCACCGCCTGGCGCACGCATTCGGCGTTGATGACCGGCAGCATGCCCGGCATCGCCGCGTCGACCAGCGATACATGGGTGTTGGGCGGCGCGCCGAACCCGGTCGAGGCGCCGGAGAACAGCTTCGCCTTCGAGGTCACCTGCGCATGCACTTCGAGGCCGATGACGACCTCCCAATCGCCAGTGGCGCCGTTGATGAGATTGGCCATGTCGTATGCTCCCCTCTCAGGCCCACCAGGGCGCGGGCGTCTTCAACTTCGGCGCCGCCTGCTCGATGGCGGCGCCGAGCGCAAACAGCGTCTCCTCGTCGAACGGGCGGCCGATGAGTTGCAAGCCCAACGGCAGGCCATCCGGCGATTGCCCCGCCGGCGCGACGAGACCCGGCAGGCCCGCCATATTGACCGTCACCGTGAACACGTCGTTGAGATACATCTCGACGGGATCGGCCGAACCTTTCTCGCCGATGCCGAACGCCGCCGTGGGCGTCGCCGGCGTCAGGATGGCGTCGACGCCGCCGGCGAACACGGTCTCGAAATCGCGCTTGATGAGCGTGCGGATCTTTTGCGCGCGCACGTAATAGGCGTCGTAATAGCCGGCCGAGAGCACATAAGTTCCGATCATCAGGCGCCGCCGCACCTCGGGGCCGAAGCCTTTCGCGCGCGTCTTCTCATACAGGCCGATGATGTCGTCGCCGTCCTCGCGCAGGCCGTAGCGCACGCCGTCGTAGCGCGCCAGATTGCTCGACGCTTCCGCCGGCGCGACGATGTAATAGGCGGGCAGTGCGTGGCGCGTGTGCGGCAGGCTGACGTCCACCACCTTCGCGCCCGCCGCCTTCAACCAATCGGCGCCCTGACGCCACAGCGCCTCGATCTCGCCCGCCATGCCGTCGATCCGGTATTCACGCGGAATGCCGATGGTGAGGCCCTTCACCGAGCGGCCGATCGCCGCCTCGTAATCGGGAACCGGCGCGTCGTAACAGGTGGAGTCCTTGGCGTCATAGCCGGCCATCGAGCGCAGCAGGATCGCGGCGTCGCGCACATCGCGCGCGATCGGTCCCGCCTGATCGAGCGAGGAGGCAAAGGCCACCATGCCCCAGCGCGAGCAGCGCCCGTAGGTCGGCTTGACGCCAACCGTGCCGGTGAAGGCGGCGGGCTGGCGGATCGAGCCGCCGGTGTCGCTGGCGGTGGCCGCCAAACAAAGCCGCGCCGCCACCGCCGAGGCCGAGCCGCCCGAGGAGCCGCCCGGCGTCAGCAAGCCTTTCTTGTCGCCCGCGAGCGCGGCTTTGGCGCGCTCAGGCGTCCAGTTCGGCGGCAACCACGGCGAGGCGACGGGGCCGTAATACGAGGTCTCGTTGGACGAGCCCATCGCGAACTCGTCCATGTTGAGCTTGCCGAGCATCACCGCGCCGTCGCGCCACAGATGCGACGTCACGGTCGATTCATAAGCAGGCGCGAATTTGTCGAGGATGTGGCTGCACGCCTGCGTGTGTACGCCTTCGGTGGCGTAGAGGTCTTTGATCCCGAGCGGCAGACCTTCAAGCGGGCCGGCCTCGCCCTTGGCGCGACGCGCGTCGCTGACCTCGGCCATTTGCAAAGCGCGCTCGGCGGTGACGGCGACATAGGCGTTGAGCCCCTTCGCCTTGTCGATCGCCGCGAGATAGGCGCGGGTCAGTTCGACGCTGGAAAGGCTTTTGTCGCCGAGCGCGGCGCGCGCTTCAGCGAGGGTGAGGGCGGTCGGATCAGTCAAGGCGGGCTTCCTATTCGACGACTTTGGGCACGAGGAAGAAGCCGCCTTCGGTCAGCGGCGCATTGGCGAGCACCTTGGCGGCGATCTCGCCGTCGGTGACGACATCCTCGCGCATCGGCAGTCGCATCGGGATGACCGAGGTCATCGGCTCGACGCCTTCGACGTCGACGGCCGACAGTTCCTCGACGAAAGACAGGATGGCGTTGATCTCGTCTTGCAGATGCGCGATCTCCTGCTCGTCGACGGCGATGCGCGCCAGCCGCGCGATGCGCCGCACCGCGGCCTGATCCACGGACATGGGGGCTCCTCATCAGTTTGTGAGGTGCGAGCTATATACCGGCGCCGGCGCCCGAGGCAACGCGGGCGAGGCCGAGCGTCTCGGCAAGCGCGCCGCCGGCCTCGATCGCCCGCCAGCCGGGCTCGATCAACGGCTCCGCGCGTTGCCGCCGCGCCACAGCCTCGTCGGCATCGGAGGCGTCGGCGCGGCGCGCCGCGATGCGGGCGAGGCGCACATCGAGCGCCGCCTCCAACCAGAGGCCGGCGAAGCTGACGCCGAGTTCGCGCGCCAGCGCCGCGCTTGTCGCGCGCTCATCGGCGTGCGTATGCGCGGCGTCGATGAGCACGGACGCTCCCGCTTGCAGCGCCCGGCGCGCCTTGCCGATCAGCCGCGCATAGGTCACTTGTCTCGCCGCGGCGCTATAGGCGGCGTCTGGCAGCGACGTCAGTTCGTCGACGCCGAACAGATGCTTGCGCTCAACGTCGCTGCGCAGCCAGACCGCGCCAGGGGCCGCGCCGATCTCTGGCGCCAGCCGTTCGCAGAGCGCGCTCTTGCCTGTGCCGGAAAGGCCGCCGACCGCTGCCAGGCGCGGCGGGGCAGGGCGCAGCAGGCTGAGCGCGAACTCGAAATAGCGCCGCGCTTCGTCGGGCGCGTCGGCGTTCGCCGCCACCTTGGCGCGGATCGCGGCGCGCAGGCTGAGGAACAACGGTAGCGCGCCGAGCGCGGAATGGATCTCAGCATCGCTCTGCGCGAGATAGGCGTTGAACAACAGATTGGCCTGCCGCCTGAGATCGCGCTGCCACAGATCCATCAGCGTGAAGGCGAGGTCGTAGAGAATGTCGCCGGTGGCGATGGTCTCGTCGAATTCGATGGCGTCGAAAGGCGTCGGCGCGCCGTCGATCAGCACGATGTTGCGCAGATGCAGATCGCCGTGGCAGCGCCGCACCGCGCCTTGCGCGCCGCGCTGCATGAGCATCGGCGTCAAGCGCGTCAGCGCCTCGCGCGACTGCTGCGAGAGCTCGTCCGCCGCATCGGCCGGGAACAGATCGGGCCGCTCGGCGAAGGCGGTCGCGTTCTGTTCGATCCATAGCCGCATCGCCGCCAGCGCCGGCTCCGCCTCGCGCTTCGGGGCGTTGGCGTGCATGGCGTGGATGGCCTTGGCGAGCTTGCGCACTACCTCCTTGTCGAGTTCGCCGCGCATGGCGACTTTGTCGAGCGTCGCCTCTTCATCGAAGCGGCGCATGCGCGTCGCCCATTCGACGATCTCGCCTTCGCCCGCAAAACCATAGCCGTCGCCGGTTCTGCGGATCGCCGCCGCGTCTCTATATATGTGCGGCGCATAAGCGCGATTGATCGCGATCTCGGCTTCGGCCGCCGCGCGGCGCTTCTCCAGCGTCGAGTAATCGAGAAACGGCAGGCGGATCGCGCGGCGGATCTTGATCGCCTCGTCGCCTTTCAGCAGCACGATCGCGCCTTGGGTGTCGATGCGTTTCGCGCCGCGCGCCAAATGCGCGACGATCGGGGCTTGCGCGTCTTCGTCCACCAGCGCCTCGCTAGGTTTCATAAGGGTTGCGAACGAAAGGTTCCGGATTCCGAAAGGTTCCGGATTCTTATGAGAGATAGAGGCTTTTCGCGCGAGCGGAATGAGCCTTGCGGCGAAAACCGCATCAATCGGCGATCAGCCCAGCGCCGTGGCCGCGCACGCTGGCGAGAGGCGGCGCGTCAGCAAGGATCGAGAGCAAACACGGCGCGAATGTGGCCCAGGGCGCGGGCAGACGCTGTGCAAGCCCCGCCGCGAGGCGCGGGCGTGCGCGGGCGCCGCTTCGCCGAGGAGGTTTTGCCATCGCCCGGCGCCGGCGCCCCGCCAGCGAAGGCCGCAAGGCCGGCGCGCGCCGCGATAGCCGAGGACGTCGGCCGCGACGAGGGCGGCCGGGCTCACGATGACGCCGGCGCTATGCGGCCGGCGTCACCCCGAGCGCCGCCTCGGCGTCTTCCAACTCGGGCCGGCGGCGGCCGTAGCCGCATTGCTCGACGAGCCTGCGGGCCTGCGCGAGATCAGCTTGCGGCGAGGTCCAGGGATATTTCGCTGGGCGACCGGCGGCGGCTCGCCGGCTGGTCCGCCAGTTCGCGATAGAGATCGTCGTAGTTGGACTCTGAAACGTCGAACACTGTCAGCCGGTAGCGGCGATGCTGTTGGAATGCGTCGGGAACGTGATCCTCGTCAGCGTCGTCCAACAGCGGCGGAATGAAGCGCTTGTTGGCTTTCTTCTTGTAGAGATAATTGTGAATCAGCGCGCCTTCCCAGAAGACACCGCGTCGCTTGTCGACGGCGACGAGGTTCTCGACGCCAGCGTAATATTCCGGTGTGCAAATCATCAATACGAAGCGCGAGTTCTCGGGTCGCGGCCGTTCGGTGCGCCAACGCTCGAATCCATACGGCGGCCGGATCAGGAACTGGTCGAGTTCGACCTTCAGACCCCCGACGATGAGGGTCTTCGCCAATTCCAGCCCCCCGCGCTTTCGCAATCGGGCGAGCCTGGCGAATGGCGCCAGCCAAGGGAACCGCGCGCTATTTCTTCTTCGGCATATACAAATCCGTCAGCGTCCCCGCATAGGCTTCCGCCGACATGGCGAAGGTCTCCGACAGCGTCGGGTGCGGATGGACGGTCAGGCCGATGTCTTCGGCGTCGCAGCCCATTTCGATCGCCAGCGCGGCTTCCGAGATCAGGTCGCCGGCGTTGGGGCCGACGATGGCGCAGCCTATCAGCCGGCCGCTCGCCTCGTCCCACAGCGTCTTCGTCAGGCCCTCGTCGCGGCCCAGGGAGAGTGATCGGCCACTGGCGGCCCAGGGGAACACCGCCTTGCCGAATTTGAGCCCCTGCGCCTTCGCCTGGCCCTCGGTGACGCCGACCCAGGCGACCTCGGGGTCGGTGTAGGCGACGGAGGGGATGCACTTGGCGTCGAAGGCGCTGTTGTGGCCGCTCGCCACTTCCGCCGCCACCTTGCCCTCGTGCGTCGCCTTGTGGGCCAGCATCGGCTGGCCGACGATGTCGCCGATGGCGAAGATGTGGCTGACATTGGTGCGCATCTGCTTGTCGGCGGCGATGAAGCCGCGTTCGTCGACATGCACGCCCGCCGCTTCCGCTGAGATCGCCTTGCCATTCGGGCGGCGGCCGACCGAGACCAGCATGGCGTCGAAATCGCCTTCTCCCGCGCCGGCCTCGCTCTCCCAACTCACATGCAGCGCCTCGGGGCGCGCCTCGACCTTCGTCACCTTTGTCTTCAGCATGATCTTGGCGTAACGCTTCTCGACGCGCTTGGCGAACGGCGCGACGATGTCCTTGTCGGCGCCCGGCATCAACTGATCCATCATCTCGATGACCGTGATTGCCGCCCCCAGCGTCTCGTACACGGTCGCCATTTCCAGCCCGATGATGCCGCCGCCGAGCACCAACATGCGCTTGGGGATGAAGTTCAGGTCGAGCGCGCCAGTCGAATCCCAGATGCGCGGGTCCTTGGGGACGAAGCCGGGGGCCACCGGCTCGGAGCCGGCGGCGATGATCGCCTTGGCGAAGCGCACGATGCGCCGCCCTTGCGCCGTCTCCACCGCGATGGTGTTGGCGGAGGTGAATTGCGCCTCGCCGTAGACCACCGTCACCTTTCGTTGCTTGGCGAGCGCCGTCAGGCCGCCGGTCAACCGCTTGACGACGCCATCCTTGAAGCCGCGCAGTCTATTCAGATCGAATGACGGCGCGCCGAACGCGACGCCATGCGCGCCCATGTGCGAGGCCTCGTCAATCACTTTGGCGACATGCAGCAGCGCCTTCGAGGGAATGCAGCCGACGTTGAGGCAGACGCCGCCGAGCGTCGCGCCGCGCTCGATCAGCACCACATTCTGGCCGAGATCGGCGGCGCGGAAGGCGGCGGTATAGCCGCCGGGGCCGGAGCCGAGCACCATCAGGTCGCATTCGAGGTCGGTTTTTTCAGCCGCCGCGGCGGGCTTTTCAGGCGCCGCCGCGCCGCCGCTGGCGTAGGTCGCGAGCAAGGCGCCCTGACTCACCTTGTCGCCGATCTTGACCTTGATCTCGCCGATGACGCCGGCCTCCGGCGCCGGCACTTCGAGCGAGGCCTTGTCGCTTTCGAGCGTCAGCAGAATGTCGTCCTTGGCGACGCTCTGGCCGGGCTTCACCTGAATTTCGATGATCGGCACATCCTTGAAATCGCCGATGTCGGGCAGCCGAATTTCGCTCGCCATGATCGCTACCTTGTCAGGAGAAGGTCAAAGCAGGACGCGCCGCATATCCTCGGCGATTGCGCAGAGATGGCGCATGAAGCGCGCCGCTGCCGCGCCGTCGATGACGCGGTGATCGTAGGACAGGCACATCGGCAGCATCAGGCGCGGCGCAAACGCCTTGCCGTCCCACACCGGCGCCATCTTGGCGCGCACGACGCCGAGAATCGCCACCTCCGGCGCATTGACGATCGGCGTGAACGCCGTGCCGCCGATGCCGCCGAGCGAGGAGATGGTGAAGGTCGCGCCCTGCATTTCGGCCGGCGCAAGCTTGCCCTCGCGCGCCTTGGCCGACAGCGCGCCAAGTTCGCGCGCGAGCTCCACGACGCCCTTCCTGTCGACCTCTTTCACCACCGCCACGACCAGCCCGTCGGGCGTATCGACGGCGACGCCGATGTTCCAATAGTTGCGATAGATCAGCGCGTCCTTGGCCGGGCTGAGCGCGGAGTTGAAGATCGGATAAGTCTTCAGCGTCGCCACGCTCGCCTTCATCAACAGCGGCAGCAGCGAGACGCGATAGGGCGCCTTCTTGTCGGCCTTGGCGGCGTCGTCGAGCGTTTTGCGGAACGCTTCCAGCTCGGTGATGTCGGCTTCGTCGGTATGCGTGACATGCGGAATGTTGAGCCAGGAGGCGTGCAGGCGTGGCCCCGAAATCTTCTTGATGCGCGACAGCGGCTTGCTCTCGATCGGCCCGAATTTGGCGAAATCGACGGCGGGAACGTCAGGAATCCCCGCGCCGCTCGCCGCATGGCCGCCGCCGCCGAGCGCGCCCTTCAAATCGTCCTTGGTGATGCGGCCTTTCTCGCCGGTTCCGGCGATCTTGGTGAGATCGACGCTAAGCTCGCGGGCGATGCGCCTGACCGAGGGGCTGGCGTAGACGCCGGAGAAATCGGCCAGCGCTCCCGGCGTTTCGGATTTGACGGGCGCTTGCGGCTTAGGAGCTTCCGCTTTGGGAGCTTCCGCTTTGGGAGCTTCGGCCTTGGGCGGCGGCGCGGCGGCGGCGGTCGCCAGCGTCAGGATCACCGTGCCCTCAGACACCTTGTCGCCGACCTTGACGCGCAATTCGCCGACCGTGCCATCGGCGGGCGAGGGCACCTCCATCGACGCCTTGTCGGATTCCAGCGTCAGCAACGGCTGCTCAGCCTTCACCGCCTCGCCGGGCTTGACCAGGATTTCGATGACCGGCACGTCATGGAAATCGCCGATGTCGGGAACCTTGACCTCGCTTGTCGCGCCGGCGCCCGCCGCCTTGGGCGCCTCCTTCGGCTCGGCGGCCGGCGCGGCGGCGCTGTCTTCAAGCGTCAGGATCAACGAACCCGTCGATACTTTGTCGCCGATCTTGGCCAGCACCTCCTTGACCACTCCGGCGGCAGGCGAGGGCACGTCGATCGACGCCTTGTCGGATTCGAGCGTCAGCAACGGCTGCTCGGCCTTCACCGCCTCGCCAGGCTTGACCAGGATTTCGACGACCGGCACATCATGGAAATCGCCGAGGTCGGGGACTTTGACTTCGATCTTCGACAAGGCTGGCTCCTCGCGCGTTAAGCGATGATGATCGCGGATTGCGCGGCCGCCGTCATGCCCGGACTTGTTCCGGGCATCCACGCCGCTGCGCGAAGCTGCTGAATTTTCAGTTGCGATGAAAGGTCGTCGTCAAATTCAGGAACGGCGAATCTGTCTGCGGCGTGGATGGCCGGGACAAGCCCGGCCATGACGGATAGTGCGGCTCTCATCGTCTCAAACCCTCGCCGGGCTCGGCTTCTCCGGGTCGATGCCGTATTTGGCGATCGCCTCGCTGACGCGCTTGGCCGGCAGCAATTGATCGTCGGCCAGCGACTTCAGCGCCGCCACCGCGACATGGAAGCGATCGACCTCGAAGAACGAGCGCAAGGCGCGGCGATAGTCGGAGCGGCCGAAGCCGTCGGTGCCGAGCACCTTGTAGCTTGCCGGCACAAAGGGACGCACGCCGTCGGAGATCGCCTTGATGTAGTCGGTCGCCGCGATCACCGGCCCCTGGCCGTTGGCCAGGCACTGCTCGATATGGGAAACGCGCGGCTCCGCCTCCGGATGCAGCATGTTCCAGCGCTCGATGTCCAGGCCTTCGCGGCGTAGTTCGGTGAAGCTGGTGACGCTCCAGATCTCGCTCTCGACGCCGAAGTCCTTGGCGAGCAGCTCCGCGCCGGCCTCGACCTCGCGCAGGATGGCGCCGGCGCCGAGCAGCCGCACCTTCAGCGCCGAGCCGTCGCCCTCGACGGTCCGCAGTTTGTACATGCCTTTGAGGATGCCCTCCTCGACGCCCTCAGGCATAGCGGGATGCGGATAATTCTCGTTCAGCGTGGTGATGTAGAAATAGACGTCCTCGTTGTCGCCATACATGCGCTTGAGGCCGTGCTGGATGATGACGGCGACCTCATAGGCGTAGGTCGGGTCGTAGGTGACGCAGTTCGGGATCGTCGAGGCAAGCACGTGGCTGTGGCCGTCCTCGTGTTGCAGGCCCTCGCCGTTGAGCGTCGTGCGGCCCGAGGTGCCGCCGATGAGGAAGCCGCGCGCGCGCATGTCGCCGGCCGCCCAGGCCAGATCGCCGACGCGCTGGAAGCCGAACATCGAATAGTAGATATAAAACGGAATCATCGGCACGTTGGACGTCGAGTAGCTCGTCGCCGCGGCCATGAAAGACGCCATCGCGCCCGGCTCGTTGATGCCTTCCTGGAGGATCTGACCCTTCGGGTCCTCGCGATAATACATTAGCTGATCGGCGTCTTGCGGCCGGTAGAGCTGGCCGACCTCGGAGAAAATACCGATCTGGCGGAACAGCCCTTCCATGCCGAAGGTGCGGCTTTCGTCGGCCACGATCGGCACGATGCGCTGGCCGATGTTCTTGTCGCGCAGCAGCGTCGTCAGGATGCGCACGAACGCCATCGTCGTCGAGATTTCGCGCCCCTCGGCGGTCGCCTGCAACACGGCGTCGAAGGCCGCGAGCGGCGGGATCTCCAACGGCGTCGACTTTTGGCGACGCGCCGGCAGCGGGCCGCCGAGCGCGGCGCGGCGCTCCTGCAAATATTTCTCCTCGACGCCGCCCGCCGGCAGCTTGAGGAACGGAACTTTGGTCAGTTCGTCGTCGGTGAGCGGGATCTGGAAGCGGTCGCGGAAACCTCTCAGCGCGTGCTCGCCGATCTTCTTGGCCTGGTGGGCGATCATCATGCCCTCGCCGGCTTCGCCCATGCCGTAGCCCTTGACGGTCTTGGCGAGAATGACCGTCGGCTGGCCCTTGTGTTCGACGGCCGCCTTGTAGGCCGTATAGACCTTCACGGGGTCGTGGCCGCCGCGCGTCAGCGCCCAGATCTGGTCGTCGGTCCAGTCCTTCACCATCTCGGCGGTCTCGGGATGGCGGCCGAAGAAGTGCTTGCGGATATAGGCGCCGTTCTTCGACTTGAAGTCCTGATATTCGCCGTCGACGCATTCCATCATCAGTTGCCGCAGCTTGCCGTGCGTGTCCTTGGCGAGCAGCGCGTCCCAGCCTGTGCCCCACAGGCATTTGATGACATTCCAGCCGGCGCCGCGGAAATCGGCTTCGAGTTCCTGCACGATCTTGCCGTTGCCGCGCACCGGCCCGTCGAGCCGTTGCAGGTTGCAGTTGATGACGAAGATCAGATTGTCGAGCTTCTCGCGCCCCGCCAGCGAAATCGCGCCGAGCGATTCCGGCTCGTCCATCTCGCCGTCGCCGCAGAACACCCATACCTTGCGCGCCGCCGTATCCGCCAGGCCGCGCCCGTGCAGATAGCGCAGGAAGCGCGCCTGATAGATCGCCATCAACGGCCCGAGCCCCATGGAGACGGTCGGGAACTGCCAAAAATGCGGCATCAACCAGGGATGCGGATAGGACGGCAGCCCGCGGCCGCCGACCTCCTGGCGGAAATGCACGAGTTGATCCTCGCTGAGGCGGCCTTCGAGGAAGGCGCGGGCATAGTTGCCGGGCGAGGAATGGCCCTGGAAGTAGATCAGATCGCCGCCGTGGGTATCGTCGGCGGCGTGCCAGAAGTGCATGAAACCGGTGTCGTAGAGGGTCGCCGCCGACTGGAAGCTGGCGATATGGCCGCCGAGTTCGGAGCTGTCCTTGTTGGCGCGCAGCACGATCGCCGTGGCGTTCCAGCGCACGTAGTGGCGGATCGTCGTCTCGATCCGGCGGTCGCCGGGATGCGGCGGCTGCTGCTCGGGCGGGATGGTGTTGATGTAGGCGGTGGTGGCGGCGAAGGGCAGCTTGGCGCCCTTGCGGCGGGCCGACGCCACCACGGCGCCAAGCAAATCGTCGACGCGCTCCAGGCCCGCGAAAGCTTCGACGGAATCCAGTGATTCCAGCCACTCCTCGCGCTCAAGGTCGTTCGCCTCGGACATGGATGACCTCCCTGCGACGCGACACTTCGTCGCCCAGAATCTGTAGCCCCCATCTCATGCAGGGGGCGCCTTAGCAAGCCTGGCGCGGCTTGCCTGTCATTCGCACGATGCATGACTTTGCCGGAAAGGCAACGCAAGCCTGCGTCAAGCGGCCGCGCCCGCCGCTGGAGCGAAATCCGATCCGATGCAATCGGATGGCGCGCCGTAGCGCATTGTTTCAACGCAAATGCGTATCCAAAAAGTCTGCAACTGTCGGGCAATATGTTCTAGTTTGAGCATGAGCGATGAGGTTTGCGCATGGCTGGATTGACGACGCACATTCTCGACACCGGGCTCGGCCGCCCCGCCGCGGGGGTCGAGATCGAGCTGTTCGAGCTTAAAGCCGACGGTGCGCGCCAGCGCGTCGCCCATACCCGCAGCAACGCCGACGGCCGCACCGATACGGCGCTGATCGCCGGCGGGCAGGCGCGGACGGGGCAGTTCGAACTCGCCTTCCACATCGGCGATTATTTCCGCGCGCAGGGCGCGACGTTGGCGGAGCCGCCGTTCCTTGACGTCGTGCCGATCCGTTTCGCCATCGCCGATCCCGCCGCGCATTACCATGTGCCGCTGCTGGCGACGCCGTGGAGCTATTCGACCTATCGGGGAAGCTGACAATCTCCGCGCGTCGCGCGATGACGCCGCCACCCGCTCGCGCGCCGAACAGCGCGCGCGGAATCGTAAGCTTGCTCAACATCTCTTGATATAGTTCGGCTTGCCACCACTCCGCCACGGCGCCAAATGCCGGAGCGATCATGCGTCCCGCCGTCGCCACCGCGCTCATCATCGCCACCGCTTTGTTCATGGAAAACATGGACGGTACGGTGCTCGCCACCTCGCTTCCGGCCATCGCCGCCGATCTGCACCGCGACCCGATCGCGCTGAAACTGGCGCTGACCTCCTACATGCTGACGCTGGCGGTGTTCATTCCCGCCTCCGGCTGGGTCGCCGACCGGCTCGGCGCGCGCACCGTGTTCTGCTCGGCGATCGTCGTCTTCACGCTCGGCTCGGTGCTGTGCGGCGCTTCCTCGACGTTCGGCGAACTGATCGCCGCGCGGGTGTTCCAGGGGCTCGGCGGGGCGATGATGACGCCGGTCGGACGGCTGCTGGTGCTGCGCAGCGTGCCGAAATCCGAGATGGTCGATGCGCTCGCCTATCTGAGCGTGCCGGCGCTGCTCGGGCCGATGATGGGGCCGCCGCTCGGCGGCTTCATCACCACCTATTTTCACTGGCGCTGGATCTTTTGGATCAATGTGCCGATCGGCTTCCTCGGCATCGCGCTGACGCTGCGCTTCATCGCCAACGTGCGCGAGCGCGATGTGGCGCGGTTCGACGTCAAGGGCTTCCTGCTCTCCGGCCCTGGCCTGCTCGGTCTTGTCGGCGGCCTCACCGTGGTCGGGCGCGGCGTCGCGCCGTGGAGCCTCGTTGCGGCGCTGGTCGCCGGCGGCGTCTTTCTCCTGGCGCTCTATGTCCGCCACGCCCGGCGCACGCCCGACCCGATCCTCGACCTCAACCTGCTGAAGCTGCCGACCTTCGTCGCCGGCGTCGGCGGCGGCTTCCTGTTCCGGCTCGGCATCGGCGCGATCCCGTTCTTGCTGCCGCTGCTGCTGCAAATCGGCTTCGGCATGTCGCCGTTCGCATCCGGCTTGCTGACCTTCGCCGGGGCGGCGGGGGCAATGGTGATGAAGCTCACCGCCGCGCGGCTCATCAAGCGCTTCGGCTTCCGCACCATCCTGGTCAGCAACGCCTGCATCTCGGCCGCCTTCCTCGCCTCCTACGGCCTCATCGGCGCCGACACGCCGCATGCGCTGATCTTCCTCGGCCTGCTGATCGGCGGCTTCTTCCGCAGCCTCGAATTCACGGCCCTCAACGCCATCGGCTATTCCGACGTCAGCCAGGCGCGCATGAGCCGGGCGACGAGCTTCGCCAGCGTCTCGCAGCAGATGGGCCAGGCGGTCGGCGTCGCGGTCGCTGCGGCCTCGGCGCAGAGCCTGCAATGGCTGTTCAACGATGCGACGCTGGCGCCGCGCGACATGCAGGTGAGCTTCTTTATCGTCGCCTGCATAACGCTGGCCTCGGTGCTGATCTTCGCCCGGCTCGCGCCGGACGCCGGGGCGGAAGTCTCCGGCCACGCTGTCGCCGCGCCGGCGGCGGCGAAAAGCCAGCCGGCCGAATAGCTACTGGAAGCTCCAGGCGAGGTCGTAATCGAGCGTGAAGGCGAACAGGCTCGCCGTGTTGCCCGGCGCGTCGGCGACGCGCCATTGCCCCTTGCCCTTGACGCCCTTGAACTTGCCGGTGCCGCCGAGCAATTCGACCGGGCCGCTCTCCGGGCCTTCGTAGGTCAGATAAAGCTTGTCGCCGTCGGCGTCGGTTTCGACGCAGCTTCCGGTGAACTTGTAGCCTGCCTTGCGGGCGACCGATCCCTCCAGGCAATGCAGAGCGAGGTTGTCGAGCGGCGGCGAGCGGTCGGGCGTCCTGACGATCCCCGTGCAGTCGGCCGAGGAGTCGGAGCCGACCGCGCCGAGATCGATGGCGGCGGCGGCGCGGCAGACGACATAGGCGGCCTGCTTGGCCGTGCCGGTCCTGGGCAGCGGCGCGGCGGCGGCGCTGGCGGCGCCGGCGAGGACGACGAGCCCGGCGGTCAGAAGTTTCATGTCTTCACCCTCCCTGCGCGACGGCGCCTGCGCGATATACACGACGCGCCGCCAGCCGGCTTGGCTGAAACGCTCGCGCCGGCTAAAAGCCGCCTGCCGGGCGTCCCGGCGTTCGGAGGCTCATTTGACCGATACCTTCCCCGGCCGGGCCTATCTCTCCTGTTGCGATGCGCGCACCGGCTCCAGCCTGCTCGCCGCGACCTTGCGCGCCACCGGACGCGCCGGCAAGCCGTGGGAATATTTTCTGCGCGCCGAGATCGACAAGGCGTGGATGCGTGAGGAGCTTCACGTGCCCGACGGCGCGCCGTTCACGAGTTTCGCCGATTGGCGCGGCTACATTTTGAACGCCGGCTCGGAGCGGGGCGGCGTGTTCGCCGCTTCGGTCCACTTCTGGCAACTCGGCGACTGCGTGGAGACGTTCCGCCGCCCCGACGCCGACCCTCAGCTTCCGGCGCTCGAAGTGCTGCGCGGCTACTTCCCGGATTTGCGTCTCGTTTGGCTGCGGCGCAACAACGTCGTCGCGCAGGCGATCTCGCATTACGTCGCCATCGCCACCAACATCTGGACCAGCCGGCAGGGCGGCGCGCGGCAAAGCGACAGCGACCGCGGCGCGCCCTACGACTTCGACAAGATCGACTGGCAGGTCAGCAGCGCCATCGCCGCCACCGAAGGTTGGCGCGCGACGCTGAAGGGGGCCGAGGCGATCACCTTGCCGCTCGCCTATGAGGAGCTCGCCGCCGACTTGCCGGGGGCGGTGGCGCGCGTCTTCGCCCATGTCGGCATTGCGCTCGGGCCGGAGCCGATCCGCGCCCCGGGGCTGGAGAAGCAGGCCGGCGCGTGGTCGAAGGAGCTGGAGCAGCGCTATCGCGAGGAGCGCGCGGCGCGGGGGATGGGGCCGGTGGGGGACGAGGCGGCGGCGCGGTGACAGGTTTGGCGAATTTGGCGGCGAAATCGCGCAATCGGTATAGGCCACGACCCAAACCTTGCGCTCGTCGGCGGATTCGGCTCGAATGAATCCGCTCAGCCACCTAGAAAATTCGCGACCCGATGGAGGCCTCCCATGCCGCATCAACCCATAGATGTGTTGACGTTTTCCGATCCCATCCCCGTTTCCTCGCCCAGAGAGGCCAGTTGGTACCACTATATCGATTGGCCGGACGGCACGGTCACTCGCGGAATAGTCGATCTCCGTCGCAACATCGACCCATATCTCGGCTGGACCGACTTCGCGGGCAAAACCGTCCTCGAAATTGGTCCGGCAAGCGGATTCGTAACGAAGGAACTGGAAGCCCGGGGGGCATCTGTGACTTGCATCGACTTGCCCGACGAGAACGCCTGGGATGCGGTGCCGAGGACCGACCTGGACGTGCAGGCGTGGACCAGCCAACGCAAGAGCGGAACCAACAGATTGCGGTCAGGTTGGTGGTACACGCAAAGGATATTTAACGGTGACGCCCGAGTAGCTTATTGCGGTGTGCAGGGTCTAGACTTATTACGCGGTAAGGCACGTTTCGACGTCGTCTTGTTTGCTGCGGTATTGCAGCATATGCACCACCCAATAGACGCGTTATATTCAGCTTCGATGCTTACTGATACAATTATAGTGAGCGAATTGGCATTTGATAGATCAGAAGCAACGAAGAACGGGGCTTTTTTCGCGCCGGCTCGCGGCAATGAGATCATAGGGACGTGGTGGCAGCTTTCATCGGGGTTGATCGCGCAGGTTCTGGAGACAACAAAATTTGATCGCAAATCGCACGAAATTAGCGTCGGAAGAATCTGGAATAAGGCCTCTCTACCGGAAGCGGACGATAGTTTCATCGACAGGAAATTCTTCACATCTGTGTTCAAGAAAGAACCCGCATGAATTTCCGGTTCCGGTGACGGAGTGCTACCAGCGCGCCGCGCGTTCGGTATTGGCCTCGATCAGTAGCGCGATGCCGCCGACTTCGTCGGCGATCCGGATGCAACGGTGCGCCGCGCGGTCGTGCCGCTTCGCGATGGGCGCTTTGTCCCAGGCCAGCGTCGTCACGGCAGCATAAAGCCAGCCTTCGCGGCGCGCACGAGACGCTCGGGAGCGGCGGGCGGGTTTTCGAGCAAAGCGAGAACGCGCAGGGAATCGCGTTCGGAAAGCTGGAACCGTTCCGCCTCGGCGATATCGGCCTGCGCCTTCGGCAGCATGTTGCGGAGAATATAGCCGGTCAGGTCGAGCCGCTTAAGCGATGCGGCGCGGGTGAGTGTCGCCTTGTCTTCGGGGCGCAGCCTCAATTCGACGCGACCGCTATCGGTGAGAGCGTGCGGCATCAAGCCTCCAAACATTCGGTGTCTTGGTCGCATACGGAATGAATCCGTACAAGTGTTGGGCTATCGGAAAGCGAAATTACGGTGACATGATACGCATTGCGCGATTTGCTGAAACCCGCCGCTTCGTCGCTGAACGCTCAAGAGGCGAGCGCATCGCGTGCCGCAATTCATAAATTTCGTTTTTTAGAAATTTATGCTAAGCTTCGCCTCTCTTTTTGAAATACCCGTGTTTCACCCTCCCGACCCTGAGCGCCGCGAACGCTCTCACGGGGGCAGCGCCGCGAGTTGCAAAAATTGGCGCCTAAGAGCTTGAAAAGCCTAGAAGCTTGCATAGAACGGAGCCCGCATAGAGCGAGCCGCCGCCGCTTCACCCGCTGTTCCGCAGCCCCGCCGAGATGCCGTTGATCGTCAACTGAATCCCGGTCAGCACCTTCTCGCTGGCGGCGTGCGCGCGGTGCAGCTTCAGCAGTTCGACCTGCACGTGGTTGAGCGGATCGAGATAGGGGAAGCGGTTGCGGATCGAGCGCAGCAGCAGCGGGTTGTGCGCCAGCAGATGCGGCTGCTGCATGATGGCGTTGAGCGCCTCGACCGAGGACTTCCACTCTTTGCTGATGCGCGAGAAGATCGCCTCGCGCAGCGCCACGTCCGCCACCAGCCCGGCATAGCGCGAGGCGATGGCGAGGCTCGATTTCGACAGCACCATATCCATGTTGGACAGCAGCGTGCGGAAGAACGGCCAGTGCTTGTACATGGCGCGCAGGCGGTCGAGCCCCTTTTCGGGATCGGCGGCGCAATAGGCCCCCACCGCCGCGCCGAAGCCGTACCAGCCCGGCAGCATGAGCCGGCATTGCGCCCACGAGAACACCCAGGGAATGGCGCGCAAATCCTCGATCGCCTGCGTCTTCTTGCGGCTCGCCGGGCGCGAGCCGATGTTGAGCGTGGCGATCTCGGTGATGACGGTCGAGGACCAGAAATATTGCACGAAGCCCGGCGTCTCGTAGACGAGGCCGCGATAGGCTTTGTAGGCGGCGGCGGACAAAGCCTCCATCGTCTCCAGATAGGCGGGATCGGGGGCAGGCGTCTGTTCCTCCAGCAGCGAAGCCTCCAACGTCGCCGAGATCAGCGTCTCCAGGTTGCGACGGCCGACCTCGCCGTTGGAGTATTTGCTGGAGATGATCTCGCCCTGTTCGGTGATGCGGATCTGGCCCTGCACGGCGCCGCCGGGCTGGGCCAGGATCGCCTCGTAGGACGGCCCGCCGCCGCGCCCGACCGAGCCGCCGCGGCCGTGGAACAGGCGGATGCGCACGCCATGCTTGCGGAACACCTCCACCAGCCCGATCTCGGCCTTGTAAAGCTCCCAGCCGGAGGTGACGAAGCCGCCGTCCTTGTTGGAATCGGAATAGCCGAGCATCACCTCCTGCACGCCGCCGAGCGAGGCGACGAAACGGGCGTATTCCGGCGTCGACAGCAGCCGGTCCATGACGCCGGCGCAGGCGCGCAGATCCTCGATGGTCTCAAACAGCGGCGCCATGTTGATGCGGCTCTTGCCCGAAGCGTCGACAAGGCCGACCTCCTTCAGCAGCAGCGCCAGTTCGAGCAGGTCCGAGACGCCCTTCGCCATGGAGATGATCGAGGTGACGATCGCCGCCTCGCCATAGGTCGCCTTGATCTCAGCGGCGGCGCGGAAAATGGCAAGTTCGGCCGCCGTCTCCTCGCCATAGGCGTGGAACGGCAGCACGAGCGGGCGCGGCGACACCAACTCCCGGCGCAACAGCGCGATGCGCGCCTCCTCGTCGAGTTTGAGATAATCGACGCCCGGTTCGGCGGCGGCGAACAGTTCCGCCACCGTGCGCTCGTGAACGTCCGAGTTCTGGCGCAGATCGAGCGGGGCGAGGTGGAAGCCGAACACGTCGACGGCGCGCCTCAGCGCCCGCAGGCGCCCGCCGGCCAGGATGCGCGCGCCGCTGGTCTCCAGCGAAGCGGCGATCGTCGTCAGGTCGGCGGCCAGATCCTCGGGCTTGTCATAGGCCGGCGCATCGCCGGTCGGGTGGCGCAGGGCGACGAAATGGTCGAGCGTCGCCGCCGTCTTGGCGAGGCGCGCATAGACGCCGGCGATGGCGCGACGATAGGGCTCGTCGCTGCGCGCCGGCGCCTGATCGGAGGAATGGCCCGCCAGCGCCGCGAGTTCGGCGGTGATGCGGGTGAGCGAGCCGCTGATCGACAACTCGCCGCCGAGTTCGTGCAACTCGTCGAGATAATGGCCGAGGGCGCGGGCGCTCTGCATCCGCATCGCCTCGTTCAGCACCTGCGAGGTGACGAACGGGTTGCCGTCGCGATCGCCGCCGATCCACGAGCCGATGCGCAAGAACGGCTTGAGGCGGCGCGCCGCGAGCTTGGCGTCGTGCGCGGCGAGGTCGTCCTGGATCGAGGCGTAGAGGCGCGGCAATTCGCGGAAGAAGGTGTATTCGTAATAGGAGAGGCCGTTGGCGACCTCGTCGATCACCTTCAGTCGCGCCTGGCGCAGCAGGTTGGTGCGCCACAGCACCAGGATGGCGCGGCGCAATTGCGCCTCGTTGCGCTCGATTTCCTGGTCGTCGCCGGCGGCGGGCTCGCGCAGGTCGAGCAAGGCGGCGACTTCGAGTTCTCGATTGATCGTGCTCTTGCGTCGCACTTCCGTCGGATGCGCGGTCAGCACCGGGCTGACCAGCGCGTTGTCGAAGAAATGCACCAGCGCGGCGCTGTCGAAGCCGGCCGAGCGGGCGCGGGCGAGCGCATGGCCGATCGAGCCGGCCCGCGCGGCGGAGCGCTTGACCACATGGGCGCGGTTGCGGCGGATGTGGTGTTGGTCCTCGGCGATGTTGGCGAGGTGGGAGAAATAGGAGAAAGCGCGCACGATGGCGAGCGTCTGGTCGTTGTCGAGGCTGTCGAGGATGGCGGAAAGCTCGCGCTGCGCGCCGGCTTCGTTGCTGCGATGGAAACGGATCGAGGCCTTGCGGATGCGCTCGACAAGCTCGAATGTCTCGCCGCCCTCCTGCTCGCGCACGGTGTCGCCGAGCAGGCGGCCGAGCAGCCGGATGTCGTCGCGCAGCGGCGCGTCTTTTTCATCGTCGGCGCTCAGCGGCGTATCGATGGCGAGGACGGTGGACATCAGCTTCGACTCCGTGGCGCAGCGCGCCTGCAAGCGCAGACGCGCGCTTCGCTGTCAAGCAATCGCCGCGCCAGCGAGCGCGGCGCGAAGCGTCGCGCGCAGCGCCGCACCGTCCTTCAGCGCGCACTCGTAGACGACGAGCGTGCGCCAGCCCAGCGCTGCGAGCTTTTCGAGATTGGCCGCGTCGCGGGCGCGATTTCGCGCGATCTTGGCTCGCCAGTAGTCGGCGTTGTCGCGCGGCGCGCGCGCCCCTCGGGCGCAAGCGTGGCCGTGCCAGAAGCAGCCATGCACGAAGATGGCGAGTTTGCGCCGGCCGTAGACGATATCCGGCTTGCCCGGCAGATCGGCGCGATGCAGGCGGTAGCCCGTGGCGATCTCGCGCAGCAGGGCGCGCACCGCGCGCTCTGGCGCGGTGTCGCGCGATTTCACCGCCCGCATGATGGCGGAGCGCTCGGGGGAGGGCGTCTTCAAGCGTCGCCTTCGATCTCGACCGCCAGACCTAGCAACTCGCGGTGATATTTCGCCAGACGCTCGAAATGCGCCTGCATCGCCCCGGCGATTTCCTTGGAGTTTTTGACGGCCAGGAAATGCCCGACGATTTGAGAATAGTGTTCGGCCTGGCGAGGCAAGCGCAGCGCCGGGTCGCGCTTCTCGCGGATTTCGTCATCCGCCATCACCTGCACACGCTGCGCGGGGTCCGGCGGTGCGCCGTCTTCGGCCGGAAGACGCGGCAATTTGCCGTTCATCAACGCCGACCGGGCGTGGAAGGCGTGGAACAGATTGGCCTCCAGCGCGTCGATCTGCGCCCGCTCCTCGACCGGCCAAGCCCAGACCCAGGCGATCTCCCAAACGTCGATCTGCCTGTTGGCGATGATGTCGCTGCGCGCCGAGGTCAGATGCCGGTTGACCCGCGCCCTGATGCCGTCAACCGACTGCCCGACATAGATCGGCGTTTGGTCGAGGTCGCACAGCGCGTAGCAGCCGATTTTGTTGGTCAGCTTGCGCAGCGCGGCGCGACGAAACGCCAAGTCGATGGCCATTCCCTACTCCGCGGCGATGCTCTTTTGCCGCGCTCGGTGAGAGAGAATCGGCTCCAGAATCGTTTCGGCGAGGAAGCGCACGACAGGCGCGCAAACGCCGTCGCCGCAGACATGATAAGCGTCGTTGTAGCGCGGCGGGAGCCGGTAGTCGTCCGCCAGACCCATCAGCCGCGCCGCCTCGCGCGGCGACACCAGGCGAGAGCGTATCTTCTTGCCCTCGACGACCAGGATGATCTGTCTGGACGATCCTCCGGCGGGGGTGCGCAGGCAGCCGAAGACCTCGTCGAAGCGCACCTCGGCGCGCTGGCGTTTCTGTCCGTTTTCGTCGGGACGCGTGCGGCGATAGACGGTCCCCACCTTGCGCTGTCCCGCCTTCTGCGCGGCCTTGACCTTATGGCGATTGACCTCCGACATGAGGCTCAGAAGGCGCGCCGTCGCCGGCGCTGGATGCCAATCGACGCCCGTCGGCTGATCCTCGATCACGTCGGCGAAATCCAGGATGCGGCGGGCCGGCGGCTGCGGGCTCCACCACACCCAGCTTTTCTTCGTTTCCTCGGAAAGGCATGCATGAGCGCGCCGCAAGGCCGGCGGGCTCCAAGCCGCGTTGGGATGCTCGGCGAGCGGCGCCGCGTCGATCGCTTCGCCCTGCGCCAGGGCGACGAAAAACACGCGCGGGCGCGACTGCGGCACGAACTGCGCCGCATTGATCACCATCGCGCCGAAGCGATAGCCGGCGCCCGCCAGCGCGTCGGCGATGGCGACGAAATCCTGGCCGCGATGCGAGGTGAGCGCTCCGTAGACATTCTCGAGCACGATGGCGCGCGGCGCGCGCTGTTGCGCCGCCAGCGCCCGCATCAGCCGCCAGAACGACCAGAACGTGCCGGAGCGGGTCGGCGCGTTGTCGTGCTCGCGGCCGAGGCCGCGATAACCGCCGGCCAATGAAAGATCCTGGCAGGGGAACGACGCCCAGGCGAGATCGGCGCGGCCTCGCGGGAGATCGTCAGGCGTCAGCGTGGCGACGTCGGCCTCGCGAATGTGTTCGGCGCCCCAGTTGGCGGCATAGGTCGCGACTTTCATGGCGTCGAAATCGTTGGCGAAACGGCAGGCCCACGCCTCCCCGAGGCCGACGCGGGCCATGCCGCCGCCGCAGAAGAATTCTAGAAAAGTCGGGGCCGTCAGCCCCGCCACGCCCTCGACGGCGCCTTCTGTCCGCATCCGATCCTCCTTCCAAGGGGCTTTAGGACCGAATCGGGCGGGGCGGCAATGGCGTGGAACGATTTCCGCCGGTTAGGCGTGAAAATCTGTCCGCCCGAGCCCACCGGCGGCGGGCGTGGAATTCGCATAATGGCGTTGGAATCGCGGGAGCATCCCTCCGCGTAAGGAAGGATTGCTTTCTCCGCTGCTTGCGCTTGCGATCAGCGGCTGGGAGTATTTACAGAAAGATGTTGATTTTATGCTTGTAAACATAATTGTCTATGTTAACAAAGGTTGCGGCCGCAACATGCGCGGGGCCGAAAACTGAAGGCGCATCGGCAACAGTTGCGTCCGCTGAGAGAAGGAGGAACGACATGTGCAAGCTTAGCTTTCTCGGCATGCTTGGTTTGGTTGGCCTTTCCTTTGTGGGGTCGGTTGTAGCGGCGCCGGCGCTCGCGGGTTCGACTGTCGATACGCCCGCAAGCCTTGCCGCCGTCGCTCGCCGCGACGCCGCAGCGGCCCGCGCGGGCTTCGCGGTAGGGTTGCGATTTTATGACGCCCTCGCCTCTCGAAAGGGCTTCAGCGCCAGCGTTCTCAAGGCTGTGAGGGCCAACAACCGTGAAGAGCTCGCACGCCTTTTCGCCTCGGCGATGGGAGCCCAGCCGGCCGACGTAACGATCCAGGAAATTGACAGCGACGTCCTACTCAAGGGGCAAGTCATAATCGGCCACGGAAAAGGGGCGACGGTTATTACCTACTGCGTCGACACCGAGAATCTCAATCGCTGCGGAGGGCACGGATTCAGCGTGACCGTGGCCGGCCCGTAGGGTCAACGGAAGGGCGCCGAGCGAGCCACGACGATCCATCGCCACAACTCGCCCGGCGCGACCCCGCGAAACCATGCCGGGACGTCGCCAATCCCTCCTTGACGCCCGCCCCCTTCGCCTGCAAATCCCTTCGCATGACCTTCGCCTTCCCCGCCCTCGTCGCCGACATCGGCGGCACCAACGCGCGGTTTTCGCTGAAAGCGACGCCGCAGGCCGAGCTTTCCGCGCCCGTGCATGTGCGCACCGGCGATTATCCCGGCCTTGCCGAGGCCATTGAGTCGGTGCTGCCGAAACTTTCCGCGCGGCCGTGCTCGGTGATCGCCTGCGGCGCCGGACCGCTCGTGGCGGGCAAGCTCAAGCTCTCCAACGCCGACTGGCATATCGACGGGCGCGAGGTCGCCGGCAAGCTGGGCTTAAGCGGCGGCTTGCTGCTCAACGATTTCGAGGCGCAGGCGCTGTCGCTGCCGGTGATCCCCGAGCAATGGACGCGGCCGATCGGGCCGCGCTTGCCGCAGGCCGAGGGGCCGCGCCTCATCCTCGGGCCAGGCACCGGGCTCGGCGTCGCGGCGCTGATCGAAGCCGCAGGGCGGCATACGCCGGTGTCGTCGGAGTTCTGCCACATGGGCTTCGGCCCGGCGAGCGACGAGGAATGGGCGATCTGGCCGCATCTCGAACGCGCGCACGGACGCATCACCACTGAGAGCGTCGTTTGCGGGCAGGGGCTCGCCCGCGTCTATCGCGCCCGCCTCCTCGCCAAGGGCGTAGAGCCGGAGCTCGACGACCCCGCCGCCGTCACCGCCGCCGCGCTCGCCGATCCCGCAAGCGACGCGGCCGAGGCCGTGAGGCTTTATTGGCGCATCGTCGGGCGGCTGGCGGGCGATGCCGCCATCGCCTTCGTCGCTCGCGGCGGGGTGACGCTCGCCGGCGGGGTGTTGCCGCGCATCGTCGAACTGCTCGACGAGGCGGCGTTCCGCTCCGCCTTCGAGGACAAGGCGCCGGTCGAGGCGCTGGCGCGCGCCATCCCGACCCGCCTCGTCACCCACGCCGATTCCGTGCTGGTCGGCATGGCGGCGATCGCGGCAGCGCCGGAGTCCTATGCTGTTGATTACGTGGGCAGGGCCTGGGCTTGAGACGGCGGCGCCGTTAATCCGCCGTTTTCCTAGTGTGTGCGAAATCATGTGAACACCCGCTATGCGGCAGCAGAGGATTGACGATATGTTGAGGGTCTGCCTTTCCGCCATCGCGGCGGCCGCCGTGGTCGCGGCGACGCCCGCCTTCGCCGCCGACGATTGCGCCACCTCGTTGCAGAAACTGGCGGCGCGTCGCGAGGCTGCGCTGCAAGGCATCAACCAGATGGTCAAAGCGGCCAAGGGCAAGAAGCTCGACCCCGAGGCGTTCTGCGCCCGCTCCCGGCCGCTCAATTCGGCCGAGGACGCCATGCTCGCCTACATGATCAAGAATAAGGACTGGTGCCAGATCCCGGACGAAGCGGTCGCGCAGTTGAAAGCCTCGCACGCCAAGAGCGTGGCTTTCGGGGCCAAGGCGTGCTCGGTGGCGATACAGATCAACAAGATGAAGAAACAGGCGGCGCAGGCCGCCCAGCAGGGCGGCGGCGCCCCGGCCGAGCAGCCGCTGCCGGCCGGCCCGCTTTGAAGCCACAAGCCGCGGTCCTGCCGGACGCGCGGCCGGCCAGCCTGGCGCTGCGGCTGGCGCCGGATTTCGCGCTGCCCTTCGTCCAACTCGCCCGCTGGGACCGGCCGATCGGCTGGGAACTGTTGCTCGCCCCCTGCTGGTGGGCGACGGCGCTCGCCGGCATCGCCTCGGGCCAGGGGCCGAACCTTGCTCATCTGGCGCTGTTCTACATCGGCGCCATCGCCATGCGCGGCGCCGGTTGCACCTACAACGACATCCTCGACCGCGATCTCGACGCTGGCGTCGAGCGCACCCGTGGGCGCCCGCTGCCCTCGGGGCGGGTGACGGCAAAGGCGGCGGCGGCTTTCGCAGTCGCGCAGGCGCTGGTCGGGCTCGCGGTGCTCATGTGTTTCAACCGCGCCACAATCCTCGTCGGCCTCGGCTCGCTCGTCGTGGTGGCGATTTATCCCCTCATGAAGCGCATCACCTCCTGGCCGCAGGCGGTGCTCGGGCTCGCCTTCTCGTGGGGGGCGCTGGTCGGCTGGAGCGCGACTTTCGGGCGTCTCGACTGGTCGGCCGTGGCGCTCTACGCGGCGTCCGTCGCCTGGACCATCGGCTACGACACGATCTACGCCCAGCAGGACGCGCGCGACGACGCCATCGTCGGCATACGCTCGACGGCGCGGTTGTTCGGCGCCAATGCGCGCGTCGCCATCGCCATCTTCTACGCGGCGACCGCGGCGCTGACGCAAGTCGCGCTGCTCGGCGCCGGCGGCGGCTTGTGGGCGGAACTCGGCTGGTTCGCCTTCGCCGCGCATCTGGGCTGGCAAGTGGTGCGCATCGACGGCGCGAGCCCGGCGGTGGCACTGAAACTGTTCCGCTCCAATCGCGATTCGGCGCTGCTCTTATTCGCGGGGCTCGCGCTCCAGGGCTGGCTCTAGGGGTTCAAATCTGACGCTCGGCGCCCGGTCGCGGGTGGACGGATTGCGGGCTCCCTGCGCAATCCACCGACCTCGCCCTGAGGCGCGAAGCGAAGCATAGCCTCGAAGGGCGTTCCAGCTTGCGCCGCCGGTCATGCGAGACTGCGGTTGATGGCAGAAAAGTCGGGCCAACGAGCGTCCCTTCGAGGCCTCTTCGGGGCTCCTCAGGACGTCCTTCGAGGCTCCTTCGGGGCTCCTCAGGATGAGGGGGGGGTGGCGCAGACACGGCCCGCTCGGTTCGAAGGCGGCCATTGCGAGCGATCGGCGGCTGGGTATCATGCGTTAGATTTGAACCTCTAGGGCCGCTGCGCAAGAAACGCCAGCACGCCTTCCTTATAGACGCGATCGCCGACGGCGCGGTTGTGGTCGCGGCCGGGAATGTCGAGTGCCGCGCCGTTCGGCAGCAGCGCCGCCAGCGCATGGGCGTCGCCCGCCACCGTGTCGGCGGTCCCGACGGCGACCAGCGCCGGCGTCTTGATCTCGGCGACCTCCTCGCGCGTCAGCGTCTGCCGGGAGCCGCGAATGCAGGCGGCGAGCGCCTTGAGATCGCTATGGTTCTGATCGGCGAAGGCGCGGAACATGCGTTGCATCGGGTCGCGCAAGGCGTCGAGCGAGGGCGCCTCCATCGCGTCGGCGACGCCGAGCGGCAGGCCAACGCCGTCGACGAGATGGATACCGAGGCCGCCAAGCGTCAGCGAACGCACGAGGGCGGGCCGCTCCAGCGCCAGAAAGGCGCCGATGCGCGCCCCCATCGAATAGCCCATGACGTCGGCGCGGCGCAGGCTCAGATGCGCGAGCAGGTTGGCGGCGTCGCCGGCCATCCGTGGCGTGGCGTAACCCTCGGCGTCGTAGAGCTTTTCGCTCATCCCGTGGCCGCGGTTGTCGAACAGGACGACGCGCCGGCCGGCCTTGGCCAGCGTCGTCGCCCAGCGCGGGTCGATCCAGTTGATGCGATGGCTGGAGGCGAAGCCGTGGATGAGCAGGATCGGCTCGCCGAGATCGATGCCCTCGGCGGGAATGTCGCGAAAGGCGATCGTCACGTCGTCGGAGCGGAAGGTCTGCATGGAGCCGGGATTAAGACCGCTGGCGCCGATTTGCAAAAGCCGGCGCCAGCAGCCTAATTTGGCGGCGAGAGAAGCGCCAGCCAAAGGGTCGCTCATGAGTTCCGGAAATATCGCCGTCGTCGTCGGCAGCCTGCGCAAAGCCTCGTTCACGCGGCGCGTGGCGCAGGCGATGGTACGGCTCGCGCCCGCCGCCTACGCCTATGAGTTCGTCGAGATCGGCCAGTTGCCACTCTATAACCAGGACTTCGACGCGGTCGACAAGACGCCGCCGGAATGGATCGCCTTTCGTGAGCGCGTGCGGCCCTGCAAGGCCGTGCTGTTCGCCACGCCCGAGCACAACCGCTCCATCCCCGCTGCGCTGAAGAATGCGCTCGACGTCGGCTCGCGGCCCTACGGCCAGAGCGCCTGGGCGGCCAAGCCGGCGGGCGTCGTCAGCGTGACGCCGGGGGCGATGGGCGGCTTCGGCGCCAATCATATCTTGCGCCAGTCGCTGGTGTTCCTCAACATGCCGGCGATGCCGCAACCGGAGGCTTATATCGGCCAAGCCGCCGATCTCGTGGCCGACGATTTCTCGGTGAAGGTCGAGAGCACACGAAATTTTCTGGCCGCCTACATGAAGGCCTTCGAGGCTTTCGTCGGCAAATTCGCCTGAGCGGTTGGCGTCTTAGGGGGAGGGCCTGGAGGCGCTGCCCTGCAAGAAATGCTCCACGGCGCCGTCAATGCGAACCCAAGCCTGTTTGGACTGCTCGAAAATCGATTTGGCGGGGGCCGCGAAGGGCGGGTCGGCCAGTGTCCCCACCGCAACGCCGATCAGCGAGGGCAGATTGTCGGCCTTCCAAAAGATCGACGACCCGCAGGTTGGGCAGAAATAAGTGTGGACCTTGCCGCCGCTCGCCGCCCCGCGCGTAAACTGCCTTGTGGCGCCGGACACGGCGACCGCCTCGGCGGGATAGAAGGCGCCGACGCCGAACGGCGCGCCGGTTCTGCGCTGACAATCGAGGCAGTGGCAGGCGACCGTCAATCTTGCCGGCTTGGTCAGCGTCAGGGTCAAAGCGCCGCAACTGCATCGGGCGTCGGTCATGGGAACTCCGTTCGTTTTGAGGAAGAGGCTCGCCTATGACGCACGGCTGGACAGGCGCGGTCCGCGGCGCGATGCTGGCGGCGCTTTGCAACGAGCCCTCGCATGATCCCAAACGCCCCGCGTTCTTTCAACTTTGATCTCGGCGAGAGCGCCGACATGATCCGCGACTCCGCGCGCGCCTTCGTTGACAAGGAGATCGCGCCGCGCGCGGCGGCCATCGACCGCGACAATCTGTTCCCGCGCGAACTGTGGCCGAAGCTCGGCGCGCTCGGTCTGCATGGGGTCACCGCGCCGGAGCAATATGGCGGCCTCGGCCTTGGCTATCTCGAACATTGCGTGGCGATGGAGGAAGTGTCGCGCGCCTCCGCCGCCATCGGCCTTTCCTATGGCGCCCACTCCAACCTTTGCATCAACCAGATCGTGCGCAACGGCTCGCCGGCGCAGAAGGCGTGCTATCTGCCGAAGCTGATTTCCGGCGAGCATGTCGGTGCGCTCGCCATGTCGGAGCCGGGGTCAGGCTCGGACGCTGTGTCGATGAAGACGCGGGCCGACAAGCAGGGCGACCGCTATGTGCTCAACGGCGTCAAGATGTGGATCACCAATGGTCCGATCGCCGACGTGCTGCTGGTTTACGCCAAGACCGATCCCGCCGCTGGCGCGCGCGGCATCAGCGCCTTTCTGGTCGAGAAGGATTTCAAAGGCTTTCGGCCGGGGGCGAAGCTCGACAAAATGGGTATGCGCGGTTCCGACACGTCGGAACTGGTGTTCGAAGACTGCGAGGTTCCCGGGGAAAATCTGGTGGGGACGCTGGGGCGCGGGGTCAATGTTTTGATGAGCGGGCTCGATTACGAGCGTGCGGTGCTGGCTGCGGGGCCGCTCGGCATCATGCAGGCGGCGCTGGACGTGGTGTTGCCTTACGTTCACGAGCGCAAGCAGTTCGGCCAGCCGATCGGCGAGTTCCAACTCATCCAGGCCAAGCTCGCCGATATGTATGTGTCGCTCAACGCCTCGCGCGCCTACGTCTACGCCGTGGCGAAAGCCTGCGACCGTGGCGAGACGACGCGCGAGGATTCCGCCGGCGCCATCCTCTATTCGGCCGAACGGGCGACGCAGGCGGCGCTCGACGCCATCCAGGTGCTCGGCGGCAACGGCTACACCAACGATTATCCCGCCGCGCGGCTGTTGCGCGACGCCAAGCTCTATGAGATCGGCGCGGGGACGAGCGAAATCCGGCGGATGCTGATCGGGCGGGAGTTGTTCAACAAGAGCGCGCCCTGACGGGGCGCTCGTCGATCTCGGGGACACGCAACGCCGCGCTGGTCACGCCCGGCTCACGGTTATTTTAAAACAAATCGGCCATTAAATGTTTACGACTGATATTAAATAACATATCGTTTAAATCGATTACCTTATTGTCGGAGCGAATATGTTTTACGCGTCGAGAAAGGTGATTGCGAACAGCGATCGCGGCGCACCGCTGGGTACGGCAAAGCATTGGAAACGCTCGCTGGCGTTGCTTTCCTGCTTTACTGTGACCGCCTTTCTCTTCGGCGGGCTCACCAGCCATTACAAGATTTTTCCCTGGCCGGTAATCTCCCGCGTGAAAGAAACGGTTTTCCCTAAAGCGCCTCCTGCGAGCCGCTACACGTTTGACTCCCTCGGCCGGTTGATGGCGGATGAGTCTAAGACCCAGGTTAAATGCCCGGCGCAAACGCGCCGCACCGCCGTATTGCTGGTGTTGGGACAATCCAACGCAGCCAATTACGCGGGGCAACGGTTTCGCTCGCGGTACGGCGGGGATATTGTCAATTTCCTCAACGGCGATTGTTTTATCGCGCAGTCTCCCCTTTTAGGCTCGAGCGGGACGAAGGGGGAATATTGGACGCAATTGGCGAACCTGCTGAAAGACTCGAACCAGGTCGACCAGGTCGTCCTGGCGCCGTTGGCCTTTTCCGGCACGCCGGTTTCGCGATGGGCGCGGGGCGGCGATATGAACGTGCTGCTGGTCGACGTTTTGACGCAACTCAAGAGCAGCGGCTACAAGGTGACGAGAGTGCTGTGGGATCAGGGCGAGGCCGATTACGTCGAGGGAACGAGCGAGGAGGTCTACCGCCAGCAATTGACGTCGATGATCGACACTCTTCGTCAGCATGGCGTCGACGCGAACGTATTCGTTTCCATCGCCTCCAAATGCCTAGAACCGAGCAATGGGGCCTTCAAAACCTTTTCGCCCGACAACGCGATCGTCCGCGCGCAGCGTCAGATGCAAGACGATCGGGATGACGTCAGGCGCGGCGTGAACACCGACACCCTGGTCGACGACCTCGACCGCTACGATGATTGCCATCTAGGCGATACGGGCGCGAACAAGGTTGCACAGGCCTGGGCGAAGCTGTTGCTGTCAGATCCGTCCGTGCAGGCCGGGAACCGGTAGCGCGGGACTTTCCATACGCGTGGGTCTGGCTCAACCCTTTTGCGGCCGAATGCTCCGTAGAGGGCGCGTCGCAGCCGCTTGCGCACCGCCTGCCGCGCCAACGCGAGCGCAACCCACACCGCAAGCGGGCGCGCGCCGTCAGGGGTCAGAGCGGTCGCGACGTCCTCGAACTCCAGTGCATCCCCCCACACGCGGCCGATCATCGGGTGGTCCTCGACGGCGCATGAATCGACCAGCGTAAGCCCTGGCGTTGCCGCCAAAAGGCGGGAATGGGCGAGCGTCAGTTGCACGCCGGGCGAGGCTTCGGCGAAGGTCTCGTCATAGGCCGTCTTCCAGTAGAACGCGCGGTCGCCGGCCTTCAGCACGAGGCCGGCGGCGATGGGGGCGCCGTCGAGCGTCAGCGTCAGCGTATCGAGCCGGCCGGCGCGATCGAAGTTTTCCAGCGCCGCTTGGGCGAAGGCGAGGCGGGCGGGATCGTCGGCGAGCGCGGTTCGGCGCGCGCCCTTCCAGCCCTTGCGCTCGACCTCGAAGAAGGTCTGCGCATCCGGCCGCGTCTCCAGCTTGCCGCGCGTGGCGAGTTTGCGGGCTTGGCGCGCCCATTTCGTGCGCCGCTTCGTATCGAGGCCGGCCTCGAAAGCGGCGACGCCTTTGAGCCGCAGCGCCACGCGCCGGCAGCGCCCAGCGCACGCCAGCGGCAACCCGATTGAGTGCAGCGCCGCGTCGAGCCCGCCGCCGCGCTCGACAAAGGGCCAGACGATGCCGGCGAGCCGCGTGCGCTCCG
Organism: Roseiarcus sp.; assembly: GCA_035606915.1. GTDB lineage: Bacteria > Pseudomonadota > Alphaproteobacteria > Rhizobiales > Beijerinckiaceae > Roseiarcus. The sequence goes on along the minus strand of DATNDU010000064.1, from coordinate 7,596 downwards.
TGATTAGCCTCGCCATCGCCGCGAGCGCAGCGGGCGCGGCCTCCCGATCCAAAGCCACGGCGGGCAGGGCGGCGTAGGCGCTCATCCAGACGCGCGCGAGGCCCAATCGCGGCAGCATCAGCGCCGCCAAGCCGATCAGCCGGCCCTCGGACCTGACGAGGACGAAGGCGAGCCGCTTTGGCCGCTGATAGGCGATCAACGGCAATACGAAGCCCGGCTCGGCGAACGGGTTCGGCTCGGCGCGGGCGCAGAGATCGGCCCATTCCGGCGCGGCTTCGCTTACAGCGGAAAGACTGGCGAACTCGGCGACGGCGGCGGGGTGGCGACGCCCCTCGCCCTGGCGCTCTCCCCGTAAAGAACGGGGAGAGGAGATGGCCGGCGGCGCAGGGTCCGTCACAACGACTTCGCGCCGGAGACGATGGCGGCAAACAGCGCCGCGTCGAGGCGGCGATAGGCGCCTGTCGAGCGGTCGTCGAAGAACAGCGGCTCCTCGATGCGCGCCGGGTCGAAGCCATCGGCGACCAGCGCGCTCTTCTTCGGCTTGAACGTGCCGGTGGCCTCCAACTCGGTGCGGAAGCGCAGGAACAGCGGCCGCGCGTAGACGGGCAGGGCGGCTTCGATATGGGCGCGCAGTCCCGCCAGATCGAAGGCGGCGATGTCGTCGACGACCAGCGCCGCCATGCCGGCGCGGCCTTCGTAGCCGACGGCGGCGACGCCATAGACGATCGCCTCGCGCACGCCGGCGAAAATGGTGATCGTCTCGGCGACTTCGGTGGTCGAGACGTTCTCGCCCTTCCAGCGGAAGGTGTCGCCGATGCGGTCGACGAAATAATAATAGCCGCGTGCGTCGCGGCGCATCAGGTCGCCGGTGCGAAACCAGGCGTCGCCGGCCTTGAACACGCCATGCATGACCTTCGCCGAGGTCGCGGCGGCGTCGGCGTAGCCGTCGAAGCGGGCGGCGGGATAGCGGGGATCGTCGCGGATTTCGGCCAGCAGTTCGCCGACCTCGTCAGGCGCGCTGACGCGGCAGAAGCCGGCGGCGTCGCGCGGATGGGTCTCGGCGTCGATGTCATAGGCGATCAGCGTCATCGGGAAACGGGCGGCGGCCCAAGACGGAACGCGGCCGATGGCGCCGGGTTTGAAGTCGAAATTTATCATCACCGCATTGCCTTCGGTGGAGCCGTAGAACTCCAGCACCGCGCGAACGCCGAAACGCTGCTGGAACGCGGCGTAGATGTCGGGCCGTAGCCCGTTGCCGACGCAGGCGCGCACCTTGTGCTGGCGCTCCTCTGGCCGCACCGGGCTGTTCATCAGGTAGCGGCACAATTCGCCGATATAGACGAACAGCGTGCATTTCTCAGCGCAGCAATCGCTCCAGAAGGCGCTCGCCGAGAATTTCTCGCGGATATAGGCGGAGCCGCCGACGCTCAGCGCCACGCCGAGCGCGATGACGCCGCCGTTGGTGTGATACATCGGCAAGCACATATAGACACGGTCGCTGGCCTTGGCGCCGATCGCGGCGGAGAAGCCGAGCATGATGCGAAGGCAGCGTGAATGGGTGATGCGCGCCGCCTTCGGCAAGCCGGTGGTGCCGGAAGTGTAGATGTAGAGCGCGGGGTCGCTGAGGGTGAGCCGGGGCCGTTCCTGCGCCGTCAGCGGCGCTTCGGAGAAGGCGGCGATCTCAACATCGAGCCGCGGCTCGCCGTTCGCGGTCTCGCCATAGAAATAGGCCGGGGTGGCGAGGCTCGCCGTCGCGTAAGCTTGCGCCAGCGCGGCGTCGACGATGACGACCTTGGCGGCGACGACGGCGAGGCTGTGGGCGAGACCGGTTCCCGTGAGATTGGTGTTGAGCAGCGCGGCGCCGATCCCCGCCCGCACCAGCCCGAACCAGATCGCGACATATTCCGGGCGGTTCGGCATCATCAGCGCGACGGTGTCGCCTTTCTTCAGGCCGCGCGCCTGCGCCCAGCGGGCATAGGCGTTGGCGCGCGCATCGAGGGCGCGATAGCTGTAGGATTCGCGGTCGCTGGCGAGCGCCGGACGGTCGCCGTTCTGAGCCGCCCATGCGGCGAGATGATCGCCGAGAGTATGGTCTGGCCGCTTGGTGGCGATACCGGTGGCGCGCACCACACGCAGCAGGCCCGCAGCATAGGCGAGTTCGCTGCGCAGGCGGGTAAACATGGAGGCCTCGGGTCGGTTGTTCAGGAATGGGCGAGCTTAGGCGACGCGGCAGGCCAAGGAAAGGGCGCGTTCGCGTGCGAGTTCAATGCGAATCGGGCTTATCCCTGCGGCCGGACAGGGAGAGGCTCCTCGCGACTTGAGGTGGATCCGGCGCACGAACCTGATGTGGATTCGAAGTTGCGGCGAGCGCCACTCGCCGCCGCTCCATCACGGCGCGCGCGGATCGAAGCCCGGCGACCTGATCGCGCCGGTGAGGGATGGCGTCGAGCGGCTGCGGCGCACCGGCATCGTGGCCGACGAAGATTACTGACTCAACCCTAAGGTCTGGTTCATGTCGGCAGCAGTTGCTCGACGCAGCCGGACGCTCGACCCGCTCGAATTTCAGACTTTATCGTAACAAGAATCTTCATTCTGCTTACCGCGAATCGGAATTCTGAGCTTTGTTCTGTTATTTTCTGCAGCCACAGACATTTTTCTGAGTATAACATTGATTGAATTCGATAAATCAGAGATTTCCAAGGATAGCGAGTTCCACTGCGAACGAATTTCATCGTCGTTGTCTTCGATAATAATTATTTGTGACTCCAATCCGACATAAGCAACTAAATCCCCCATGTTGTGAAATATTTCACGTATACCACTCAACCGCCGATTCAACTCGAGATGGCGTGACATAAATCACCTTATCCCTGATGTTAACGGGAATAATTATGTGAATAGGCCTCGCCGGGTCAAATTAACATTCCTTAACATTTCGCTTTTGTGGGCTGTACGCGCGACTCGTGAATCTCCGTCGGGCGCGAACCGCGAGCGAGCAGCGGGGCCGAATCCGAGGGCGGTTTATTCCCTGCCGTCATCCCGGCGAATTGGCGCGCTAATCATCGAGCCCCTTGCCCGCGAGGATCTGCGGGGCGCATTTCTCGATGCGGGCCTCGCGAGTCTTGGCCTGCTTGGCGGCGCCGAAATGCAGCAGATAAGCCCGCCGCCGCCCCGGCGTGAGCGCCGCGAAAGCCGCCTTCAGCTCCGCCGACGCGGCCAATCGCGCGTGCAGTTCGTCGGGATAGGGAGACTCCGCGGTCTTCTTCTCGACCTTCAACCCGGCTTTTTCGACGGCGATCGCGTCTTCGACATAGGCTTTGAGGACAGCCCGCCGATCGACAATCTCAGACAGGCCGGTGAAGCGAATTTGCCGGCTGGACTGGACATTCTCGGTCTGCCGGATCAACAGCGTCTCGGGGTCCCGCATCAGCGCGCCCTTAAAGAACAGCAGCGCGCAATAATCCTTGAAGCCGTGGATGAGGACGACGTTGGCGCCCTCGAAGGCATAGCAGGGCTGGCCCCATTTGACCTCCTCGACCAGCCGACATTCCCGCACGATCGCGCGCAGCGCCCGCATCTCCTCGACCCAGCGCGTGTATCGCGCGATGATCGCGTCGACCTCGGGGTTGTCGCCGCCCTGGCTCATCCGACCGCCGTTCCGGCGAGATCGTAAGCGTCGGCGCGCTCGATTTTCACGCTGACGATGTCGCCGGCGCGCAGCGGCCGGCGCGAGGCGACATGCACGGCGCCGTCGATCTCAGGTGCGTCGCCCTTGCTGCGGCCCCTTCCGCCATGCGGGCCGCCCTCATCGATCAACACGTCAAGCCGGCGGCCGATCTTCGCCTTCCGCCTTGCCAGCGAGATGGCTTGCGCTTTCTCCATGAAGCGGCGCCAGCGGCTTTCCTTGACCTCGTCGGGCACCGGCTCCAGGCCGAGGGCGTTGGCGCGCGCGCCGCGCACCGGCTCGTATTTGAAGGCGCCGACGCGATCGAGCTTGGCCTCGTCGAGCCAGTCCAGCAGCAGGCGGAAATCCTCCTCCGTCTCGCCGGGAAAGCCGACGATGAAGGTCGAGCGTATCGTCAGCTCCGGTGTGATGTTGCGCCAGGCGCGGATGCGCTCAAGGGTCTTTTCCTGGTTGCCCGGCCGGCGCATCGCCCTCAAAATCTTGGGGCTGGCGTGCTGGAAGGGGACGTCGAGATAGGGCAACAGGCCGCCGCCGTTCATCAGCGCCACCACCTCGTCGACGTGCGGGTAGGGGTAGACATAGTGCAGCCTTATCCACGGCCCGATTTTGCCGAGTTCGCGCGCGATGTCGAGGAAGCGGGCGACGACTTGGCGTTCGCCCCAACGGCTCGCGGCGTAGCCGAGGTCCAGCCCGTAGGCGCTGGTGTCCTGGGAGATGACGAGGAGTTCCTTGACGCCGGCGCGCGCCAGCTTCTCGGCCTCGCGCAGCACGTCGGCGGCCGGGCGCGAGGCGAGCCTGCCGCGCAGTTTCGGGATGATGCAGAAGGTGCAGGCGTGGTCGCAGCCTTCCGAAATCTTCAGATACGCGTAATGGCGCGGCGTCAGCTTGATCCCGTGTTCGGGGATCAGGTCGAGGAACGGGTTGTGCGGCGCCGGCGCGGCTTCATGCACCGCCGTCATGACGCTTTCGAAATCCTGCGGACCGCTGATCGCCGAAACATTGGGGTAGGCGTCGCGGATCGCCTCGGGCTCGGCGCCCATGCAGCCGGTGACGATGACGCGGCCATTGTCCTTCAAGGCGGCGCCGATCGCGGCAAGCGACTCGGCCTTGGCGCTGTCGAGAAAGCCGCAGGTGTTGACGATCACCGCATCGGCCCCGGCATGCGCCTTGGCGAGTTCGTAGCCTTCGGCGCGCAGACGGGTGACGATGCGCTCGGAATCGACGAGCGCCTTGGGACAACCCAGCGAGACGAAGGAGATGCGTGGCGCGGCGGACATGCCGGTTCGCTTGCCACGCGGCGGCCGCCGCCGCAAGAGCGCGTCGAGGCGCTTGAACGACGCGTAGCGCAGGCCCTTGGCGCAACCGCGCCGCCGCGCTATCGCGACGCGGCGGCGTTGCGCCGCGCGCGGCAAGGATTACACAGAGCGATGCGATACATCTTTCCGGTCCTGTCGGCGCTGTGGCTGGCGGTCTTCGCGTCCGCCGCTCTGGCCGACGACGCGCCGCAGACCGTCAGCGACTACGCCAATGTGATGAACGACATCGCCGGCCAACTCGACGTCCAGAACGCGGCGCGCCAGAAGGCCGGCGACATGGCGGCGGCGCAGCGCCTGGTGCTCGTTGCGGCCATGATCCGGCGTGCGGGCGAGGAGTTCCGCGGCGCCGAGCAGAGCTATCTGACCGAAGCCGCGAGCGGGCTGGAGGCGCCGGTTCCGGCGCGGCTCAAAGCGGCGATCGCCACGGCGCAGCAAGCCGAGACACTCGCCGCCGATCAGCCGGCCTTTGTCGAGCAGGCGCAGAAGGCGTTCAACGGGTTGATCGCCGCCCTGCCGGTCACGATCCAGCACCCCGTCGTCTACGGCCTGCTGTCGCGCGATCTCTCCGCCGGCGCTTTGCCGAGCGACATTGTCGTCTACGGCTATCGGCTCGTCGATCCCCTCTATAAGGTCAACCCCGTCGTGCTTTTCGGCAAGGTCGAAATCTCCGCTGCGGTGGTGCATGACGACCGAATCGACGTGACGCTGCCCGAGGATGTCAAGAAGGCGGTGAATTTTGCGCCCTCGCCCTGCGATTCGCGCCCGAGCTTCGGCATCCGCGTGCGCAGCCTCTACGCAAAGCCGCACGGAGTCTGGCCCGTGGTTTGGCATACGCAGGTGCCGACGAATGCCGATTTCTACGCATTGCCGACGCCGATTTTCTATACCGCGAAGGTAATCGTCAGCATGGAGACGAGCACGCAAAAGACAGTGGTCGCGCCGTTCCTGGAGAAATCGAACTTCGCGGCGGCCGATTGCGATCAAACGAGCAAAGTCGAAGTGATCGTGCCGCTGCCCGCCAATGCAAAGAACGTCACCTGCGCCGCCGATTGGGTCGACCTTTCGGGGGCGCAGAAGTTGTCGAGCCATTGCGCGGCCGGGGCAAGCTCGGTGCGCGCGGTTGGCGAGATCACAGGGGGCTCGCGGGTCTGCTCGCCGGAGAAGCTGTGCTCCTGCCCATCCCAGGCGCAGGGCTTTCTGGAGGCGAAGGGAAGCTATGAGGTCCAGGCGCCGGCCGGCGTGGTGGAAGTCGATACCGAAGCGACGCCGTTGACCTTTCCGGCCGGCGGCATCGCGCTGGGGCGGGTGACAGCCCCGCAGGGAGCCAAGCTGCGCCACATCGCGCTCAGTCTGTCGCGTCGCGCCTGCCCGCAACCCGTGGATTCCATCGATCTCAACATTGGCGACGATCCCGAGGGCAGGGCGTCGGGCGTGTCCAAGACCGGGGCCTTCCGCGCCTCGATCCGCGACGCCGGCATCAGCGTCGGCGCTTCCGACGCCTTCAATGTCGAGACCGACAAGACTCCGTGACGGCAACCTGAACGGCTGTTGCCATATTTCCATTGTGACGCCGCAATGGCGCCAAACATCGGGCGGGCGCGGCCCGCAGGACTCGGCCCGTCGGCGTCCTGGCCGCTGCGTCACGCACTTGCAAATTCGTCACGCACTTGCAAAAACTTTCGCGAGGTCTTAGCTTGTTTCGGCTTTTCCCCCAACTTCGTCCTTCGCCGCGTCTCGAACGGCTTTCGAGCGGGACGTCATATGCGGCAGCGAGGTCTGAGACGTGATGCGCTCGACATCTGATCTCCGCCTGGCCGTCATCGGCCTGGGCTATGTGGGGTTGCCGCTGGCGGTCGAATTCGCCAAGACGCGCACCGTCGTCGGCTTCGACATCAACGAGCGCCGCATCGAGGGGTTGCGCGACGGCCTTGACGTAACGCTCGAACTCTCGCCGCAGGAACTCGCGGCGGGCGATCGGCTGTCGTTCACGACCAGGGCCGCCGACATCGCCGATTGCAATTTCTACATCGTCACCGTGCCGACGCCGGTGGACGACGACAAGCAGCCGGACCTCGGCCCCTGCCTCGCCGCCTCCGCCACCATCGGCAAGGTGTTGCAGAAAGGCGATATCGTCGTCTACGAATCGACTGTCTATCCCGGCGCCACGGAAGAAGATTGCGTGCCGGTGCTGGAGAAGATCTCCGGGCTCAAGTTCAACGAGGATTTCTTCGTCGGCTACAGCCCCGAGCGCATCAACCCCGGCGACAAGGACCGACGCGTCGCGACGATCAAGAAGATCACCTCCGGCTCGACGCCGGAAGTCGCCGACCTCATCGACAGGCTCTATAACGAGATCGTCACCGCCGGGACGCACAAGGCGCCCAGCATCAAGGTCGCCGAGGCCGCCAAGGTGATCGAGAACACCCAGCGCGACCTCAACATCGCCATCGTCAACGAATTCGCGCTCATCTTCTCCAAACTCGGCATCGACACCGAGGCGGTGTTGAAGGCGGCTGGGACGAAGTGGAACTTCCTGCCGTTCCGGCCCGGCCTCGTCGGCGGCCATTGCACCGGCGTCGATCCCTGGTATCTCGC
>DATNDU010000045.1:0-10872 GCA_035606915.1 Roseiarcus sp. | reverse complement strand
AGCCGGTGGTCGGTCTCATGACCGAGTGGCTGAAAGGCAATGAGCTGGAAGTGCGCCGGGCGGAGGGCGATCTCGGCGGCACGATGCGGCTCGGCGCCTATCGCGCGACGCTTTCGCCGGGCTCGAAGATCGCTGGCATCTATGGGACGACACAGATTTCGGAGCGCCATCGCCACCGCTACGAGGTCAACACCGCCTATCGCGAGCGGCTGGAGGCGAAGGGTCTAAGGTTTGCCGGCATGTCGCCGGACGGGCTGTTGCCGGAGACGATCGAGCTTATCGATCATCCCTGGTTCGTCGGGGTGCAGTTTCACCCCGAACTGAAGTCGCGGCCGTTCGAGCCGCATCCGCTGTTCTCAAGCTTCATCGCGGCGGCCAAGGCGCAGAGCCGGCTGGTCTGACGCCGGCTTGGCTCAGCTTTCGAGCGTGATCTCGTTGACGACCTCGACCACGCCCGGCGAACTGGCGGCCGCCTGCTCGGCCAAGCTGCGCTCGAATTCCTGCTGCACCACGCCGCTCAGCACGGTATGGCCGCGTCGCACCGAGACGCGCAGCCGCTGCTGCGGCACGCCGGAGCAGTAGTACAGCGCGTTGAGCACGGCGGCGAGGATCTCCTCGTCGCTGTTGGCGCGGCCGTAGGGATAGGCAAGTTTGCCAGACGTCTTCAGAGCCGCGCGAGCCATCTACTCCTCCACACCTTTCTCGTTTCCAAATTGTTAACGCGCGGCTGCGCCAACGGTTCCCGATCGTCGGCGGGAGCCGCGTGGGAACTCGCGCCGCGCCGCCGCGTTTTGAGCCTGCGGCGGGCAATTGCGCCTGGCGTCAACGGCAGGGGCATGAATGTCATTCGAAGGCCAGACTTCGCGGCCCGCTAAGGCTGGCGATCCGACGCGCCTCGGGGCCGGTTTCGATGGCCAGGGCGTCAATTTCGCGTTGTTCTCGGCTTATGCGGCGCGGGTCGAGTTATGCCTGTTCGACGCGCAGGGCCACGAGTACGAACGCATCAGGCTGCCCGAATACACCAACGAGATCTGGCATGGCTATGTTCCGGGCCTCAAGCCAGGACAGCGCTACGGCTATCGCGTGCATGGGCCCTACAATCCCGAAGCCGGCCACCGCTTCAACCCCAACAAGTTGTTGATAGACCCCTACGCCAAGCTTATCGAGGGCGAAATTCAATGGGGCCAGGCGACCTACGGCTACAAGTTCGACGACGAGGCCGCCGACCTGTCGTTCGACGAGACCGACAGCGCCTCCTCGATGCCCAAATGCGTCGTGGTCGAACCAAGCGCGCGCGCGCGCCATTCCCGCCCGCGCGCGCCCTGGGGCCGCGCCGTCATTTACGAAACCCACGTGCGCGGCTTCACCCGGCTGCATCCCGGCGTTCCCCGCGCGCTAAGGGGCACTTTCGCCGGCCTCGCTCAGAAGGACGTCGTCGCCTACATCAAGAGCCTCGGCGTCACCAGCGTCGAACTGCTGCCGATCCATTGGTTCGTCGACGACGATCATCTGCTCGCCAAGGGCCTGCGCAACTACTGGGGCTACAATTCGCTCGGCTTCTTTGCGCCGATGACGCGCTACCTGGGGCCGCGCGGCCTCGCCGACTTCCGCCACATGGTGCGCACATTCCACGACGCCGGCCTCGAAGTGATCCTGGACGTCGTCTACAACCATACAGCGGAGGGCAACGAGAAGGGGCCGACGCTCGCCTTCAAAGGCATCGACAATTTCTCCTACTACCGCACGATGCCCGACGAGGCTCGCTACTACATCAACGACACCGGCACCGGCAACACGATCAACACCTCGCATCCGCGCGTGCTGCAAATGGTGCTCGACTCGCTGCGCTATTGGGCGAAGGAGATGGAGGTCGACGGCTTCCGCTTCGATCTCGGCACGATTCTCGGGCGCGAGCCGGACGGTTTCAACCAGCGCAGCGGCTTCTTCGACGCCGTCGGCCAGGATCCGACGCTGTCGCAACTCAAGCTGATCGGCGAGCCCTGGGACATCGGGCCTGGAGGCTATCAGGTCGGCGGCTTCCCGCCCGGTTGGTCGGAATGGAACGACAAGTTCCGCGATTGCGTGCATGATTACTGGCGCGGCGAACATGGCGTCACGCGCGACCTCGCGGCGCGCGTCACCGGCTCCGGCGACGTCTACGACCAGCGCGGACGGCGGCCGTGGGCAAGCATCAATTTCATCACCGCCCACGACGGTTTCACGCTCAACGACCTCGTCTCCTACAACGAGCGCCACAACGAGGTGAACGGCGAGGACAACCGCGACGGCCATTCCGACAATCGCAGCTACAATCTCGGCGCCGAGGGGCCGACCGACGACGCCGGCATCAAGGCGGTGCGCGAGCGGCAGAAGCGCAATTTCCTCGCTACCCTGTTGTTCTCGCATGGCGCGCCGATGATCCTCGCCGGCGACGAATTCGGACGCACGCAGAACGGCAACAACAACGCCTATGCCCAGGACAACGAGATTTCTTGGGTCCACTGGCGCAAAATCGACGACGCCGGTCACAAGCTAACGGACTTCGTGCGCGAGCTTACTACGTTGCGGCAGGCGCAGCCGCTGCTGCGGCGCGACAGTTTCCGCGATGGCATGACGGTCGAGTGGCTCAACCCCGGCGGCGGCCTTCAGACCGACGAGGCGTGGAACGACGCCGGCGCGACCACCATCGGGCTGCGCCTGGCGCGCGATTTCAGCGACGGCAAGGACGTCTGGAAGGAGGCGCTGATTCTGTTCAACGCCGTCGACGCCGAGACCGCGTTCGTGCTTCCCGAGCGCGAGGGCGCGCCTTGGCGGATCGTCGTCGACACCGCCGCCAGCGATCGCGCCGAGGGCGAGGCGCTATCCGCCGACGAGGCCGGCAACGCGCAGGCGCGCCTGTTCCCGCGCTCGCTGATGCTGCTCGCCTGAGAGTCGCGGCGGCTAGGGGTTGCAATCTGACGCTCGGCGCGCGGTCGCGGTGGGCAGATTGCGGACTCCGCGCGCAATCCACTGACCTCGCCCTGAGGCGCGAAGCGAAGCGTAGCCTCGAAGGGCGTTCCAGCTTGCGCCGGCGGTTGTTCGAGGCAGCGGTTGATTGCGGAAAAGGTCGGGCCAACGTGCGTCCTTCGAGGCCCCTTCGGGGCTCCTCAGGATGAGGGGGTGGGTGGCGCCAGACACGGCCCGCTCGATCAGGCCTTGCGGCCGGCCCGGCGGTCGAAAAACAGCGCTTGGCTGATCGTCGCCTTCACCATCTCGGGCCGGAATGGCTTGGTGACGAGAAACGCCGGCTCTGGCTTCTCGCCGGTCAATAGCCGCTCGGGAAAGGCGGTGATAAAAATAACCGGCGTTTCCAGCGTGGTCAGGATCTCGTTGACCGCATCGAGGCCGGAACTGCCGTCGGCGAGCTGGATATCGGCCAGCACCAGACCCGGCGGCCGCGCTTTCACCATCTCGACCGCCTCGCGATGGGTGCGCGCCACGCCCGTCACTTCGTGGCCGAGATCGCGCACCATGCTCTCGATATCGAGCGCGATGATCGGCTCGTCCTCGATGATGAGCACGCTCGTCGCCACCTGCTCGGCAATCTCGCGGCCGGCCGTATCGAGTAGCTTGGCAGCCTCCTCCGGGCTCGTCTTGAGGATGGCGGCGACTTCCTCCAGCGAGAAATCCTCGACTGTGCGCAGCAAGAACGCCTGACGCGAGGCCGGCGTAAGCGACTCGATGTTGCGGCGCAGGATGTCGGAAAGGCCGCCGCCGCGCAGCGGCTTCTCGCCGCGATGGGTCGACGACCACAGTCCGACAAAGAGCTGGTAGAGCGCCACCTTGGCCGGCACGCCGGTCGAGAACGACGAGGGATCGGCGATCAGCGCCTCCAGCGTCGCCGCGACAAAAGCATCGCCCCCCGCCTGAGAGCCCTCCAGCGCGCGGGCGAATCGGCGTAGGTAAGGCAGATGGGGGGCAATGCTGCGGGCAATCGACATTTTCACTCCTGAACGCGCTGCCGGTCTTCCCGTAAGCGAGAGAATTCTCCCGCAGGCGAGAAAAAGGCGGCCGCCGACTTAGGATAACGTGGAACCGCTCGCCGAGTTCCGTGTTATCCACCCAGGTTATGGGCGATTTCAAGGTCGAGTCCGCGAGTTCACCTCTTCGTAAAAGGCGGGGCCGGACGGAGTAAACAGGATAATAAAGTGATGACTGGCGCTATCAGGGGCTCGGGAGCGGGATCGACGCCTCGCGAACAGGAATGGGAGGACGCAGACGACGGCGCCGCCCAGTTGAGCCCCCTCGTCGTTGACGCAGTCGGCCGCGCCTTGCAGCGCCATTTCCAGGCCATCGCCGAGATGCCTCTGCCTGACCGGTTGCTCGTGCTGCTGGCCGAGTTGGAAGCCCGCGAGCGCGCGCCATGACGGATCAAGCGGCGGCTTCCGAAGCGCGGACGAAAGAGTTCCGCGAGGGTCTCATCCGCGAGATGAAGGATTTGCGGGCCTTCGCGGTGTCGCTTTCGGGCTCGTTCCATCAAGCCGACGATCTCTTGCAGGAGACCATGCTGAAGGCTTGGAGCAATGCGGGGAGCTTCATCCCCGGGACCAATATGCGCGCCTGGCTCGTCACCATCCTGCGCAACACCTATTATTCGCAATATCGCAAGCGCGGTCGCGAGGTGCCGGATACAGACGGCGTCTACGCCGCCCGCCTCGCCACGCCGCCGAACCAGGAATCCAGCGTCGACATGTCGGATTTCCTGATCGCGCTGTCGAAGCTTGCGCCAGAGCACCGCGACGTGCTGTTAATGGTCGGCGCATCGGGGCTTTCCTACGAGGAGACGGCGCAGATCTGTGGTGTCGCCGTCGGCACGATCAAGAGCCGCCTTAACCGCGCCAGGGGTCGGCTGGCGGATTTGCTGGGCATCAAGGAGGCGTCCGATCTGGGCATGGGGTCGGTGTCGGAGGCGGTCGTTCGCGTTCACTCGTCCGGCTAGCGGTGAGTGTTTTTGCGCGCCTCAGCCTATCCTCGGTCTGGTCCCGCTTACTGGGAACCATGGCGGTGGTCGTCGTTCCGACCGCGGTGCTTGTGGTGCTGCTGGCTTATTCGCTCTATGCCGGGGCGCTCGACAGCCTGCAAACCTCGCAGGCGAGAGCGGCGAGCGCGCGCGCCGCAACGATGCTTTCCTGGTTGAATTCGGCGGGCCGGTCGCTCGCCAATGAAGCCTTCGCGGCCCGCTATGTCGACGCCCAGCACTGTGCGCTGCTCGCCAACGCCTTCTTGCGCCGAAATGTTGGATTTTCGGCCGTGCTTTTCTATGACGAAGCGCTCGTTCCCTGCTCCGCTGGCGCGCCCATCGACGCAACCCGCGCGCCCGCCCTTCAAGACAGCGGCAAGGACGACGCGGGTTATCGCCTTGCCGTGGTCGGCTCGCGGTTGTGGATCGTCGCCGCCGCCGCCGAGGACGCCGCCGCCATACGCTCGCCGAGTGTGCTAGTCGTCGACGACGCGACGTTGCGCCGGCGCTTGGCGCCGGTCGCGGCGATCGGCGAGACTCATATCGCGCTGGTCTCGCTCGACGGCGGCATCGTCGCCGCCAATTTCAGCTCCATGGACCCCGGTTGGTCGCCGGCGACGTTGAACGCGGCCACGCCGGTCTGGCGCGGGCGGGATCGGCGCGGCGCGACGGCGGCTTTCGCGCTGGCGCCGATCGAGGGCTCGACCCTCAGCCTGTTGATGCGGTTCGACGACCGGCCGCTGACGGCGGCGCGGTGGCGCTTCGCCATCCTTTGCGCGGCGCAATTGCTGATGCTGGGCTTGCTCGCCGCGCTCTACGCCACCGCCATCCGGCGTGAGGTCGTACACTGGATCAAGGGGCTGGATGTCGCGTCGCGCGCCCGCGCGCGCGACCCCGAGAGCCGCGCCAAGGCGCCAGTCGCCGCCACGATGCCGAGCGAACTGCGCAGCGTCGCCGATTCCTTCAACGCTATGCTCGACAACGCCCGCGAGCGCCAGCATGCGCTGCGCACCTCGCTACAGGAAAACCGCGCACTGATGCTGGAGATGCACCACCGCATCAAGAACAGCCTTCAGGTCATCCAGAGCTATCTGGCGCTGATCCGCCGTGCGGCGCCACGCGCCGAAGCGCTGCAACTGGCTCGCATCGAGGCGCGCGTCGGCGTCATCGCCGTCGCCTACCGGCTGACGCTGACGCCAAACGGCGTGCGGCCGATCGCCACCAAGCCGTTTCTCGAAGAAATCTGCGCGGCGACGATCGGCGGTCTGCGCCGGCCGCGCCAGCGCGTCGCCTATGCGATCGAATGGGACGGCGAACTTGTCGTAGACCGCGCCATTGCGCTGGGGCTCGGGCTGGTCGAGGCGCTAATCACCGCCTTCAGCGCCATCGCGGCCGGCTATATCGGCGTCCGGCTGGCGGCTGATGAAGGCGGCAGCGTCCTGCTGCGCGTCGAATCGGACGCCGCGCCGGCCGAAATGCCGCTGCCGGAAAAGGTGATGTATGGGCTCGCCAGCCAGCTCGGCGCTGCGGCTGCCGAGGGCGGCGGCGAGCAAATCCTGCTCTGGCGCTTCCAGCCCTGACCCTTCAGGGGAACAAAGGCGTCGCCCGGCGATTGATCTCACGCCCCCGACTCGCCGTTCGGTGTTGGCCCGGTTCCGGCGTCTTTTCGCCGGAACCGGGCCGACGCCGGGCGGCGCTTTTTTTTGTCGCCGCGCGTTGTCAGTAGGTAAGCTCATGCAATTGTTCGAATGTCAGGCTTGTCGCTCCGCCCTTCATTTCGAAAACAGCCAATGCCTGACCTGCGGCCGAGCCGTCGGCTTCCTGCAAGATCGCTTCGCGATGAGCGCGCTGGAGAGCGGCCTGCAGCGGTTCGCCGCGCTCGGCGCCGAGCGCCAGCCTTACCGCTTCTGTAGCAACGCCCAGCACGGCGTCTGCAACTGGTTGATCCCCGACAACGGGGGCGAGGCTTTGTGCGAAGCCTGCCGCCACAATCGCACCATCCCCGATTTGTCGATCGCGCAGAACGTCATCCGCTGGGGCAAGATCGAGCTTGCCAAACGCTACATGATCCGTGCGCTGCTGCGCTGGCGCTTGCCCCACCCCAACAAGCTGGATGATCCCGAGCGCGGCCTCGCCTTCGATTTCCTCGCCGATCCCGCTCCCGGCGACCCCTCGGGCGCGCAGGTGATGACCGGCCACGACAACGGGCTCATCACGCTCAACCTCGCCGAGGCAGACGACGCCGAGCGCGAGCAGCGGCGCGCCTCGCTCGGCGAGCCCTATCGCACGCTGGTCGGCCATTTCCGCCACGAGATCGGCCATTATTATTGGGACCGGCTGGTGCGCGACGGCGGCCGGCTGGCGGCATTCCGCGCCGTGTTCGGCGACGAGCGCGTCGATTACGCCGGCGCCCTGCAACGCCACTACAGGCAAGGGCCGCCGGCCGATTGGGGCCTGCGTTTCATCAGCGCCTATGCCTGCGCCCACCCCTGGGAGGATTTCGCCGAGACCTGGGCGCATTATCTGCACATCGTCGATGCGCTGGAGACGGCGCGCAGCTACGGCATCGACGTGCGGGTCCGCTTCATGCCGGACGCCGCCGCCGCCAAGATCGACTTCAACCCCTACGACGCGCCGAGTGCGGAGCGCCTCGTCGAGGCCTGGGCGCCGCTGACGGTCGCACTGAACGGGGTCAACCGCAGCATCGGCCAGCACGATCTCTATCCGTTCGTGCTCAATGACTCGGTGCTGACGAAGCTCGAATTCATCCGCCTGCTGATCCGCGACGCCAGGCTCGCGGCATGACCGGGCCGGCGCTCAGCCGCCGATCTCGACTACCACGCGTCCGCGCACCTCGCCCTTGAGGATCGCCGCGCCGACCTCGAACACGCGCTCGAACGGGACCGTCTGCGACAGGCTGGCAAGCAGCGCGCGGTCGAGATCGCGGGCGAGCCGCGCCCACGCCGCAAGGCGCGGCGCCATCGGGCACTGCACGCTGTCGATGCCCAACAGCCGCACGCCGCGCAAGATGAACGGCGCCACCGAGCCCGGCAAATCCATGCCGCCGGCGAGCCCGCAAGCCGCGATAGCGCCGCGATAGCGCGTCTGCGACAACAGGTTGGCCAGCGTATGCGAGCCGACGCTGTCGACGCCGGCGCTCCAGCGCTCCTTGGCGAGCGGCCGCCCCGGGCCGCTCAGGGTATTGCGGTCGATGATGTCAGCCGCGCCGAGGCGCCTGAGATAATCGGCCTCCGAGGTTCGCCCCGTCGAGGCGATGACGCTCCAGCCGGCTTTGGCGAGCAAGGCGATGGCGACCGAGCCGACGCCGCCAGCCGCCCCCGTCACCACCGCCGGCCCCATGTCGGGCGAGACGCCCGCCGCCGCCAGCGCGTCGACCGCCAGCGCCGCCGTATAGCCCGCCGTGCCGATCGCCATCGCCTCGGCGCGGCTGAACGGCGCCGGCAGCTTGACGAGCCAATCGCTGTTGACGCGCGCCTTTTGCGCGTAGCCGCCCGAATGAGTCTCGCCAAGGCCGAAGCCGTTGGCGATCACCTCGTCGCCGGCCTGGAAGCCCGGATGGGCGGAGGTCTCCACCACGCCGGCGAAATCGATGCCGAGGAACATCGGAAACTTGCGCGGGATCGCCGATTTGCCGGACAGCGCCAAGCCGTCCTTGTAGTTGATGGTCGAATGGGTGACGCGCACCGTTACATCGCCGTCCATCAGCTCGGACGCTTCGGCGTCGACGAAACCGACGGTCTGGCCCGCCTCGCTTTTGTCCACCCGCACTGCTTTGAACGACATGCCTCGGCTCCCTGGCTCGCGCGCGGCGTCCTTTTAAGCCGAAGGGCGCGCCAGCGCTATTGGCGAAGCCGTGAAGAGAACTCGCCGGCGCGCACCCGCTCGGGAAAGCTTTGCACGATGTCGGCGACCCGCTCCTCGCCATGCGCGGCGACGAGTTCGCGCAGCGCGGTGGCGATCGCCGCCTCGGCGAAGGCCTCAGCCTCGACGCCGTCGAGCACCGCCTCGGCGAAGGCTTCGCTCACATAGTCGAGCGCGGCGATGCGCGACTTTGCGGAGCCGAGAAGATGCAAGGATATAGCCGTGGAAAGCGACATGGCATATTCTATAATCAAATTACCTTGTGTCCGCGACTGGCGCCTTTAAGAATAGTTAATTCACAGAAAGCCATGTTTTGCTGACCTCCATGATTCCCTAACCTCATGTGCGTCCGCTTCGCGCTCACCTCCCCGTCGGCGATTTTGCGCGCCCGCTTCGGCTATGACGAGGCGCCGGATTTTCCGCCGCGCGCCGATATTATGCCGACGCAGCCAATCGCCGTCGTCATGGCGCGCCCCTACACAGGCGGGCGCGGGCGCAATTTCCGCCTCGTGCGCTGGGGCTTCCTGCCGGGCTTCGTCAAGGACCCCGCCAGCTTTCCGCTGATCGTCAACGCCCGCGCCGAAAGCGTGACGGAAAAGGCGAGTTTCGCGGCCGCGTTCAAGCGCCGCCGCTGCCTGGCGCCCGCCGATGGCTTCTATAGCGGGCGCACGGAGAAGTCGGCGCTATTCCAGGCCGCCGACGGCGCGCCCTTTGGCCTCGCCGCGCTCTATGAGACCTATTGCGACGCCAGTGGTGGCGAGATCGACACCGCCTGCATCCTGACCACCCCCGCAAATGCGCTGTTATCGGCCTTCGGCGAGCGCATGCCGGCGCTGATCGCCGCCGCCGATTTCTCCGCTTGGCTCGACCATGAGCAAACGACGCTCGGCGCGGCGCTGGATTTGTTGCGGCCGGCGCCAGAGGCGCAGTTGCGGCGGGGGCGCTGACGGCGCGCCGATACACACTTCGTTAGGCGTGTTTATTGACCGTAACGCAATAGCGGCGCGTTAATCTCGATCCCAGTTTACGAAGGGAAAGCCGTAGATGAGAACGACGCTCGCCGCCCTGCTCGCCGCCGCCCTGCTGGCGAGCGCCACCCCGGCCGCCGCTTGTGGCTACTACCGCTGCTTCGGCGCAGGAGTGGGTGACGACAGCTATCCGCCGGGCCAGACTCCCCTGCCCCCCGCCGTGCAAATGGAGGTGATCGCCCGCCAGGATAAGGGGCTGAGCCTCGCCGGCTTCTACAACGATCCCTCGCTCGCCATGGCGCAGGAATATTACGCGCCGCCGCCGGGGGCGGTGCTGCGCCGCGCCTACTGAAGCTCACGCGCGCGCCGCGATGCGGGCGATCGCCGCCGCGCATTCCTCGGCGTCGATCACCCGGCGCTGGCGCAGCGCCTCGAAACGCGCCATCTCGTGCGCGGCATCGGCGCCGAAATCGATGCGCACGACGCGCCGCCGCATCGCCTTCCAGCGCGCCGCCATTTCGGCGACGATGCGATCGTGCTGGATGTCGGGCCAGATTTCCAGCGTCTCGCCGCGCCGCTTTGGCGCCAGCAGCGCGTAGCGCGTCGCTGCGCCGTCGCGCCGCCAGAGCCTGCCAGCCGCGCTCGTCACGGCGCGCCTGACGTCGATATCGTAATAGGCCAGCGACAGCTCGCGCGCGCTGTGATCGTCGGCGCTCGCCAGCACCAGGCGGTCGGGCTCGAACCGCAGGCTTTGCGACCTGCGGCCGGCCTCTTGGACGAAGCTCACCATATCGGACATGCAACCCTGGGTAGCGGTTGCAGCTTGACGATTCCTTGCGCCCCTCTGGACAAGCGCCCGGCGCGGGGCGCAAATGCCCACGTCCCAGGAGGCCCCCGATGATTGATCGGCCGAATTCACTCGCCGCTCGCGATATCGCGCATTATTTCCACCCCGCCACCAACGCGCGGCGCCACGAGCAGATCGGGCCGATGATTATCGAGCGCGGCGAGGGCGTGCGCGTC
>DATNDU010000093.1:0-31278 GCA_035606915.1 Roseiarcus sp. | reverse complement strand
CGACGGTGGAATCGATCCCGCTCATCACCGCCTCGATCCTGGCGAAGAAGCTGGCGGCAGGGCTCTCGGCGCTGGTGATGGACGTGAAATGCGGCTCCGGCGCCTTCATGACGACGATCGCCGGCGCGCGCGAGCTGGCGCACAGCATCGCCACGGTGGCGACCGGGGCCGGTGTGCCGACGGTGGCTGTAATCACCTATATGGACGAGCCGCTGGCCAGCGCCGCCGGCAATGCGGTGGAGGTCATGAACGCCGTCGATTATCTGATCGGCGCGCGCCGCGACGCGCGCCTGCATGAGGTGACGCTGGCGCTCGCCGCCGAGCCACTGGTGGCGCGCGGGCTGGCGGCCAACCTTGAGGCGGCCCGCGCCGCCTTGCAGCGCGGGCTCGACAGCGGCGCGGCGGCGGAAAGATTTGAGCGCATGGTCGCGGCGCTCGGCGGCCCGCCGCGTTTTCTCAGCCGCGCGCGCGACTTGCTGCCGCAGGCGCCCGTGCTTAGGCCGGCGCCGGCGCCGCGCACCGGCTTTGTGGCGGCGATCGACGCCCGCGCGGTCGGGCTGGCGGTGGTGGAACTCGGCGGCGGACGGCGGCGCGCCAGCGACGCCATCGACCCCGCCGTCGGCCTGACGGAGTTGGCAGGCGTCGGCGAAGCGGTCGGGGCCGGGCGGCCGCTGGCGCTGGTTCACGCCCGCGACGAAGCCGCGGCAGAGGCTGCCGCCGCGCGGCTCGCCGCCGCTTACCATCTCGCCGACGAGGCCCCGCAAAGCCGGCCGCCGGTGATCGAGCGGATCGTCGCATGAACCTGCTGCTGGCAATCAGCGGTTGGGACCCGGCGCCCTGGAAGGCCAAGCTTTCGGCGCTGTTGCCGGGGCGGCGCATCGACACGCTGGAGACGCTCGAAGACCGCGCCGGCGTGGCTTACGCTTTGACGTGGCGCCATCCCGAAGGGGCGCTGCAAGGCTTGCCGGGGCTGAAGGCGATCTTCTCGCTGGGCGCCGGCGTCGATCATGTGTTCGCCGACCGGCGACTGCCCGACGCGCCGGTGGTGCGCGTCGTCGATGCCGATCTGACGCAGCGGATGAGCGAATGGGTGGTCATGCAAGTGCTGCTGCATCATCGCCAGTTCCGCCGCTACGACCGCCAACAGCGGGCCAAGATCTGGAGCGAGGACGAGGCGCAGCCGGCGGCGCGCGAGGTGCGGGTCGGCGTGCTCGGCCTTGGCGTGCTCGGGCGCGACGCCGCCGCCAAGCTGAAGGCGCTCGGCTTCGACGTCGCCGGCTGGAGCCGCTCGCCGAAAGCGGTCGCCGGCATGGCGACCTATCATGGCGGCGACGGGCTCGACGCGCTGCTGGCGCGCAGCGACATTCTGGTGTCGCTGCTGCCGCTGACGGCGCAGACGCGCGGCCTGCTCAACGCCGAATTGTTTGCCAAGCTGCCGCGCGATGGCCGCGTCGGCCCGGCGCTGGTCAATGGCGGGCGCGGCGGCAGTCAGGTCGAGGCCGACATCGTCGCGGCGCTCGCGGCCGGCGTGCTGAAGGGCGCGTCGTTGGATGTGTTCGAGGCCGAGCCGCTGCCGGCCGATTCGCCGCTGTGGGGCCGCGACGACGTGTTCATCAGCCCGCACAATGCGGCGATCTCGGCGCCGGAGGCGGTGACGCGCTTCATCGCCGGCGAGATCGCGGCCTTCGAGCGCGGCGCGCCGCTGCGCCATCTGGCCGAGCGCCAGCGCGGCTACTGAGGCCGCCGCAGTGCCCCTAACAGGCGGTGGTTCTCGTAGACGGCGACGATGACCAGCGAAACCATCAGCGGCACGATCAGATAGAGCAGGCGGAACACCAGCAGCGCGGCGATCACGTCGGTCGCCGCCTCGTCGGGCATGGCTTTCAGGAAGGTGATTTCCAGCACGCCAAGCCCGCCCGGCGCATGGCTTATCAGCGCCACCGTGAAGGAGGCCAGAAACACCCCGAGCACCGCCAGGAACCCCGGATTGCCGGCCGCCGGCAGCGCGAAATAGATGATGCCCGCTGCCCCGATCAACTCGATCGGGCCGACGATCATCTGCCGCGCGGCGATCGGCGGGCGCGGATAGACGAGACGGAAGCCGGCGACTTTCACCGGGCGGAAGTGCAGCAGCGCGCCGAGCATATAGAGCCAGGGGCCGGCGAGCAGCGCCGCGGCGGCGGCGGGCGCCAGCCAATGCGGGCCTTCGACCCAGCGGCTCAGCACTTCCGGCCGCGCCAGCAGCGTCAGCCCGCCCATCAGCATCGCGCCGAGCGTGAAGGTGATCGAGGTGAAGGCGACGATGACGCCGACCTCGGCCGCCGAAAGCCCTTTCAGCGAATAGGCGCGGTAGCGCACCACGGCGCCGGAGAACACCGTCGCGCCGATGTTATGGGCGAGCGCGTAGGTTACGAAAGAGACGACGCCGATGAAGCGCCAGCTCAAGCGCCGCTTGAGATGCTTGAGTGCGATCTGGTCGTACCAAGCCAGCGCCGCGTAGGCGAGACCGGTGGAGACGATCGCGCAAGCCCAGCGCAGCGGCGGGATCGCCTTCAGCGCATCGACGATCTCGCCCGGCGAATGCGAACGCAACTCCCTGTGGAGCAGAAAGGCCGAGAAAGCGACGGTCGCCAGTCCGATGAGGGCCCAAAGACCCTCTTGCCATCGTTTCATGCGCTCGCGTCCGTCGCCTGGGCCGTTAACCGGCTTAAGCGATGGCGCCCGGCAGGCGCAAGGCGGCGTTCAGCCGCCGTCGGCTTGCGCGGAAGGCGGCGTTCAGCCGCCATCGGCCTGCGCGGAAGCCACCGAGGGCAGGCCGTGCACGCCGCCGAGGTTGAGCCAGACGTTGGGGTCGTACTGCGCCTGCCGTTTGAGGTAGGTGTAGCCGGTGGCGTTCCAGGGGCGGATGTCGTCGGTGAGGTTGTCGAGGATGAACTCGCCGCGATCGGTCTTGACGGTGAGGATGGCATGGCCCTCGCCCTCGAGATCCTTGACGATGGTCATCAGCAGCGCCTGGCGAGGGAAGCCGGCTTGGACGAGCAGTTTGCGCTTGTAGAGCGCATAAACCTTGCAGTCGCCCTTGCCGTCGACGGGATAATCCCAATGGTCGAGCATGGTGCCCCAATGGGCGAGGTTGGTCATCGGCTCGATGGCGGCGTTGACGCGGCGGTTGATGCGGTTGAGCGCGCTCCAGGTGGCGCGGGTCATGCGGATGTCGAGCGGTTGCAGCTTGCCGAGGTCGCATTCCTCGGGCCGGCGGCCGCAGAAGTCCACCCAGCCGTAAGGCACGGACGTCGGGCCGCCGACGGCGGCGTAGCTGGCTCGTGGCAGCGAGGTCTCGGAGGCCTCGCCGAAACTGGCGAAGGCGGCGCCGAACAACGTGGCGGCGAAAGCGGCGACAATCACGGATTTGAACATTACGACCCCAGTCCCTTTGTTGGGTCCAAGGATCGCTGCGGCGTATTGGCTACGGCGGAAAAAAAAGCGCGCAATTTTATCTAAGTGACTTAAGGTAAGTCGCGATTTTTCTTAACGTTGACAGGGCATCGACGAATTGAAAGCAAATTGCTTGCGATTCTTTACTTTAAGGCCGGCGTAACCTTGCCGGGGGGTTAGCGCGGCCGGGCGGGGCGCGGGTTTGATGGAAAAGTGCGAATCCGGGCTTGCAAAAGATATATCTTAGACTATCTTGCAGAAGACATATCTTAGATATGTCATATTGAAAGGGAAAAAGCATGCTTTTCAGACACTTGCATCAACACGAGGCGTTTCGGCGCGGTGGCCACGGGGCCGAAGGGTTCGGACGCTGGCGCCACGGCGGCGGTTTCGGCGGTCGCGAGGGGCGCACGTTCGACAGCGGCGAGTTGCGCCTCGTCATTCTGGCGCTGATCGCGGAGAAGCCGCGCCACGGCTACGAAGTCATCAAGGCGCTCGGCGAGCGCGTCGGCGGCGACTACAGCCCCAGCCCCGGCGTCGTCTATCCGACGCTGACGCTGCTCGAAGACATGGGTTACGCCAGCGCCAGCGTCGACGCCGCCAACCGCAAGCTTTACGCGGTGACGCCCGAGGGCCAGAGCTTCCTGAACGAAAACAAGGCGCAGGTCGACGCCATCTTCGCCCGCCTGACCGGCGGGAACGAGGCCGATTGGTCGAGCGCCGCGCCGGTCATCCGCGCCATGTGGAACCTGCGCGCCACCGTCAAGCTCAGGTTGCGCGGCCGGGACGCGACCGGCGAGCAGATTCAGGCGATTACCGACGCCCTTGACGAGGCGGCCAAGAAGATCGAGCGGATGTGACACGCAAGTCGAGCGGATGTGAACGCCGCCCGGCCGCGCCTTGACGCCGCCGCCGCGCCGCCCTACGTCGCAGACCTCGGCGCCGGGCTTTGCGGCGGCGCCCCGCGCGGGCGGCGTCGGGTCGCCCCGGTCTGGAGTGGTCTATGCCCGGAAAACTACCGCCGCATCTGCGCAGGTTAGAGGCGGAATCTATTCACATCATGCGCGAGGTTGTCTCGGAATTTCGCGCACCGGTGATGTTGTATTCGATCGGCAAAGATTCCAGCGCGATGCTGCACGTCGCGCTGAAAGCCTTCCATCCGGCGTCGCTGCCGTTTCCGCTGCTGCACGTCGACACGACGTGGAAGTTCAGGGAGATGTACGCTTTTCGCGCCGAGACGGCGAAGCGTTACGGGCTGGACCTTCGCGTCCACATCAATCAGGACGGTCTGGCGCGCGGCATCAACCCGATCGCCTCCGGCAGCCAGCTTCACACGCATGTGATGAAGACCGAGGGGTTGCGGCAGGCGCTCGACGCCGGCAAGTTCGACGCCGCGTTCGGCGGCGCGCGCCGCGACGAGGAGAAATCGCGCGCCAAGGAGCGCATCTTCTCGCACCGCTCCGCCCAGCACGCCTGGGACCCACGCAATCAGCGTCCGGAGCTGTGGCGGCTGTTCAACACCCGCATCCGCGAAGGCGAATCGATGCGCGTGTTCCCGCTGTCGAACTGGACCGAACTCGACGTCTGGGAATACGTCAAATACGAAAATATCCCCGTGGTGCCGTTGTATTTCTCGAAGGCTCGTCCGGTCGTCGAGCGCGGCGGCACGCTAATCATGGTCGATGACGAGCGATTGCCGCTCCATCCCGGCGAGGTCCCGCAGATGCGGCGCGTGCGCTTCCGCACGCTTGGCTGCTATCCGCTGTCGGGCGCGGTCGAATCCGACGCCGAGACGCTCGACGAGATCATCGCCGAGATGAAAGCCTCCACCACCTCCGAGCGCCAGGGACGGCTCATCGACACCGACGAGGCCGGCTCGATGGAGAAGAAGAAGCGCGAGGGGTATTTCTGATGGCGCGCCGGCGCGAAAGCCGCCCGTTTCCCTCTCCCCGTTCTTCACGGGGAGAGGGTCAGGGCGAGGGGCGGCCCGGCTTGGACACAGCGCTTGGTTTCGCGGCGTGGCTGCGCGTCGCGGCCCCTCACCCCAGCCCTCTCCCCGTGAAGCGCGGGGAGAGGGGGCGGCGCGGCCGCGGCTTCTCCTCCAACAAGGTTCGGTTGAGCGCATGACCTCCCTGCCCACCCTGCGCTTCCTCACCTGCGGCTCCGTCGACGACGGCAAGTCGACGCTGATCGGGCGGCTGCTCTATGAGCAGAAGCTGATCTTCGACGACCAGCTCTCGGCGCTAGAGAAGGACTCGAAGAAACACGGCACCACCGGTCCCGACATCGATTTCGCCTTGCTCGTCGATGGCCTGGAGGCCGAGCGCGAGCAGGGCATCACCATCGACGTCGCCTATCGTTATTTCGCCACCGAGAAGCGCTCCTTCATCGTCGCCGACACTCCCGGCCATGAGCAATACACCCGCAACATGGCGACCGGCGCCTCCAACGCCGATCTCGCCATCCTGCTCGTCGATGCGCGCAAGGGCCTGTTGGCGCAGACGCGCCGCCATTCGCTCATCGTCTCGCTGCTCGGCATCCGCCACGTCGTGCTGGCGATCAACAAGATCGACCTGGTGGATTTCAGCCAGCAGGCATTCGACGCCATCGTCGCTGCCTATCGCGAATTCGCCGAACCGCTCGGCTTCAAGACCTTGCAGCCGATCCCGCTGTCGGCGCGCTACGGCGACAACGTGTCGAGCCGCTCCAAGCGCACGCCGTGGTGGCAAGGGCCGACGCTGCTCGCCCATCTCGAAGCCCAGGACGTCGAGGAGGAGCGCGTCTCGGCGCCGTTCCGCTTAGCCGTGCAATGGGTCAATCGGCCCAACCTCGATTTCCGCGGCTACGCCGGCACGGTCGCCGGCGGGCGCGTCAGTGTCGGCGACGAGATCGTCGTCGCCAATTCCGGCCGCACTTCGAAGGTCAAGAGCCTCTATGTCGCCGACCGCCAAGCTGAGACGGCTGAGGCCGGCGAGGCGGTGACGGTGACGCTCGCCGACGAACTCGACATCGCGCGCGGCGACGTGCTGTGCCTGCCGCAGGCGCGGCCCGAGGTCGCCGACCAGTTCACCGCGCATGTGATCTGGATGAGCGCCGACCCGATGCTGCCCGGCCGCTCCTATCTGCTCAAGATCGGCGCCAAGACGGTCCCCGCCCAGATCACCGACCTGAAGCACCGCATCGACGTCAACACCCAGGAAAAGCTCGCCGCCAAGACGCTGGCGCTCAACGAGATCGGCCTCTGCAACCTCGCCGCCACGATGCCGGTCGCCTTCGACCCCTATCGCGAAAACCACGATCTCGGCGCCTTCATCCTCATCGACCGGCGCACCAACGAGACGGCGGCGGCGGGCATCGTCGAACACGGCCTCCGGCGCGCCACCAACGTCCACCGCCACGGCTTCGCCGTCTCGCGCGAGGCGCATGCGAGCCTGAAGGCGCAGAAGCCGGCGGTGCTGTGGTTCACCGGGCTCTCGGGCGCCGGCAAGTCGACGATCGCCAATCTCGTCGAGCAGAAGCTGCACGCCCGCGGCGTGCATACGGCGCTGCTCGACGGCGACAACGTGCGTCATGGGCTCAACAAGGATCTCGGCTTCACCGCTGCCGACCGCGTCGAGAACATCCGTCGCGTCGCCGAAGTGGCGCGGCTGATGACCGACGCCGGGCTGATCGTGCTGACCTCGTTCATCTCGCCGTTCCGCGCCGAGCGCCGTCTGGCGCGCGAGATCGCCGCCGAGGGCGAGTTCGTGGAGATTTACGTCGACACCACGATCGAGGATGCGATCAAGCGTGACCCGAAGGGGCTCTACAAGCGCGCGCTCGCCGGCGAGATCAAGAACTTCACCGGCATCGACCAGCCCTACGAGGCCCCCGAAGCGCCGCAGTTGCGCCTCGACACCGCCGCCGGCAGCCCCGAGGCGCTCGCCGACGAGGTCATCGCGCTGCTGGAGCGGCAGGGGCGCATCGTCGCGCTTTGAGCGGCAAGTGTTTGAGGGCAGGCCCGACGTTTTCCATAATCCCGGCTGGCTGTCGCGCTTCATCGACGCCAGCCGGGCGATGTGCTAACGCGGCGTCGGCCGTAAGCGGCTGTATCGACGCGCGGGAGCCATGAGCGAGACCGGATCGACACGTTCGGGCAAAACGCACCAGACCGAGAATTTCCCGGTCGCCTCGCGTATCGTGCGCGCCGAGCACCGGCCGGTCATCATGGCCTTCTACGATTTCGCCCGCGCCGCCGACGACATCGCCGACGATGCCCATTTCTCGCCGCAGGAGAAGGTCGCCCGCCTCGACTATATGGAGGCGGGGCTGACGGGCGACGACGCGGCCGACGCCAACAGCCAGGCCAAGACGCTGCGCGCGGCGCTGCAAGCGCGCGGCATGAGCGCCCGCCACGCCCGCGACCTGCTGATCGCCTTCCGCGCCGACGCCACCAAGCTGCGCTACGCCGATTGGTGGGAACTGATGGGCTATTGCGCCTATTCCGCCAATCCCGTCGGTCGTTTCGTGCTCGACGTGCACGGGCAGGACGAGGCGCGCTGGCCGGCTTCCGACGCCATCTGCTCGGCGTTGCAGATCATCAACCACCTTCAGGATTGCGCCGACGATTACGCCAAGATCGACCGCGTCTATATCCCGCAGGACCGCCTCGCCGCCCACGGCGCGACGACTGAGATGCTGGGCGCGGCCAAGGCGACGCCGGCATTGCGGGCCACCATCGTCGAGCTTGCTGAGCGCACCCGCGCGCTGTTGCGCGAGGGGCGGGCGCTGGCCGGCGACCTGACCGACCGGCGGTTGCGGCTCGAAATCCAGGTCATCTATGCGCTGGCCGAGGCGCATCTCGACCGGCTGATGACGATGGACCCGCTAAGCGAGCGCACGAAACTGCCGCGCTGGCGCATGGGGCTGGTGGCGCTCGGCGCCGCGCTCGGCGGCTTTTTCCAATCGACGGCGGTCGGGCGCGCGGAGGCTCGCTCTTGAGTCTGGCGGCGCCGGCGCCCGCGCAGGCGCGGGCGGCGAAATCCTCATTCTATCTCGCCATGCGGCTGATGCCGGCGACGCAGCGCCAGGCGATGTTCGAGATCTATTCATTCTGTCGCGCCGTCGACGACATCGCCGACGACGGCGCGCCGCGCGAGGCGGCGTTGGCGGGCCTGCAAGGCTGGCGCGACGATCTGGCGGCGCTCTACGCTGGCTCGGCCCCGGCCCGGCTCGGTTCGCTCGCCGAGGCGGTGGCGCAGTTCGGCCTCAAGCAAGAGGATTTCCTCGCCGTCATCGACGGCATGGAGATGGACGTCGAGCGCACCGTCGGCGCCGGCGCCACCGATTGGGCGACGCTCGATCTCTATTGCGACCGCGTGGCGAGCGCTGTCGGGCGGCTCTCGGCGCCGGTGTTCGGCATGAACGCCGCCGACGGCGTAGCGCTCGCCCATCATCTCGGGCGGGCGCTGCAACTCGCCAACATCCTGCGCGACATCGACGAGGACGCCGCCATCGACCGGCTTTACCTGCCCGTCGAGGCGCTGCGCGAGGCCGGCGTCGCGGCGACGGGGGCGCAGGCGACGATCGACGATCCCAATATCGAGCAGGCCTGCCTCGCCGTCGCGGCGCGGGCGCGCCAGCATTTCGCGGCGGCGCAGGAGGTTTTTGACCGCACGCCGGCGGCGGTGGCGCGCACGCCGCGCATCATGGGCGAGGCCTATCGCCACATCCTCGACCGGTTGACCGCCCGCGGTTGGAAGGCGCCGCGCGCGCCACTCAAGCTCGGCAAGATGCGACTGCTGCTGATCGTCGCGCGCTGCTTTCTCGCATGAGCCTGGTGCATGTGATCGGCGCAGGGCTGGCGGGCCTGTCGGCGGCAGTTGAGTTCGTCGCCGCTGGCCGGGCGGTCGTCGTGCACGAGGCGAGCCCGCAGGCTGGCGGGCGCTGCCGCTCCTATTTCGACGCCGCGCTCGACATGGAGATCGACAACGGCAACCATCTCGTGCTCTCCGGCAATCGCGCCACGCTGGCCTACGCGCAGCGCATCGGCGCCCGCGACAGGCTGGTGGGGCCGGGCTCGGCGACGTTCCCGTTCGTCGATCTCGCCAGCGGCGCGCGCTGGACGCTGCGCGCCAATGAGGGGCTGATTCCGTTCTGGATGCTGAGCCGCGCGCGCCGCGTCCCCGGCACGCGGCTGCGCGAATATCTGGAACTGGCCAAGCTGTTGCGGGCGGGGCGGCGGGCGCGCATCGGCGATACGCTGGCCTGTCGGGGGCCGCTATGGGACCGGCTGGTTGAGCCGTTCCTGGTCGCGGCGCTCAACATCGAGGCCAGCCAGGGCTCGGCGGCGCTGGCCGGGCAGGTGGTGCGCGAGACGCTGGCCGCCGGCGGGCGCAACTACCATCCGCTGGTCGCCCGCGATGGGCTCTCCAACGCGCTGGTGCGCCCGGCCTTGGCCTATATCGAGGCGCATGGCGGCAGCGTCGTCTTCGGGCGACGGCTGCGCGCGCTCGCCTTCGAGGGCGAGCGGGTGGCGGGGCTCGATTTCGGCGACGCGCACATCGAGGTCAAGCCCGGCGAGGCGGTGGTGCTGGCGACGCCGCCGCAGGTCGCTGGGCCGCTCGTGCCCGAGCTTGCGACGCCGACGGAGTTCCGCGCCATCGTCAACGCGCATTACCGCACAGCGCCGCCGCCAAGTCTGCCGCCGATCACCGGCATCGTCGGCGGCCTCGCGCAATGGCTGTTCGTGTTTCCCGACCGGCTGTCGGTGACGATCAGCAACGGCGACGCCTGCCTCGACACGCCGCGCGAGGAACTGGCGCAGCGCATCTGGGCGGACGTTTCGAAGGTCGCGGGGCTTTCGGGCGAGCCGCCGCGCTGGCAGATCGTGCGCGAGCGCCGCGCCACCTTCGCCGCCTCGCCCGCCCAAGACGCGCTGCGGCCCGGCGCGGCGACGCGCTGGCGCAACCTGGCGCTGGCGGGAGATTGGACGCAGACGCGGCTGCCGGCGACCATCGAGGGGGCGATCCGTTCGGGCGTAACGGCGGCGAAAGCGCTCCGTTGAAGGCCGAACGTTTCGGTAAACGAAAATCGGCCATAGTGTCGCCGCATCCGCAGCGAAACCCGCCCCAATGAACGCCTCCGCCCGCCTTCCGCTTCTGGCCAAATTCAACCATGTGACGTCGTGGATCTTCGATCTCGACAACACGCTCTATCCTCCCGACAGCGGGCTGTGGCCGGCGATCGAGGATCGCATCACCTTGTACCTGATCCAGCACAGCGGGCTCGACGGCGCCTCGGCCCGCGCCTTGCAACGCTACTATTACCATGAGCACGGCACGACGTTGCGCGGCCTCGTCGACGAGGACGGCATCGCGCCCGACGACTTCCTCGATTTCGTGCACAATATCGATCGCTCGGATCTCGCGCCGAACCCGGCGCTCGCCGAGGAGATCGCCAAGCTGCCGGGACGCAAGCTGATCTTCACCAACGGTTCGCGCCGGCACGCGCTCGCCACCGTCGAACAACTCGGCCTCGGCGGGCTGTTCGAGGACGCCTTCGACATCGTCGCCGCCGGCCTCATCCCGAAGCCTCGCGAGGCGGCCTACGACGCTTTCCTGGCCGCCCACGCGGTCGATCCGGCTGAAGCCGCGATGTTCGAAGACATCGCCAAGAACCTCGCCACGCCACGCGCGCGCGGCATGACGACGGTGCTGGTGACCGGCAAGCCCGGCCACATCGACTACCGCCAGCCGCGCGATCGTGAGGCCGCGCCGGCTTTCGTCGATTTCGTCACCGACGACCTCGCCGGCTTCCTGGCGCGGGTGAACGCCGAACGGGCGCTGAAGCCGTAGCGGTTCGAATCCGACGCTCGGCGCCCGGTCGCGAATGGGCGGTAAGGGGCTTTGCGCGAGGCGCAGCCCTCGTGCTGGTGGCCGCAAAACGGCCCTCGAAGCACGCTCCAGCTTGCGCCGCCACACGCGCCAGCCTGCGGGGTTGGCGGCAATTGCGGCTGTTCCGCAAATGGTCGACGGCGGGCATCGGACGTGACCGGCGGCTGGGTATCATGCGTCAGGTTTGAAACATTAGGCTCTGCGGGCTGCTATGCAGGTCAATCGGATTGCGTTCGCGAGCGGCAATGCTTAGTCTTTCTGGAGGAGCCGCACTATTTTCAGACCTAATTATTTCGCTATTACCTTCGATATGCTTTGCGCTGGAACAGTAACCGATCAAATTGAGCCGTCGTCATTGCGAGCGAAGCGCGGTAATCCATGCTTCCGATGGGCTGAGCGTTCCGAGTAGCCTGCGATCTCGGCGAGATCGATGGCTTCGCCGCGCTCGCCATGACGGGGCGCCGATTCTATCTGTTCGACAACCGCTCAGATGTCCGCGTATACCTAGTATTCGCTAAATTCGGATCCCCCCGCGTCTCGCCTCAAGTGCGAGCAGGCTATTTATAAATTTCAGCCGTAGTCTCGCGGTTTGCGAGCCGGCAATTCGCGGACGCTGGCGCGAAATGCCTGCGAGATAGGAGAGTTCCGCGGGCGCGGAATATGGTGTTGCACTGACAACAATTTCACGCGCGAGAATTCATTTTGGAAAAAAGGACATAACCATGGAGGGAATTGTTTTTGTGCCAGGGATTTTCGGCAGCGAGCTGTATTATAATAATAACAGCGCTTCGCAAATCTGGCCGTCCGGACCGTTCGATCTTGGCGGATATACGCAAATAGACGAACTCAGCGATCCCGCGCGGGTCAGCGTCGGGAAGATCGTCGATTACGTCGTATTTCCCTTTATCGCCATCTATAGCGTCATAGAAGGCGATCTCAGAGATATTTGCAACCAGATCAACGGTTCCGACGACGGCCCCTACTTGCCGGTCCCCTATGATTGGCGCGTCGATTTGTTCACTGCGGCGCGCGATCTGGAGCGGCAGGTGACGCAATGGGCCGCCGACCCGCAGGTGACCAGCATCACATTCTTCGCCCATTCCATGGGCGGGCTGGTGGTGCGGCTGCTGCTGGAAAGCGTCATTCCCTCTTTGCCGCCCGAACGCCGGCCGGCCTGGGTCGACTTGGTCCAGCGCGCCGTCTTCGCTTGCACGCCGCATCTCGGGGCGCCCGAGGCGTTGGCGCTTGCGCTCGGACTCGCCGGCGACGAGACGCTTACGCCGGCGCAATGCAAGCAACTGACGGCAAACCCCGCCTTCCCCTCTGCCTACCAAGTGATCCCGTCGGCGGCTCGCAACCTGATATTCGATACCGCGAGCGGCGGTTGGATACCCTACGATCGCGGCGACGCCGTCACGCAATTCGGCCTCAGCGCCGCCAATATCGCGGCCGGCAATCGCGTTCGCAGCGAACTCAATATCGCCAACAGGACTCCTGCGAGCATGGAGTATTTCTTCATGTACGGGACTGGGTTGGAGACGGACGAGTCGATCGACGTCAGCGGCCTGACCACGACGGGCGCGACCATCGTGCAACAGGACGGCGGCGACGGCACGGTTCCGGCGTGGAGCATCACCGAAGCGGCGAGCCAGGCCTCACCGCCGATTCCGACGTGGAGCGGACCGGGCGAGCACTTGCATCTTCTCAGCACGGACGCATTCCGGCAGGAACTCTATCGCTATTTCGGCCTTGGGTCATCGGCGGCAATCGTCGAGGCGGCCCTGATGACAGCGGCCGGCGTCGCGCCCGGCCTGGCGGCCTTTGCGCCGCGCATTTCCGTACATTGCAACAAGCGCCAATATCCGCCCGGCGCGCCCGTGCATATATTGCTGGTTCCCTCGACGCCGACGGAGGCGCTTGCAGGGAGCCTGCAAATGCGACGCTTCGTTGCCGCCAGGGGCGCGCACGGCAACTGGATCTACGGCGCTTCAAGCGCGCCTGTGGCGACGAAAACGGTCAAAATCGAAGGCGGCCCGGTGAAGACGCATTCGGTGCATATGAGCGCGCCGACGACCCCGGGGGCCTATCTACTGGAATTCGTCGGCGACGCGGCGACGCAGCTCTCAGCGCAAAACGGCGGCGGTTGGTTCTTCGTGCGCGGCGATAAGGATGCCCCGACGCGCGGGGTGAAGCTGAGAGCGAAGCCCTGAGGTTGGCGGCCGCGATCCCGGCAAGCCCAGCGTTAACGCGCCCGCCGCTCGGCGACCGCCACCGCCAGCGTCATCGCCAGACAGAAGGTGGCGCCGAGCGAGCGGAAGGCGCCGAAATCGCGCTCCACCACTTCGAGCCGGCAGTCGGCGAGCGCCGCCAGCGGCGACAGCGCGCTGTCGGTGATGGCGACGATCCCGGCGCCGCGCGCCCGCGCCGCCTCGGTCAGCGCCAGCGTCGTCGGCGAGTAGGGGGCGAAGCTGACCGCCAGGGCGACATCCTGCGGGCTCGCCACGGCGAGTTGCTCGCGCCCGAGGCCGCCGACGTCGTCGACCAGCAAAGCGGCGACGCCGAGTTGGGCGAAGGCGTAGGCGAGATAATGGGCGACGCAGAACGAGCGCCGCTGCGCCAGCAGAAACACCACGCGGGCGCCCGCGAGGGTCTCCACCGCCGCCGCCAGCGCTTCGCCGTCGATCTCGGCGCGTAGCGCCGCGACCGATTGTTGCGCCGATTCGCTGAAGCCCATCAGCAGGCTCATGGGATCGCCGGGGTCGCTGGCGCCGGCGTGCAGCGTCTTCAGCCGCTCCGGATATTCCGGCCAGCGATTGCGCAGATGGGCGCGAAAGACCCCCTGCAACTCGGTGAAGCCGGCAAAGCCCAAAGTCTGGGCGAAGCGCACCAGGGTCGAGGCCTGCACATGCGCCCGCCGCGCCACGCCCGAAGCGGTGCCCAGCGCGATCTCGTCGGGATGCTGAAGCGCGAAGGCGGCGGTCTGTTTCAGTCGCTTCGGCAACTCCGGCTCGATCTCGACCAGTCTCTGTTTCAGTGTTTCGAAATCGCGCGGCGCCTCCATATGTCCCCTTCGCTCCGCAGGCTGTGCGGCAATGTAGAACGGAAAGGCGCACGCCGGTAGCGCTGCTGACGAATCCATCGCCGCCCGGGAACCGTGTCGGATTTTCCCGGTTTAGGCTTGTGCATGGGGACAATTTCGGAGCGGCGAATGCGTGCAACAATACCGGCGTCGAGTTTCGACGCGTCGCAGGGCAATCAAACGGATTGGTTCCGGTCGCTGGCGGTGACGACCTCCCATTACACCGGCCGTCCGATCGCCTTCATCATTTCGGTGGCGCTCATCGTCGTCTGGGGCGTCACCGGGCCGCTTTTCGGCTACAGCGACGCCTGGCAACTTGTTATCAACACCGGCACGACGATCGTCACCTTCCTGATGGTGTTTCTCATCCAGGCGACGCAAAACCGCGACGCCGCCGCCATTCAACTCAAGCTCGACGAGCTTTTGCGCGCCGTGGAGCGCGCGCGCAACGAGATGATCGCTGTTGAGGACCGCTCCGACGAGGATATCGGCCGCCTGAAGGCCGAGGTAGCAAACGACGGCAAGTAGGCGGCCTGAATTAGCGCGCCTGGCGCTTCCTCAGCATCGCCAGCGCCCGGTCGAGCAGCATGTTGGCGGTGGCGACGCGCTGGTTGGCGAGGCTGCGGTCGATGTCGGCGCGGCGGTCGGGATGATTTTCCCACATGAAGCGCCGGCGGGCGCGGGCGACGTCGGCGGGCGTGCGCAGCGCCGCGAGCGTGAGTTCGCGGGCGATGTCCTCAGCGCCGGCGCTCGGGCGCGGCGGCTCCGGCGCCGGCGGCGGCGGATCGGCCTCCGGCGTCCAGACGGCGGCGAACTCCCATAGCGAATGGCTGGCGGCGGGCGCCGCGCCGAGGGTCGAGACGAGCCCGGCGAAGCTCAGCGACGGCGGCGCGGCGGCGGAACCGCCCGCGACCGCGTCGTCGCGCTCCGCGGCCTTTAGCGCGGCCTCGAAAGCGTGGCGCATCGGCCTGCCTCAACCGACGGCGCGGACGGGCGGCGCGGCCGCCGGGTCCTCGGCGACGACGCGGTTGCGGCCTTGCGCCTTGGCGACCAGCAAGCGCGAATCGGCGCGATGGATGAAGCTTTCCGCGCTCTCGCCCGGCGCCAGTTTGGCGAGGCCGAAGGAGGCGGTGACGAGGCCGAGCGGCTGCTCGTTGGGGCCGACGACCCAGCGCTTGGCTTCGAGGTCGCGGCGCAGGCTCTCGATGATGCGCCGCGCCTCGGGAAACGGCACGCCGGGAAACAGCAGCGCGAATTCCTCGCCGCCGTAGCGCGCCGCCTTGCCGCGGCCCTTGGCGCGGCTGGTCAGCATCTCGGCGAAGGTCTTCAGCAGGTGATCGCCGACGACATGGCCGAACTTGTCGTTGACGCCCTTGAAGCGATCGATGTCGGCGAGCGCCAGGCAGAGATCGGCGCCGGAGGCGACGCAAGCGGCCATGTCGGCGTTCAGCGTCTGGTCGAAGAAGCGCCGGTTGCCAACCTGCGTCAGCGGGTCGAGCAGCGCCAGCCGCTCGACCTCCTCGACCGTTTCGCGCAGCGTGGAGATTTCGCGCCGCGCCGCCTCCAACTCGTCGGAGAGCACGCTCGACTTGTCCTCCATGCGCCGGTTGGCGGCGCGCAGCGCGGCGATCGCCTCGCGGGCGCGGGCGGGGTCGGTGACGGCGGCGAGGTCGGCGTCGATGCCTTCGAGATCGGCGCGGAAGGTCAGGTTCTCTTCGAGATAGCCGCGGATGCCGTTGAGCACCCGGTCCATCGCCTCCTTCAGCACCGCCTCGGGCGCGGCCTGCGGCGCCGCCTGCGCCGGCCCGCCGGCCGCCAACTCGCCGGCGGCGATGCCGACGAGCCCGACGCAGGCCGCCGCCACCGCCAGCACTTGGCGCCAGGGATCGCCGAGGCCCTGCCAGATTTGAAATCCCGCCAGCCCCAGGATGGCGGCGATGGCGACGAGTTCGAGGCCGCGCGTCAAAGCGGTTCTCATAGCGCCCTCGCCGGCTTGGCGCCGGGCAGGCGCGGGCGGCGGGGTAGGTAGAGCTGGAAAACGCACATGAAACGCCACCGACGCTCGCGTGAGACGGCCGTCATGGCGTCGGGCCCGTTGGGGGTGGTCCGCGGATTTCAGCGTCCGGTCATGGCCGCCTGATGGGTCTTAAGACGCAAGCGTTAGTGCGCGGTTACCATGTGCGGGCGCGGCCATGGCTGCCCCTGCGTGAGGTTGCGGGCGCAAATCGGTAGTCATGTTCCGCAACGCAAGCCCGTGATTAACGCTCCGTTAAGCCTAGCCATAGTACGCCCGAATCTCAGTTGACGCAGGGTCATTGACATGCGCGCGCTTCCCGTCGACGTCGTCAGAGCCTTGATCGCCATCGTCGATTGCCGCGGCTTCACCCGCGCCGCCGAGCAACTCGGGCGCAC
This sequence comes from Roseiarcus sp., assembly GCA_035606915.1. GTDB lineage: Bacteria > Pseudomonadota > Alphaproteobacteria > Rhizobiales > Beijerinckiaceae > Roseiarcus. Next base: position 14,478 of record DATNDU010000093.1, on the reverse strand, counting down.
GCAGCCGACGATCTCGCTGCAAATCCGCCGGCTTGAGGAGTTGATCGGCATCCCTGTGTTCGACAACACCGCCCGCCTGACCCTGAGCCCGCACGGCCGCACCGTGCTCGAATACGGGCGCAAGCTGCTTGCCGCCCACGACGATCTCGTCGAGGCGCTGAAACGCCAGGAGAATGCGGCGTCGGCGGTGCGGCTCGGCATGCCGAACGAGTTCGCCGCCTTCTTGGCGCCGCGGCTGATGGACCTCGCCAATTCGCGCGGCGCCGCCTTCGAGGTGACCTGCGAGCAGTCGCAGACGCTGATCGACCGCGTGCGCGCCCACCAGCTCGACCTGGCGCTGGCGATGACCGGCCCTGAGCATGGCGAGGGCAGCGTCGCGCATTGGACGATGCCGCTGAGCTGGATCGCCGCGCCGCGCCTGCGACTGAACGACGGCGCCCCGGTGCGGCTGGTGACGCCGCCGGAGGGAACGCTGTTCTACAACATCGCCGCCGACGCGCTGGCGCGGGCGGGGCGCAAGTTCGAGTTTGTCTGCAAGAGCGGCAACGCCGATGTGTTGCGCAGCGCCGTCGACGCCGGCTACGGCGTCTCGCTGGCGCCGACGACGCTGGCGCCGAAGGGCGCGCGGCTGTTGCCCGAGGCGCTGCTCGCGCCGCTGCCCGACGTGACGCTCGGGCTTTATGCGCGCGACGGCGCGGCCGAGATCGGCCGCGAGCCGCTGGTCGCGCATGTGATCGACCTGTTGCAGGCGTCGCCGGCGCTGGCTTAGGCCCCGCAGAACGCCCGCGCGTTCGCCGTCCAGGCGCCGACGCCGCTCGCCACCATATGGGCGATGACGGCGCAGATATAGGCGCGCTGCGCCTTTGGATTGTCGGGCCCGGCGTTGTAGCGCGCCACCGCCATCGTCCACGAACCCTCCTGCGCGTGTAGCGTTTTCAGCAGCGCGGCGGCGTAGCGCACGTTGCGCACGGGATCGAACATGTCTTGCAGCGAGCGGAAATGCGCGGCGTGGTAGCGATGGTTGATCTGCATGCAGCCGATGTCGATGAACTTCGCGCCGGCGCGGTCGGCGGCGGCGTAGGCGGCGAGCGCTTGCGCCAGCGTCGCGCTATGCACCGAGCGACCGTCGACATTGAGATCGTAGGGGCCGAGTACGCCATGATGGCCGGTCTCGGTGAGGCCGACGGAATAGAGGATGTCGAGCGGCACGCCGTTGTCGCGCGCCGCCGCCGCCATCGCGCGCTCGCAAATCGGCGCCGCGGCGCGCGCCGGTTCACACGACAAGCTTGCTGAAAGCAGCGCCAGCGCCGCCGCCTTGACGGCGGCCGAGGTTCGAACTGTCCGCCTCGCTCTCGTTCGCTGACGGGTCGGCGCCGGTGTCGCTGTCGAGGGCATGGCGGGATGTGGTCTCCGAGCTTGCGGGGGGGCCGGCCTGGCGCTGGATGACGAGCGCCTCCAGCATCTGGTCGCCGCCGCCGAGGCGGGCGGCGATCACGGCGCGGTCGTCCTCGATGGAGGTGAGCGTCTTCGGATTGGCGACCCCGATGGTCACTGACAGCTTGCCGCCGGCGAGGCGCAGCTTCAGCGTCATTTGGCCGAGATTGGCGGGGTCGAGCGTGATGTTAAGCTCCTTGACCGCTTGCGCCGCCTGCGGCGCGGCGGCGGCTGTCGAGGCGCTTGCGGCGTCCGGGGCGCTCGCGGCGAGCGCGTTGGCCTGATCGGCGATGAACGTCGGCAGGCTCGCCAGCGGCACGGTGAGCGACGGCGTCGCCGCCGTCGCGTTGGACGCGGCGGCGACTGGGTTCGCGGCGTCGCGGGATTGGGCGGCCGCGTCGCCGTCGCCGTCGCGCTCAGGTCCGCCGCCGTCGGCCGCCGAATGCGATGAGGCCGCGCTCGCGGCGCTGATCGCATTGTCGGCCAGCCTCGGCGCGGCGGCGCGGCTGTCCGGCGCCGTGGCGGCGTGGCTGTCGCGCGTCGCGATGGCGCGCGGCGCGGCGGCCGCGTGGGCACTGGCGGCGGCCGATGGGTTTGAGATGGCGGCAGCGGCGGCCGTGGCGCTCGCTTGCAGCAGCGCCGCCGTCGCCGACTTGGCGACGGCGAGCGGGCTCCAGGCCGCATCGGCGCCGAGCGACGTCGCGCCCGCCCGCGCCGGCGTCGCGCCAGCGGCGGCCAGGAAAGTTTTCATCTGGAAATCGGTCATGCCAAGCGCGGGATCGGATTGCAGCAGCGCCTTCAGCGGCGTCTTGCCGGAGGCGTCCCAGGCGCTGGCGCCGAGAGCGCTGGCGTTGAGAGCGTTGCCTTCGCGAGCGCCGGCGTCGAGAGCGCCGGCGGCGGCCGCGATCGCCGACCCCAGCGGCTCCGTTGCGGGCGTTGTCGCCGCGGGCGCATCGCGGGCGACGGTCTTGGCGGCGCTGGCGGCGGCGGCGAGCGGCGCCGCTAGCGCGCCGAAACCGTTGAGCGCCGCCTCTAGCGATTGCAGCGCGCTTAGCGTCGAAGCGTCGGTCGCCTTGGCGGGCGCGGATTTGTCCTTGCCGGCGGGGTCCGGCGACGCTTCAGCGGCGCTGGATTTTGGCCGCGCCATTTCGCCGAGCAACGCGCCGAAGCCGGCGCTTTCGCCGGCGCTGGCCGTCGGCGCCGCGCTCGCCGCTGGCGCGGCGGCGGCGAGGGCGGCGTTGATCGCGAGGGCGCTCATGCCGGGCGTCTCATGGCGTGGGCTCCTTGGCGCCGATCGCCTCGCCGGCGGCGAGCGCGGCGACGGCGCGGCGTATGGTTACGGTGGCGGGATCGAGACTGCCGAGTTGCAGGTCGGGCGAGCGCGCCGCCGCCACCGACGCCTCGCGCCAGATGTCCTCGTAATTGGCCAGCGGCGGCAGCGCGTCGCGCCGGGCGTCGACCCAGGTCGCGGCGGCGTAGAGCACGCGGTCGGCGGGCGCCAGCTTATCCTGCGCGATGCCGGCGAACGCGGTCTTGACGTCGCCCTCCGTCATGTTCGGGAAGCGCGAGATGATGTCGTAGAGCCTGCCGCGAGCCTCGTCGGCGGAGCCGGGCGTCGCCGTCTTCACCGCCTCCTGCGCCGCCTCGGCGGCGACGTCGAAGCGACCGAGCAGCACGGAGGCGCGCGCCACGGCGAGCAGGAACGTCCGCGCCTGCTCCGGCGGGGCGAGCGCCAGCAGCGCCGAGAATTTGCCGAGATCGGTAAGCGTCGCACAGAGGTCGAAGCGAATGGCGATCGCGGCGAGGGAATGCACGAAATCGGCGGCGTAGATCGAGTTGCCGAAGCGCTCGACATACTGACGGGCCAGGAAGGCGACGCGCTCGGGGTTGCGCAAGTCGCCGACGATGAGGATTTCACGCCGCAGCGCCGCCTCCTCGATCAGCGTGCCGGGCGCGAGCAGCCGCGCCAGATCGAGCAGACCCAGCGCCTTGCGTGGATCGGTCGGCGTCAACAGCACCGATTGCGCATAAGCGAGCTGGCTGCCAAGCCTGAGGCTCTCGACCTTGGGGTCGTAGGGCAGCAGCTTCTCCGCCTCCGATTCCTGTCCCCCCGTATAGCCGGCCGCGCCGCGCAAGAGGTCGCGCTCGGCGGGCGGAAAGTCGCCGCGCTCCAGGATTTTGGCGATGTCGTGCGGCTGGCCGCCACTCAACAGATAGACCACCACCGCGTCGCGCTCGGCCTTGACCTTGAACGCCGCCGAATTCGCCGCCGCGATCGCCGCGCCGATGACGCGCATCTTCGAGCGCTGCTCCTCGTAGGCCGCCCGGTCGCCCTTGGCCATGCGCGCCTGCAAGCGCTGCACGTCGAGCATCATGTCGGAGAACGGCGTCGGCGGGCCGATGATCGGCGTCGGCGCCGGCTTTGGCGCGCTTTCTCCGGCGAGCGCCGGCGAAACGAGCGCCAGCAACGCCAGCAGGATCAACCAGAGCCTCACGACTTTGGCTCCTTGATGAGGATTTCGAGCCGGCGGTTGACGGCGGCGAGCGGATGCGCGGCGTCGCGCGGCGCCCGGTCGGCGTAGCCCTCGACGCGCACGAAGCGCGCCGCCGGCGCGCCGCCGCGCGTCAGCATGTAATAGGCCATCTGCGCGCGGTCGCAGGACAGCCGCCAATTGTCGTAAGCGCCGTTGCGATAGGGGCGGGCGTCGGTGAAGCCGCGCACGATGATAGGACCGGGCCGCGCCTTGACGATCTTGGCGAGCGCCGCCATCGCCCGCACCAGTTCCGGCGCCGGTTTGGCCGAACCGATGGCGAACATCGAGAAATTCAACTTGTCGGTGAGGCTGATGAGCAGGCCGTCCTTGGTCTGCTTGGCCTCGATGTCCGGCCCTGCGCCCGGCTTCAGCACGGCTGCGACCTGCTGCTTGATCTCCTTTTCGATCTTGGCGGCCTCGGCGCCGCCCTTGGCGGCTTCAGCCGCCGCCTCGCCGCTCTGCGCCGGGCCGCCGGCGGGCTTGGGCGCGGGCTTGAGCGCGTCGCCCGGGGCGAGCTTCTTGTGCGGCTTGGCGGCGGGCTTGGCCTCGGCAAGCGGCCTGACGGCGGGCTTGCTCTGCTGGCCGGTCTTGCCGGGTTCGAGGTTGGGCGCCGCCTTGTTGCGCGCGTCGGCGTCGAAGGCGACGGGATCGTCGGGCGAGCCCGGGCCGATCGGCTTGAATGGATCGCGGAAGGCGTTGATGCTGAGCGCGCCGTTGAGGCGTTGCGGATCGGCGTCGCCAAGCTCCGGCGAGGCGCCGGGCGCGGATTGGCCGGCGCCGCCGGCGATGCGATCCAGCGCCTCATAGGGCGAGGCGAACAATTGCGCCTCCGCCGCCTGCACCTGCGCCTCGGCGGAAGCCATGCTGTTCTGCGGCGTCTGCGTGGAGCTGTCGGATTTGGCGTTTTCGGGCTTGGGGGCGCCCTTCGGGTCTTTGTGCTTCGCCGGCGGCGCGGATGGCTTGTCGGATTTCCTCTCGTTGCCCTCGGTCTGCGCGGCGGTCGAGCCATGCACGCCCTTAGTCGCCTTCGCCGGGTTTTCGAGCTTCACTGGGTTGAAGTAGCGGGCGATGACGGTCTTGGTGTCTTTGTCGCTGGCGTTGATGATCCACAATACGAGGAAGAACGCCATCATCGCGGTCATGAAATCGGCGAAGGCGATTTTCCAGGCGCCGCCGTGATGGGCGTGGCCGCCGCTTACCTTCTTCCTGATGATGTAAATGTCGCCGTGACGTCCGTCGGCCATGAGATCAGCCGTTCTCGACGATGTCTTCGATGAGCTTGGCCCAGGAGGCTAGCTCGGAGCGGATTTCGGTCGCCTGAGCGCCGACATTGATCTCGACGCCCTCGTCTTCGACATATTCGACATCGACGGCGAGCGATTCGATGCGTCCTTTCAGCGCCGACAGCAGCCGCTCCGGCCCCCTGACCTTGATGAGCCCGACGCCGCCGGCGCGCGTCAGCCGCGCCACGTTCTCGGTCAGTTCGTCGACGATTTGCCCGCACACCGCCTCCAGCAGCAGCGGCTTCAGCAACCGCGCCGCCGCCTGCGCGACGCGCCGCTCGATTTCGGCAAAGCCGGCGGTCAGCGTCTCGCCGAGGCGGGCGTATTCGTTCATCTGGAAGTCGAGCTTCTCGATGACGGCGCGCTTCTGCAATTCGGCGCGCTCCAGCGCGCGGGCGGTCGCCGCCTCCGCCTTGCCGGCGTCGAGCCCCTCTTGCACGCCGCGATGATAGGCCTCAGCCAATTGCGCCTCGATGTCGGGCTCGGGCGGCGGCGGCGCGGGTTGGCGCGGCGGCGGCTGCTCGCGGCGCGGCGCGAAGGTGGAGGCGTCGATCGGCCGCACCAGGTTCGGGGTTTCCGGCGAGCGTTTGGCGAGCGCGGCGATGAGGCCGGAGCGGCGGAAGTCCGGCTCGTCGTCGTCATTGGCCGTGTTGACCCTGCGCGCGGCGAACGGGTTCGGCGCGGCGGCGCGCGCCGCAGGCATGTCGCCAGCCTTGCGGGCGAGGAATTCGGCGATCGGCGTAGCTTTCATGCGCCCGCTCCGTGTTTGATCCAAGCTTTCAGAATGCGTGCGGCGTGTTCTTCATCGAAGTCCACCAGCTTTTGCAGCTTCTGGCGGGCGCCGTGCTCGCGCCGCTCGCGCAGCGCGTCGAGGAAGGTGTCGCGGCTGTCGCTGGAGTTGAGCAACAGATTGTCGTCGCCGCCCATCGCGCCGATCGCCGCCGTCTCCGGCGGCTCGTCGCCCCAGGCGTTGCGCATCTCGAACGGCGGCGCTTCGAGCGCCGGCGTCGCCATGCCGCCCGCCGCCGCCGTCTCGGCGGGCGCGGCGAGCAGCGCCTGCGTCAGCGGGCGGACGCCGAACAGGACCAGCAGCGCGCCGACCGCCAGGATGGCGAGCGCGGCGACGATGGTTCCGAGCTGGCGGCTGAGCATCTCCATCATTGTCGGGCCGGGAACCGGCGCCATGTCCTTCGAGGCGTCGGCGAAATCGACCACGGCGACCTTGATGGTGTCGCCGCGCGTCTTGTCGAGGCCGGCGGCCTCGGAGGCGAGTTGTTGGATGTCGTTGACCGCCTTGTCCATCGCGGCCTGATCCGGCTTGTCGCCGAGCGTGGCGGCAAGGGCGGTGCGGTTGATGAGCAAGGCGACCGACAAGCCTCTGACGACGAAGCCCTGGCTCGTGGTCGTCACCGATTTCGAGGACACCTCGAAATTGGTGAGTTCTTCCTTCTTGTCGGTAGAATCCTTGGATTGTTTGGTGTCGCTCGCCGAATTCGGCTGCTTGGGAAGATTGGCCTGCACCCCGGCCGGAGAGGCGCCGGCGCTGTTCTGCGAATCCTGCTTCTCCTTCGTCACCCTGACGCTGCGCTCGGCGCTCTTGTCGGGATCGTAGGTGGTCTCGTTGGTCTGCGTCTTGTCGGCATTGAGCTTGGCGGCGACGCTGACCTGGAAATTGCGCGGGTTCAGATACGGCGCCAACGTGCGGGTGATGGATTCGCGGATCTCGCGCGAGACGCTCAATTGTAGGGCGAGCAGGTTGTCGGGGGCGTTGTCGAGGGAATCGGAGCCGGAGGCGAGCAATTGCCCATTGACGTCGAGCACCGTCACCTCCTCGGGCTTCATTCCCGGCACCGCCGCGGCGACGAGCTTGCGAATCGCCAGCCCGGTGGCGTGCGCATCGAAGCCGTCGCCGCGGATGATGATGGAGGCCGAAGGCTTCTGGCGCTCGCGCCGGAAGGAGCCTTCGTCGCCGAGCACGACATGCACACGCGCCGCCTTGACTCCGCGGATCATCTGAATGGTGCGCGCGAGTTCGCCTTCCAGCGCGCGCACGCGCGTCACCTGCTGCATGAACGAGGTGAGGCCGAGCGAGCCGAGCTTGTCATAGAGTTCGTCGCCGACATTGCCGCTATGCGGCAGGCCCTTCTGCGCCAGGATCATGCGCGCCTGCGGGGTCTGCCCGACCGGCGTCAACACCGACGCGCCGTCGGAGCTGACGTCGAAGGGAATGCCGGCCTCCTGCAACGCCGAGCCGATGCTGGCGACATCTTCGCGGTCGAGGCCCGAATACAGCGTCTCCTGCGTCGGCCGGCTGAGATACCAGCCGGCAAAGCCGGTCAACGCGAACACCAGCCCGCCGACAAGCGCGAGCGTGGCCAGCCGCTTCGCGCCCAAGGCCATAAGATTGGCCCCTATCCGCTTGGCTTGCGCCAATGCGTTCATGGATTCACCCGCCCGGTCATTGGGTACGGATCGTCTTCCCGCGCCAAGCTTGCGCGGACGTTGTGCGGCGCGACGGTGGCGGGCGGGGTGGAAAAAGCGCCGAAGCGGCGTCGTGTTTACCGAAAATTAAGCCGATTTGCTCAATGTCGCTCCCGACCTTCACGGGTGTCGCCAAATCCCGCGGCCGCCGAAGGAACACACGACGAATAGGCCTCGGTTGCGAGGGCCTAGGGCATAACGCCGCTTCGTCGTCTCGGTGCAAATCCGAAATGTCACGCCAACATCTGTGATCAATCGGACGGGAGCATCCCAGTGAACTCGATTCTCAACAACTCGGCCGCGCTTTCGGCGTTGCAATCGCTCAATATGACCCAGCAAGCCCTGGGCACCGTGCAGAACCAGGTCTCCACCGGCTTGGCGGTCTCCAACGCCTCCGACAACGCCGCCTATTGGTCGATCGCCACCCAGCTTACTTCCGACAGCAGCATGGTGAGCGCCTCCAACTCGGCGCTGTCGCAGAGCCAGGCCGTGCTCGACACCGCCAACACCGCCATCAACTCGATCATCACCACGATCAACTCGATTCAGCAGGCGTTGACGGAAGCCACCAACCCCGGCGCGGCGCTGAGCAACATCAACACGACGCTCGCCTCGCTCGGCCAGCAACTCACCGACGCAGTCTCCGGCGCCTCGTTCAACGGCATCAACGTGCTCGACGGCTCCTCGATCGCCGGCTCGAATGCCGCGGTGAGCTTCGTCTCCGGCTTCAACGCCGTGAGCAACAACGTCACCACGATCAGCATGAGCCTGAGCTCGATTTACACCGGCAATTCCGGCAGCTCGGGCTCGGGTTTCCTCGGTCAGGCGACCGGCACGACCTCGGTCGGCGGCACTTATGACCTGACGATGCTCGGCAGCACCAACTCCGGCGGCACCACGATAGACGCCACCAATGCGCAGGACGTGCTCACCGCCGTCAACTCGGCGCTGAGCAACGTCACCAACTACGCCGCCCAGATCGGCGCCACCCAGGATCGTATGTCGGCGATGACCAATCTCAACACCGCGCTGACGAACAACTACGCCAACGGCGTCCAAGGCCTCGTCGACGCCGACATGAACACCGCCTCGACCCGGTTGCAGGCCTTGCAGACGCAGCAGCAACTCGGCATCCAGGCGCTGTCGATCGCCAATCAGAATGCGCAGTTGATCCTCAAGCTGTTCCCGTAATTCAAAACACCGGCGCGAGGCCGCGGCCTCGCGCGATGAAGCGCCGCGCCGGAGCCCTCTGGCGCGGCTTTTCCACGCGACAAGCCAAAGGCGTCTCCGACCCGCAAACGCAAAAGAAAGCGGAGCGAGCGCTCCGCCTTCGTCAACCAGAAATGTGATGGATTGCGGCCCGCTTAAAGCGCTATCCGATCAAGTTGGAATCCCGTCATTGCGAGCGAAGCGAAGCAATCCACGGTTCGGCGATGCTGCCTTTTCCGGTCGATCGACGATCTCTCGGAGATGGATTGCTTCGCTTCGCTCGCAATGACGGCGCCCTCGCTTCAGTTTGATCGGATGCCGCTCTACTCCTCGCCGCCCGGGCGCTTCAGGCAATAGCCGAGGAAGCGCTTGGAATCGATGGGGTCGTAGCCGAGGCGATGCTTGAGCTTCTTGCGCAGCTTGCTGATGTGGCTCTCGACCACGTTCTCGTCGACGTCCTCGTCGAATATGCCGTAGACGGCGTTGAAGATCTGGGTCTTCGACAAGCGCCGGCCGCGGTTGCGCACCAGACATTCGAGGATGCGACGCTCGCGGCGCGGCAGCGCCAGCGGCTCGCCGTTGATCTCGACCTCCCGGCCGTCAAAATAAACCGTGATGTCGCCGATCGAGACGTCGCGGGTTTCGGCGAAGGAGCGGCGCGCGATGGCGCCGACGCGGGCGAGAATCTCGCGCACATGCACGGGCTTGCGCACGACGTCGTCGACGCCGGCGGCGAACAGGCCGAGCGTATCGTCGAGCGAGGGACGCTCGCGCAGGCACAATACCGGCGCTTTGGAGCGCTCGCGGATCAGGCGCGGGAAATGCTCGCGGCCCGTGCATTCGCCGATCAGGAACGCCTCGATCGCCTCGACGTCGCTCTCGCTGGCCTTTTGCAGCCACTCGCCGAACTCGATCGGATCGATGCCCGTCGTGGTGACGCCCTCGCGGTCGAAACTTGAGGCGTATCCGCCGGTCACGATGTTCCGATCGTCCACTATGATATACATCTCATCCCCGCTTTATTGATCTCGCCTCGACATGGCTCGGTTCACGCAGGCGCGCCGCAGCCCCCGGGGTCTGTGCGCCCCTCGTGCGAGCCGCGGCCCGCGCGAGGGTTTCTCGTCGGCCCGCCATGAATTGGCGGGTTGTGCAACCAGAAGTTGATGAAATTGGTTTATGCGCGTTATGGTTAATAAATTCATAAGCACCGGCGATGCGCCATGTGGATTGCAAATGACGCAGCGGCAGCCGGGTGCGGCGTTAACCTCACGTCAACCTTAGTCTCCGCTTAACGGGGCTGGTCGAATCGGAGCGAAGCCCGACGCGGGCGGGGCCTCAGTTTCGGCTGATTTGCGGGGCAATGCGGCCCGATCGCCCGAATTCGCCGCGTTTTTCCAGCTTGACGAGGCCAGCCCGCCTATGCCCGACACCCCTGCCGACGCGACGCTCCTTCAGATGTTCTGGACGGCGCATATCGTCGTCAAATTCGTCATGTTGGGACTGCTCAGCGCGTCGTTCTGGTGCTGGGTGATTATCGTCGACAAGACGATCCTGTTTCGGCGCTTTCGCAGGGAGATGGACGCCTTCGAGCAGACCTTCTGGTCCGGCGACAGCCTGGAGGAGCTTTACGCCTCGCTGCTGCAAAAGCCGGTGTTCGGCGCGGCGGCGCTGTTCGTGGCGGCGATGCGGGAGTGGAAGCGCTCGTTCCAGAACGCCTCCGGCTCGTTTCGCGGCCTGCACGCGCGCATCGACAAGGTGCTCGACGTCTCGATTGCGCGCGAGGTCGAGCGGCTCGAATCGAGCCTGCTGTTCCTGGCCACCGTCGCCTCGGCCGCGCCGTTCGTCGGCCTGTTCGGCACGGTTTGGGGCATCATGACGGCGTTCCGGTCGATCGCAGCCTCGAAGAACACCTCGCTGGCGGTCGTCGCGCCAGGCATCGCCGAAGCGTTGCTCGCCACCGCTATCGGCCTGTTCGCCGCCATCCCGGCGCTCATCGCCTATAACAAGCTGCAAGGCGACGTCGCCCGCGGGCAAGCGCGGCTCGAAAGCTTCGCCGACGAATTCTCCTCGATCCTGTCGCGGCAGATCGACCAGCATTTGCCCGGCGAGCGCGCGGCTTGAGCGGGGAGGCAGGCTGATGGGCGGCTCGGTCGGCGGCTCTTCGCGCAAGGGCGGGCGCGGTCGTCGCGGCGTGCCGCGCTATGGCGCGATGGCCGACATCAACATGACGCCGTTCATCGACGTGATGCTGGTGCTGCTCATCATCTTCATGGTCGCCGCGCCCTTGCTCACCAACGGCGTCACCGTCGACCTGCCGAAATCGTCCGCCGGCGCGCTCAATATCGAACAGAAGCCGGTGAGCGTCTCGATCGACGAGAAGGGGCAGATATTCGTCATGGACCAGCCGGTCGCCGACGCCGACGTAATCAGCCGGCTCCAGTCGCTCGCCAAGCAGGGCACGGACACGCGCGTCTACATGCGCGCCTCCAAGTCCGTGGCCTACGGGCGGGTCGCCGAGATCATGGCCGAAATCACCACGGCGGGCTACAAGAAGGTCGCGCTGGTCACCGATCCCGAATCCAAGTGAGGCGAGGGGTTTTCCGGCGTTGGACGAGGGATCGCACAGGACGGGACTGATCGTCTCCGGCGCGATGCATGTGGCGCTGCTGGCGGTCCTCGTCTTTGGCTTCTCCCATGCGCCGCGCTTCGACGACGCCACCGAATCGATCCCCGTCGAGACCGTCACCACCGCCCAGCTCAACCAGATCATGGAGGGCGAGAAGACCGCCAGGCCTTCACAAGCCAAGCCCGCTCCGGCGCCGGCGAAGGCCGAGCCCGTGCCGCTGCCGCCGACCCCGCCGCCGCCCGCGCCCGAGCCGCCCAAACCCCCGCCGCCCGAACTACCGACGCCTGCGCCGCCGCCGGAGCCGCCGACCCGGCCGGAGCCGCCCAAGCCTGCGCCGCCGCCGCCGGAGCCGCCGACGCGGCCGCAGCCGCCCAAGCCGCAAGCCGAAAACGCGCCGGAGCCGCCGACGCGGCCGCGACCGGAAAAGCCGGTCGCCGCCCCGCGCCCGCCCGAGCGTCCGCGGCGCACCGAGACGGCGGCCAAGCCCGACAAGTTCCGCCCCGACGAGATCGCCAAAGCGCTGGCGCGCGAAAAAGCGCAGGCCAAGCCGCGCCGCAACGCGCCCGCCTACGACCCCAGGGCGATCGCCAAGCTGATCGGGCAGTCCAAGGCCGCCGAGGCCGAGCCGAACGCCGCCCAGCGGCAGGGCCTGGCCAATCGCCATTCGGCGCAGATGTCAGTGAGCCTGGAGAACGCGCTGAACGAATGGTTTAGAGATTCTTATAAGAATTGCTGGAATCTGCCGCCGACCAACCCGACAGGCGAAAACTACGTGTTCGACGTGCGCGTGACTTTCAATTCCGACGGATCGCTGGCGGCTCGGCCGGTGATGCTGAACCCGCCGCACGATCCGCAATGGCAGGCCCACGCCGACAGCGTGATGCGCGCCGTGCTGCGCTGCAATCCCCTGCATATCCCGGCGCAATACGCGCCTTACTTCGATCAGTGGCGGACGAAGATCGTCCACTTCGATCCTTCGAGCGCGGACGGCTGATGGCGAAATCTGCAAAATCCCGCAAGTCCGCGCGCCCGGTCTCGCTGACCCCGGCGCTGCGCATGACGGCGCTGCGCGTCGGCGGCGCCGTGGCGATCATCGGCGTCGCCGCCGGGCTCTACGCCTATCACGGCCGCCACGCGCAGGTCGCAATGCGCGAGCCGCAGCCCGTTGTCGCCGCCGCGCCGGCGCCGGCCGTCGCGCCGCGCCCGCCCGCGCCCGCGCCGCGCCGCGAGGCCAGCCTCGAGTCCCACAAGCCGATGTCGGCGGCGCTGCGCTCGGCCTTCGATTCCTGGCTGATGGGCGCTTACGCCAAATGCTGGCGGGCGCCGAAGAAACTGCCGGACGGCGACCCCTATCTGGCCAAGGTGCGCGTCGCCTTTCGCGCCGACGGCGAACTCGCCCAGCCGCCGAAGCTCGTCAATCCGCCTTCGGACCCTGCTTGGCGCCCGCAGGCAGAGGCGGCGCTGAAAGCCGTCAAAGGCTGCGACCCGCTCCACGTTCCCGACAAATACGCCGAATACTACCCGGCCTGGAAGTCGAGAACGGTCTACTTCGACCCGACGCGGAACTAGGGAATAGCTTGAACCCATGAAAAGCGTAATCTTCGGCCTCGTCCTGGGGCTAATCATGGCGTCCGCCGCCCCGGCCAACGCCGCGAGCGACGTCTATGTGCGCGCCGGCGGTCAGTTCAAGCCGGTGACGATCGCCGTCACCGCGCTCGCCGGCGACAACGCCAAGGTCGGCGCCGTCGTCGCCAACGACATGGCGCGCTCGATCTTCCTGTCGCCGCTCAATCCCTCGACTTTTCCGGAAAAGACCAGCAATCCCGACGCGGCGCCCAATCTCGACGCCTGGCGCACGGTCAACGCGCAATTCGTGCTGACGGGGCGCGTCGACCATGGCGGCGGCCGACTCACGGCGCGGTTCCGGCTGTGGGACGTCGCCACCGGCGAGCAGATCGCCGGCGAGCAATTCAGCGGCGACGCCGCCAGCGCCCGCCGCATCGCGCATATGATCTCCGACAAGGTGTTTACCCGCGTCACCGGCGAGAAGGGCTTCTTCGACAGCCGCGTCGCGTTCGTCGACGAGACCGGGCCGAAGCAGCGCCGCATCAAGCGCATCGCGCTGATGGACATGGACGGCGCCAACGTCAAATATCTCACCAACGGCGACAAGCTGGTGGTGACGCCGGCGTTCTCGCCCAACGATCAGCAGATTGCCTATATGGCCTTCGGCGCCGGCGAGCCGAGCGTGACGCTGATGAACCTGGAGAGCGGACAGCGCCAGACGCTCGGCAATTTCAGCGGCATGAGCTTCGCGCCGCGCTTCTCGCCCGACGGGCGGCATGTCGTGATGTCGCTCTCCGACGGCGGCAACGCCAGCCTCTATGAGATGGACCTCGGCTCGCACCAGACGCGACGGCTGACCAACGCCGGCGCGATCGACACCTCGCCGTCCTATTCGCCGGACGCCTCGCAGATCGTGTTCGAGAGCGACCGCGGCGGCCATCAGCAGCTCTATGTGATGTCGGCGGCCGGCGGCGACGCCAAGCGCATCTCGTTCGGCGAGGGGCGCTATTCGACGCCGGTATGGTCGCCGAAGGGCGACCTCATCGCCTTCACCCGACAGGACAAAGGCGAATTCGGCATCGGCGTGATGAAGCCGGACGGCTCGGACGAGCGCATGCTCACCGAGGGCTTCCACAACGAGGGGCCGACGTTCTCGCCCAATGGGTTGTTCGTGATGTTCTTCCGCGATCCCGGCGGCGCCGGGGGCGCGCATATCTACATGGCCGACGTGTTCGGCCACGGCGAATTCCAGGTGCCGACGCCATCCTACGCCAGCGACCCGTCGTGGGGGCCGCTGCTGAAGTGAGGGCGCCGCCCGCCGCCGCTTACTTCAGCTTGACGAGGC
>DATNDU010000026.1:0-40546 GCA_035606915.1 Roseiarcus sp. | reverse complement strand
GGCCGTCGGCGCTGATCCCTTCGCGGTCCGCGTTCCAGGCTTCAGCGCCGGCTGCGCGGCCGGCGCAGGACCGCAAAGGCTCGCGCTTTGAGATAAGATGACGGGAGCCTCCGGCGATGGAAGGAAATCGTCGGGGCTCCGGCGCTGCTCTGCGCAAAACGGACGTTGGCGCAAAACGAAATCGAGCATTCATGCAAAACGACAGTTAGTCGCGCACGAATCCGAAGCGGTCGACATCCACCAGCCCGCGATCGGTGATCTTCAGATGCGGGATCACCGGCAGCGGCAGGAACGCCACCTGTAAGAACGGCTCGGGCAGCACGACGCCGAGACCCTTCGCTGCCGCGCGTAGCGGAACCAGCGCCGCCCGCACCTCCTCGAAGCTCATCAGGCTCATCAGCCCGGCCAGCGGCAGCGCCAGTTCCGCCAGCACCTTGCCGCCCTCCACCACCGCGAAGCCGCCCTCGATCTCGGCCAGCCGGTTGACCGCGACCGCCATATCCGCCTCGTCGGCGCCGACGACGGTGATGTTGTGGCAATCGTGGCCGACGGAGGAGGCGATGGCGCCGCGCTGCATGCCGAAGCCGCGCACGAAGGCGACGCCAATATTGTCGTTGACGCCGTGGCGCGCCACCACCGCCACCTTCACCAGATCCTTGGCCAAGTCGATTCCGCGCAGACCGTTGGCGAAAGGCAGCGTCGCCGGCACGCGCTCGGTGATGATCTTGCCGGGGGTGACGCCGATCGCTTGCGTCGACGGCCCCTGGCCACGGGCGGCGAAATCGGCGGCGCTCACCCGCCGCGCCTTCACGCTATGGCGGCCGACCGGGGCGAGGCGCGGCCGGCCGGCGAACAGCGTCTCGTCGACGATGCGGCCGCCGGTCAGCACCGTTGAGACCGCGCAAGCGGCGAGATCGTCGATGACGCAGAGATCGGCGCGCCAGCCCGGCGCGACGAGGCCGCGGTCGTGCAGTCCGAAAATGCGCGCCGCCGAGATGCTGGCGGTGCGATAGGCGGCGAGCGGCGGCGCGCCGAGCGAGATGGCGGTGCGGATGATGAAATCGAGATGGCCCTCCTCGGCGATGTCGAGCGGGTTGCGATCGTCGGTGCAGAAGGCGAGAAAGGCTGAGTTGCGCTCGGTGACGATGGGCGCAAGCGCGTGCAGGTCCTTCGACACCGAGCCCTCGCGCACCAGGATCTGCATGCCCTTGGACAGCTTCTCAAGCGCCTCGGGGACGCTGGTGGTCTCGTGGTCGGTGCGAATTCCCGTCGCCAGATAGCCGTTGAGATCGAGGCCGCGCAAAAGCGGCGCGTGGCCGTCGATGCGCCGGCCCTGGAATGCGGCGAGCTTGGCGATGACGCCGGCGTCGCCCGCCAGCACGCCGGGAAAATTCATCACTTCGGCCAGCCCCAGCACCTTCGGGTGATCGGCGAACGGCAGCAGGTCGCCGACTTCAAGCCGCGCGCCGGAGGTCTCCAGCGGCGTCGCCGGCACGCAGCTCGAAAGCTGCACCCGCAGGTCCATCGCCGTCGCCAGCGAAGCGTCGAGGAAATACTGGAGCCCGGTCGTCCCCAGCACATTGGCGATCTCGTGCGGATCGCAGATCGCCGTCGTCACGCCGTGGCCCAGCACGCAGCGGTCGAACTCCAAGGGTGCGATCAGCGACGATTCGACATGGCAATGCGCGTCGATGAAGCCGGGAACGACGACGCGGCCGGAAACGTCGATCTCGCGTTTGCCGCTGTAATCGCCATGCGTGCCGACGATGCGGTCGCCTGAGATCGCCACGTCGCTGCTGACGAGTGCGCCGGAGACGAGATCGAATATGCGCCCGCCCTTGAGCACGAGGTCGGCGGGTTCGGCGCCGCGCCCCTGGGCGACGGCGCGGGCGAGAAAGGCGGGATCGGTCATCGTCGGGCTCCGGAGCATTGGCGCGAGTCTAGACGCCGCGGCCCCGCTGGCAAGCGGCGCGAAAATGCGCTCGACGGCGGCCGCGTCCGGCGGCAGACTGTCGCCCGCCAGGAGGAGCCAATGTTTCGCGCCCCGCTCGCCGCCCTCGCCTTGACGCTGGCGGCCTCGCCCGCCGCCGCGGGTCAAGTTTCCGGCCCCTACGCGCTGGCGCTCGCTGGCGTCGTCGCCGCTCACGATCCGGCGCTGAGCACCGCCGATCGCACGGTGGCGGCGCGGTTGTTCGCCGCCGACGCCAGCGTGTCCTACCCGGCCGGGCGCAGCCTCGTCGTCGCCGCCGACAAGATCGTCTGCCGAATCAGCGACGTCCAAATCACCGCGCGGTCTTGCCGGTTGAGCTTCGCCGCCAAAGTCGTGGACCTCACCGGGGCGGCGGCCAATGCGCTGTTCGCCACGCTGGCCGCCGCCGGTTCGATCTTCGAGGCCGTGGACCATCTCTCCTGCAAGCTGACGCCGAGCGTCATTCTCGCCAACGGCGGCGGCGGGGCCGATTGCGCCTATGCCGCCAATCCCTGAGCCTGATTTCGGTTCGGGGCCGGACTCTGCTAACGTGGCGGCTACCTGATTTGCGAAACGAGAGCACGCGCGCCCGCTCATGGCCTCCGACTACGACGTTCGCCTCCTGACCTCGCCGAGGATTTTCCTCATCGGCATGACTTCGTTCCTGGTCATCGTCGGTTTCGTCACGCTGATCCTCAACAAGCCGATCGCGTTCGCCTTTTCCGCCAATCCCGGGCTCAACAGCCTCATTTTCGGCGTCCTCGGCCTCGGCTCGATCTTCGCTTACCGCCAGGTGTTCCGGCTGTTTCGCGAGATCGCCTGGGTCAATTCGCTGGTCTCGGCCGATCCCGGGCGGGCCCGCGCGCCGAGCCTGCTGGCGCCGATGGCGACGCTGCTCAACGCCGGCGCCGGCGCGCGCGGCCTGTCCACCGTCACCACGCGGGCGATCCTCGATTCCGTCGGCAACCGGCTCGACGAGGGCCGCGAACTCAACGGCTATCTCGTCGGCCTGCTGGTGTTCCTGGGCCTGCTCGGCACCTTCTGGGGCCTGTTGGAGACCGTCCACTCGATCGGCGCGGTGATCGAGACCATGAAAGGCGGCGGCAGCAACGCCAATATGTTCGACAGTTTGAAGAGCGGCCTCGCCGCGCCCCTTTCCGGCATGAGCGTGTCGTTCACCTCCTCGTTGTTCGGTCTCGCCGGCTCGCTGATCCTCGGCTTCCTCGATCTTCAAGCGGGGCAGGCGCAAAACCGCTTTTACACGGAGCTTGAAGACTTTCTCGCCGGCCACATCGAGACCGCCCCGGCAGAGGCCGGCGGCGAGGCGCAGCGCACGGTTGAGGCGCCCGACGCCAAGCGCACCGCCGCCGCGATTTCCCATCTCGCCGAAGGCATCCAGGGCCTCGTCGGCCACATGCGCGAGGAGCAGCAGCAGATCCGCGAATGGGTCGAGCGGCAGGCGGCGCTACAGGAAGACATGCGCCGGCTATTGCGCCGCCTCTCCGACCAGCGCGAGAAGCAGCTCTAAGGAGGCCGACGCATGGCGCTTTCGCGCGGACGGCGGCGGGCGCCCGTCAATTACTGGCCGGGCTTTGTCGATGCGCTGTCGACGATGCTGCTCATCATCATCTTTCTGCTTTCCGTGTTCATGCTGTCGCAATTCTTCCTGTCGCGCGAAGTGACCGGCAAGGACAGCGCGTTGGAGAAGCTCAACCGGCAGATCGAGGAATTGACCTCGCTGCTGGCGATGGAGCGCAGCCAGAGCGGCGTCGACCAGAACAAGATCATGGCGCTGACGGCGACGCTGGACCAGGCGCGCAAGGACAAGAACGAGCTTGAAACGGCGGCGGCGACCGGCGGCGAGGGCGCGCTCGCGCAAGGCCACCGCGCCGACGCCGCCCTCTCCGCGTTCGACGCGCAGAAGGCGATCACCGCCAAGGCGCTGGCGCAGGTCGAGGTGCTGAACCAGCAAATTTCCGCGTTGCGCCAGCAACTCGCCGCGATCCAGGACGCGCTCAACATCTCCAAGACCTCGCAGAAACAGGCGCAGGAGAAGATCTCCGACCTCGGCCAGCGGCTCAATCTGGCGCTGGCGCAGAAGGTGCAGGAGCTGGCGCGCTATCGCTCGGATTTCTTCGGCCGCCTGCGCCAGATTCTCGGCAACCGGCCCGACATCACCATCGTCGGCGACCGTTTCGTGTTCCAGTCCTCGGTGCTGTTCGACCCCGGCAAAGCCGATCTCAGCCAGGCCGGCAAGGCGTCGCTCGACCAACTCGCCGGCGCCGCGCTCGACCTGGAGCGCGAAATTCCGCCCGACATTCCCTGGGTGCTGCGCATCGACGGCCACACCGACGCCGAGCCGGTCGCCCCCGGCGGCCCGTTCAAGTCGAACTGGGATCTATCGACCGCGCGTGCGGTTTCCGTCGTGCAATATCTGATCTCGAAGGGTGTCGATCCGCACTATCTCGCCGCCGCCGGCTTCGGCCAATACCAGCCGCTCGACCCCGGCAAGAGCGAAGAGGCCTATGCGCGCAACCGCCGCATCGAGCTCAAGCTGACGGAGCGGTGAGCGCCGCAGCCGGCGGCTTTCCGCCTTGGCCGCGGCGCGGGAACCGGCTACGCTCTACGGCGTTATGACGCCGCATAGGGCGAAGTTGAGGGAGGCTTTCATGAAGGTTATTGTCATCGCGCTGGTCGCTTCGATGGCGGCGCTGTCGGTGGCCTCGGCCGACACGTGCATGACCAAGGCCGTCGACAAGAACGGCAAGGCGCTTGCCGGCGCCGCCAAGACCTCGTTCATGGCCAAATGCACGAAGGACGCGAAGGCCGATTGCGAGGCCAAGGCGATCGACAAGAACGGCAAGCCGCTCTCCGGCGCGGCGAAGACCTCAAGCGTCAAGAAATGCGTCGGCGACGAAGTGGGCATGTGAACTGAGGAGCGCCGCCTATCGTTGTTGAGCATCGGCTTCAGAACCCGATGGTGAGCGAAGGCGCGCGCTCTTGCCATCTGGGCGCCTATCCCGCATGCTCAGGAAATGGGCATTTTCGCGGCGAGTTCAGTTAATTCCGATCGTTACGCTCCTGATGGCGCCTACGCCTTCTCGCGCTTGGCGTTGTCTGTGCTCATCGGAACCCTTGCGGGCGCCGGCATGTGGGCGGTTATCGTCGTGCTGCCGAAGGTGCAACTGGAGTTTGGCGTCGACCGCGCCGCCGCCTCCGCTCCGTATACGGCGACGATGCTTGGCTTCGCGTTCGGGACAATAGTGTTCGGGCGGCTTGCCGATCGGGTCGGCATCGCCGTGCCGCTGGTCATTTCCGGCCTTTGCCTTGGGGTCGGTTTTCTGATCGCCGCGATTGCGCCGAGCCTGCTGGTTTTCTCCGCCGTGCATCTGTTGCTGATCGGAGTTGGGGCGGCCGCGGGCTTTGCGCCGATGATGGCGGATATTTCGCATTGGTTTGTCAAAAAGCGCGGCCTGGCGGTGGTCGTCGTCGCATCGGGCAATTACGTCGCCGGCGCGGTTTGGCCGCTTATCATGAATTGGCTGATGCCGCAGATCGGCTGGCGAGAGACTTATGGCGTGATCGGAGTTTTCGTCGGCGCGATTGTTATCGCGTCGTCATTTTTGATGCGCCGCCGGCCGTCGACCCAGGTGATCGCCGCCGCCGAGGAGGCGACAAGGGTGGCGGGCGCGGCTTCCGGAATTTCGCCGCGCCTGCTGATGGCGCTGCTGATCGTGGCGGGCTTTTCCTGTTGCGCCGCGATGTCGATGCCGCAAGTTCATATCGTCGCCTATTGCGGCGATCTCGGCTACGGCGTGACGCGCGGCGCCGAGATGTTGTCGCTGATGCTGTTCCTCGGCATCATCTCGCGCATCGGCTCCGGCTTCGTCGCCGACGCCATCGGCGGCGCCCCGACATTGTTTATCGGATCAATGATGCAAGGCGTGGCGTTGCTGCTCTATCTGCATTTCCAGGGGCTGACGTCGCTGTTCGTGGTCTCGGGCATATTCGGCCTGTTCCAGGGCGGCATAGTGCCGATGTATGCGGTGATCTGCCGCGAACTGATGCCGCCGCGCGAAGCCGGCATGAGAATCGGAATCGTCGTTTCCGCGACGATTTTCGGCATGGCGTTCGGTGGCTATTTCTCCGGCGTCATCTACGATCTCACGCACTCCTATCGAATGGCGTTCTTGAACGGGGTGGGCTGGAACGCGCTCAACCTGATCGTCGTCGGCTGCCTGGTCTGGCGCCGGCGGAAACTCTCTCCGGCGCTCAATCTTACTGCCGAGGCCTGAACGCTCAGCGATCTTGCGTCAAAGCCGCCCGTTCAGATAGTCGTCGAGCGTCGCGCGCACGCCCTTCGCCCACAGCGATTGCAGCGCCTTCGAGAAGGCGGCGACATAGGCGGGATCGCTGGCGTTGGCGCCGAATATGTCGGTCATCTCCAGAAAGGCCCTGGCGTCGTCCTTGGCGCGCTTGGCGTGCGCCTGGAGGCGGCTCCAATTGTCGTCGTTGTTAGCGATCGCCTTGCCGCTCTCAGTGACGCCGTAGCAATAGCGGCACCACAGCGCCGAGACCAGCGCCAGGCCGGCCGCGCTCTCGCCCGCTGCGAGCCGCGCCCGCGCGGTCGGCAGGATGAACTTCGGTTGCCGGTTGGAGCCGTCGAGGCAAAGCCGCGTGATGGTGTCGGCGATCTTCGGATTGGCGAAGCGGCGGGCGATCAACTGGCGGTAGTCTTCGAGATCGGTCGCCGGCGGCGGCGGAACGGTCGGCATGATTTCGGTCTTGGTGAGATGGGCGAGGAAGGCGGCGATCTGCGCATCCGCCATCGATTCGTGGGCGAAATGGATGTCGAGGAGCGCCGCGGGATAGGCGATCGCCGCATGGCCGCCGTTGAGGATGCGGATCTTCATCAACTCGTAGGGCGCAACATCGTCGACGAAGGTGACGCCGACCTTCTCAAGCCGCGGCCGCCCGTTGCAGAAATGATCCTCGATCACCCATTGCTTGAACTCCTCGCAGAACACCGGCCAGGCGTCCTCGACGCCCCACTGATCCGCGAGCAGACGGCGCTCGCGCTCGGAGGTCGCCGGGGTGATGCGGTCGACCATCGAATTGGGGAAGGCGACGTTCTCGCGAATCCAAGCCGCCAGTTCCGGGTCGGCACGCTCGGCAAGGCCGGCGACGGCGTTCTCGGTGACATGGCCGTTGCCGGGAATGTTGTCGCAGGACATAACGGTGAATGGCTTGACGCCGGCGTCGCGCCGGCGCTTCAGCGCCGCGGCGATGAGGCCGAAGGCGGTCTTAGGCGCCGCAAGATTCTTGATGTCGGCGGCGATATCGGGATGGGCGGGATCGAACTTCTGCGTCGCCGGCGAGATGTAGTAGCCACCCTCGGTTACGGTGAGCGAGACGATGCGGATTTCCGGCTTCGCCATCGCGCTCAGCATGGCGGCGGCATCGCCCGGAGTGATGAAGTCGATCATTGCCGCGGTGACGCGCGCGCCGCTGTGATGCGCTTCCTGCTCGACAACGGTGGTCAGCCAATCCTGCGCGCCGAGCGCGGCGCGCATTGCCTGATCGGCCGGGCGCACGCCGGCGCCGACAATCGCCCAATCGCGGCTGAGGCCGAGATTGAAGAGATCGTCGAGATAGACGGCCTGATGGGCGCGATGGAAATTGCCGACGCCGATATGAAACACGCCCGGCGACAGATCGGCGCGCTGGTGTTTCGGCGCGGCGACGCCTTTCGGCAGCGAGCCCAGCGCGGCGGCGGAAAGCTTTACGCTCATTTCATTCGTCCCAAATAAGCGGTCAGGCGGCGATGCGCTGGCCGGCCGCATTGAACTTGTGCAGGCGCGGCTCGCGCGGGTTCAGGAACACGCGGTCGTCGGTGTGCAGCGGCGCCTCGCCATCGACGCGCACGGTGAACGGTCCGACGCCATCGACATCGACATAGACGAAGGTCTCCGAGCCCAGATGCTCGGCGATGCGCACGGTGCCCGGCCATTCGCCGGCGGTGGTCGAGATGTCGGTGTGCTCGGGCCTGATGCCGATCGAGTCCGCGCCGCGCTTGGCAGCCGACGGCCCCTTGGCGATGTTCATCGTCGGCGAACCGATGAAGCGTGCGACGAACAGATTGTCCGGCCGATTGTAGAGATCCAGCGGCGCGCCGACCTGGGCGATGGCGCCGAGATCGAGCACGACGATCTTGTCGGCCATCGTCATCGCCTCGACCTGATCGTGGGTGACATAGATCATCGTCGTCTTCAGCGCGTTGTGCAACTCGCCGATCTCAAGGCGCATCTGCACGCGCAGCGCCGCGTCGAGGTTGGAGAGCGGCTCGTCGAACAGGAACGCCGACGGCTCGCGCACGATGGCGCGGCCGATGGCGACGCGCTGGCGCTGGCCGCCGGAGAGCTGGCCGGGGCGGCGGTCGAGATAATCGGTGAGGTTCAATGTCGCCGCGGCGCGCTTCACCTTGGCGTCGATGATGTCCTTCGGCGCTTTCGCCATCTTGAGCGGGAAGGCGATATTGTTGCGCACGCTCATGTGCGGATAGAGCGCGTAGGACTGGAACACCATCGCCAGGCCGCGCTGCGCCGGGCCGAGGTCGGTGGCGTCCTTGCCGTCGATGACAACCTTGCCGCCGGTGACGTCTTCGAGGCCGGCGATCAGGCGCAGCAGCGTCGACTTGCCGCAACCCGAGGGGCCGACGAACACCACGAACTCGCCGTTCTTGATCTCGAGGTCGACGCCCTTGATGATGTTGACGGCGCCGAAAGATTTGCGGACCTGTTGCAGTTCGATGCTACCCATGACCCGAAGCCCCTCTGTTCATTTGACGGCGCCGAAAGTGAGGCCGCGCACGAGTTGTTTCTGCGACAGCCAGCCGAGCACCAGAATCGGCGCGATGGCGAGCGTCGAGGCGGCCGAGAGCTTGGCCCAGAACAGGCCCTCGGGCGCCGAATAGGATGCGATGAACGCCGTCAGCGGCGCGGCGTTGTGGGTCGTGAGGTTCAGCGTCCAGAACGCCTCGTTCCACGACAGGATAACCGCGAGCAGCATGGTTGAGGCGATGCCAGGCGTCGCCATCGGCGTCAGCACATGGACGATCTCGTTCATCAGCGAGGCGCCGTCCATGCGCGCCGCCTCCAGGATGCCGACCGGGATCTCCTTGAAATAGGTGTAGAGCATCCAGATGATGATCGGCAGGTTCATCAGCATCAGCATGAGCCCGACGCCGAAGCGGGTGTCGAGCAAGTTCAGGTCGCGGAACCACAGGAAAATCGGCACCAGCACGCCGACGCCCGGCATCATCTTGGTCGACAGCATCCACATCAGCACGTCGGGCGTGCGCCGGGTCATGACCCAGTAGACGATGGGGATGCAGGCGATGGCGACGATCGGCCCGTAGATGCGCCAGTCGTAGCGGGCGTCGCCGATGAGATAAAGAATGGCGGCGGCGAGCACGATGGCGCCGAGCATGGCGGCGTAGAGCTTGCGCGTCAGCGCGCGGTCGGGGACGACGGTGGGCGCGAAGGCCATCGACCAGGCGGCGGGAATGGCGATCAGCAGGCCGACGACGTTAGCGCCAATCGACAGCACGATCGAATTATAGGCGAACAGCGGATAGTTCGAGCCATCCAGCACTCCCTTATAATTCTCCAGCGTCCAGTGGACGGAGAAGAATTTCGGCGGGAAGGCGAAAGCGTCGAGCTCGGTCTTGAAGCTCGTCAGGATCGTCCACAAAATGGGAAAGAAGATGATGAAGCCGATCGCCCAGGCGAGTACGTTGACGCCGATGCGCCGGCCGATCGATTGTCGGACCGCCATGACTTAAGCCTCCAGATTCTTGCCGATCACGCGCATCAGGAAGATGGCGGCGATATTGGCGAGCACGACCGCGACAATGCCGCCGGCGGAAGCGCCGCCGACGTCGAAATCGAGCAGCGCCTGCTTGTAGACGAGGAAGGCGATATTGGTCGTCGCATCCCCGGGTCCGCCGCTCGTCGTCACCAGGATTTCGGCGAACACGCTGAGCAGGAAGATGGTTTCGATCAGGATGACGACGGTGATGGCGCGCGAAATGTGCGGCAGCACGATATAGAAGAAATAGGGGATGGCCCCAGCGCCGTCGAGCTGCGCCGCCTCCTTTTGCTCCAGGTCGAGCGATTGCAGCGCGGTCAGCAGAATGAGGCTGGCGAACGGCAACCATTCCCAGGAGACGATGAGGATCACCGACAGCATCGGCCAGTTGGTGAACCACACCGGCGCCGGCAGATGCAGCGATTTGGTGATCCAGAGAAAGAACCCGGACTCCGGATTCATCAACAGGTTCTTCCACACCAGCGCGCTGACCGTCGGCATGACGAAGAACGGTGCAATCACCATCAGCCGCAGCAGGTTCAGCCCGATCACCTGCTGATCCATCAACAGCGCGACAAATATGCCGCCGACGACGCTGATGAACAGCGTCGAGAACACCAGGACCAGCGTGTTCTCCAGCGCGTCGATGAAATTCGGATCGGAGAGGAAGTCGAGATAGTTCTGGAAGCCGAGGTAGCGGATGGCGCTGCCGTCGAGGAGATTATAATGCAGGGTGGAGAAATACAGCGTGCGCGCCAGCGGCCCGAGCATCCAGGCGAACAGCAGAATGACGGACGGCGCAACGAGAATTCGCCCTGCGGTGACGGTTTGCTGCGTCGCCATGCGTTTCGCTCCCCTGAGATCGCTATACGCCAGATTCACGCCGCCCCTGCGCTCGCCGCCGGATGATCCGCGCCGGGCGCTTTGTCCAAACCCTCCCCGCGAGCGGGGCGGGCGGGGGTGGGAGGACATCCCCCATCGAGAAGGCGGGGCGAACCGCCTTCCCGGGTCTGGCAAGTGGCTGGCTATTTGATGTAGCCGGCCTTCTTCATCGTCGACGCAGTGCTGGCCTGCGCCTTGGCGAGCGCCTGGTCGACCGTGATGCGGCCGGCGAGGGCGGCCGAGAAGTCCTGGCCGACCTGGGTGCCGATGCCCTGGAACTCGGGGATGGCGACGAACTGCACGCCGACATAGGGCACCGGCTTGACGGTCGGATGCGTCGGATCGGCCGAGTCGATCGAGCCCAGCGTCATCTTCGCCCACGGCGCGGCCTTCAGATACTCGGGGTTGTTATAGAGCGAGGTGCGCGTGCCCGGGGGAACGCGCGCCCAGCCGTCCTGCTTGGCGACCAGATCGGTGTAATGCTTCGAGGTCGCCCAGGAGACGAATTTCTCCGCAGCGTCGCCCTTCTTCGTGCTGGTGGGAATGGCGAGCGACCACGCCCACAGCCAGTTGGCGCTCTTGCCGAGGCCGTTGTTGGGGGCGAGCGCGAAGCCGACGTCGCTGGAAACCTTCGATTGCTTGGGATCGGTGACGAAGCCGGCGGCGACCGTGGCGTCGATCCACATGGCGCACTTGCCGGCGTCGAATAGCGCCAGGTTCTCGTTGAAGCCGTTGGAGGAGGCGCCGGGCGGGCCGTCGGCCTTCAACAGCGCGACGTAGAAGTCGAGCGTCTTCTTCCACTCCGGCGAGTTGAACTGCGGCTCCCACTTCTCATCGAACCAGCGCGCGCCGAACGAGTTCGACATCGCGGTCAGGAACGCCGTGTTCTCGCCCCAGCCCGGCTTGCCGCGCAAGCAGATGCCATAGACCTCGTCCTTCTTGTCATTCATCTTGTCGGCGGCCTGCTTGATGAAGTCCCAGGTCGGCTTCTCCGGCATCGTCAGGCCGGCCTTCTTCATCAGGTCGGTGCGGTACATCACGAACGAGCTTTCGCCGTAAAACGGCACGGCGTAGAGCTTGCCCTCGTAGGAGAGGCCGGCGCGAATGGCGGGCAGCAGGTCGTTGGCGTCGTAATCGGCGCCGAGCTTGTCGAGCGGTTCCAGCCAGCCGCGCTTGGCCCAGATCGGCACTTCATAGGTGCCGATGGTCAGCACGTCGAACTGGCCGGCCTTGGTGGCGATGTCGGTCGTCACCTTCTGGCGCAGCACGTTCTCCTCAAGCGTCACCCAGTTCAGCTTGATGTCGGGATTGGCCTTGGTGAAATCGTCCGTCAGCTTCTGCATGCGGATCATGTCGCCGTTGTTGACGGTGGCGATCGTCAGCGTGGTCGCCGCCTGAGCGGCGATGGCGAGGGTTGAAAGGGCGCAGGCCCCAAGCAGACTCTTTAAAAGAGTCGTCATACGTGTCTCCTCCGAAATGGCGCTCGCTTTCGGGCCGCGCCCGTGCAGGGCGCGAGCATTTGCCTTGCGAACGGGCGGATATTCGACAAACTAGGTGACGCTGTCAACTGTGAATCGTTATTGCACCGCAGCAATTTGCTCGGAATCACAGCCGTCCGTTCAGCGGCGCAACCCTCCTTTCAGCGTCGCAAAAGATGCTCCGCCGTGGCTTCGTCGGTGATCAGCCCGGTCACCAACCGTCCGGTCAGCGCCGCCCGAATGGCGGCGCGCCGCGCCACTCCCATCGCCACGCCAATCATTGGCCGCTTGGCGGGTTGCCTGAGCGGCGCGGAGGTGCAGCGCTCGTTGAGCAGACCTTGAATGAGCCGTCCCTGGGAATCAAATGACCAAGCCGTGATCTCGCCGACGGCGCCGGCCTTGCGCAGCGCTTCGTGTTCTTCGGTGGTGATGAAGCCGTCCTTCAGCATCGGCGAGCCTTCGCCGTGCGAGCCGATGCCGACGAACGAAACGTCGGCCTGTTCGGCCAGGCTGAGCAGGCCGCGCGTCGACGCCAGGCTCATCAACACCTCGCGCTCGGCGGCCGAGAGCGTGAACACCGGCAGCGGCATCGGGTGATGCGGCGCCCGCACGGTGTCGGACAAACGAATGATGACGTCGTAGAACGAGGCCGAGCCGTCGGTCTTGCCGATGCCGACGAGCGCCACCAGTCTGTGCTGCGGGCATTGCATCGCCGGCATCTGATCGGCGACGGCGCGCATCGTTCGCCCGGTGCCGATGCCAATGACGATCGGGTCCGGCCGGCGCAGCCAACGCTCCATCTCGGCGGCGGCCAGTTGGGCGATGCCGAGCGTCGTCGAAGCCGAGGTCGGATCGCTCGGCGCCACCTCGCAATAGAACAGATCGTAGCGCTGCTTGAGCGCCGCGGAAAGCTCCATGCAGCGCGCGATCGGGTGATCGAGGCGCACCTTGACCAGCCGCTCGCTCATCGCTAGCGAGACCAGGCGTTGCGCGGTCTGGCGCGAAACGCCGAGTTTGCGCGCGATCTCGTCCTGGGTGTTGCCGGCGACATAGTAGAGCCAGCCGGCGCGGGCGGCGTCGTCGAGCCGCGCGTTTTCGTTGTCCGCCATCTTCGCCATCAGTCTATACCGCCTCGCGCGCCGCCGCCGCCCGTGCAATCAACGCGGGCAGCTCGCGCATATCATCGAAAGTCAGCATGGCGCCGGCGTTGGTCAACCGGGCGGCGTAGTCGGCGCCTGAAACATGCGCGCCGCCGGTGAAGCCGAACACGCTCATGCCGGCGCGCGTCGCCGCGGTGACGCCGGCGGCGCTGTCCTCGACGACCAGACAATCGGCGGCGGCGACGCCGAGTTGGGCTGCCGCATGGAGCAACAAATCAGGCGCCGGCTTGCCATTGGCGACCTGCTGGGCCGAGAACACGCGCGGGCCGAACAGATCGGCATAGCCAACGATGCGCAAGCTCGCCTGGATGCGCTCGGGCGAACTGGAGGAGGCGACGCAGACTGGCCGGCCTAGCGCTTCGATGGCTTCGCGGACGTTGGCGATGCCGCGCAAATCGCGCTCGAAGGCGGCGATCGCCTCGCGCGCGAGATCGGCCTCGAAGGTCTCCGGCAATGCCGAGCCGAGCCGGCTCTCGGCGATCTCTCGCGCCGACTTGGCGCTGATGCCGAGCAAGACCTCGCGGCTCTCGGCTTCGCCGATCTCCAGCCCGTGACGGGCCAGCGCGGCGCGGGTGATGGCGAGCGAGATCGGCTCACTGTCGACCAGCACGCCGTCGCAATCGAAAATCACCAGCTTCGGCCAGCCGCGCGCCGCGATGGCGCGGATTTCGCGCTCGGCGCGTTGCAGCGTCTCAAACGCGAGACGCTTGCGCGCATGCAAGGCGGCGATGTCGCCGCCGGCGGGCTCGGTGACTTGTCCGAGCCGCGACATGGCGCGCATCGCGCCGGCCAGGTCGTAGCGGCCGGCGGCGACCGCGCCGAGCATCGCCGAGCCGAGTAGCACCGGCTCCTCGGTCTCGGCGGTGACGACGCGCCGGCCGCAGACGTCGGCGACGATCTGGCGCACCAGGGCGCCGCGCGCCGCGCCGCCGCTCGCCACCAGCGCGTCGAAGGCGAAGCCGCCGGCCTCCAGCGCCCGCATCGCCTGCGCCAACCCCTGCGCCAAGCCGCAGAGGCCCGCCACGTAAAGCGCCTGTAAGCTCGCCTCGTCCTCATCGAGATCGAGGCCGACGATGGCGCCGCGCGCCTGCGGATCGGCGAACGGCGAGCGGTTGCCGAGGAAATCGGGCAGCACATGCAGATCGCGGGCGAGCCGCGCCGCCGCCGAGGCGCCGCCGCAGCGGGCGAGAATGTCGCGCTCCAGCGCTTCAAACGGCCGCCCGGCGAAGGCGGGATGCATGCGCAGCAGCCGGTCGATGGCGGCCCCGAAGGCGCTCTGCCCGCCTTCCGTCAGCCATTGGCCGGGCGCGAGCCCGTCATAGAGCGGCCCCCAGACGCCGGGCACGAAGCGCGCCTCCTCGGCCAGCGCCATGCAGCAGGACGAAGTGCCGAGAATCAGCGCCAGCCGGCGGCGCGGATCGGCGGCCTCGCGCCCGAGCGCCGCGCCGATAGTGCCGATCGCCCCGGCGTGGGCGTCGATGAAGCCTGCGGCGACCGGCACGCCGGCATTGAGCCCCATCAGCGCCGCCGCTTGCGGCGTAAGTCCGGCCCCAAGCGGCGTGCCCGGGGCGACGATCTCGGCCCCTATGCGGCGCGCGCCGTCCTCAAGCAGGCCGCCGAGGCCGAGGGCGCGATAGGTTTCCCGCGGCCACGTCCGCTCGCGGCCCTGGTACAGCCATTTGCAGACGACGGTGCAGGTCGAGCGGGCTTTGTCGCCGCTCGCCTTATAGGTGAGGAAGTCGGTGAGATCGAAGAATTGCGCGCGCGAGAAAGTGTCGGGCAGATGCCGCGAGAGCCACATCAGCTTTGGCGGCTCCATCTCGGGCGAGACGGCGCCGCCGATAAAGCGCAGGGGATCATGGCCGCCGGCGTTGATCTCGGCGGCCTCCTTGACGGCGCGATGGTCCATCCAGACGATGGTGTCGCGCTCGCGCTTGCCGGTCGGCGAGACGGTGAGCGAGCCGCCGTCCGCGTCGAGCGCCACCAGCGAGCAGGTGGCGTCGAAGCCGAGGCCGGCGATCTCGGCGCGCGGGATGCCGGCCGTCGCCTCGCGCACCGCCGCGCAGGCCGCCGACCAGATGTCGGCGGAGCCATGCTCGACCACCTCGCCGGCCTCGCGCAACACCGCGATCGGCCTCCTGGCGCTGGCGATCAGCTTGCCGGTCTCGTCGAACGCGCCGGCCCGCGCGCTCGCGGTGCCGACGTCGACGCCGATGAAAATTCCGCCCATGCGCGCTCTCCCTTCGGAAGGGCAAGGTTTCGGGCGCCGGGCCGGCCGTTGCAAGCCGCGATGCGACGGTGGCGCCCGCTCAAGGGGGTCGAGCCCGAGCCCATAACCCTCGTTCGGCGGGCGCCATGACCTTGCGCCGCTATTCGAGACCGGCCGCGTCCGCGCCCAGCGACCAGCCGTCGCCGACCAACAGGGCGTGGTTCGGCGACGGCGCAACTCGCCAGCGCAGCGATTTGACGGCGTCGAAGCCGCCGCGCTCGAAGGCCGAAAGCAGCGCCTCGCGTTCCTCGCCCTCGGCGAGCAGGCGCGCGTCGCCCTCGGCGCGGACGAAATAGGCGCCGCCGAGCGCGCGCGCCGCATAGACGCCGTCGTCGCCGATCCGCTCGACGCGCAGGCCGACGCCGTAAGACGGGCCGTCGGCGCGCCAGATCGTGCCCAGGGGGAAAATGAGCCGCCCGCCGGGCTTCAATGTTTCGAGCCAGGGCGGCGCCGGGCGGTCGACAGCGAAATTGACATAGACGAGATCCGTCGGCTCGCGCGGCCAGCCGGCGCCGTCGCCATGCACGACCGTTACGTTGCGATATTGCGCGAGATGGGCGCGCGCGGCCTCGGCGAGGTCGGGGTCGAACTCGACCGCCGTCACCCGGCCGCGCGCGCCGACGAGTCGGGAGAGGATCGCCGTATAATAGCCGCCGCCGGCGCCGATGTGGGCGACCCGCTCGCCGGCCTTCACGCGCGCGGCGTGCAGCCAGTGCGCATGCAGCGACGGCGAGCCGTTGTTGATGCTCTTGTCCGCTTTCAGCGCCACGAGCACGTCCTGATAGATCAACGCTGGCTCCGCGGGGACGCGCCTGTAGCCGACGCCGCGCGTTACGAGCCAGGGCGAGGGGCCGAGAAAGGCCTCGCGCGGAATCGCGGCGAAGGCGTTCTCCAGACGGGCGTCGCCCGCCACATGGGCGCGGGCAAGCATCTGTTTGGCGTAGGTGCGCCGCACGACCTCAAGGGGCTGCTGGTGGCTGGGCATCCGACCCTGCTTCGGCTTGAAGCGCACGGTATCGCCCATCAAGGCCCAGCGCCAGGACGGCATGAAGGTGAGGCCGTGCGCGATCTTCGGCCCCGCCCCGGCGCGTTGCAGCGCGATATCCGCGCCGTTTTTGCGGTCGACTCTCGACAACGACAATGTAGACAAGCAGCGCGGCGCTAAAGCCTCGTTTCGTTGGGATCTTGGCATGGGTGTCTTGCTGGCCTTCGCGCCGTTCATCGCGTTCGCCATCCTCGACGGAGCGGTGGGGCCGGTCGCCGGCCTCGCCGCCGGCGCGCTGGTTTCGCTGGCGCTGGTCGCCCGCGACACGCTGAGCCCGGGGCGGACGCCGAAGATCCTGGAGATCGGCGCGGCGCTGCTGTTTTGCGCGCTGCTCGCTTACGCACTCGTCGCGCATCCGGCATGGTCGATGATCGCAGTGCGGCTCTGCGTCGACGCGGGGCTGCTGGCGATCGTGCTCGCCTCGATGGCGCTCGGGCGCCCGTTCACGCTGCAATATGCGCGCGAGCGGGTCGCGCTGGAGTTGCACGCGAGCCCGGTCTTCCTGCGCACCAACTATGTTATCGCCGGCGCCTGGGCGCTCGCCTTCGCGGTGATGGCGGCGACGGAGGCGGCGCTGCTCTATGTCACGGATATGCCGCGCCATTTCGGCGTCTTCGTCATCGTGGCGGCGCTAGCGGCGGCGATCAAGTTCACCGGCCGGTATCCCGACCACGTCCGCCGCCGCGCCGCCGCCCGAGCGCTCACGCCAGCGCAATCCTGGGGTTCGGCCCCGCCGAGCGCACCGCCTCGTCGGCGGCGTCCTCGAACTTGGCGAAATTGTCGCGGAACATCTGCACCAGCCGCCCGGCGGTCTGCGCGAACTCGCCCTTGTGGCGCCAAGTGCGAACGGGATCGAGGATATGCGGCTCGACGCCGGGAACCTCGCGCGGCACGGCGAGGCCGAAATGCGGATCGGTGCGGAAATCCGACCGGTGCAGGGAGCCGTCGAGGGCGGCGGCGAGCAGCCGGCGGGTGACGCGGATCGGCATGCGTCGCCCGACGCCGAACTTGCCGCCGGTCCAGCCGGTGTTGACGAGCCAGCAATCGACGTGATGGCGCTCCATGTATTGGCGCAACAACTCGCCATAGACCGTGGGGTGCAGGGGCAGGAACGGCGCGCCGAAACAGGCCGAGAAGGTCGCCTGCGGTTCGGTGACGCCCTTTTCGGCGCCGGCGACCTTGGCGGTGTAGCCGGAGAGGAAATGATACATCGCCTGCGCCGGGTCGAGCTTGGCGATCGGCGGCAGCACGCCGAAGGCGTCGCAGGTCAGCATGACGATGTTCTTGGGATGCCCGGCGCGGCCGTTGGCCGAGGCGCTGGCGATGAACTCCAGCGGGTAGGCGATGCGGGTGTTCTCGGTGCGGCTGGCGTCGTCGAAATCCGGCTCGCGGCTTCCCGGGTCGAGCGCAACGTTCTCCATCACCGTGCCGAAGCGCTCGCTGGCAGCGTAGATCTCGGGCTCGGCCTCGCGCGACAGCTTGATCGCCTTGGCGTAGCAGCCGCCCTCGAAATTGAACACGCCGTTGCGGCTCCAGCCGTGCTCGTCGTCGCCGATCAGCGTGCGGCTGGGATCGGCCGAAAGCGTCGTCTTGCCGGTGCCGGAGAGGCCGAAGAAGATCGCCGTCTCGCCGGCTTCGTTGGCGTTGGCCGAGCAATGCATCGGCAGCACGCGCTTTGGCGGCAGCAGATAGTTGAGATAGGAGAACACCGATTTCTTCATCTCGCCCGCATAGGAGGTGCCGGCGATCAGCACGATCCGGCGCGAGAAATCGCAGGCGATGATCGTCGAGGAGCGCGCGCCGTGGCGGGCGGGGTCGGCGGTGAAGCTCGGCAGGTCGATGATCGTCAACTCCGGCGCAAAGCTGGCGAGCGCCTCGGCCTCGGGACGGATCAGCAGATTGCGGATGAACAGCGAGTGCCAGGCGAACTCCGTGTAGACGCGCGTCCGCACCCGCAAAGCCGGATCGGCGCCGCCGTAGACGTCTTGCGCGAACAGCGTCTTGCCGCGCGCGTGGGCGAGGAAATCGGCAAGCAGCGTATCGAACTGCTCGCCGGTCATGGCGCTGTTGTTGTCCCACCAGACCAGCGGCGCAGTGATGGCGTCGCGGACGATGAACTTGTCCTTGGGGCTGCGGCCGGTGTGGACGCCGGTGTCGGCGACCAGCGGGCCGTGCGCCGCCACCTGCGCTTCGCCGCGGCTTAGCGCGAATTCATAGAGTTGCGGCGCGCCGAGGCTCCAATGCACGCCGGCGAGGTCGCGAAAGCCGAAAGCTTCGGCGCCGTGCTCGGCGCTACGTTTGCCGGTCTCGATCATCGCGTTCTCCCCGCGTCTGTCTCGGGCCTCGCTATGGCCCGCGCGCAGCGCCGCCGTCAAGCAGCGAGGGCGCGTCTAATCCATTGGGATAGTACGGTAATTTTGAACAGCGATGGAATAATCGACATGCCGGCGGAGCGGCAAGAAAAAAGGCGCCCTTGCGGGGCGCCTTCGGTTTGCGGCTTTCGCCAACCGCTTAGGCCGCCTGTTTATCGACCTCGATGGTCTTGGCCGAGCCGCCCTGGATCGGAATCGACCGCGGCTTCTGCGCCTCCGGCACCTCGCGCACGAGTTCGACATGCAGGAGGCCGTTCTCCACGGCGGCCTTGACCGCGCTCACGTGGTCGGCAAGGTGGAAGCGGCGCTCGAACGCGCGCGCGGCGATGCCTTGGTAGAGCATTTCGCGCTTATCGCCCTCGGGCTTGGCGTCCTTGGCGCCGCGCACGGTGAGCACGCCTTCCTTCGACTCGACGCTCAGCTCATTCTCGGCGAAGCCGGCGACCGCCAGCGTGATTCGGTAGTTGTTCTCGCCCGTCCGCTCGATATTATAGGGAGGGTAGGTCTGGGCGTTGTCGGCGCCGGAAGCCTTGTCCAGCAAAGTCAACAGCCGGTCGAAGCCGACGGTGGAGCGGTAAAACGGCGAGAAGTCGTAGTTCAACATAGCACATCCTCCAGAAGAAGCGACATGGTCCTCGGCGACCCTGCTTGGCGGCGCCGAAGGCGTTGCGCCGCCTGTTGGCCAGCGCATGAATTTCATTTGGCGCGCGGGGCGCCGATTGCAAGGGGGGCGGGCAGGCGAATTCCATCGCCCCGGCAACCGCGTTGCATGCCCGCGTTGCATGCCCGCGTTGCATGGCCGCGTTGCATGGCCGCGTGGCGCAGCGTATAGCCGCGAGGCAGGCAAGGGCCGCAGGGAGGCGGATATGAAGCGCGCGTGGGCTATCGCTCTGGTCGTGGCCTTGGCGAGCGCGGGGGCGCTGGCGAAGCCGCCGCTTCCGCAGCAGGAGGAGGCGCCGAAGCCGATGCCGCCTTTGCTGAAGAGCTTCCCGCTCGACCAGACCTTCTCGCTGCGCGATCTCAACGGCAAGCCGGTGTCGGCCGAACTCGACGTCTCCTTCAAGCTCGACGGCGCTTATCATGCCTCCGGCTACACCGGCTGCAACTCCTGGTCGGCGACCGCCTATCCGCAGGAGAACCAGCACCTGGTTGTCGGCGGCTTCGCCATCACCAAGAAGACGTGCAGCAAGGAGAATTTGGCGATCGAGCGCGGCTTCCTGCGCGCGCTCCAGGGCGGCCCGGCGTGGGATCTCGTCAACGGCGATCTCGTGATCCGCGGCCCCGGCGGCGCGATGCGGATGGTGCGCTCGCTCTGATCCCGGCAGATCCGCGCTCAGCCCTTGCCATAGGTTTCATCGAAGGCATAGCCGGCGCCGCGCACGGTGCGGATCGGGTCGCGCTCGCGGCCGCGCGACAGCATCTTGCGCAGGCGGCCGATATGCACGTCGACGGTGCGCTCGTCGATTTCGACCGATTGCCCCCATACCCCGTCGAGCAGTTGCGCGCGCGAGAACACGCGCCCGCGGCGTTCGAGCAGATATTCGAGCAGGCGGAACTCGGTCGGGCCGAGATGCAGATCGCGCGCGGCGCGCCGGACGCGGTGGGTTTCGCGGTCGAGGTCGACGTCGCCGGCGACGAGCCGGTCGGCGATGCGCTCCGGGCGCGAGCGGCGCAGCAGCGCGCGCACGCGCGCCATTAGCTCCGGCACCGAGAACGGCTTGACCACGTAATCGTCGGCGCCGACGGACAGCCCGCGCACGCGCTCGCTCTCCTCGCCGCGCGCGGTCAGCATGATTACCGGCAGCGTGCGCGTCGCCTCGCGCGCGCGCAGACGCCGGCAGATTTCCAGGCCCGAGACGCCCGGCAGCATCCAATCGAGGATGACGAGGTCGGGCGGCGATTCGAGCAAGCGCAACTCGGCCTCGTCGCCGCGCTCAACCGTCTCGACGGCGTAGCCTTCGGCTTCGAAATTGTAACTCAACAGCAGCGCCAGATCGGCCTCGTCCTCGACCACGAGGATGCGCGGCAGCTTCGAGGCGGCGGCGCGAACGACGTCTCGGCGCAACTCGCTCAAGCGTTGGCCTCCGAAGCCATCGCCGAGGGCTCGGGCGCGCCTTTCGGCCGCTCACCCGGCAACGGATGGCCGGTGACCAGATAGAACACGGTCTCGGCGATGTTGGTGGCGTGGTCGCCGATGCGCTCGACGTTCTTGGAACAGAACAACAGATGCGCGCAATAGGAGATGTTGCGCGGGTCCTCCATCATATGGGTGAGCAGGTCCCGAAACACGCTGTCCTCCAGCGCGTCGAGTTCGACGTCGCGCTGCCAGACGGCGCGCGCCCGCTCGACATCGCGTTGCGCATAGGCGTCGAGCACGTCCTTCAACAGCTCGGTGGCGACGTCGTTCATGTGCTTGAGGCCGACGATCTCGCGCCGCGAGCGCTGCTCGCCGCCGATTTTGAGCGAGCGCTTGGCGACATTCTTGGCGAGATCGCCGACCCGTTCGAGATCGCCGGCGACGCGGATCGCGCCGATGATTTCGCGCAGGTCGATCGCCATCGGCTGGCGACGCGCGATGGTGAGGACCGCCGCCTCCTCGATTTCGCGTTGCAGCGCATCGAGCCGCTCGTCGCTGGCAATGACCGATTGCGCCAGGGCGGAATCGGAATTGGCGAGCGCGTCCATCGCCTCGATCACCATCTTCTCGGCGATGCCGCCCATCTCGGCGATGCGGCGTTCGAGCGTTTCGAGCTCCTTGTCGTAGGCTTTCAGGGTATGGTCGGGCATGTGCGGCCTCCTCTAGCCGAAGCGGCCAGTGATATAGTCCTGCGTGCGCTTGTCGCGCGGCGTCGTGAACACCGTCTTGGTGTGGTCGAACTCGATCATCTCGCCCAGATACATGAAGGCGGTGAAATCGGAGACGCGCGCCGCCTGTTGCATCGAGTGGGTGACGATGGCGATCGTATAGTCGTCGGAGAGTTCGTCGATCAGTTCCTCGATCCTGGCGGTGGCGATCGGGTCGAGCGCCGAGGTCGGCTCGTCGAGCAGGATGACCTCCGGCTGGATAGCGACGGTTCGGGCGATGCAAAGGCGCTGCTGCTGTCCGCCGGAGAGGCCGAGGCCGCTCGCCTTGAGCTTGTCCTTGACCTCGTTCCACAGCGCGCCGCGGCGCAGCGCCTGTTCGACGCGCGCGTCCATCTCGGCTTTGCCGAGCCTCTCATAGAGACGGATGCCAAAGGCGATGTTGTCGTAGATCGACATCGGGAACGGCGTCGGCTTCTGGAACACCATGCCGACGCGCGAGCGCAACAGATTGAGGTCGAGACTCGGGTTCAGCAGGTTTTCGCCGTCGAGCATCACCTCGCCCTCGGCGCGCTGGCCGGGATAGAGGTCGTACATGCGGTTGAGCACGCGCAGCAGCGTCGACTTGCCGCAACCCGACGGGCCGATGAAAGCCGTCACCTTGCCGAGCTTCAGTGGCAGCGACACCGACTTCAGCGCCTTCGGCGCGCCGCGACCGTAATAGAAATCGAGGTTCCTCACCACGATCTTGTCGCGTAAGTCCGCGCCGGGCGCGGCCGCTTCGGCCGCTATGTCCGCCGTAACCATCATTGTCTTTGGCTCCGAAAATTCCTCACCGCTCGCCGCGCTTCGGCGCCGCCATCACACGCGCCACAATGCTCAGGCCCAGCACCGCCACCGTCACGATCAGCGCGCCGGTCCAGGCGAGCTTCTGTTGGTCGGGGTAGGGGCTGCGCGCGAATTCGTAGATGATGAGCGGCAGGCTCGACATCGGTTGCGTCAGGTTGACGCTGAACAGCGAATTGCCGAGCGCGGTGAAGATCAGCGGCGCGGTCTCGCCGGCCATGCGTGCGACCGCCAGCAGGACGCCGGTGACGAGGCCGCTCATCACGGCGCGATAGGCGACGTTGCGGATCACCAGCGAGCGCGGCATGCCGAGCGAGGACGCCGCTTCGCGCAACGTGTTGGGCACCAGCCCCAGCATGTCCTCGGTGGTGCGCACGATGATCGGCGCGGCGATGATGGCGAGCGCGAAGCCGCCGGCGGCGGCGGAAAAATGGCCGACCGGCACGACGCAGAATTGATAGACGAACAGGCCGATGACAATCGAGGGCGCGCTCAACAGAATGTCGTTGACGAAGCGGATGACGATCGACAGCTTCGAGTGGCGGCCGTATTCGGCCAGATAGGTGCCGGCGAGGATGCCGATGGGGGCTGCGAGCGCCAGGCCGATGGCGGTGACGATGAGGCTGCCGACGATCGAGTTGAGCAGGCCGCCCTTGACCCCCGGCGGCGCCGTCACCTTGGTGAACACGTCGAGCGACAGGCCGCCCGCGCCCTTCCACAGCAAGGCGCCCAGGATCAGCGCCAACCACAGCAGGCCGAAGCCGGTGGCGGCGTAGCACAGCGCCGCCCAGAAGGAGTTGCGCGCCCTGCGCCCGACATAGAGGGAGTTGGCCATCGGCGCTTAGCCTCTCTGCTCTAGCCGGGCGAGCATCAAGCGCGCCGCCGCCAGCACGATGAAGGTGATGACGAACAATGTGAAACCCATCGCCAGCAACGAGGAGGTGAACAGGCCCGGATCGGCATCGGCGAACGTATTGGCGATCATCGCCGAAATCGTCGTGCCCTGGCCGAGGATTGAAGCGTGGATATGCGGCGCGTTGCCGATGACGAAGGTGACCGCCATGGTCTCGCCCAGCGCCCGGCCGAGCGCCAGCATGACGCCGCCGATGACGCCGACGCGGGTGTAAGGCAGCACGATATTGCCGACCACCTCGAAGGTCGTGCAGCCGACGCCATAGGCCGCCTCTTTCAGCACCGGCGGCACGGTTTCGAACACGTCGCGCGAGATGGCGGTGACGAAAGGCAAAATCATCACCGCCAGCACCAGGCTCGCGGTCAGCAGGCCGTAGCCGAACGGCGGCCCGGCGAACAGATAGCCGATGAGCGGAACATTGCCGAGCGTGTGAATGAGCAACGGTTGCAGGTAATCCTGCATAAACGGGCGGAAGTAATAGACGCCCCAGATGCCGAAGATGATCGAGGGAATCCCCGCCAGCAACTCGATGGCGATGCCGATCGGGCGGCGCAGCATCGGCGGGCAAAGCTCGGTGAGAAACACCGCGATGCCGAGGCCGACGGGAACGCCGATCAGCATGGCGATGAACGAGGTGACGAGCGTGCCGTAGATCGCCGCCCCGGCGCCGAAGCGCTGCTTCGGCGGGCTCCAGGCGTCACTGATGAAGAAATGCCAGCCGAACGCCTTGAAGGCCGGCAGCGAGCCAATGAACAGCGAGATCGCGACGCCGAGCAGCAGCGCCAACACAATCAGCGCGGCGGCGAGGGTCATGATGCGAAAACCGGAATCGGCGGTTCTCATCCGCCCCAGCGCCCGCGCGCGATCCGGCGCCTTAGCCTCGACCGTCATTGTCTCGATCGCCGTCGCTGTCATCGCCGCCCCATGCCCTCGCGCGAGTCTCGCTGTCGCCTTACTTCTGCTGGATGTCCTTGGCCCACATCGCCTTCACCTTCTCGACGACATTGGCCGGCATCGGAATGTAATCGAGCGCCTTGGCCTGGTCGCCGCCGTGCTCGTAGCACCAAGTGAAGAACTTCAGCGCGGCGTCGGAGGCTGCGACGTTGACTGGCTTCTTGTACATCAGGATGAAGGTTCCCGCGGTCATCGGCCAGGACTTGTCGCCGGGCTGATCGGCGAGGATCAGATAGAAGCCGGCGGCGTGATCCCAATCGGCGTTGGCGGCGGCGGCCTGGAACGCATCGACGGTCGGCGCGACCTTCTTGCCGGCTTTGTTTATCATGTCGACCCAGGCCAGATGGTTCTGCAAGGCGTAGGCGTATTCGACATAGCCGATCGCGCCGTCGACGCCGGCGACGTTGTTGGCGACGCCGTCGTTGCCCTTGGCGCCAATGCCGGTCGGCCAATCGATCGCCGTCGCGACGCCGACCTGGTCGCTCCATTCCGGCGACACTTCCGCCAGATAATAGCTGTAGTTGAAGGTCGTGCCGGAGCCGTCGGCGCGGTGGATGACCGCAATCGCCGTCGCCGGCAGCTTCAGGCCGGGGTTGAGCTTGGCGATCGCCGGGTCGTTCCAGGTCTTGATCTTGCCGAGATAGATATTGGCCAGCGTCTTGCCGTCGAGGGTGAGCCCGTCGGCCTTGACGCCGGCCAGATGCACCACCGGCACGATGCCGCCCATCACCATCGGCCATTGGACAAGGCCGGCCTCGTCGAGATCCTTGGCCTTGAGCGGCGCATCGGTGGCGCCGAAGGTGACGGTCTTGGCCTTGATCTGCTTGATGCCGGCGCCCGAGCCGATCGACTGATAGTTCAGGCCGTCGCCAGTCGCCTTCTTATAGGAATCCGCCCATTTGGCGTAGATCGGAAACGGGAACGTCGCTCCGGCGCCGGAGATGTCGGCGGCCTGCGCTGAGGTCGCGCTGGCCGCGACAAGCGTCGCGCCAATGAGGATCTTGAGCAACATGAATGCCTCTTAGGGTTAGTCGGGGCCGCCTCGGCGCCGTCTCCGTCCGCCGGCCGGCCCGCGGCTTTTAGCCGCCGGCCAAGTGACATTTATGAAAGTTCAGTGACCTCTGTATGACAGTATAAACATGAGATTCTACTCATGTTTTTGTGGTTCCGGTTCTCTTCTCCTGCGGCTTGGCCAAAGGGACGGACGCCGTGAAAGTCGCGCCGGCGCCGAGCCGGCTTTCGATCGCCAGCCGCCCGCGGTGACGGGTGAGGATGTGCTTGACGATGGCGAGGCCGAGGCCGGTGCCATTCTTGGCCCGGCTCTGGCCGGGATCGACGCGGTAGAAGCGCTCGGTCAGGCGCGGCAGATGCTCGGGGGCGACGCCGCGGCCGTGGTCGGCGACGACGAGGACGCCGTCTTTGCCGCGGCTCGCGACCGCGATCTCGACCTTGGAGGTGACGGCGGGGTCGGGATGCGCGCCATATTTGATGGCGTTCTCGATCAGGTTCTCCGCCACCTGGACCAGCTCGTCGCGCTCGCCGACGACGACGACCGGCCTCTCGGCGTCGAGCTTCAATTCGACGCCGAGTTCGCGCGCCAGCGGGGCGAGCGTGTCGGCGACGTGGCGCACGACCTGCGCCCAATCGACCTCAGCCGCCGGGCGCAGATGCTGCTTCTGCTCGATGCGCGACAACGACAGCAGGTCGTCGATCAGGCGCGCCATGCGCCGGCCCTGCTCGCCCATGATAGCGAGAAATTTGTCGCGCGCCTTGGCGTCGCCCTGCGCCGGGCCTTGCAGGGTCTCGACGAAGCCGAGCAGCGAGGCCAGCGGCGTGCGCAATTCGTGGCTGGCGTTGGCGATGAAATCGGCGCGCATGCGCTCGACGCGGCGCGCCTCGGTGAGGTCGCGAAGCGTCAGCAACATGGCGACGACCTCGTCGGCTTCGGCGGCGAGCGGGGCGATATCGACCTGGAACAGCCGCTCGATCGGCACCCGCTCGCTCCACAGCGCCTGCTCCGCCTGCGCGCCGGCGGCGACCCGGCGGATGGCGTCGGTGACGTCGGGGGCGCGCAGCGCCAGCACCAGCGCTTCGCCAATCTTGAGCGCCGGCAGCAGTGCGCGCGCCGGAGGGTTGGCGAGCATCACCCGCGCCTCCGCATCGACGAGAATGGCGGGCTCCGGCATGGCCTCGATCAGCTTTTCGGCCCCGGGCCCGCGCAATTGCGCCGTCAGGGTGCGGCGCCGGGCATTCGCCTCGCTCATGTTCGCGCCGCGTTCAATCGTCTTCGAGTTCAGCCTTTTCGATCGCCTCGCTCAGCGAGCGCCAGCGCCGCACCGCCTCGTGCGCGCCGAGCAGCGCCAGCGCCGCCACGAAGGGTACGATATAGTAAAC
Organism: Roseiarcus sp.; assembly: GCA_035606915.1. GTDB lineage: Bacteria > Pseudomonadota > Alphaproteobacteria > Rhizobiales > Beijerinckiaceae > Roseiarcus. The sequence continues at coordinate 13,593 of DATNDU010000026.1, read as the reverse complement.
GACGCGAAACAGCAGCAGGGCCGCCAGCAATCGGTCGGCGGAGCCGCCGACGCCTTTAATCATCGTCGCCTCGAACACGCCGAGCCCGCCCGGCGAGTTGCTGGCGATGCCGAGCATGGCGGCGAAGGAATAAAGTGCGGCGAAGGCGAGATAGCCGACGCCGTGGCCTTTCGGCAGCAGCACGTAGAGCGCGCCGGCGGCGGCGCAGACGTCGATCACGCCGAGCACGGTCTGGCCGAGGGTCAGCATCGGTCCGGGCAGGCGGAAGTGCAGGAGCACGCCGCGGCCCTGGCGGCGCAGGCGCGTCACCCACACGAGATAAGCGAGGATCACACAGATCAGCGCCAGCCCGATGGCGCGGTTGGCCCAGTCGGCGAGGTGGTTGATTTCACCGATCGCGTCGGCGTCGAACAGGAAGCCCGAGGCCAGCACCAGCCCCATGCCGAGCCAGAAGGTGATGCCGGCGACGACGGTCAGGCTCGCGATCTTGCCGGCGGAGAGACCCGCCGGTCCGTAGATCCAGAAGCGCACCGCGCCGCCGGTGATGAGCGGAAAGCCGAGGGTGAAGGAGATCGCATAGCTGGTGAACGAGGCGAGCGCGGTCAGCGGATAGGGAACCTTGGCGCCCAGATGCCGCAGCGCCAGCGCGTCATAGCCCGTCAACGCCAGATAGCTCGTCGAGGCCAGGCCGAAGGCCAGAAGGATTTGGTTGGCGCTGGTGGCGCGAAACGCGCTTTCGAATTGGGCGAAATCGATCTTCAGCAGCGTGTGGCCGAAAATGATGATCGAGACCGCGACGATGATGAGGCTCGCGGCCACGCCGGTGCGATGCAGCCCTTTGCGATGAGTCCGCACCGCCTCGACGAGGCGGGCCAGCGCTTTCTGGGACGCTTCCTCGCTGGGGGCGCCGTTCAAATTTCTAAGCGCCATCCCCGAGCGGAATCCTCATCCTGCCGCAGCGGCCTATAAAGCCGCCGCCGCGGCGGAGCAAGGCGGCCGAAGCCGCGCCGCCTATTTCTTGACCAGCGGGCAGGCCGAATCGGCGAGTTTGCCGAACGCCTGTTCGCCCGACAGCTTCTCGACGAGCTTGTAATAATCCCACGGCCCCTTGGATTCGGCCGGCGTCTTGACCTCGAAGACATACATCGGGTGCTGCATCAGCCCGTCGGCGCGGATCACGCCGTCGTCGGTGAACATGTCGTCGATCTTGGTCTTGTGCAGTTCGGCCAGAACCTTGTCGCTATCCGTCGTGCCGGCGGCCTTGACCGCGTTGAGATAGGCCAGGGTGGCGGAATAATAGGCGGCCTGGCTGAAGGTCGGCTCGACGCCGGTCTTGGCCATGAAGCGCTTGGCGAAAGCGCGGCTCTTGTCGTTCATGTCCCAATACCAGGGCGCGGTGAGATAGAGGCCCTGGGCGGTGTCGAGACCCAGGGCGTGGATGTCGGAGATAAAGGCGAGCAGCGCCGCCGGCTTCATCTTGGTGGTGAGGCCGAATTCATGGGCGGCTTTCAGCGAATTGACGAAATCGCCGCCGGCGTTGGCGAGGCCGAGCACCTGCGCCCCCGAAGCTTGCGCCTGGAGCAGGTAGGAGGAGAAATCGGAAGTGGCGAGCGGCACGCGCACCGCGCCGGCCACCGTGCCGCCGTGGGCCTTGACCACCCGTTCCGCCGATTGCTGCAATTGTGTGCCGAAGGCGTAATCGGCGGTGAGGAAGAACCAGCTCTTGCCGCCGTGATCGACGATCGTCGTCGCGGTGCCGTTGCCGAGCGCCGTCGTGTCGTAGGCGTAATGGATCGTGTAGGCGTTGCAGTCCTTGCCGGTCAGCGAGGCGCCGGCGGCGCCGACGGCGATCAACGGGATCTTCTTTTCCTTGGCCACCGCCGACATGGCGAGGCTGACGCCGGTGTTGGAGCCGCCGAGCACCATCGTCACGCCGTCGCGGTCGGCGAATTGGCGGAACGCCTGGGCGCCGCGGTCGGGCTTGTTCTGGTGGTCGTAGGTCTTGATGGCGATGGGTTTGCCGAGCGCCGTGCCGCCGAAATCGGCGATCGCGAACTTGATCGCCTCGACCGCTTTCGGGCCGATCACGTCGGCATAGACCCCGGACATGTCGTCGATGTCGCCGATGACGACCTTGTCGGTCGCCGCCTGGGCCGGAACACTGGCGAGCGCGGCCGCCCACGCCGTCGCCGCCGTCGCCAACAGAAGAAATGTTCGCATTTTTACGCGCTCCCGAAGCAGTTTCCGTCCCCGGCCCGCCTTGGCAGGCCGCGCCCGTTTCTAACTTCTGCGAGCGTCGGGTCAATGTGACTTGTGGCTAAGCCGTCGCAAGTCATGAGAATATGGCCCGAACGCCGGGGGAGCGGAAAAATGGGCGACGCATACAACAGGATCGCGGCGGGGGATGTCGGGCGCATCGCGGCGCTCAGCGACGGCGTGTTTGCGGTCGCGGTGACGCTGCTGGTGCTCGACATCCATGCACCGGAGGCCGCCGACATTCACAGCGAGCGGGCGCTCTTGGCGGCGCTCGTCGGGCTCGCGCCGCGCTGGCTGGCCTGGGGCTTGAGCGTCATGACGCTCGGCATCTTCTGGGTCGGGCAGCAGACCCAGCTCAACCAGCTCGAACGCGCCGACCGCGACTTCACCTGGGCGAGCTACCTGTTCCTGGCCTCGATCTCGGCGCTGCCGTTCTCGACCCGGGTGCTCGCCGATTTCTTCGAATTTCGCACCGCGGTTGCGCTCTATTGGGCCAATATCCTGTTGTGCGGGCTGACGATCTATTTGACCTGGGCGCTGGCGGCCGGGCGCAAGCTGGTGCGCGCCGACTGCCCGCCGGAAACCGACCGCGCGATCCGACGCCGCATCGTCATCGCGCAGTCGCTGTATTTTCTCGGCGGCCTCATCGGGCTCGTCCACACGCTGATCGGCGTCGCCTTCATCATCCTGGTGCAACTCAACTACGCCGTCGCCCCGGTGCGCCGGTGGGTGGGCAAGTCAGCGGGCGCGGACGGCCAGGCCAGCGGCGACTAGCGCCATCGCCGCCAGCGCGGCGAAGGCGATGCGCAGATCCGACAGCGAGGCGATCGCCCCGACCAGCGGCGGACCGGCGAGCAGGCCGGAATAGCCGGCGGTCGCCACCGCCGCGATGCCGCGCGCCGGGCTTGAGGCGTGCGACGCGCTTTCACTGAACAGCGCGGGCACGACGTTGGAGAGCCCGGCGCCGACCGCCGCAAAGCCGAGCGCCGCCGACGGCAGCGCCGGCCAAAGGGCTGCGAGCGCCAGCCCGGCCGCCGCCAGCGCGGCGCCGGCGATCACCGTCGGCAGGCGGCCAAGCCGGGCGACGATGCGATCGCCGGCGAGCCGGCCGGCGATCATCGTCGTGGCGAACGCGGCGTAGCCGAGCGGCGCCGCCGCCGCGCCGACGCCGAACGAGACGAGATAGACGCCGTCCCAGTCGATCATCGCGCCTTCGACGAGAAAACACAGGAAGGCGATCGCCGCCAGCCCGATCAGCGCCCGCGGCGGCCAGCCGAACGGGGTCCGCGTCGCCTTCTGGCGCTCGCCGGGCGTCAGCCCGCGCATAGCGGCCAGGATCATCGCCAAGGCGCAGACGGCGACGCCGCAAAGCAGCCCACGCCAGCCAAAGCCGAGCGCCAGCGCGCCGGCGCCAAAGCCCGCCCCGACGAGGCCGCCGACGCTGAAGGCGGCGTGAAAGGACGACATGATCGGCGCCCCCCAGCGCCGCTCGACGGCGCTGGCGTGGGCGTTCATGGTTACGTCCATCAGCCCGTTGCTGGCGCCGAGCGCCAGCCCGACCAGCGCCAACGCCGCCGCGCCGGGGGCCAGCGCTGCGAGCCCGAAACAGGCGGCGAACGCCAGCCCCGATGCCGCCGCCACCCGCCCCGCGCCGCCAAGGCGCGGCCCGAGCGCGCCGGCGATCGGCATGAACGAGACGGCGCCGGCGGCGAGCGTGAACAGCAACAGGCCGAGTTCGCCGTCGGACAGCCGCAGTGCCCCTTTCAGCGGCGCAATCGCCGCCGACCAGCCACCGAAGCCGAAGCCATTGGCGAAAAACAGCAGCGATGTCGCGGCGCGGTCGCGGACCGGCCTCAAGCGAGACCCGCTTGCGCCGAGGCGAGGCCTGCTTGCGCCAACGCCGCGCGCTGGCGCTCGCCAACCGCCTCGGGCGAGAAATCGGCGATCGTCGCTTCAAACAGGCGATGGAAGTTAAGCTCGGCGCCTAGGCGCAGAAAGGCGGCGCCGAGACCGATGGCGGCGCGGTCGAGGAAGACGAATTCGCGCGGCGCGGTCAGCGACACGCCCTCGGCGCGCAGGGTCTGCATGACGGCGCGAATCTCCTTGCGGCCGAATTCGGATGGCTTCACCCCGTCGGCGAAGCTGCGCGTGCGGTCGTCGAGAATCGGCCCGTAGACGAACGACGCCCAGATGTTCATCGCCTCGATCGTGCTTTTCTTCAAGCTCTTGAAGCCCCAGAGTTCGTAGGCGTGGGCGATGCGCTCGCGGTCCTTGGCAAGCAGCGCCCGGTAGAGTTCGACGACGCCCTCGACGAAGCGCAGCGGGAAGATGCGCACGCAGCCGAAATCGTAGAGATTGACCGCCTCGCCGTCGCCGACCACCGAGTAATTGCCGAGATGCGGGTCGCCGTGGATGACGCCATAGCGCAGGAACGGCCGCCACCACGCCTTGAACAATTTTTCGGCGAGCCCGGCGCGCACCTGGGCCGGCGCGCCCTCGAACGCCAGCAGCTTGGCGCCGTCGAGCCACTCCAGGGTCAATAGCCGCTTCGACGACAATTCCGGATACGGGCGCGGCACGCGCACCTCCTCGGTGTCGGCGAGCATGATGCGGTAAAGCGCGGCGAGTTTGATCTCGCGGCCGTAATCGAGTTCCTCACGCAGCCGGTCGCCGATCTCGATCTGCACCTCGCGCGTATCGATGGCCGCCCCGAAGCGGCGGCGGATGGCGAACAGCACGTTGAGCTGGGCGAGATCGGCCTCCACCGCCGAGGCCATGTCGGGATATTGCAATTTGACCGCGACGGCCTCGCCCGCCAGCGTAACGGCGCGATGGACTTGGCCGAGCGAAGCGGCGGCGGCCGGCGTCAGGTCGAACTCGGCGAAGCGGGCGCGCCAATCGGGGCCGAGTTCGGTTTGCATGCGCCGCCTGACGAACGCCGCGCCCATCGGCGGGGCTTGCGATTGCAGCTTCATCAACTGTTCGGAATAATCGGCGGGCAGGGCGTCGGGGATAGTCGCCAGAAGCTGGGCGACCTTCATCATCGGCCCCTTCATCGCGCCCAGCGCCTCGGCGAAGGCGCGCGCGTCGTCGTCGCGGCCGGCGCCGGTCAGCCGGCGCGCGCCGACGCGCGCCGCAAAGGCGCCGGCCTCGACGCCCAGCCGCGCGTAGCGGCTGGCGCGGGCGGAAAGACGGTTGGCTTCCTCGTCGCGGTCCATTTCGATTCCCAGGCGCTGCGGTCGCGGCCTACATAGGGCGGCGGCCGGCGCCGGGCCAGGCGGGCGCGCCGCGCCCCGACTTGCGTGCCCCGCGTCCCGACTTGCGCGGGTCGGAGGAAACAGGCAGAATCACTTCCGGTGGGCTTGCCTGGAGGGGCCTTTATGGAGTCTGGGCTTTCACCGCCGAAGCCGTGGGGAACCGGCGCGAGGAACGAAGGATTGCGAATCGACATCCAGCGCGAAACCGCGCCGGGCGGCGCTGACGCGCCGCCACCGGCCGCCGAGGTCGCCTATGCGGCCTTCGAGCACGCCTCGCAATGGCGTATGCTGGCGCTTGCGCTGACCAAGGCTTCGCGCGATTGCGTGAAGCTGGTTGACCTCGACGGCCGTGTCGTCGGCATGAACTCGGCGGCGCAACGCCTGCTTCAGATCGACGATCCCGGCCAGCTCGTCGGCCGCTTCTGGGAGACCACCTGGGGCGAGCCGGAGCGGGCGCTGGTGCGCGACAGCGTCGAGCGCGGCAAGGCGGGGCAGCCGACCTCCTTCTCCGGCTTCTGCGCCACCGCCAAGGGCGAGCCGCGCTGGTGGGAAGTCGAGGTGGCGCCGGTGCCGGACGAGACCGGCGTCGTGCGCTGCCTGCTTTGCGTATCCCGCGACGTGACCGCGTTGCGCGAGCGCGAACAGGAGATGCAGGGCGCCCTGAAGCGCCAACGTCAGGCGCTGCTGACGCTGTCGGCCGATTTCGACGCCAATTCCCGCAAGCTGCGCGACGCCGAGGCGCGCGTCTGGCACGACGACAAGATGCGCATGCTCGGCCGCTTCGTCGGCGGCGTCGTGCATGATTTCAACAACGTGTTCGCCGCCGTGCACGGTGCGGCGCGGCTGTTGCGAAGGCGCGTCACCGAGCCGCAGGCGCTCGACGTCGTCAACCACCTCGAGCGCGCGGCCGAGCGCGGGGCGGGCCTCGCCCGGCAATTGCTGGATTTCGCGCGCTCCGAGAGCGAGTCGACGGAGGTGTTCGATCCTGCGGCGCTGCTGTCGCGCGACGCCCATCTGCTGCGCCATATCCTCAGCGGCGAGGCGACGCTGACGGTGGAGACCGCACCGGACGCCTGGGCGGTGCTCGGCGCGCCGCAACGCTTCCAGTCGGTGGTGTTCAATCTCGTCGCCAACGCGCGCGACGCCGTTCGCGCCAACGGGCGCGTCGAGGTGAAGCTCGAAAACTGCCCTTCGAGCGCGCGGCCGCCGGGGCTCGAAGCCGGCGATTACGTCGCCTTCAGCGTCGCCGACGACGGCTGCGGCATGACGCCGGAGACGCTGCGGCGCGCCGGCGAGCCGTTCTTCACCTTAAAGCCCGCCGGCAAGGGCACGGGCCTCGGCCTCGCCTCCGTCTTCGAACTGGCGGCGGCCTGCGGCGGGCGCGCCTTCATCGAGAGCGAGGTCGGCGTCGGCACGCGGGTTTCGGTCTATCTGCGCCGCTCGGCGGTCGAGGGCGAACCCGTCAACTCGGCGGGCGAGGCGAGCCTGCACGGCGGCGCGAAAATCCTGCTGGTCGACGACGACCCGCTGACGCGCGACCATCTGGCCGACGTCTTCCGCGCCTTGCACTATGTCGTGGTCGAGGCTTCCGCCTACGAGATCGCCGCTGCGCACGCCGAGGTCGAGGGCGGCTTCGACCTCGTGGTCGCCGACTTCGACCTGAAAGACGGGCGCGGAGAGGCGCTGGTGGCGGAATTGCGCGCCTGGAGCCCGTCGCCGCCGATGATCTTTCTCGCCGGCGGCTCCGACGCACCGCCGCCGCAGGGCGAGACGGTGCTGATGAAGCCGGTGTCGGAGACGCGGCTGGCGCGGGCGACGTTGGAGAAGCTCGGCCGGTTGCCCGGCGCTTTCGCCTCTCCCGCGGCCTTGCGCGCCGTCGAGCGCATCGAGGCGCGCATCCAGGACGAGGCGATGAAACGCGCCATGGCGGCTTGGCGCGCGCATGTTGAGGCCACGCAACGCATCCCGACCCTCGACGACGACGGGCCGTGGCGCGAGGCGCCGCCGCCGCTCGGCTATGTCGTCGCCGTCGTCGGCGCCGGCGACGATCCCGAACTCAGGTTCGAGCGCGTCGGGTCCGAGCTTTCGGCGCGGCTCGGACGCCCGCTGGTTGGCGCGACGCTCGCGCCCGGCGACGAGCAAGTGCTCGGCGATGTCGCGCGCGCGCTGCACCGCCGGCTCGACGGCTCGCCGGGCTATCGCTACACCCGCTTTGCGTTGGGCGACGGCAAGGTGTCGCTGGTCGAGCGGCTGTTGCTGCCGCTCGGCGATGCGGACGGCCGGGTCGGACGCCTGTTCGGCCTCGTTGCCTTCAACGAGGCGGCTGCGCCGTGACGCCGTCGTTCGAGGCCCCCGATTTGGCGCGGCGGGTGGAGGCGATGAACGAGCAGCAGCGTGACGCGCTGCCCTTTGGCGTCATCAGGCTCGACGCCGGCGGCGTCGTGCGGATCTATAGCCGCACCGAGGCGGCGCTCTCGGGCCGCAAGCGGCGGCCGACCATCGGGCTCGACTTCTTCGCCGAAGTCGCGCCGTGCATGGCGAGCCCGGAGATGCGCGGCCGCGTCGAGGCGGCGAAGACGCGCGGCTCCGTCGACGTCGAGATCGGCTGGATCGGCGATTTCGCCGACGCCGAGGGCGAGATCCGCATCCGCGTGATGTCGGCCGCCGATGGCGGGCTCTGGCTTTTCATGCACCGTGACGCGGCATAGAAGGCGGGCGGCTTCAGCGAAGGTCTGCCATGCAACTGATCGGGATGCTCGACTCGCCCTACGTGCGCCGCGTCGCGGTGGCGATGCTGAGCGCCGGCGTCGTCTTCGAGCACAGGCCGATCTCGCTGTTTCGCCATATCGAGGCGTTCTCGCAACTGAGCCCGCTGTTGAAGGCGCCGTCGCTGATCGCCGAAGATGGCGCGGTGTTGGTGGAGTCCGGCGTCATCCTCGAATATCTGGCGACGCGCTCGCCTGTGCTTGCGGCGCTGCGGCCCAAGGGGTTGCCCGCCTTTCGTGCGCTCGGTGTGGCGCTCACCGTGATGGAGAAGGCGGTGCAGGCGCATTACGAGCGCGTCCTGCGCGGCCCCGGCGAGCGCAGCGAAAGCTGGCGCGAGCGGGTGATGGGCCAGCTTGGCGCCGGCCTCGCGGCGCTGGAGCGAGCGGCGCCGCAGGACTGGTTCGAGACTTCGCCCGGTCATGCCGACATCGCCGTCGCCTGCGCATGGGGGTTCATTCAGGGCTTGCTTGCCGACGTGGTCGCGGCGCAGGCCTATCCCCGGCTCGGCGCTTTCTCGGCGCGCGCCGAGGCGCTGCCGGCGTTGCGCGCCGCGCCAGCCATCGACGGCGTCACAGTGGAGGTTTTGCGATGATTGCGGCCAAGATGCGCGCGGTGATCGCGCCCAATCCCGGTGGCCCCGAGGTTCTGACGCTGGTCGAGCGGCCGACGCCGACCCCCGGTGCCGGCGAAATCCTCATCAAGGTCGCCGCCGCCGGCGTCAACCGGCCCGACATTCTGCAACGGCTCGGCAATTACCAGCCGCCGCCGGGCGCCTCGGATGTGCTGGGGCTCGAAGTCGCCGGCGAGGTGGCGGCGCTCGGCGAGGGCGTCGCCATGCACAACGTCGGCGATATGGTGACGGCGCTGCTGCCGGGCGGCGGCTACGCCGAATACGCCATCGCCCACGAGAGCAACGCGCTGCCGATCCCGCTCGGCATGCGCGAGGTCGAAGCGGCGGCGATCCCGGAGACCTTCTTTACCGTGTGGACCAATGTGTTCGACCGCGGCGCGCTGAAGCGCGGCGAGTGGCTGCTGGTCCACGGCGGCGCCTCCGGCATCGGCACGACGGCGATCATGCTGGCCAAAGCCTTCGGCGCCAAAGTGATCGCCACCGTCGGGGCGGACGATAAGGTCGCCGCCTGCAAGAAGCTCGGCGCGGATGTCGTCGTCAACTACAGAACCGAGGATTTCGTCGCCGCCACCCGCGCGGCGACGGGGAGCGGCGCTAACGTCATCCTCGACATGGTCGGCGGCGACTATGTCGCACGCAACTACGCTTGCGCGGCAATGGACGCGCGCATCGTGCAGATCGCGTTCCTGCGTGGACCGGCGGCTGAAATCGACCTGCGGCCGTTGATGATGAAGCGGCTCGTCCACACGGGTTCGACGTTGCGGCCGCGCTCGGCGGCCGAGAAGGCGGTGATCGCCGAAGCCCTGCGGGCCAAGGTGTGGCCGCTGCTGGAGGTCGGGCGCTGCCGGCCGCTTCTCGATTCGACGTTCCCGCTTGGCCAAGCCGACCAGGCTCATGCGCGCATGGAGACCTCGGCGCATTGCGGCAAGATCGTGCTGACGATCTGAATGGCGCGTTATCGCCTGACGATCGAATATGACGGCGCGCGCTATTGCGGCTGGCAGCGGCAGGCCAACGGTCCGTCGATCCAGCAGGCGCTGGAGGAAGCGATCGCTCGCCTCGATTCGAGCGCTCCGCATGTCGCGGGCGCGGGACGCACGGACGCCGGCGTCCACGCTAAGGGGCAGGTGGCGCATGTCGATCTCGCGCGCCCGTGGGACGGCGGCAAGCTGCGCGAGGCGATCAACGCCCATCTCGTGCATGAGCGCATCGCCGTCGTCGAGGCCTCGCCCGTCGCTGAGGATTTCGACGCGCGGCGCAGCGCCGTGGCGCGCCATTACCGCTATGTCGTCGTCAACCGCCGCCCGCCGCTGGTGTTCGAGCGCGGGCTGGCGTGGCGGGTGAAGAAGCCGCTCATCGTCGCGCCGATGCACGAGGCGGCGCAGGCGATGCTCGGCCGCCACGATTTCTCGACCTTCCGCGACGCGCAATGTCAGGCCAACTCGCCGATGCGCACGCTCGATTATTGCCGCGTGTTTGCTGAGGGCGAGCGCGTTGTGTTCGATGTCGGCGCGCGCTCGTTCCTGCATCGGCAGGTGCGCTCGATGGTGGGTTCGCTCGTCGAGGTCGGCTTGCAGAAATGGCGCGTCGCCGACTTCCGCGCCGCGTTCGAGGCCGCCGATCGGCGCCGCTGTGGGCCGGTGGCGCCGCCGGACGGGCTTTATCTGATGCGCGTCGATTATCCCGCGAAATAGCGCGCCAGGATGCGCCCGTAGATCAGCGCCAGCGCTTCGAGATCGTCGAGCCCGGCGTATTCGTCGACGCCGTGCATGTTGCCGCTCAACAGGCCCAACTCGACCACCGGGCAGATGTCTTTGATGAAACGCGCGTCGGAGGTGCCGCCGCCGGTGGAAAGCTCGGGGCGCCGGCCGGTGACGTCGGCGACGGCCGCACTGACGAGGTCGGTGAACGGACCGCGCGCGGTGAGGAAGGCGACGGCGTTGCAGGCATCGAAGGCCAGTTCGTAGCGCGCGGCCGTGGCGTCGAGGCGGCGGCGGATTTCGGCGGCCAGCCTTTCCGGCGTCCAGAGATCGTTGAAGCGGATGTTGAAGACAGCGCTGATCTCGCCGGGGATGACGTTGGTCGCGGGGTTGCCGACGTCGACGGTGACGATCTCCAAGTTGCTCGGCTGAAAGTCCGCCGTGCCGGCGTCGAGCGCTGGCGCCAACAGCGCATCGAGCGCGCGCGGCAAGGCGCGCACGGGATTGTCGGCGAGATGGGGATAGGCGACGTGGCCCTGCTTGCCGATCAGCCTGAGCCTGCCGGTCAGCGAACCGCGCCGGCCGTTCTTGATCGTATCGCCGAGCGCCTCGACGCTGGTCGGCTCTCCCAGCACGCAATGGTCGATGCGTTCGCCGCGAGCGCGCAAAAGCTCGACGAGACGGATCGTGCCGTCGACGGCCGCGCCTTCCTCGTCGCCGGTGAGCAGGAAGGCGATCGAGCCGTGGCGGGCGCCGGAGGCGACAAAGGTCAGGCTGGCGGCGAGCGCGGCGGCGACGCCGCCCTTCATGTCGGCTGCGCCGCGCCCCCACAGCCGGCCCTCGGAGACCTCGGCGCCGAAGGGATCATGGCGCCAGCGCGCGACATCGCCGGGCGGCACGACATCGGTGTGGCCGGCGAAGGCCAGGCACGGCGCGGCGGCGCCGAAGCGGGCGTAGAGGTTTTCGATCCCGCCGAAACTGAACCGCTCGCAGACGAAGCCGGCGCCTTGCAGCAAGGCGCCGACATAGCCGAGCGCGCCGTCATCGGCGGGCGTCACCGAGCGGAAGCGCAGCAGCGCGCGCGCGATCTCCAGCGCCGAGGGCAGGCTCATCGCGGCCGCATCTCGCGCACCAGCGCCGCCCAATCGAGCACGACATCGTAGATCGGCGGTTCGGTGTTGGAGAGCAGGGTCCACATGCCCGGAACTTGACTGCGCTTCAGCGCCTTCACCAGCACGCGGCCGTCGGCGAGGCCGCACACGCACATGCGCCCGATCATGTCGTCGCCGGGGGGATCGCGCATGTCGTCGTAGAAGACGAGCCAGTTGTCGAACAGCGCGCCAAGCGAGTGGCCGCGGATCTGCACCGCGACGGTGGAGGCGCTGGCGGCGTCGGGCGCCTCGACGTCGTCGAACGGTCCCTGCGCGTCGGCGTAGAAATGCGCGATGGCGCCGGCTCCGACGTAGCCCACCAGGGGCACGCGGCCGGTTGGATGGCGCGGCCTGCCGCCGCCGACGAGACGCGGCGGATCGACGCCGAGATATTCGGCGACGATGGCGATCTCCTCGGCGCGCAGGCGGCGGGAGCCGTTGAGCAGATCGGTGACGGCGGAAGGCGAACGGCCGAGCGCTTTGGCAAGACCGCTGCGGGTCTTGCGCTTTTCCTTCAGGCCCTCCCGAATCCATTCGACCGTCATGGGTTAAGCATATTCGGCTTTTCCGAATGATGCGCAATCATGAATTTCAGAAAACTCGTTGACAGATTGGCCTGATTTCCGGAATATGAAAACATATCAGGAACAAAAGGGGGGCCGAATGGTCCGCGCCGGCCAAAAGGAACGCAAGACCGAAACCGGGCGCGAACGCTCGCGCCGCGCCTGCGCCCGGCATCTCCAGGATCTCAGGCGCGCCTATGGAAGTCCGCCGCCCGATGTCGCGGTGAAATCCACGGCGATTCCGGTGCGCCTGGCGCCGACGCCGGCCTCCTCGTCCTGCACGTCCCCTGCCTCCCTCTGCGCGGAGTTGATGTCATGAGCCTGAAGCCCCGCAAGCCCAAGAAGACCGCAGCGCCGCTTGAGGAGAAGCTCGACGCGACGCCGGAGCGGCTGGCGCGCGCCGAGGAGGCGGGACAGGCCGCCGAGAAGGAGCCCGGCCGGGCGCGCCGTCTGCTCGACCCCTTCGACGTCATGCGCGCCACCCGCGCGCTCGCCCCGCATGACCCCAAGCTCAACGACGTCCGCTGGCTGACTGGCGAGGCGTTGCGCCGCGTCCACGACCGCGCCGGGGTCGACGCGCTGCGCGCGGTGGCGCTGGACCGCATCGGCCAGACCGGTTTCGGGCCGCGCTCCGGCCTGCCGATGAGCGAGATCGCGCTGCATGCGCGCGACAAGCTGTGCGCGGCGCAGGAGAAGGTCGGGCCGGCGGCATGGCCGGTGGTCAACCGCATCGTCATCGAGGGCGCCGGCGTGCGCGAATGCCGCAGCTTCGTGCCGGAGATCGTCACGCCCTGGCGGGTCGACGCGGTGGTGACGGATCGGTTGCGGGTCGCGCTCGACGCGCTCGGCGGGCTGCTGGGGGTGACGGGGGGGAGGCGGTGAAGCCCCGCATTACCAAAACTTCATCCCGGCGCCACTCGCTGTAAAGCCCGGCGCCCCCATATCTTCCTTACGAGACATCGGGAGCCGTAGCGTTTCATGACCGTCGTCGCCCTCAACGCTGATCGCCGAAGGACGCTGCGCCGCGCATGGCTCGGCGCGGCGGCCGCCGCCTCGCTCGGCGGCGCGGCGCTCGGCGCGACCGCCGCGGCGGCCCCGGCTTACGCCGCCGAGACGGCGGGGCCGGCTTCGTTCGCCGACATCGTCGATCACGTCAAAGGCGCGGTGGTCTCCGTCAAGGTCAAACTCGCCGACGTCGCCGAGGACGAGGTGGGCGCCCGCAAGCCGCCGCAAAGCGGCTCGATCGAGCGCTTCTTCAAGCGCTTCGGC
>DATNDU010000023.1:0-12323 GCA_035606915.1 Roseiarcus sp. | reverse complement strand
TTCGCGCCGCGATGGTGGTAGACGACGCCCTTGGGGTCGCCGGTGGTGCCGGAGGTGTAGTTGAGCGCGATGGCGTCCCATTCGTCGGCGGGCGCCGTGCGCGTGTAAGCCTCGTCGCCGCCGCTGAGGAAATCCTCGTATTCGATCTCGCCGATGCGCCCGCCGGGGCCGCCATATTCGGCGTCGTCGTAGTCGATGACCGGCGGCGGCGCCGTCATCAGCTTCAGCGCCGCCGCGGCGAGGCCGGAGAATTCGCGGTCGACGATGAACAGCTTCGCTTCGCCGTGCTCCAGCATGAAGGCGATGGCGGCGGCGTCGAGGCGGGTGTTGAGCGTGTTGAGCACGGCGCCGGTCATCGGCACGCCATAGTGACATTCCAGCAACGCCGGTGTGTTGGCGGCGATGACGGCCACCGTGTCGCCGCGCACGATGCCGCGCCCCGCCAGCGCGGAAGCCAGGCGCCGGCAGCGAGCGTGGAACTCGGCGTAGCTGCGGCGGAGCGGGCCGTGGACGATCGCCAGCCGGTCGGGAAACACGGCTGAGGCGCGCTCCAGCAGCGTCAGCGGCGTCAGCGGCTGATGATTGGCGGCGCACGGGTCGAGGCCGGAATCGAAAATCGTGGGGGTGAGAGTCGCAAGAGTCATGGGCGTGCCCCGGGGCGTGCGGGCGATATAATCAAGGCGCGCGGACAAAAGGAAGCGCGACGGCGGCGAAATCCGGCGCGCCCTGGCGCAGCGGAAGCTTTCAAGACGGCCGCGCGCGGGCTATTCACGGCTGCGCCGCGCCCGCGGCGCGCCTGAGGGGACGCCAAAATGAGCAAAATGAAAGTGATCGCCGGGCCTTACACATTCGAGGGCCGGCTGGAGACCGATCTCGCGCCCAAGACCTGCGAATCGCTGCTTGCCCGCCTGCCTTTCATCAGCCAGGTGGTGCATGTGCGCTGGAGCGGCGAGGGCGTGTGGATTCCGCTCGGCGACTACAAGTTCGAGGTCGAATACGAGAACCACACCTCGTATCCGGCGCCGGGACAGGTCATCCTCTATCCCGGCGGCATCAGCGAGACCGAAATCCTCATCGCCTATGGCGGCGTGCGCTTCGCCTCCAAGGTCGGCCAACTCGCTGGCAACCACTTCCTGACGCTGACCTCGGGGCTCGAAAATCTCTACGCGCTCGGCCGCAAGTGCCTGTGGGAGGGCGCGCAGCCGATCCGCTTCGAGCTAGCTTGAGGCGCTAGGGCGTCCACGCTGACGAATAGGGGAAAGCGATGCGACTTGCGGTGATCGGCGCGGGCTATGTCGGCCTCGTCTCGGGGGCCTGTTTCGCCGATTTCGGACACAGCGTCGTCTGCATCGATAAGGACGCCGACCGGATCGCGGCGCTGCGGCGCGGCGAGATTCCGATCTTCGAGCCCGGCCTCGACGAGATCGTCGCCGCCAACACGCGCCAGGGCCGGCTCGCCTTCACCACCGAGATCGCCGAAGGCGTCAAGGGCGCGGAGGCGATCTTCATCGCCGTCGGCACGCCGTCGCGCCGCGGCGACGGCCACGCCGATCTCTCCTATGTCTACGCCGCGGCGCGCGAGGCGGCCGCCGCGCTCGCCGGCTTCGTCGTCATCGTCACCAAATCGACGGTGCCCGTCGGCGCCGGCGACGAGGTCGAGCGCATCGTGCGCGAGACCAATCCGCAGGCCGATTTCGAGGTCGTCTCCAACCCCGAGTTCCTGCGCGAGGGCTCGGCGATCAACGATTTCAAGCGCCCCGACCGCATCGTCATCGGCGCTTCGTCGCCGCGCGCCCGCGCCCTGATGAGCGAAATCTACCGGCCGCTCAACCTCAACCACCCGCCGCTGGTGTTCGTCGACCGGCGCACCTCCGAACTGATAAAATACGCCGCCAACGCCTTCCTGGCGACCAAGATCACCTTCATCAACGAGATCGCCGATCTCTGCGAGAAGGTCGGCGCCAATGTGCAGGACGTGGCGCGCGGCATCGGCATGGACGCTCGCATCGGCGCCAAGTTTTTGCACGCCGGGCCAGGTTTCGGCGGCTCCTGCTTTCCCAAGGATACGCTGGCGCTGGTGAAGACCGGCCAGGACGCCGACGCGCCGCTGCGCATCGTCGAGGCGGTGGCCGCCATCAACGACCAGCGCAAGCGCGGCATGGCCAAGAAGGTGATCGCCGCCTGCGGCGGCTCGGTGCGCGGCAAGACCATCGGCCTGCTCGGCCTCGCCTTCAAGCCCAACACCGACGACATGCGCGACGCGCCGGCGCTGGCGCTGGCGCTGGCGTTGGAGGACGCCGGCGCCCGGCTGCGGGTCTACGATCCCGCCGCAATGGCGCAGGCCAAGCCCAGCCTGCCGCGCGCCGTCTTCTGCTCGGACGCCTATGATTGCGCCAGCGACGCCGAGGCGCTGGTCATCATCACCGAATGGGACATGTTCCGCGCGCTCGATTTCGCCCGCCTGTCGAACATCATGCGCGGCAAAGTGCTGGTCGATCTGCGCAACGTCTACAGCGGCGAGGACGTCAGGCGGCGCGGCTTTTCCTATTTCGGCGTCGGCGTGCCTTAGCCGGGCGCGGGCGGCGCCGGACGGGCGGCGGCTCTCGTCCTCGCGACGCGCCGCGAACCGCCTTGCTTCGAACCGCTTTGCAGCGCGCGCCAGGAATCGCTCTGGGCGATCATCTGGCGGATCGCGGCGACGTTGCGGGCGGCGGCGTCGGCCGGCATATCGCGCTGGCTGACTTGCTCGGCTTCGTCGAATTTGCCTTCCAGCGCCAGCACCAGCGCCAGGTTCTGGCGTACCCGCGAATCCGCGCCGGGCAGCGCCGCGGCCTGGCGCAGCGTGTCCTCGGCGAGCGGCAGTTGCTTGGAGAGCGCATAGGACAGGCCGAGGTTGCTCAGCACCGCCGGCTGGTTGGGGGAGATCTTCAGCGCCTCTTGATAGAACCCCTGCGCCCGCGCGTGATCGTCGAGGCGGTCGGCGACCGCGCCTTGCACGGACAGATAGTCCCAGTTCGGCCGGTCGGGCGGATAGGAGCGCGTCAGCACGTCGCGCGCCTGTTGCAGATCGCCGTCATCGACAAGCGCCTTGCCGTATTCGCCGAGCACTTCGTAATCCTTAGGCGCCTTGACCGCGGCGGCCTGCATCACCGCCGCCGCCTCCTTGTAGCGGGTGAGCGCGCGCAGCGCGCGGGCGTAGTTTATGGAGGTGTATTTCTCGCCGGGATGGGCGGAATAGAGCTTCTCCCAGCGGTCGGCGTAGGCGTGCAAGGCCGCTGTGTTGGTGGGCAGCGGCGCCGTCGTCTGGCGCGAGATCGAGCCGGTGACGTCGCTGAAATCGCGGCAGCCGCCGAGCGCGAGCCCCAAAACAACGCCGAGTACGCCGCCGAGGCGGAGGGCAGAAGGAAGCGGCATTCCGGGCTCTTCACGGGTTCGAGAGGCGAACTCGACAATATTTCGTTAACCCTAACGATGCGTTAACGCGACCAGGGACGACGGGTTTTGCCCCCTGTCAATCGCCCCTGAAGCGCGGATCGCGCTTCTCGTTAAAGGCGGCGAAACCCTCCTTCGCGTCGCCGGTCAGGCTCAGCAGGCCGAGCTGGCCCTCGGCGAAAGCGATCGCCTGCTCGAAGCTCATGCCATCGAGCGCCTTCAGCGCATATTTGCCGCGCCGTATCGCCGTCGGCGAGCGCGCCGCGAGCGCGCCCGCCAGCGCCTCGACCTTGGCTTCCAATTGCCCCGCTGGCGCGACATGGTTGACGAGGCCCGCCGCGCGCGCCGCCTCGGCGCTGAACGTCTCCCCCGTCAGCGCCCATTCGCGCAACGTGCGCGGCGCGACAAGGCGCGCCAGCAGGCTCATCACCTGCATCGGAAACAGGCCGGTCTTGACTTCCGGCAAGCCGAATTTGGCGTTCTCGACCGCCACCGCGATGTCGGCGAGCGCGACGAGGCCGATGCCGCCGGCCAGGCAATGGCCGTTGACGGCGGCGATGATCGGCAGCGGACAATCCTGCGAAAGCCGCAACAGATCGCCATAGGCGGTGCGCGGACGGGAGAAGTCGAAGTTGAAGCCGCCGTCGGCGGCGAGATCGCCGCCGGCGCAGAACGCCTTGTCGCCGGCGCCGGTGAGCACGACGACGCGCACCCGCGCATCCGCCATCGCCGCCTTGAGGCCGTCCGAGACGCCCTTCAGCATCGCTTCGTTGAGGGCGTTGCGCTTCTCAGGCCGGTTGAGCGTGATGCGGCATTGCGCGCCGCTGATCTCGACAACAACCTCGCTCATGCCGTGACCTCGACGATGACGCGATGCGCTTCGACCTGATCGCCCTCGGCGACATGGATCGCCGCCACCGTGCCCGCGATCGTGGCGACGTGGACGTGTTCCATTTTCATCGCCTCCAGCACGAGCAGTGTTTGCCCGCGCGCCACGCGATCGCCGAGCGCGACAGTGAGCGAGGCGACGCGGCCGTTCATCGAGGCGCGCAGCTTGCCGTCGCGTTCCGCCTCGGCCTTGACGGTCGGCTCGAAGCTCACGTCCTCGAAATCCCAACTGCGCCCACCATCGCGCATCCACACCTGGGGGCCGACCCGCGACAGGAAGACCCGACGCCGGCGCTCGCCCTCCAAGACCTCGTAGACCCCGCCGTCGACGCTCAGCACGCGCAGGCTGGTTGTGGCGCCATCGCCTTCGACCCGGCAGCGGCCGCGCCGGCCGGCGAACACCCGCATGGCGTAAGTCCGCTCGCCGCGCTCCAGCCGCACCGGCGTCGGAAAGCCGTGCGTAAGGCCGACCCCCGGCGCCGCATGCAGCAGCGCGCCAGCGCGCACGGCGGCGGCCGCTTCCTCGGCGCCGCGGTCCGGGAACAGCGCGGCTTGGTTGGCGCCGACGAACGCCGTCGTCGCCTCGCCGGCGGCGAAGACCGGGTGTTCGAGGCAGCCGATGAGGAAATCCTGGTTGCTGCGCAGGCCGAAGGCGAGCGTTTCGCGCAAACCCCGCGCCAGCTTCAGCCGCGCCGCGTCACGATTCGGCCCGTGGGCGATCAGCTTGGCGATCATCGAATCGTAGTACGGCGAAATCTCAGAGCCCGAGCGCAGCCCGTGCTCGACGCGCACCGCCGGCGAGGGCGCCCACAGCGCCAGCGTGCCGCTCTGCGGCAGGAAGCCGTTCGGCGGGTCCTCGGCGCACAGCCGCACCTCGATGGCGTGGCCGGAGAAGGTCACCTCCTGTTGTTTCATCGCCAGTGGCCGGCCGGCGGCGATGTCGAGTTGCATCGTCACCAGATCGAAGCCGGTGATCGCCTCGGTGACGGGATGCTCGACTTGCAGGCGGGTGTTCATCTCCATGAAATAGAAGGCGCCATCGGCCCCGAGCAGGAACTCCAGCGTGCCCGCGCCCTCATAGTTGATCGCTTTTGCCGCGCGCACCGCCGCCGCGCCCATTTCAGCACGCAGCGCCTCAGACACGGCGGGCGACGGCGCCTCTTCAATCAGCTTTTGATGCCGGCGCTGCACCGAACAATCGCGCTCGCCGAGATGGATAGCGTGGCCGTAACGGTCGGCCAGGATCTGGATTTCGACATGGCGCGCCTCGGTAATGGCGCGCTCCAGCAACACCGTATCGTCGCCGAAGGCGCTCCGGGTCTCCGACTTCGCCGATGCCAGCGCGGCGGCGAAATCCTCAGCCCGCTCGACCAGCCGCATCCCACGTCCGCCGCCGCCCGCCGCCGCCTTTATCATCACGGGATAGCCGATGGCCGCCGCTCGGGCTTGCAAAGACTCCGCGTCCTGGTCCTGCCCCTGGTAACCCGGCACGCACGGCACGCCGGCCGCCGACATCAGCGTCTTGGCCGCCGCCTTGTCGCCCATGACGCGGATCGCTTCAGCCGACGGCCCGACGAACACCAGCCCCGCCGCCGCGCAGGCTTCAGCGAACCCAGCGTTCTCGGAGAGAAAGCCGTAGCCGGGATGGATCGCATCGGCGCCTGTGGCATGTGCGGCGTCCAGGATGCGCTCGATCCTCAGATAGCTGTCGCGGGGCGCGGCCTCGCCGATCCACACGGCTTCGTCGGCCGCAGCGACATGCACGGCGCCGGCGTCGGCCTGCGAATAGACGGCGACGGTCGACAGGCCCGCCGCCCGCGCGCTGCGCAGGATGCGGCAGGCGATCTCGCCGCGATTGGCGACCAGCAGCTTGGTGAACGGCGTCGCCTTCATGGCCGGGCGACCGCGAACTGGATGGCGTTCGGCCGCCGCCGGTCGCCCTCGCGACAGATCGCCATTACCAGCGCCAGCGTCTCGCGGGTGTCGCGGGGGTCGATGATTCCATCGTCGAGCAGGCGCGCCGAGGTGTGGAAGGCGTCCATCTGGCCGTTGAAATTGTCGATGACGGCGCTCGAAAGCTTGTCGAGCGCCGCCTCGTCGACGGGTTCGCCGGTGCGCGCGGCGCGGCCTTCCTGCACCGCGCGCATGGTGCCGGCGGCCTGCTCGCCTCCCATCACCGCGGTCTTGGCGTTCGGCCACGAGAAGCAGAAGCGGGGATGAAAGCCGCGCCCGCACATGCCGTAATTGCCGGCGCCGAACGAGGCGCCGCAGTAAATGGTGAATTGCGGCACGCTGGCGTTGGTCACCGCCTGGATCATCTTCGAGCCGTGCTTGATGATGCCGTTCTCCTCATAGCGCCGCCCAACCATAAAGCCGGTGGTGTTGTTGAGATAGAGCAGCGGCGTGCCGGCCTGACAGCAGGTCTGGATGAAATGCGTCGCCTTGGCGGCTCCGGCGGGGTCGATCGGCCCGTTGTTGGCGATGACGCCGATCGGCCAGCCGCAGATGCGCGCCGTCCCGCAGACCGTCGCGCCGCCATAGCGGGCGCCGAATTCGGTGAAGTCCGACCCATCGACGATGCGCGCGATCGCCTCGCGCATGTCGACGGGGGTGCGGTAATCGGGCGGCATGACCCCGATAAGCTCCTCGGGATCGTGGGCGGGCGGCTGGAAATCGCGCTTGTCCGCGCCGGGGCGCTCCCAGTCGATGCCGGCGATGACATCGCGGGCAATGCGGATGGCGTGGCGGTCGTCGTCGGCGAGATAATCGCCGAGGCCGGATAGGCCGGTGTGCATCTCCGCGCCGCCAAGCTCCTCCTCGGTGGCGATCTCGCCGGTCGCCGCCTTCAACAGCGGCGGCCCGGCGAGAAACGCCCGGGTGCGGCCGCGCACCATGATGATATAATCCGAAAGCCCGGTCTGATAGGCGCCACCCGCTGTCGAACTGCCGTGCGTGATGGTGACAACCGGCAGGCCCGCCGCCGACATCAGCGCCAGGTTGCGGAACAGATTGCCGCCGCGCACGAAATCCTCGACCTTGTAGGCCAGGAGATTGGCCCCGGCGCTCTCGACGAGCTGGATGAAGGGCAGCTTGTTTTCGAGCGCCAGTTCCTGCACGCGCAATTGCTTGTCGAGCCCCATCGGTTGCAGCGCGCCGGCGGCGATGCCGCTGTCGGAGGCCGAGATCATCGCCCGCACGCCCGATACGAAGCCGATGCCGGCGATGACGCCGCCGCCGGGGATCGACTTTTCGGGATCGTTGCGGTCGAGCCGGTAGCCGGCAAGCGCCGAGACTTCCAGGAACGGCGCGCCGGGATCGAGCAGCAGCGCCAGACGCTGGCGCGGCGGCAATTGCCCGCGGCTCTCGAAACGCCACGCCGCCGCGTTCGAAGCGATCCGGGCGCGGCCCTGGATCTCGCCGACCCGCGCCAGCAGCGCCTCCATGTGGGCGCGGTTGGCCTGGAAGGCGGCGCTGCGCGGGGAAAGGCTGGCGCCGAGTTGAGCCATCGCGTCGTTCCTGCTGCGGCGGTGGTTAGCGTCAGGCGGCTGTTTCGGCCGCCGCTTGCGCGGCTTTCGCCGCCTGGAAACCGGGGCGCTGCGTCAGCCTGCGAAACCAGGCGAGCGCATGCGGCGGCAACTCCGGCTCCAGCCCGACATCGATGGCCAGCAGAAGGGCGTAGGCGACCGATATGTCGGCCATCGTGAAGCCGTCGCCGACGAGAAAGGCGCGCCCGTCGGCAAGCCTCGCCTCGGCGAGGCGAAGCCGGGCGAGGAACCAGCGCTTGTAATCGTTGGCGACTGTCGGCTGGCGCCGCTCCTGCGGCTCAAGCTGGGAATAGCGCAGGAAGATCGTCTGCGGGAAGGTCAGCGTCGCCTCGCCATGCACGAGCCAGTTCAGATAGGCGCCGAAGCCTGCCTCGCCGGGCGCGACCGTCAGCCGGCCGCCGGCGTGGGTCATGGCGAGATAATGCGGGATCGCCACCGATTCCGTCATCCGCGTCTCGCCGTCGACGAGCAGCGGGATGGTGCCGAGCGGATTCTCGCCGAGATAGCTCTTCTGCAAGGCGCGCGGCGGGAACGGCAACAGCTTGAGTTCGTAGGCGAGCCCAAGCTCCTCCAGCGCCCACAGCGGGCGAAACGATCGCGCGTCCTTGCAGTGCCAGAGAACCAGAGTCATTGAGCGCTATCCGCCGCGAGTGCGAGGCGCCATTACCACGTTTTCGCGCCGCCGGGCGCGCCATGTTGGGGGTTCAAGGACGAAGCCATGACCGACAAAGTCGTCATCGCCTGCGCGCTGAACGGCGTCCTCACCGACCCGCGCCAGCATCCTGTCCCGGTGACGCCGCAGGAGATGGCGGCTGAGGCGAGGGCCGCCTATGACGCCGGCGCCAGCGTCATGCACATTCACCTGCGCCAGCAGGGGCCGGGCCAAGGCCATCTGCCGTCCTGGGACGTCGCTTTGTCGAAGGCCGTGCAGGCAGCGGTCCGCGCCGCCTGCCCCGGCGTCATCATCAACCACACCAGCGGCGTCGTCGGCCCCGATTACGCCGGCGCGCTCGCCTGCATCCGTGAGACCGCGCCCGAGATCGCCGCCTGCAACGCCGGTTCGCTCAATTATCTCAAGCTCAAGGCCAACGGCGCCTGGGCCTGGCCGCCGATGCTGTTCGACAACCGGATAGAGAAAATCCAGGCCTATCTCGACGCCATGCGGGAGGTGGGAACGCGGCCGGAGTTCGAGTGTTTCGACGTCGGCATCGTGCGCTCCGTCGCCATGTTCCGCGACAGCGGCATGGTCGCCGGCACGCCGCAGTATAATTTCGTCATGGGCGTCGCCTCCGGCATGCCGACCGACCCCGAGCTGTTGCCGATCCTGTTGCGGCTGAAGCTGCCCGGCGCGCCGTGGCAGGTCACCGCCATCGGGCGGGCGGAAATCTGGCCGCTGCACCGCGCCTGCGCCGAACTCGGCGGCTGCCTGAGAACCGGTCTCGAAGACACGTTCTATCTGCCCGACGGGGCCAAGGCGCGCTCGAATGGCGAACTCATCGCCGCCGTGGCTGAGATCGCCCGCGACGTCGGCCGCGAGATCGCCAGCCCGCAAGAGGCGCGGGCGATCTTCGGTCTGGCTTAGTTAGGCGCTTGCGGGATCGATGGGTTCCTACACGGCGGGGCCGGCTCGACAACTCACCGCAACTCCCGGAAAAACGCCCGCACCTCCGCTGCCAGTGCCTGCGGCTGCTCCATCGCGGCGAAATGACCGCCCTTCGGCATCACGCTCCAGCGGCGAATATCCGTGAAACTCTGCTCGGCGAGCGCGCGCGGCGGGCGCAGCATCTCCTTGGGGAACTGGGCGTAGCCGGTCGGCGCCGTCGCCGGCCGCTGCGGCGATACCGGCCACGGGCGGCGGCGGCGGTAGTAATAGGGATAGAACGACGAGCCGATGGCGCCGGTGAACCAGTAGAAGCTGATGTTGGCCAGCATCTGGTCGCGCGTCAGCGCGGTCTCGGCGTCGCCGCCGCAATCGCTCCAGGAGCGGAACTTCTCCACGATCCAGGCGGCGAGGCCGGCCGGCGAATCGCTCAGCGCGAAGCTCAGCGTTTGCGGCTTGGTGCCTTGAATCCATTGATAGCCGGTCTCCTCGTCGAGCCAATGCTTGAGTTCGGCGGCGAAGGCGGCGTGATCGGGAGCGACGGCGGCGCGGTCGCGCGGCACGGCCAGCATGTTGACGTGCAGGCCGATCAGCTTGTGCGCATAGGCCGCGCCCAAATGGCTGGCGGTGATGGCGCCCCAGTCGCCGCCCTGCACGGCGAAGCGCTCGTAGCCGAGCGCGCCCATCAGTTCGACCATCGCGCTGGCGATCTCCTCGACGCCGTAGCGCTGCTGCCCGGGCCGGAACGACAGGCCATAACCGGGCAGCGACGGGGCGACGACGGTGAACGCATCGGCGGCGTCGCCGCCGAAGGCCGCGGGGTCGGTCAGGCGCGGGATGAAATCCAGGAACTCGAACACCGAGCCCGGCCAGCCGTGCAGCAGCAGCAACGGCATCGGCTGTGGCCCCTTGCCGGGAACATGCAGAAAATGCAGGTCGATGTCGTCTTTGACGAGCTTGAACTGCGGATAGGCGTTGAGCTTCGCCTCGGCGGCGCGCCAGTCGAAGCCTTCGCGCCAATAGGCGACGAGCCCGCGCATATAATCGACGCTCGTCCCATAGGCCCAGGGCTCGCCGGGCGCGGCGTCGGGAAAGCGCGTGCGCGCCAGACGCTCGCGCAAGTCGGCGAGGTCGACGTCGGGGATGTGGAAAGTGAAGGGCGTCATGGCGTCTCCCCGAACGCGCGCGCGTCGACGACGCCGCGCCGGTGCCGGCCTTCGCCGATCAGCCGCTCGCCGTCGTGCGCCTCGACGGAGAACAGCACGCTGGAGCGGGTCTTCTCGATCACCCGCGATGTCGCTGTCACCCGCCGCCCGAGCGGCGTCGGCGCGAGGTGGCGCACGTCGACGTGGCTGCCGACGGAGACGAAGCCCGGCGGCAGGTGAGCCTCGATGGCGCGGCCGGAGGCGATCTCCATTAGCAGGATCATGAACGGCGTGCCGTAGACCATCGGCATCCCCGGCACATGGCCGCCGACGGTGATGTCAGGCGTGACGACGACATCGGCTTCGCCGCTCATGCCGATGGCGATGTTGGCGAGATTATCCTGCATGGCGCTCACTCTGCCGTTGCGCGTGCGCCGGACGCAAGCCCGTCGTAGAGCGCGGTCTCGAAGGCGAGCGCGCCGCCGAGCGAGGCCGGGTCCATGAACGGGAACAATTGCGTCGCCCACAAGCCGGCGACGCCGTTGCGGCGGTCGATCCAGAAATACAGATTGCCGAGCCCGCCCCAGGCGAGCGAGCCGGCGGCCCGGCCGGTCGGCGCCTCCTCGTCGTTGACGAGGAACGAATAGGCCCAGGATTTGCTCAAGCCGGGAAAGAAATCGAGGTCGCCGGAGATGCGCGGCGCGGTCGTCGGCAGCGGCGCGACCTTCAGCCCGTCGAGCCCATCGCGCGCCGCCCAGGCGACGGTCTCCGGCTTCAGCACGCCGCCGCCCTCGTTGAGCCAGGCGCCGAGAAAGCGCATGTAATCGCCGATCGTGCCATACAGGCCGCTGCCGCCGGGCGTCACCTCCAGCGTCTCGCGCGGCTCCATGTCGAGCGCCGTCAGCGAGCCGTCGGCCTCGCGCTGGTGCATCGAGGCCAGACGCGCCCGCATCGCCGGCGTCGGCCGGTGCGAGGTTTCCTTCATGCCCAGCGGCCCGAGCACCAGTTCGCTAAGGATCGCGTCGAGCCGCGCCCCGGCGACGGCCTCGATCACCTGGCCGAGCCAGTCGACCGACAGCCCATATTCCCAGCGCGTGCCCGGCTCGTTGACCAGCGGCTGGTTGAAGCCGGCGTGGGTGGCGCTGCGGTGCGGCGTCAGCCGCCCCTCGTCGAGCAGGCGTTTGATGTTCGCGTTGGCAAAATCATAGCCGAAACCGGCGGTGTGCAGCATCAGCATGCGCGCCGTGATCTCGCGCCGCGGCCGGCGCAGCCTCGGTGCGCCGTCGGCGTCGAAGCCGTCGAACACGCCGATATCGCCGAGCGCTGGCAGATAGGCGCGCGCCGGCCGGTCGAGATCGAGCGCGCCGGTCTCGGCGAGCCGCAAGGCGGCGCTCGCCGTGATCGGCTTCGCGCAGGAGAACAACGCGAACACGGTGTCCTCGGTCATCGGCGCCGGCGCGCCGAGCCGGCGCAGGCCAGCGGCGCCGGAATAGAAAACGCCGCCGCGGTCGCGCGCCATCGCCACCACGCCGGGAACGTCCGCCGCCACGCTCTCGCCAAGAATTTTGCTCGCCCGCGATGCAAAGTCCTGCGTCATCGTGTATCCCTGCGGCGAAAGCCGCTCACGGCTCAATCCTAGAGGAGCGCCCATGTCAATCAAGGTCGGCGACAAGCTGCCGCACGCCACGCTACGCCAAGTGACGCCCGACGGCG
>DATNDU010000013.1:0-79441 GCA_035606915.1 Roseiarcus sp. | reverse complement strand
AACGCCACCGCGCGGACCAACGACCGTGGCCCTGCGCGCCACCTCGCCTCGTCTCACCATGACAACTTGCGTGAGGTCGCGACTTGTATCGATCTGTTGATGAAGAACGCTGCCCGGTCCGGGACTTATCGCAGATGCCGGCGACCCCGCACCGGCCCCCATCGTTAAGCCCAGGATGACGGTAAGGCTTATTCGACGAAACGCTTTTGAAACGCAGTCAGCTTGCTTGGTAAGGGTTGTTACGGTGAACCGCATTGCCAGACCCTTTCAAGATTCATTTCCTACGTTGAAGCAGAAATTTAATCTGAACTGTCTCGCCTTCTCGCCTCATTTTCTCCAAGCAACGCGTGCGACGGAGTCTACGTCATGTCGAAGCGGATGTAATGTATAATTTGCGCCAATTTTCGAACGCCCATTTGCGGCGGAGCGCTCCCGCCTGGCATGTCGAGCAAAGCCCCCCTTCACACCGCCCCGCGACTGAAGCGGTCGAACAAGTGCTGGCGCAACTGGTGCATCACGCCGTCCTTGACGCCCGCGAACAGGCCCTCGCGCCGCGCCGCCGGGCGGCTGTGGCGGCCGGCGTCGTCGCAAACGAACAGGCCGCGCGCGCGTGAGGTCGCCCACATCATCGGCGCGCACTGGCGCAGCATCTCGTCGGCCTCGTCGGCGAGGAAGCCGGCCACCACTTCCGGCGCCGGCGCGAACACTTCCGGCAGCAGCCCGCCGAGGCCGTGATCCTGCAACACGTCCCAGCGCGAGGCGCCGCCCATCACCGGCGAGGCGAGCGCATACACGACGCGCGCGATGCGCGATTCGCGAATCGCATAGGCGCAGAACGCGCACGGCTCGACATTGGTGTAGATCGTGCAACCGTCGAGGCTCGGACGGCCAAGCTTGGCCTGCGCGGCGACAATGGCGCAGAGTTCGGCGTGGCGCGTGATGTCGCAGGCTTCGCGCACGCCATTGCCATGCGCGCTGATTTCCTTGCCGTCGCGCGAGATCACGGAGCCGAAAGGCAACTCCTTGCGCGCAACCGCAGCGCGCGCAAGCTCGAAGCAGCGGTGCATCAAGCGCGTGTCGACAGAGTCCATGTGCAAGCGTCTCCCCCAGCAAGGCGCCAAGCCGGCCCCGATCCTACGCTGGGTTATGAAAAAATCGAGTCTCCTGTCGCGTTAAATTATCCGCAAAGCGCCGGCCGGGAATCAGATAAGCCTGAGACCCTTGAGCGAAGCGTGACCTTGCCGGCCGACGATGATGTGATCGTGTACGGTGACGCCCAACGGCGCCGCGATGGCGATGATGTCGAGCGTCATCTTCACGTCCTGCGTCGAGGGCGTCGGATCGCCCGAGGGGTGATTATGCACCAGCAGCACGGCGGAGGCGGCCAGTTCCAGCGCCCGCTTGACCACCTCGCGCGGATAGACCGGCGTATGGTCGACGGTGCCGCTGCCCTGCGCCTCGTCGGCGATGAGCCCGTTCTTGCGGTCGAGGAACAGCACGCGGAACTCCTCGTGATCCTCGAACGCCATAACGGTGCGGCAATAGTCGATGACCTCGCTCCACGAGCCGAGCGAGCGCCGCTTTTTCACCAGACCCTTGGCGAATCGCCGCGCCCCGGCTTCGACGATCTTGAACTCCGCCGCCACCGCCTCGCTGACCCCCTCGACCTCCTTCAGTCGCGCCAGCGGGGCGGCGACGACCTCGGCGAAAGAGCCGAACTTCTTCAACAGATCCTTGGCTAGCGGCTTGACGTCGCGGCGCGGAATAGCGCGGAACAGGATCAGCTCGATAAGCTCGTAATCGGCCAGCGCCTCGTCGCCAGCCTCCAAGAAGCGCTTGCGCAGCCGCTCCCGATGGCCGTGATAATGCGCCGGCTCTTCGTTCATGAAAACAGCGGCGGCCGGTCGAGCCCGGCGGGCGACAGCGTGAACACCTCGACGCCGGTCTCCGTCACCGCCACCGTATGCTCGAACTGGGCGCTCAGCGAGCGGTCGCGCGTCACCGCGGTCCAGCCGTCGGAAAGCACCTTCACCGCCGCGCCGCCGAGATTGATCATCGGCTCGATGGTGAAGAACATGCCGGCTTTGAGCGGCGCGCCCTCGCCGCGCTTGCCGGCGTGCAGGATGTTGGGCTCGTCGTGAAACAGCCGGCCGAGCCCGTGGCCGCAGAAATCGCGCACCACCGAGCAGCGCTCGCTCTCCGCATAGGTCTGGATGGCGTAGCCGATGTCGCCGACATGGGCGCCCGGCTTCACCGCCGCGATGCCGCGCAGCAGGCATTCGTAAGTCACCTCGATCAGGCGCTGGGCGCGCCGCGACGGCGTGCCGGCGACATACATGCGGCTCGCATCGCCATGCCAGCCGTCGAGAAGGTAAGTGACGTCGATATTGAGGATGTCGCCGTCGCGCAACGGCTTGTCGTCGGGAATGCCGTGGCAAACAACGTGGTTGATCGAGGTGCAGGTCGATTTGCGATAGCCGCGATAGTTGAGCGTCGCCGGATAAGCGTTGTGATCGCGCCCGAACTCGAAGATGAACTTGTCGAGCGTATTGGTGGTGACGCCGGGCTTGACCATCGGCGCGAGCAGGTCGAGCGCCTGCGCGGTGAGCCGGCCGGCCTTGCGCATGGGCTCGAAAGCCTCGGGGCCATGCAGCTTGATGTGGCCGTTGCGGCGGCCCTGGAGGGTAGCGGAATCCACGTATGTCATAGCGGAAGAGATATTCGGCCTCGGGCGGCGGTTCAATGGCTTTCGACAGCCCCGGGCTTTCGCCGGCCCCGGCGCCCGTGCTAGGGCACGGCGCAGCTTTCCTTCCCGCGAGCCGCAATGTCCGAGACGACCGTCACCGCCGCCATTCTCGTCATCGGCGACGAAATTCTCAGCGGCCGCACCAAGGACCGCAACATCGGCTATATCGCCGAGCATCTCGCCCGCATCGGCGTCGATCTGCGCGAAGTGCGCGTCGTGCCCGACGACGAGGACGAGATCGTCGCCGCGCTCAACGCGCTGCGGGCGCGCTACGACTATCTCTTCACCACCGGCGGCATCGGCCCGACCCACGACGACATCACCGCCGACGCCGTCGCCGAGGCGTTCGGCGTCGGCATCGGCGAGGACCCGCGCGTCATCGCCATGATGCAGGAGCGCTACGCGCCGGGCGATTTCACGCCGGCGCGCCGGCGCATGGCGCGCATCCCGCATGGCGCCGATCTCATCGACAACCCGGTCTCCAAGGCGCCGGGCTTCCGCATCGGCAATGTGATGGTCATGGCCGGCGTGCCTGTCGTCATGCAGGCGATGCTCGACAACGCGATCAAGGACGTCAAAGGTGGGGCGGCGATGCTGACGGCCAATGTCGAGGCCGGCAACCTGCCGGAGGGGCGCTACGGCGACGCGCTGCGCGAGATCGCGCTGGCGCGGCCGGCGGTGTCGATCGGCTCCTATCCCTCCTATGACGACGGCCGTTTCCGCAACCAGATCGTCGTTCGCTCGAAGGATGCGGCGGCGCTCGCGGAGGCCAGGGCCGCCGTCGAGGCGATGGTCGGCCGGCTCAAGGGCGACGCCGCGCCGCTATAGCGCGCGTCGAGGAGATTTCGGCCGCGCTCGTGGGGGGCGCGGCGAGCGTCTTGCTAGTGGGAAGCGACATGACCGAGCGAACCCAGAAAGCCTTTCCCGTCTCCTGGGACCAGTTTCATCGCGACGCGCGGGCGCTGGCTTGGCGTCTGGCCGGCGCCGGGCCGTTCACGGGGCTGGTGGCGATCACCCGCGGCGGGCTGGTGCCGGCGGCGATCATCGCCCGCGAATTGGACTTGCGGGTCATCGAGACCGTCTGCGTCGCCTCCTACCACGATTACAAGAACCAGGGCGGCCTCCAGGTATTGAAGACGGTCGGCGCCGACATCGCCGCCGGCGGCGGCGCCGGCATCCTGGTCATCGACGACCTCGTCGACACCGGCAGCACCGCCAGGGTGGTGCGCGAGATGCTGCCGAAGGCGCATTTCGCCACCGTCTACGCCAAGCCGCAGGGCCGGCCGCTGATCGACACCTTCATCACCGAGGTTTCGCAGGACACCTGGATCTATTTCCCCTGGGACATGGGCCTCGCCTTCCAACCGCCGATCGCCAAGGACGCGGCGGGCTGAGGGGCTTTCGCGGCGCGGCGCGTCATGCGAGAAAGCGGGCGACGCGGACGTGGCGAAACTGGTAGACGCAAGGGACTTAAAATCCCTCGGATTATTCCATGCGGGTTCGACCCCCGCCGTCCGCACCAGTACAAACGGATAGGCGTTGCCGGCCAGGGACTTAGAGGATAACTGGAGGGCGTCGAGCACTCTGCGCCGCCAAGGACGCTACTGCACGTCGACCTGAGCGCGCCGGGCTACGATGGCCCATACAATCGGGTGGCGACGTTTGCTCACGGCTGGAAGGCGACCCGGAAGCGAGATCACAACACCTGCGGTCGCGGCCTTTCTTGCCGCTGGCGGTCTCGCCGGGTGAAGCATTCCCGTTCGACCGGTGACAAGACTGGGAATCACCGGCGGCGCGCGGAACAATTGTGAGGCTTGCCGAGCTGCCTCATCTTGCTAACGATCCCGGCGGCAGCCGGCGAATGCCTCCGCATGGGCCGCAATGACCAACCAGCGCCGCAAAGCGCCGCCTCCCCTCGCTATTGCGCCAGGGCTGCCAGTGGCGATCTTCGAAAGCCCGGGCAAAGGAGAATATGCCGAGGCAGGCTGCTTTTCTCAACCACACGCGCTCCATCACTTCTCGCCGCATTCTTGCAGAGCGTGGGAAAACGCGGCGAAATTCTCCGAACGATCGCGGCGAGCGAAAAACTTCGCGTTTTTCTCGATTCTGCAACGCCCGAGGGCTCGAAGAAGCGAACCAAACAAGTCCGCGCGAACGCGCGCGCGAGCTTTCACACGGTCTGCTTGA
Organism: Roseiarcus sp.; assembly: GCA_035606915.1. Lineage (GTDB taxonomy): Bacteria > Pseudomonadota > Alphaproteobacteria > Rhizobiales > Beijerinckiaceae > Roseiarcus. The sequence continues at coordinate 74,508 of DATNDU010000013.1, read as the reverse complement.
TCTTCGTACCCCGCCACCTTTTTCGCCGAAAGAAGCACTTTCCGATACGGCAACTTTCTATTTCTTCACCGGGAAATATCAATATAAAGGAATCGCCGAATCAGGCGGCGGAGAAAATAATGTCTGACCCAGATGACAAAGCGCTCGTCGCGCAAATCCTCTCTTCCTACCTCTCTAACAATACGGTCGCGGCGAATGATCTGTCGTCGGTGATCGAGTCGGTAAAACGGGCTTTCAGCGGCGGCGCAGATTCGATAGCGCCGGTCGCCGCCGAGGCCGAGGCGCAGAAGTGGCAGCCAGCCGTTCCGGTAAAAAGGTCGATCTCGCAGGAAGAACTCACCTGTCTATGCTGCGGCGGAAAATTCAAGTCGCTCAAACGGCACTTACAGACGGCGCACAAGTTGACGCCGGAAGGCTATCGAGCCGCGTTCGATCTCAAGAGCGACTATCCGATCGTCGCCCCGGCCTATGCGGCGCGCCGCTCGGACTTGGCAAAGGCTCTTGGATTGGGTCGAAAGCCAAACATAGAGACGCCGCTCGCCAAAAAGCCCGGCGCGAAGGGTAGACCTGCCAAGAAGGCGGCGGCTGCGGCGTAGCCTCTCCAAACGCCTCGCCAAAACGCCCTGCGCGTCTCTCAGAAACCAAACGGTTTTAGAGATGCCGCGCCTTTGCATGGCTCTCGAAAGCGGTTTTGCGGCAGCCATTCAGGATGCCCTGCATCCGTTCGCTTTCGCGAGCGACACCCGACGTATTGTCGGCGAACTGCATCGCCAAGGGCGAACGATATCCGTGCGCTCGGCGGTCAAAGGCCCGATGTGGGAGACGTAGGCGGTATCCCGCTTGATTAGCGCCGCGAGCGTTCAGCCGCGCGCGTTCCCAGCGCGAGCCCGGCAGAGCGCCGTCACACATCGACCGGAATTGCCGTCGTCGACTTGTTGACCGCTAGAACAATCTCACTGCTGTAGGACCGGATGCCGGGCGCGCTCGCCAGCATCCGGCGCGCAAACTCCTGATAATGGGCGACGTCGCGGCTGCGGATCATCAACACGTAATCGATATCTCCGGCAACTGTCAGGCATTGCGTGACCCGCGGCAGCGTCGTCATGCGCGCCTCGAACGCCGCCATAGTTTCCTCGGTCGGGTGGTCGAGCTTGATCCGCGCCACGGTCAGCAGCGGATAACCCACGGCCTCGGCCGATAGCAGCGCCACCGTGTGAGCGATGACGCCGGCGTTGCGCAAGCGCCGCACGCGCTTCAAGCACGCCGGCGGCGACAAACCGATTTCGTCGGCGAGCGCTTGGTTGGCGATCAAGCTGTCGACCTGCAAAACCCGCAGGATTCGCCTATCGATCGCATCGAGCCCGCGATCGTCGCTCACGGCCGGCTTTTCATTTTGAAAGCCAGACGGCGTTTTTTGAGCTTTAGATTTTCTCATGAAAGAAAAATACGTGCGTTTTGGCTAACAAAGCAAGCTGCAAAAGAAATCATAAGGCGACCCTAACGCGCTATCCTAAAAACCATGAAAGCCCATGCCCTTCGCTTCGCCTTGCCAGATCAACACGCCTCGCGCAGCGGCCCATCCACGCGTAGCGTCGCGGCGATGTTGCTGCTGGCCGTCATGTGGGGGCTGTCGATTCCGGTGACGAAGCTCGGCTTGATGACGTTGCCGCCGTTGACGCTGACCGCGATGCGGTTCGCCGTCGCCACGCCCTTGCTGTTTTTCTTTGCGTTGAGCAGGCGACAGCTGGCGTGGCGGGCGCTGCCGCGCGTCGCCGCGCTCGGGGTGCTGGGAATCGGCGTCGGCCAGGTCGCGCAAGCCTTCGGCGTCAAGGACACGTCGGCCTCGGTCGGCACGATCATCTCGGCGGCGATCCCGATCTTCATCGTCATTTTCGCCGCGCTGCGCCTCAAACAGCCGGTGACAGGCCGCCAGCAACTCGGATTGCTGGCCGCTTTCGGCGGCATTGCGCTGCTCGCGCTCGGCCACGGCGAGGGGGCGCCGCCCGCCGTCCAATCCACCGTCGGCGGCGCGGCATGGATGTTGCTGTCCGCCCTCGCCATCGCGTTCTATTACGTCTGGAGCGTCGAACTCACTTTTGACTACGGCGTCGTTGCGGTGGCGGCGTGGAGCACGTTGTTCGGCTTTCTGGCGCTGCTGCCGGCCGCTGGTTTGGAGATGCAGCGCATTCCGATCCACATTTCCGCGCAAGCCTTGGCGGTGGCGGCCTATCTCGGGGTCGTGGTGACGACGGCGGGGTTGTTCCTGTGGCTGCACATCCTGCGCACCGTGCCCGTTCGCGTTGCGGCGAGTGTGCAATACCTCCAGCCGGTCATCGGCATCGGCGCGGCGTCGGTCATGTTCGGCGACCGGCTCGGGCCGCTGTTCGCTGCCGGGGTGGCGCTGATCCTTGGCGGCCTCGCTCTGGCGGCGGCCAACCGCCGCGAGCCGGCTGAGGCCGTCACGCACCCATGATCCGCGTCTTGCTCTGCTTGACGGCCCGCCTCAGATCGCCTCCACCTCATGCTTGCCGCGCACCATGCGGTAAAACGGCCGGGCGCGCGCGCGGTCCCACGGCCCCGGCCCGAGCGCCGCGAGATCGCCGAGAATCTGGCGCGTGATGTTGGGAATCTCCAGCTTCAGCGCCTCGTCGAGGCCGACCCAGACCAGTTCCGTCAGTTCCGCCTGCGCATGCACCATGCCCTCGCCGCGATGCGCGATCCAAGCCGCGTCGGCGACGAAAAACCGCGCGTCGAAGCGGCGCGGCCGTCCCGGCGGGGTGATGGCGCGGGCAAGAAAATCCAGCCCCTCCAGCGTCGGAAACACCCCCGTCGCGGCGAAGCGCGCCCATACGCCGGCCGGCGGATCGGGCGGCCGGCCGTGATCGGTGACGCCGAGCGCCAGCCCGGTCTCCTCGAAAGTCTCGCGGATGGCGGCCAGCGCCAGCGCCCGCGCGTAATCCTGCGAGGTGCGGCGCGTCTTGGTCAGCAGTTTGCCGGCCACCGCCTCTTCGAGCGCCCCCGCCACCGCCATGCGCCGGTCCTCGGGATCGACGGCGCCGCCGGGAAAGACGAACTTGCCCGGCATGAATTTGTGCCCGGCATGGCGGCGCCCCATCAGCAGCTTGAGCGAGCCGCCGTCGCGATCGATGAGGATGAGCGTCGCCGCATCGCGGATCTTCTCGCCCGTCACTTGAGCGAGGCCAGAAACTCGCGCCACTGATGCTTCGTGCCGTAGAACACGTTGCGGTCAACCTTGCCGCGAATGCCGGGAATACGGCCGTCGGCCTGATATTGCCAGATCATCCAGGCGCGCCCGCCATACTTGACCGAAGGATAGTATTTCGTCGAACGCACCCACATCGGATAGTCGGCGAAGGCCCCATCGGACAGGATCGCCTGATAGAAATCGACCGAAGTATAGATGATCGGCTTCTTGCCGAAATAACGCTCCATCTCATCCAACATCAGCTTCATATCGGCCCTGGTCCGCTGCGGCTCCAGATACTTGTGGCAGGTGCGCGATTCCGAATCCGACTCGACGTCGAGCACCGGCGGCAACGCGTCGGCCTCGACCGGCACGTTCCGCTCGAACCAGCGCACCTCCTCCATCGGCGAGCGGCACCAATAGACGAAATGATAGGCGCCGCGGGCGATGCCGACCGCCTTGGCCGCATCCCAATTGGCCTGGAACTTGGCGTCGAGGTGATCGCCGCCCTCCGTCGCCTTGATCCAGGCGAACTTCACACCGCTATCGGCGACCCGGTTCCAATCGACGTCGCCCTGGTATTTCGACACGTCGATGCCGTGGATCGGAAAGTCGCGCGGCCGGGGATCGTCGCCGCGCACATAGCCGACGGGATCGTCGTCGACGCCGACGCTGCAACTGGCGAGCGTCAGGGCGACGGCGAGAATGACGCCGAGGCGCGCAACGATGACGGTTAAAGACGGCATGGCGTTCTGCGACTGGAGTGGCTGACGCGGAACCTAGACCTTCAAACGTAATCGTCCGTTAACGCGCGGCGCTTGACGCGTCGAGACAATTCGTCTCAGGGAGCCCTTATGATTAACGTTTTGCTACGCGCCGCCGCGCTCGTCGCGCTGTTGACGTCGATGGCGTGGGGCGCCGAATGCGGCCCGGATGCGCTCGGCACTTCGCGCGTCGAGAAGGTCGGAACCGAAGGCGGTCTCAAGGTCGGCTGGAAGACCTATCCCGACACCCTGCCACTGGCCGATCACGAGGTCATCCTCACCTTCGACGACGGCCCCGACCCCAAGACGACGCCGCTCGTCCTCGACGCGCTGAAGGCGCAATGCGTGCGCGCCACCTTCTTCGCCATCGGCCGCAAGGTCGACGCGGCGCCGAAACTGGCGCGCCGCGAGGTCGAGGAGGGCCACAATGTCGCCTTCCACACCTACACCCACCCGCAGCCGACGATGCGCAACATGGCCCCCGCCGCCGCCCGCGCCGACATCCTGAAGGGCGTCGTCGCCGTTGAGCGCGCCGCCTATGGCCAGACCTTCCCCGACGGCGAACCCGACGATCTCTCCAAGCTCAAGCTTCATGCGCCGTTCTTCCGCTACCCCGGCTTCGCCGACACCGCCGATCTCGACGCCTGGTTCGCCAAGAACAATGTCGCGGTGTTCGGCGTCGACCTCTGGGCTTCCGACTGGATACCGATGACGCCGGCGCGGGAGTTGAAGCTGATCTTCTCCCGCCTCGACCGGGCGCGCAAAGGCATGCTGCTGCTGCACGACGACAAGCCGTGGACGGCCGCCATGCTGCCGAAATTCCTCACCGAATTGAAAGCGCGCGGCTATCGCATCGTGCAAATCGGGGCCGGCCCCGGCCACGGGCCGACCGAAGAGGCGCCGCTGGGCTGGCGCTCCGCGACCGGGCGCACGCTTGATGCGGTCCGGCCGCGATGGGACAAGGCGGCGGCGCGGACGGAATCGAAATTCAAGGTTAAGCCGGCGCCGCCGCGGGAATAAACGCCAGGCCTGCCGGTCCAAATCTAGCGTTGGGCCCCACCCTCACGTCGCCGGCAAAACCTGCGCTCGATCGAGCACCGATGTTTGCAGCGGCGTCGAATGGCTATCCCTCGAAACTCGGCGCTATTTCAGCGTCCGCACGGGTCTCTGAAAAAGGTTCCCTTTCGAGAAATTGGCGCCTTAAGCGCAATCTCCGCCTTCCGCCCATCACCGAGGGTCCCGGTTAGGCGCCAAGTGCGCGGTCCCTGAAAATGCGATAACAAGAATAGACGAAGCGTTACCTTTCTCCCGATCCGCCCGGCGGTCAGGTCAAGCCCCTATTTACGCCGGCTTCGCCGGGCAGGAAAACAGGGGCGAGCAAGGGAGAGACCATGAAGCTGAGATCGTTGCTGTTCGTGCCCGGCGATTCCGAGCGCAAGTTCGTCAAGGCGCAGACGAGCGGCGCCGATGCGCTGATCCTCGACCTTGAAGATTCCGTCGCCCCCTCGGAGAAGCCGCGCGCCCGTACCCTCGTCGGCGCGGCGCTGGACGATCGCAGCCCGCGCCCGTGGACGACCTTCGTGCGCGTCAACGCGCTCGATTCCGGACTGGCGCTCGACGACCTCGGCGCCATCGTCAAGCCCGGCCTCGACGCGGTGATGCTGCCCAAGGCCGAGGGCGGCGCGGACGTGCAGCGGCTCGGCCACTACCTCGACGCCTTCGAGGCGATGGCGGGGCTGCCGAACGGGGCGATCAAGATTTCCGTCGTCGCCACCGAAACGCCACGCGCGATGTTCGCGCTGGCGAGCTACGCGCCGGCGCATCCGCGCCTCATCGCGCTGACTTGGGGCGGCGAGGATCTCGCCGCCGCGCTCGGCGCTGCCGCTAACCGCGAGCCGGACGGGGCTTGGACCTTCCCCTATCAGGTGGCGCGCACGCAATGCCTGCTGGCGGCCTGCGCCGCCGAGGCGACGCCGATCGACACAGTACACGTCGATTTTCGCGATCTCGTGGGCCTGGAGGCGGATTGCCGGCGCTCGCGACGCGACGGCTTCCTCGGCCGCATGGCGATCCATCCTGACCAGGTGGCTGTAATCAACGCCTGCTATTCCCCGAGCGAGGCCGAAATCGCTACGGCGCGGCGCATCGTCGAGGCGTTCGGGGCCGCCCCGGGGGCCGGCGCGCTCGGCATAGACGGCAAGATGGTCGACATCCCGCATCTGAAGGCGGCGAGAAAGCTGCTGGCTTCCATGTGAGCGCCGCTGGCGACGAAACGACAGCGGTCGCCGATCGAGTTGGAGCGCCGATTCTATCTGTTCGGCAACCGCTCCCGTTCCAGCGCAAGGCATCCTGTAGCGTTATCTCAAACTTCGATCCGCCGCTGAGAACGCAACGCAGCGCTGGCGCCGTCAACGCCTGACCAGCTTCGCGCAAGGCGGCGCCTTGAGGCTCGCCGCCTTGCTCCCCGCTTCGCAGCCGGTCCGCAGCGGCGCGCAAGCGCCTTCTCATGTCTGTACGCGTCCCAAAAAGACACGCAATTCGCAGCGAAATTAACGATTGGCTAACCATTGTCGGGCCATGTTGGTTAACGAACCGTCATCAGGCCGTGGCCAATCATGAACGCGCACATCGGGCGAACTTCCGCCATTCAGATTGGGGCCAGATCGCTGCTAGCCTTCGCGCTGGAGCCGAGAGCGCCGCTGGATGAGTGGCTGGAGGCGCTCGACGAATGGCTCAGCCGTTCGCCCAGTTTCTTCGCCGCCAAACCGGTCATCCTGCAAATGGGCGGGCTCGACATCCCGCTCAAGGATTATCGCGACCTGCTCGGCCAACTGGCGCGCCGCCACATCCGCGTCATGGCGGTGGAGAACACGCATCGCCTGCTGGTCGGCCCGCACCTGCCGCCGGTCGTCTCCGGCGGCCGCGTCGTCAACCCCGACAAGCTGCTCGATGAGCAGCCGGCAGCCGCCGCGCCCGCGCCGGCCGCGCCAGCGCCCGAGCCCGAAGCGCCGTGCCCGCCGCTGCCCCTCTACCACGAGGGCAACCTGCGCTCGGGCCAGCAGATCGTGCATCTGGAAGGCGATGTCGTGGTCATCGGCCGCGTCGCCTCGGGAGCCGAGATCGTCGCCGGCGGATCGATCCACGTCTATGGTGCGCTTCAGGGCCGCGCCTTCGCCGGCGTCGCCGGCGGCGGCGCGGCGCGCATCTTCTGCCGCGAGGCGCGCGCCGAATTGCTTTGCGTCGGCGAGGCCTTCGTCACCGCCGAGGACATGGATAGCAAGTTCGAGGGTCAGTCGATCGAGGCCAGCCTCGAAGGCGGCCGCGTCAAGATCCGCGTTCTGAATTGAGGGGAAACCGCGCTATGGGCAACGTCATCGTCGTCACCTCGGGCAAGGGAGGCGTCGGCAAGACGACGTCGACGGCCGCCATCGGCGCCGCGCTGGCCGAGGCCGGCAAGCGCGTCTGCGTCGTCGATTTCGACGTCGGGCTGCGCAATCTCGATCTCGTGCTCGGCGCCGAGCGGCGCGTCGTCTACGATTTCATCAATGTCGCGCAGGGCGACGCCAAGCTGAGCCAGGCGCTGATCCGCGACAAGCGCGTCGAGACGCTGTTTCTGCTCGCCGCCTCGCAGACCCGCGACAAAGACGCTTTGACCGACGACGGCGTCGAGCGCGTCATCGGCGAATTGAAGGCGAGTTTCGATTGGGTGGTTTGCGACAGCCCCGCCGGCATCGAGCGCGGCGCGTTGCTGGCGATGCGCTTCGCCGACACCGCCGTCGTCGTCGCCAACCCCGAGGTCTCCTCGGTGCGCGATTCCGACCGCATCATCGGCCTGCTCGATTCGCGCACGCGGCGCGCCGAGGGCGGCCAGCGCATCGACAAGCATCTCCTGCTGACCCGTTACGATCCCAACCGCTCGGCGCGCGGCGAGATGCTGAGCGTCGCCGACGTGCTGGAGATCCTCTCGATCCCGCTCGTCGGCATCATTCCCGAGAGCGAGGAGATCCTGCGCGCTTCCAACGTCGGCGCGCCGATCACCATGAACGCCGGGGCCGGCGTCGCGGCCAAGGCTTACCGGGACGCCGCGCGGCGGCTGGCCGGCGAGCCGGTGCCGTTGGTGCTGCCCTCGGAGAAGCGGCCGTTCTTCAGCCGCCTGTTCGGCCGGAGGGCGGCATGAACCTGCTGAAAATGTTCCAGGCGCGCGGCAGCGCGCCGGTGGCGCGCGAGCGCTTACAGATCCTGCTCGCCCACGAGCGCGTGCGACTCGGGCCGGAAGACCTGCTGACCCGGCTGCGCGACGATCTCATCGCCACCATCCTGCGCCATGTCGAGATCGACCCGGCCAAGGTGATGGTCAAGCTGGACGGCGACGCGGCGGTGTCGATCTTGGAGATCGATATCGAAATCCCGCGCGAGAAGATCGTCGGCGACGGCAAGCGCCGGCCGCTAGGCGGCGAGGAACTGATCTCGGCGGCGTAAGCGGCGGGGCGCGGCAGCCCGACCCAGCGCTGTCATCACGCCCGGGCTCGTCCCGGGCGCCGCCGTTTTTACAGCGGCGACCGCAACTTTCGCAAACATGACGCCCCGCCGCGAAAGCACCCCGTAATAGTGTTGCGAATAGCGGCGTCGCCTGGCGCCGGCGCGCCGAACGCCAACTCACGGAAACTTGAAACGCACCGCGGCATTGCCGGAAAGCGCCGTCTTTTCTTATGACCGCAGCAAAAAATAGCATCTTCGTCGAGACGAGACGGCGGTCGAGCGGGAAAAATTGGCAACCGAAGCTGGACTTTTAGGAAGCCAGTTAGATAGCATGCTGACGAAGCGCGGTCGCATCGAGAATTCACTGCCGCGCGCAGCCCAAAGACAAAAAAGTCAGTCGGAGGAAATGCCATGAAGTCGCGCATGCAACTGAAGGCCGGAACGGGCCTTCTGACAATAACAGTCATGGGCCTCGCCGCCGCCCTGGCAATGGGCCCGATCCAGGCGCAGGCGCAGAACTCGCCGACCCCGCAGGAATTCGCCAACGCCGCCAACGACACGGCGAATTGGATTTTGCCGGCCAAGAGTTATTCGGGCAACCATTACACGCCGGCGACGCAGATCGCCCCCGACAATGTCGGCAAGCTGAAGCTGGCGTGGAAGTTCGCCATCGACGACGCCGGGCCGATGGAGACCTCGCCGATAGTCTATAACGGCACGATGTACGTGACCTCGGCGCACGACCACGTCTATGCGCTCGACGCCGCGACCGGCAAGCTGAAGTGGGAATTCAAGGACAACCCGCACGTCATCTCCTTCGCCGCTAATCGCGGCATCGCGCTCCTCGACGGCAACGTCTATCTCGGCACGCTCGACGGCCACCTGATCGCGCTCAACGCCGAGACCGGCAAGAAAGTATGGGACAAGGTGACGGTCGACGACACCGCCAACGCCTTCTACACCATGGCGCCGGTGCCCTATCATGACGCCAAGACCAACAAGGACATGCTGTTCGTCGGCGTCTCCAACGGCGACTGGGGCGGCAACGGCAACATGACCGCCTACGACCCGAAGGACGGCAGCGTCATCTGGCGCTGGGAAACCGTGCCTGGCCCGGGCGAGCCCGGCCACGACACTTGGAGCGGCGATAGCTGGAAGCGCGGCGGCGCCTCGACCTGGGGCGGGGTGACGATCGACCCCGCATCGCAGACGATGTACCTCAACCTCGGCAACCCCGGCCCGGATTTCCTCGGCTCGGTGCGCAAGGGCGATAACCTTTATTCCGACTCGATGGTGGCGCTCGACATCTCCGGCGCCAAGCCGAAGATGAAGTGGTACCATCAGTTTATCCCGCACGACACGCACGACTGGGATCCGCCGATGCAGCCGGTGCTGTTTACGGGCAAAGTCGACAAAACCAGCCGCAACCTGGTGGCTACCGGCGACAAGGCTGGCAATTTCTGGATCCTCGACGCCGAAACCGGCAAGGTCGTCGATCACACCGCGGCCAGTTTCCAGAAAAACCAGAAGCTGGCGCCAAGCATCGAAGGCAATATTGCCTGCCCGAATACGCTGGGCGGCATCGAATACCAGGGCGGCGCCTTCGACCCTGCGACCAACGCGTTCTATATCCCGAGCCAGAACGAGTGCGGCTTCTGGACCGCGACCAAGGATGTCGTCTACATCGCCGGTCAGTTCTATCTCGGCGGCGGTTTCCCGAAACTGGTTGGGCCCAGCACTGGGCAGATGAACGCCATCGACGTCTCGACCGGCGTGTTCAACTGGCGCCACCACTTCAACCTGCCGAACTATGGCGGCGCGTTGGTGACGGCCTCCGGCCTGGTGTTCTCCGGCAATCTCGGCGGCAATGAGAACGCCTTCGACACCAAGACCGGCAACATCCTGTGGAGCTACGACACCGGCGGCTTCATCCAGGCGCCCTCGGAGTCCTATGAGGCGAACGGTAAGCAATATATCGTCGTCGCGTCCGGCGCCGCCGGCAATGCGGCGATCCCGGAACTGCCGTCGGGCACGCCGCAATCGATGATTAGCGCTTTCGCGGTGAAATGAAGGCAAGCATGCTTAACTTTCGGTTCGAATGTTCCGTGCCGGCCCGCTTTCGCGGGCCGGCGTTCGTTGCTGGCTTGTTCGCGGCGTTCGCTCTGGCGGCGCCGGCGCAAGCCGCTCAAGATGACCACGCTCAGGCCGTCTCCGCGCTCACCGACCTCAAGGCGGCGATCGCCGAGCTTGTGCAAGCGGACGCCAGCTACGCCACCGATCGAAACCTCTATCACCGCGCCGCCCAGCGTGCGATCAACGCGCTGACCGGAGAGCACGGCGGCGGCTACGTCGCCGATGCCGGCACGCCGGGCGATGCGACCGGCGTCCTCGGCCACATCGACCTGCTGCTGGATCGCAAGGAGACGCCAGTTTGGGCTGAGCCCTTGCACGGCGTGGAGGCGACTACGCGCGCGGCTATCGTGCATTTGCACGATTCGCTGAAGACGCGCGAACTCATGGACTTCCAGATCGCCGCCTCGCGGGCGCTCACCTACATGCAAGTGGCGCGCGGCCGTCCGACCGAGACCGGCGTGTTCGGCGGCCTGGAAGGCGTGCTGGCCAACACGGTGCTCGGCGTGCCGGCCGGGGCGGCGCGGCAGGACGCCTGCACAGCGCCCAAATCCGCCCCATCTTATGGCGCGCATGGGGGTTATCTGGCGTGGGTGGCGACGCCCGCCAGCGAGGGCGCGCATGCCCTGGCCGAAAGCCCCGGAACGACGGAGCTTGTCGTGCAAGGCGGCATGATCGTGCTGCACACGGCGGCGGCGGCGCGGGTGAGCGAGATCTGCACCCGCGAGGCCAAGGCCGCCGCGCCGGCGCCTCCCGCGCCGGCGACGCCGCAGCCATCGCCGCATGCGGCGCTCACGCCGCCAGCCGGCGCGCCGTTGCCCGCCCTCTACACGCGGGCGCAAGCCGTCGCCGGCGCGCAGGTCTACGCCACGAAATGCGTCTCTTGCCACGGCGCCAACCTCCAGGGCGTCGCGGCGCCGTCGGTGGCGGGCAACGACTTCCTGGTGACGGCGCAAAACGATAAATGGACGCTGTCGATCATCCGCTACATTGTGTTCAATCTGATGCCGCGCAATTCGCCCGCTTCGCTTGCGCCGTCCGAGTCCGCCGACGTGATGGCGTATCTGCTCGCCTCAAGTTGCTACCCGGCAGGTAGCACTCCGTTCCCGGCTGCCGAGAATCCGGAGTTTGCGAACATCAAGCTCGGCCCGTTGTCGAGCCATCCGGACGGGCAGAACGCGAAGGGGGTCTGCAAAGTCAAATGACCCGGCGGCGGTGCGCTTGGCGACCAAACGCCGCCGTGACCTGTCATGAGCGCCCCCGGATCAAGTTCCACAGGCGCTAACTTAAAATTGAGCCCAGAAAGTCTCCATCATGGCCGGGCCTGGCCCACGGCTGTCGCGCGCCTCTTCTGCTTGAAGAGGCGCGCGACATTGATTCTATTCGTTTCCGGAGTTTACGACTCCCTTGGACACGAAAGGGATCAACGCCGTGCGCTTTGGGAATGCCGTTTGCCGTGGGGGGGCCGTCCACCCAGCATCGCGAGCGAAGCGAAGCCATCTATGCCTCCATTGAGTCGCGCCCTCCGATTAGCCTGCGATCTCGGCGAGATGAATGCCTTCGCTGCGCTTGGGTAACTGCCAAGCTGGGGGACTCGGGCGCCGGCGCCCGTCGTGGCCGGGCTTGTCCCGGCCATCCACGCCGTTCGGTTGCAGAGTCGCTTAACCCCTTGCACAACCGTTGGAATTTACGCAGTCTCCGGCATTTCCCGGCCCCGCCGCGTAGATGGCCGGGACAAGCCCGGCCATGACGGAGAACGCAATTCCAGACCCCCGCCTTGGCAGTTACGCGCTCGGCCCATGACGACGGCGCCGATTCTATCTGATCGGATCTTGCTCCAGGCCAACGATCACGCGGAAACTCTCCTTATCGCCTTGCCCGGCTTTTTGACGCTGGCGCGGATTTCGCCACGCTCTTGGGCTTCTTCGCCACGCTCTTGGGCTTCACAGCAGCCGGTCGTGGCTGGGGCGCGGCGGCGCTTTTTTCGGTTTTTACAATCGCTGCGATCTTCGCTTGCGCCCGATCCGCTGTGACGGGTTTCTTCGCGGGTCGGCCCGATCGGGCGCTCTTTTCTGCGACGACGGGCTTCGCCGGCGTGGCGATGGCAAGGCTCGCCTCGAGCTTGGCAAACGCGGCCGGAGCGGTCCCGCGAACTCGGGCAGTCTCCGCCTGCCGCGTCGGCCGACCGAGCGGCGTCTGCCTCGCCGGCGCTTTGGCTGCGACGGACTTCGCTTTGACGACCGGCGCCGCCGCACTCTTGCCCGTCAGCGCCGTCTTGAGCGGCAGCGCTTTCGACGCCTCGATCTCGACGCCGAACAAAGCCGCGAGATCGTCCTCGGCGAGCACCCGCTCGCTGGCAGCGGCGGCCTGCGTGATCGACAGATCTGCTCCCGTTGAGACCAGTTCGCCGCGCTCGACGCCGCGCAAGGCGAACAGCACATCCGGGTCGACATCGAGCCGCGCGCCGACACCGTACAACGTCGCCGCGACATGTTTGCACATATCCGCCCAATCCGGGCAGGAGCAGGACATCTTGATCTCGCCCGGCGCGGGAAACAGCCCGTCGGCGGCGCGACAGACGCGGCTCATCACATGGGCGGACAGCTTGCCTTGCAGCAGTTCGACGATGGAGCCGACCGAGCCGGCGCAATCGGCGCAGATCGCCTTCCAGCGCGACGGCGCGGCGACGGCGATCTCAACCTTGACCTTGTAGATTTCCGAGCCGCTCACCAAGGCCTCGACCTTGCCGCGCGAGACCTGCAAATCAACGACGGAGCCATTGTTGACATAGGTGCGCCCGCGCGGCAGGCGATTGGCGAAATCGGAATAGCGTTCGAGGTTCTCGCACCACGACTTGCCCCAGAAGCGCGTGGCGATTTTGCGCCCATCGATGACGACCGGGGAGATGACGCGGCCCTGCTTCTTCAGCCTTTGAACCTCCCGAGCCGCCTCGGCGCGGCGCTGCGCGACGGAGACGTAGTCTCGATATGCCCAGAAGCTCATGACGCCTCCTTGGTCGTCGCGTCGAGGTCGAGCCGAACGAGGTTGAGCAAGTCGCGGTCGGCGAGTTCGGTCAGATTGATCTCGCCGCCGGCGCTCAACAGATCCGCGGCCAGTTGTCGCTTCGATTCGATCAGCGCGTCGATTCGCTCCTCTATTGTGCCACGGCAAATGAATTTGTGCACCAGCACGTTGCGCTTCTGGCCAATGCGGAAGGCGCGGTCGGTCGCCTGGTTCTCCACCGCCGGGTTCCACCAGCGGTCGAAATGCACGACGTGGCTGGCCGCCGTCAGCGTCAGCCCCGAGCCGCCGGCCTTCAGCGACAGCACAAAGAATGGGGCCCGCTCGTCCTCCTGGAAGGTCTTCACCAAAGCCTTGCGCTTGGCGACCGCCGTCGCGCCGCTGAGCGCCAGCCCGGGACGGCCGAAGACGCGGCCGAGTTCGGCTTCGAGCGGGGCGATGATCTCGGCGAATTGGGTGAAGACGATGAGCTTTTCCTGACGGCTGGCGACGGTGGCGGCGATCTCGCTGAGCCGCGCGAACTTGCCGCTGCCCTCCGCCTCCCAGGCGCCGCCCATGCCGTGGGCGGCGTGGTTGCAGATCTGTTTCAACCGCATCAGTGTCGACAGCACCAGGCCACGGCGCTCGATGCCGCCCTCGCTCTGTTTCAGACGGCGCTCGAATTCATCGACCGTGCCCTGGTAGAGCGCCGCCTGCTTACGGCTGAGGCCGCAATAGGCCTTCACTTCCGTCTTGTCGGGCAGGTCGGCGATCACGCTGCGGTCGGTTTTCATGCGCCGCAAGATATAGGGCGCGATGAGTTTCTTTAGCGGCGCATAGGACGGCGGCGTCTGCCCGGCGAGCCGCTTGACGAAACTCTGGAAAGCTTTCGGCGCCCCGAGCAGGCCGGGGTTGAGGAAGTCGAAGATCGACCAGAGATCGGCGAGGTTGTTCTCCACCGGCGTGCCGGTCAGCGCGACGCGCGCCTCAGCCGACAGCGTCTTGACGGCGCGGGTTTGTTTGGCGCCGGCGTTCTTGATCGCCTGCGCCTCGTCGAGCACCACCAGCCGCCAACGTGTCTTGGCTATCCAGTCGAGCCGCAGCAACGTCGCGTAGCTGACGACGACGAGATCGGCGCTCGCCAACGCCGCCTCGGGCGTCTTCAACGTTGCCGGCGCGGCGAAGGCGGGATGGGCGACAAACACCTTCAGCGACGGCGCGAAGCGCTCGGTTTCCGCCGCCCAGTTGGCGAGCAACGAAGCCGGGGCGACGATGAGGCTCGGGCGCTTGTCCGGCTCCGGTTTGAAGGTCAGCGCCAGCGCCAGCACCTGGAGCGTCTTGCCGAGCCCCATGTCGTCGGCCAAACAGGCGCCAAGCCCGAGCCGGACGAGCAGCCCGAGCCAGCGCACGCCGATCTGCTGATAGGGGCGCAAACTCGCCTTTAGCGCCTCGCCTGGCAGCGCGGCGTCGAGCGCTTCGGGGCGGCGCAGCGCCGCCAGCGTCTCGGCGAACCATTCGCCGGCCTTCACTTGCGCCCAGGCGGCGGCCGGCCCGGCCTCGCCAGCGCCGATATCTGCGCCGGCGAGGAGGCGCATCGCCTGGCCGAAGGAGACGCCCTCGGTGCGCGCCACGCGCTCGATCTCGGCGTAGCGGTCGAGCGCCGACTTGATCTTCTCCGCATCGACCTCGACCCACTGGCCGCGCAGCATCGCCAGCCCATCGGTGGCGGCGAGCAGGCGCGCGATCTCGTCAGGCGTCAGCGCCTCGCCGCCGAGCGTCACCGCCACCTCGAAATCGAGCAATTGCGCGGCGCCGACGAGCGAGGGCGCGTTGGTCCCGACCTTCGCCTCGACCATGGGGCGGCTCGGGCGCGCGCCCGGCCAGCCGGCCGGCATGCGCACGACAAGGCCAGCCTCCTCCAGCGCCGCGGCGTCGTTAAGCAGACGCATCGCTTCGGCGGGCGTCCAGCGCAGCGGGTGAAAGATCTCGCCGGAGGCGACGATCTCGTTGAGCCAGTCGCAGGCTTGGCTCGCCCGGCTCACCGGCTCCAGCAGTTTGAGCAATTCGGCCTTGGCGCCGGCGCCGGCGTATTCGCGCAGCGCCGCGCCGAGCGGGGCGTGTCGCAGCGCGCCGTGGGCGGCGATGCCGGGGACATAGGTGGCCAGAAACGCGAACGGGCGCTCGGCGTCCTTGCGGTTCTCGGCGAGGTTGAAATGCACCCGCCCGACATGCCGCCAGCGGCTGTCGCGCGCCGCCAGGAAGGCGTCGAGGCCGACGCCGCTTTCGCCAAGTTCGGCCTCGAACGCCTGGCCCAGATCCCGCCACAGCGCGGCGAGCGCGGCGGCGTCGAGATATTCGCCGCCGCGCATCGGCGGCGCCTCCTCGACGAGGCGGGCCAGGTCTTGCTCGACGGGGTCTTCCGGCGCGCCCGCCCCCTCCGTCCGACAGCGGGCGACGACGAACCGCAACGCGAAGCCACGCCAATAGGCGAGATCCGGCGGCAGCGGCTTGCCGGCTTCGACGAGGCCGAGTTGCAACAGCCCATGCCCGGCCCCGCGCGCGAAAGCGGCCGCGATCCGGCCGGCGACGGCCTCGTCGAGCATGGGGGCGCCGTCGCCGGTTTCCAGGCCCAGCGCGCCATGCGGCGTCAGGATCGTCGAGAGCGAGTGCGACATCTGCATAAGCTAAGAGAACGAAGCGTTCGCCTATCACACTCGAAGGGCGCACGCGCAGCCCTGCCGGGGCCCCATAATGCTGTTTTTGGCCGACGCCCTCTTCCGCTAGCGCGAAATTCCCATATCTCGGATAAGAATTGGCGCGATAGTTTGCGAGCCCTTGGCTCGCAAACCGTATAAGATGTCTGGCATCGCGCAGGAGGCAAGCATGTCCAAGACATGGCCGCTCTGGGAAGTGTTCATCCGCGGCCAACATGGCCTCAACCATCGCCATGTCGGCAGCCTCAACGCGCCCGACGCCGCGACGGCGATCCGCAACGGCCGCGACGTCTACAGCCGCCGCGCCGAAGGCGTCAGCGTCTGGGTGGTCAAATCCGACGACATCGCGGCGTCGCGTCCAGCCGACAAAGGGCCGCTGTTCGAGCCCGCCAACTCCAAGCCTTACCGGCATCCGACCTTCTACGACATCCCCGATGAAATCGGACATATGTGACGCGCGCCGCGGCGACGTGATACAGCCGCCCTTCCCCACTGCTGAGATCTGGGAATGGTTGTCGGCCGTTCCCGACCCCGAGATCCCCGCGATCTCGTTGACCGATCTCGGCGTCATCCGCGAAGTGAGTTGGGACGACGACACTTTGGTGGTGGCGGTGACGCCGACCTATTCCGGTTGCCCGGCGACGGCGATCATCAATCTCGACATTGAGCGCGCCTTGCGCGGGCGCGGCGTCGAGAAGCTTCGGTTGGAGCGGCGGCTGTCGCCGCCGTGGACGACGGATTGGCTCAGCCAGGAGGGTCGCGAGAAACTGCGCCGCTATGGCATCGCGCCGCCGGTCGCCAGCGATCGCCTCGCCGCTCGCGCCGGCCGGCTGCTTGGCGCGGCGCCGCAAGTCGCCTGCCCGCGCTGCGGCGGCTTGCAAACCGAGAAGATAAGCCAGTTCGGCTCGACGCCGTGCAAGGCGAGCTATCGTTGTAGGGACTGTCTCGAACCGTTCGACTATTTCAAATGCATCTGAGGTTTTAGGGCGAATGCCGCGCTTTCATCCCCTCGAAGTCACCGACGTCAGACGCGAGACGCGCGATGCGGTGGTGGTGACGCTTGCGCCGCGCTCGCAAGACGCCGGCCTGTTCGCCTTCATTCACGGCCAATATCTGACCTTCCGGCGCGCCTTCGACGGGGCGGAGTTGCGGCGTCCCTATTCGATCTGCTCCGGCGTGCATGAGGGCGTCTTGCGCGTCGCCATCAAGCGCGTCGACGGCGGCGCGTTCTCAACCTGGGCGAACGAAAGCCTGAAGCCCGGCGACGTGATGGAGGCGATGGCGCCGATGGGCGCCTTTCATACGCCGATCGATCCCAACGCCGCCAAACATTATCTCGCCTTCGCCGGCGGCAGCGGCATTACGCCGGTGCTGTCGATCCTCAAGACGGTGCTCGCCGGCGAGCCGCATTCGCGCTTCGCGCTCGTCTACGCCAACCGGCAGATTTCCTCGATCATGTTCCGCGAGGAGATCGAGGACGTGAAGAACCAATATCTCGGCCGCTTTTCGACGCTGCATATACTCGAAAGCGAGGCGCAGGAGATCGACCTGCTGACTGGCCGGCTCGATGCGGACAAATGCCGGGCGCTGTTTGCAAGTTGGATCGACATCGGCGCCGTCGACGCCGCCTTCATCTGCGGTCCCGAGCCGATGATGCTGAGCATCGCCGCATCGCTGCGCGAACATGGGCTGAGCGACGCTGCAATCAAGTTCGAACTGTTCGCCTCCGGCCAGCCGGGGCGGGCGAAAGCGCGCCCGGTCAGCGCCCATTCGGCGGACTCCGCCGCCGCCTGCGAGGCGACGGTGACGCTCGACGGCGCCACCCGCAGCTTCAAGATGCCCAAGCACGGCCAGAGCCTGCTCGACGCCGCGCTGGCGCAGAACCTCGACGCGCCGCACGCTTG
Organism: Roseiarcus sp.; assembly: GCA_035606915.1. Lineage (GTDB taxonomy): Bacteria > Pseudomonadota > Alphaproteobacteria > Rhizobiales > Beijerinckiaceae > Roseiarcus. The sequence goes on along the minus strand of DATNDU010000013.1, from coordinate 56,312 downwards.
CAAGGCCGGCGTCTGCTCGACCTGCCGCGCCAAACTGATCGAGGGCGAGGTCGAGATGCAAGTCAACCACGCGCTTGAGGATTATGAGGTGCGGCAGGGCTACGTGCTGACCTGCCAGAGCTTCCCGCTGACCGACAGGATCGTCGTCAGCTACGATCGGTGAGGTCGGTCATGTCGCAGACGATGACGCTCGAAGATTATCTCGCCGCCGGCGGCCGCTTGAGCGCGCCCGACAACGCGCCGCCGCGCTATCGCGGCGAACTGATGCGGCTGATGGCGACCTTCGTTGACAGCGAACTCGCCGGCTCCGCCGGTTTCGCCGACGCCATCAATCATGCGCCCGGCGTCAAGGAGCGCATCGCCGCGGCTCGCATCGTGCTGGAGAAGACCGATCACGCCGAGCGCGTGCTCGCCATCATGGGCAGCTTCGGCGCCGATATCGCCCGCTACGCCGCGCACCACCCCTGGGCGGCGCGCTTGGCCCGCGACGCCGACATCGGCGCCAGCCGGCAGGGCGGCGATATGCGGCTTTCGGTCTTCCAATATCCGCTGCAAGGTTGGATCGACGCGGTGACGATGAATGTGCTGATGGGCCTGGCGGTCGGCGTGCAACTGGAAGAATTCGCCAAAGTCTCTTACGCGCCGCTCGCCGAGGTTTTTCGTGAGATCGCGCCGCGCGAGCGTCGCCACGCCGAACTCGGGCTGGAAGGCTTGGCCAAGATCGTCGCCTCCGAGCCCGGCCGCATTGAGGTCCGCGACGCCATCGCCTATTGGCGACCGCGCGTCTCTGCCAGTTTCGGCGCCGCCGGCTCGGCGCGCTTCGCCACGCTGAAGCGCTTCGGCCTCCGTCACCAACCGAACGAGGCGCTGCTTGCCGAGTGGAGCGCCAAGCTTGACGCCGCGCTCGGCAAGCTCGGGCTTGCCGGGGCATGGATTGATCGCCACCAAACAAACATCGCTGCCGAACTCACGGAGAGTTTCATGACCGCCCTCGCCGAAAGCGCCGCCTCCGTCCGTCAGCTTGAGAGCTATATCTGCGGCCAATGGGCGCGCGGCGCGCGCGACGGCGCGCTGGTGCGCGACGCCGCCACCGGCGAGGCCGTCGCGAGCGTCGATTCCTCCGGCCTCGACTTCGCCGCCGCGCTCGCCCACGCGCGCCAGACCGGCGGCCCGGCGCTGCGCAAGCTGAGCTTCCATGAACGCGCCGCGATGCTGAAGGCGCTGGCGCAAAAGCTGACCGAGCAGAAGGAGGAGTTCTACGCCCTCTCCTACGCGACCGGCGCCACGCGCGCCGACAGTTGGATCGACATCGAAGGCGGCATCGGCACGCTCGCCTTCTACGCCTCGCGCGGCCGGCGCGACTTGCCCAATACCTCCGTTCTGGTTGATGGCGGCGTCGAGGGCCTGTCCAGAGACGACAGCTTTTCCGCCCAGCACATCCTGACGCCATTGACGGGTGCGGCGATCCACATCAACGCCTTCAACTTTCCGTGCTGGGGCATGTTGGAAAAACTGGCGCCGACGCTCATCGCCGGCATGCCGGCGATCGTCAAGCCCGCCAGCCAGACAGCTTATCTGACGGAACTCATCGTGCGGCGCATCATAGAGGCCGGCGTACTGCCGCAGGGCGCGCTGCAACTCGTCTGCGGCTCCGTCGGCGATCTCATCGATCATGTCGACGGCCAGGACGTCGTCACCTTCACCGGCTCCGCCGACACCGGCCGGCGGCTGCGCAGCCATCCGGCGATCGTCAACCAATCCGTGCGCTTCAACATGGAAGCCGACAGCCTCAACGCCGCCATTCTCGGCGCCGACGCCGGCCCCGGCTCCGAGGAGTTCGATCTGTTCGTCAAAGAAGTGGTGCGCGAGATGACGGCGAAGGCCGGGCAGAAATGCACGGCGATCCGCCGCATCCTCGTACCGCGCGCGGCCTGCGAGGCGGTCGCTAAAGCGATTGGCGACCGGTTCGCGAGGACGACGGTCGGCGATCCCCGCGACGAGGCGGTGCGGATGGGCGCACTGGCGAGCCTGGCGCAGCGCGACGAGGTGCGGGCGCGCATCCGCGAGTTGCGCCGCGAGGCGGAAATCGTCGCCGGCGATCCCGACAACGTGCGCATCGCCTCGGGCGACGCCGTGCGTGGCGCCTTCCTCAATCCGGTGCTGCTTTATTGCGACAGGCCGGCAAGCGCCGGCGCGCCGCACGCGATCGAGGCCTTCGGTCCCGTCGCCACGCTCATGCCCCATGACAGCGCCGACGAGGCGATCGCGCTGGCGCGGCGCGGCAAGGGCTCGCTGGTCGCTTCCGTGTTCACCAACGATGCCGGCATCGCGCGTCAACTGACGCTCGGGCTGGCGGCGTTCCACGGCCGCGTGCTGATTGGCAATCGCGCCAGCGCCAAGAGTTCGACCGGCCACGGCTCGCCGCTGCCTGCCCTCGTCCACGGCGGCCCCGGCCGCGCCGGCGGCGGCGAGGAACTCGGCGGCATGCGCAGCGTCAAACATTACATGCAGCGCACCGCCATACAGGCGACGCCGCGCCTGCTCGGCGCCGTCACCGGGCGCTGGATGGAGGGCGCGCCGACGCGGGAAGGCGCGCATCCGTTCCGTAAATCGCTGGCCGAGCTTAGCGTCGGCGACCGCATCGTGACCGCTGAGCGCGCGGTGACGCTTGAAGACATCGAGCACTTCGCAGGCTTCACCGGCGACACCTTCTATGCACACATGGACGAGGCGGCGGCGAAGGCCAATCCGCTGTTTGGCGGCCGCGTCGCGCACGGCTATCTGATCGTGTCGTTCGCCGCCGGCCTGTTCGTCGATCCCGCGCCGGGGCCGGTGCTCGCCAATTACGGCGTCGACAACCTGCGCTTCCTGACGCCGGTGAAGCCCGGCGACACGCTTCGGGCGACGCTGACCGCCAAGGAGATCAACCCGCGCGCCTCCGCCGATCACGGCGAGGTGCGCTGGGATTGCAAGGTGACCAATCAGGAGCAGCGCGTCGTCGCCCAATATGACGTGTTGACGATAGTGGCCAAGACCTGGCCGTAACGCGGGGATCAACGAGCGGCGTTGACCAGCCGGAGCGCGGCGGCGCCCAGGGCGGTCGCCGCCGATCTCAGCGCATCGGCCTCAAAGCCGGAGAAGCCGAGCACGAAGCCTTCGGCCGCGCCCGGCTGCATCTGCGTCTCGGAGAACAGCATCGCCTCGACTTTCGACTGCCGGCGGATCTCGCGCGCCAGTTCCGGCGTTGCGCCGCTGGGCAGCCAGGCGATCATGTGCAGGCCCTGGTCGGGGACATCGGGCCGCAGCACGCCCCGCGAGGCCGTCGCCACCGCGTCCGCCACCAGATCGCGAGCGGCGCGATATAGCCTCAGACTCTTGCGCAAATGCGCTGCGAAGCTTCCGTCCGCCATCAGATCGGCCAGCGCATTTTGCAGAAACACCGGCGGGAAGCGATCGATGGCGGCCCGGCTGTTGAGTATCCGCGCCAGCGCCTGCGGCGGCGCCGCGAGATAGCCCAGGCGAAGCCCCGCAAACAGCGTCTTGGCGAAGGTGCCGAGATAGATGACGCGATGCGGCGACAAGCTTGCCAGCGCCGTCAGCGGCGGCCCGGAATAGCGGAACTCGCTGTCGTAATCGTCCTCGAAAACCCACGCCCCCGCCGCCTGCGCCCAGGCGATGAGCGCCGTCCGGCGGCTCATCTCCAGCGTCACCCCGGCGGGGAACTGGTGCGAGGGCGTGACATAGGCGGCCTTAGCCCGCGGCGCCAGCACGACGCTCGCCGCGACATCGAGGCCGCCGGCGTCGACCGGGACCGGCGCCAGCCGCATTCCCGCCGCCGTCAATGTGTTGCGGGAGGCGAAATAGCCGGGCTCCTCGACCCAGACGGAATCGCCGCGCGACAGCAGCGCATCGACGCAAAGCCGCAGCCCGTGCTGCGCACCGCTGACCACGACGACGCAATCGGGATCGCAGCGCAGCCCGCGATTGACGGCCAGAAACGCGGCGATCTCACGCCGCAACCGGGCGCTGCCGCGGGGATCGCCATAGCCGAGATCGGCAAGGCTGGCCTCAGCGATATGACGGCGCGCCGCCGCGCCGAGGCGGGCGAGGAACAACGGCGCGACATGGGTATGGCCGAGGGCGAACGGCATACGGCGCCCGAACATCGCCGCCACCTGCGGCGCGGCGGCGGCGCGCGGCGGCGGCGGCAGCCGGGCCGAGACATAGGCGCCGGAACCGCGCCGCGCCTCGATCAGCCCGTCGCTGATTAGGTGCTCGAAGGCGGCGACGACGACGTTGCGCCCGACGCCCAGTCGCCTCGCCATGTCGCGGCTCGACGGCAGACGCGCGCCGGGGGCCAGCGCGCCGTCGACGATAACCGCGCGCAGCGCGCTATGGACGCGCAGCGCCTGGTTGCGGATCGCCGCATCGAGCCGGATCGGCGGCAACGCCGTTGCCTGTCGCTGTGGTGAAGTGGATTCCATTATTCTGGCAAAAGTGGACCTTTCACAAACCAGTCTAGCCGGGCAAAATCCTCTCGACCAGCCCAGGAATCGCGCCATGAACGATGAGACCGCCGCGCACTATCCCGTCGACGAGATCAACCGCGTCAAGCGCCGCCACGATCGCGGCCGCTACGACCACGCCAGCGTGCATGCCCTGCTCGACGCCGCCGCGCTCGCTCATGTCGCCTATGTCATCGACGGCCGCCCGTTCTGCACGCCGACGCTGTTCTGGCGCGAGGGCAGCCTTCTCTACTGGCATGGCAGCAGCGCCAGCCGCATGCTGCGCAACCTGTCGCAGGGCGAGCCCGCCTGCGTGACGGCGACGCATCTCGACAGCATCGTGCTGGCCCGCTGCGGCTTCAATCACTCGGCCGATTATCGCTCGGTGATGGCCTTTGGAACGGCGCGTCTGGTCGGCGACGCGCAGGAAAAGCTGCGCGCGCTGACGATGATGGTCGATCGCTTCTTCCCCGGACGCACCGCGATGCTGCGCCCGAACCACGCCCAGGAGATCAAGGCGACGGACGTCATCGTGATGGAGATCGAGCGCGCTTCGGCCAAGATCAGGGCCAAGGGCGTCGCCGACGACGAGGAGGATTATGAGCTGCCGATCTACGCCGAGCGCTTGCCGATCCTGACCGTCATCGGCCGCCCCGAGCCCTGCCCCAGGCTTGGCGATGGGATGGCGCGGCCGCAGCATTTGCGCGCCTACCACGAGGGCCGGCCGCTTGCAGAGGCGCTGCGCGAGGCGTATCGGGAAGCCTACCCGCCGCGCGCAAGCGATGCGGAATGAGGCGGTTTCCGTCAGAAGTGCCCATCAAGCCAAGGGCGCCGCCCTCAGAGCTGGGACGATGCGATGATGCGTCGCCTGCTCGTAGGCATGGGCGAGCGCCAGCAGCCGCCCTTCCCGCCACATCGACCCGACCAGGATCAGCGAGAACGGCGCCCCGGAAGCGTAGCGGCCGGCCGGCACGGTGACGCCCGGCAGGCCGGCGATATTGATCTCGGAGACGGTCGTCGCCGGATATTCTTCGGTATCGAACACCCCCGGCGGCTCGGCCCAACTCTGTGGGAAGGCCAGCGCGTCGAGCCGCGCCTCGGCCATCACCCGATCGAACACGGCGAGATAGGCCTCGCGCACGGCGACAAAGGCGCTGAGGTCTGGCGGCGTCGCCGGGTCGGCGAGCGAACGGGCGAGCACCGGACGCACCGGGGGATGTTCGCCCAGAAGCTTGGGATCGGCGAACGGGTCGGGGACGAGCGCTTTCAACTCGGCCAGATTGCGCGCGGCGGCGCCGGGGCCGAGACGGCGCAGGAAGGTCTCCATGTCCCAGGCCATCGATTCCAGCCCACGATTGTCGAACTTGCCCGTGATGTCGGCGAGTTCGGCAAAGCCGGAGCCGGCGAAGGGGTCTGCGATCAGCGCCGCCCCCGCCGCCTTCAACTCCGCCAGCGCAGCCGCGTAGAGGGCGGAGGTTTGCTTGCATAGCGGCTGGTCGCGCCAGCCGGGGCCGTAGAGGCCGATGCGCGCCCCCGCCAGGCTTGCGGCGTCGAGCCCCGCCGCATAGCCGCCGGGCGGCCGCTTGCCGATGCCGGCGACGGTCTTGGGGTCTTCGACCGAATAGCCGGCCAGCACGTCGAGCAGCAGCGCCGCGTCGCGCGCGGTGCGGGCGTGCGGCCCGACGACGTCGCGCGTCGAGCCCGCCAACGGCGCGACGCCGCTGTTGGGCACGAGCGCGAAGGTCGGCTTCACCGACACCAGGCTCTGCGCCGCCGCCGGGTTCTGGATCGAGCCGCCGGTCTCCTCGGCGAGGCCGACGATGCAGAAATTGCCGGAAACGGCGGTCGCGGTTCCGGCGGAGCTGCCGCCGGGACAAGTGGCGGGGTTGACGGCGTTGAAGGTCGGGCCGTCCCAGGAACTGTTGGCGCGCGCTCCGTCATGCGAGAACGCCGGGATATTGGTGCGCCCGAGAATCACCGCGCCCGCCGCGCGCAGCCGCGCCACCACCGGCGCGTCGCGTTCCGGCATCAGGTCGACGCCGCCGGCGCCGGAATAAAGCTGCCGCCAGCCGATGGTGCTGGGAAACCCAACCATGTCCATCGCCTCCTTCACCACCACCGGCACGCCGTCGAGCGGGCCGCGCGGCTCGCCGCGGGCGCGGCGGGCGTCGGCGGCGGCGGCGGCGGCGAGCGCCTCGGGGTTCATGAAGGTGAAGGCGTTGTAGAACGGCTCGTAGACGGCGATGCGCGCCAGGAACGCCTGCGTCAGGCTGACGCTGGTGAAGCGACCGGCGGCGAAGCCGCTCCGCACGGCCGCGATCGTAAGTTCTTCAAGCGGGAACGCGGACATCAGCATCCTCCGTCGTTATGCGCGCGCGCGAGGGCTTCTACGAGATCGACGAAGGCGGCGACGTCGTCGCGGTGGACGCTATGGCCGACATGGTCAAGCGCAATCACCGCCGCCTCGCCCGCCTCGTCGCGCAGCCGCTGTTGATCCGCCGCCGGCACGAAGCGGCTTTGGCGCGGCAAAATCCACGCCGTCGGCCGCTGCCGCGCCAGTTCGGCGGCGTGCGCGCGCAAGTCCCACGGCGCATTGCCGGCGAAGGCGGCGCGCGCGTCGGCGAAATCGATCTGCTCCAGCGACACCAGCTTCCACGCCGCGTCGCGGCGCGACCAGCCCGGGTTCAGGCGCATGATGGCCTCGATGTCGCGCGGCAGATTGGCCTCGTCCCAGGCGAGCATGGCCGCCGGCGTTTGCTGGTCGGCGAAATGCGACACCGGATCTTCGAGCAGCAGCGCGCGCGGCGCGAAGAGACCCGCCAGCACCCCGGCCTGCGCGAGATAGCCACCGAAGGAATGACCGATCAGCACGTCCGGCCGCGCCGGCGCTGCGGCGGCGATGTCGGCGAGCAGAGCGGCGGTGGAGAAATCGCCGTCGCCGCGCGAACTTTCGCCGTGGCCGCGCATGTCGGGGGCCAGCACACGATAGCCGCGCTCGGCGAGCAGGCGTCCGGGCTGAGTGAAGGAGCCGGCGTTGGCGGTGATGCCGTGCAGGGCGACGACGGTGCGCGGCGCGTCGGGCGCCCCCCAGGCCATGACGTTCAAGGGGACGATCATGGCCGCGTATAACCTTTTCGTTCGGTGTCGGGCGTTTTCGTCATCACGGTCTCCTGTTGCCGCGGCCTCATCGGCCGCCCTCGCTCACCGGCGCGGCTCGCGCGCGCCGCACGGCGCGCCAGCGCGCCACCGTCAGCGCCAGCAGCGCCGCGACATAGGGCGCCATCAGCACGAATTCGGACGGCGCCTGGAACGCCTGCAAGCGGTCGCCGAGCGCCCCGAACAGCCCGAACACGAACGCCGCGCCGGCTGTCGGCCACGGCTCGGCGGCGCCGAACAGCGCCGCCGCCAGGCCGATAAAGCCGCGCCCGCTGGTCATCGCGGGCAGGAAGAAATGCAACCTGTCCATCGCCAGTTGCGCGCCCGCCAGCCCTGAGAGCACGCCGCTGAGCAGCACCGAGAGCATCTTGACGCGCGCCGCCCTGACCCCGTTGGCCGCCGCCGCCGCCTCGTCCTCGCCCACCGCCCGCAATGCATAGCCGAGTGGCGTGCGATAAAGAAACAACGCCATCACCGGCACGGCGACGAGGGCGGCGAGCGTGATGGCGCTTTGGCGCTCCAGCGCGCCGCCAATCACCGGCAGAAACGACAGCGCGCCGTCCGGCACGCGCCACAGATCGGGGAAATGATCGGGCCTGAGCCCGCCGGGGTCCTGATAGACCTGCTCCAACAAGAATAGCGTGCCGCCGTCGGCGAGAATGTTGAGCCCGAGCCCGGCGACGATGAAATCCGCGCCGAGCCCGATCGCCACGCCGCCAAACAACAGCGCCATGCCGGTCGAAGCGGCGAGCGCGCCAGTGAGCGCCATCGCGCTGCTGCCGGTCGTCTGGCCGACGGCTATGGCGGCGAATGCCGCCGTCAACGCCATGCCCTCGACGGCGACGTTGAGCATATTGGCGCGGCTGGTGACCAGGGTCGCCAGCGCACACAAGAGCAGCGGCGACGTCTGCACCAAGGCCGAGTTGAGGAACTGCGCGATCTCCATCAGGCCTCCTCAAGCCGGCGCGGCGGCGGCGCGGCCGCGCGCCGTCATGAACAAGACGAGGAACCCGGTCAGCAGCCCAACCAGCGAGCGCGGCACATCGGTGTCGATCTGCATATAGGCGGCGCCGTTGAGCACCAGCGCATAGAAGGCGGCGGTGAGGATGGCGCCGAACGGGTTGAGCCGCGCCAGTAACGCCACCGTCAGACCGATGAGCCCGAAGCCGGGCGAGAAATTCTGCTCGAACCGGTGGCCGATGCCGAGCACATAGAGCGCGCCCGCCAACCCCGCCACCGCGCCCGACAGCGCCATCGCCTCCAGCACCCGCCGGTCGGCGTCGATGCCGACCGCCTCGGCGAAGCGCGGGTTGGCGCCGGCGGCGCGCAGGTCCGCGCCCCAGGTGGTGCGGTACAGCGCCAACCAGACGAGCGGCGCGAGGGCGAGCGCGATCAGCGCCCCGTCCGTCGCCCCCGGCAGGCACGGAATCTCCGGCAACCAGACGGAAGGAGCCAGCATGAAGCTGACCGCGCCATAAGCGGTGGGATCGCGCAGCGGATGGGTGACGAGATATTGCGTCAGCAGCATCGCGACGAAATTCAGCATCAGCGTCGAGACGACTTCGTTGACGCCAAGCTTGACCTTCAGTTGCCCCGGAATAAACCCATAAATCGCGCCAACCACGGCCCCGGCCGCCGCCGCCGCGATCAACCCAAGCGGTTGCGGCGCCCGCGCGCAGGCGAGCCCCGCCGCGGTGGCGGCGATCGCGCCGAGATAAAGCTGCCCCTCGCCGCCGACATTGAACACCCCGGCGCGGAACGACAGGATGACGCTCAGCCCGATGAACAGCAGCGGCGTCGTGCGGTTGACGAACAACGCGAAATTGGCGACCGAATAGAAATTGGCGAACAGCAGATCCTTATAGGCCAGAAGCGGATCGTCGCTGATGGCGAGAACCAGGACGAAGCCGCCGACCAGCACCGCCACCGCCGGCCCGAGCAGGGAGACGGCGGCGGCCAGGCGCGGCGGCAGCACGAGCGGCCTCATGCGGCGCGCGTCCCTGCGCCCATCATCAACCCGACAGCTTCCTCTGTCGCCGCCGCGCGCTCCAGCGTGCCCACCAGACAGCCCTGAAACATCACCGCGATACGATCGGAGAGCGCAAAGATCTCCGTCAATTCGGAGGAGATCAGCAGCACGCCGCAGCCGCGCTCGGCCGCCGACAGGATCTGGCGATGGACGAATTCCGCCGCGCCGACGTCGAGGCCGCGCGTCGGCTGCGCCACCACCAGCGCGACCGGGCGCAGATCGAGTTCGCGGGCGATGACGACCTTCTGGATGTTGCCGCCCGAGAGCGCGCCAATGGGCGTCGAGGGCTTGGCGCCGCGCACGTCGAACTCGCGGATTTTCTCCGCCGCATAGGCGTCGCGCGCGGCGACGCTAACCAGGCCGGCGCCATTGGCGAGGCGCCGGCGCGCATAGGCGCCGACGCTGACGTTCTCGGCGACGCTCATATCGGCGCTGACGCCACGGTCGAGCCGGTCCTCGGGAATGAAGCCGAGCCCGAGCCGGCGCCGCGCGCGCACGTCGAGGCGGGTGACGTCGCGGCCCGCCATTGCAAACGCCCCGGCCTGAATGGTTCTGAGGCCGGCGGCGGCTTCGCTGAGTTCGGTCTGGCCGTTGCCGTCGACGCCGGCGACGCCGAGGATCTCGCCGGGGCGGATGGCGAAGCTGACATCGTCGAGCAGGCGCCGGCCGCGCGCGTCGGTGGCCACGACATGGCGCGCCTCAAGCGCCGGCGCAACACCAGCCTCGCCCTGCGGCTGCGCCTCGCGCTTGGCCGGGCTCATCTCGCGGCCGACCATGTCGATGGCGATGGCGCGCTCGGAAAGCTCGGCCGTCGGCAGCGTCGAGATGCGGCGGCCGTGGCGCAGCACCGTCACCCGATCGGAGATTTCGAGCGCTTCCTTCAGCTTATGGGTGATGAACAGGATGGCGCGGCCCTTGGCGCGCAAATCCCTGACGACATCGAGCAATTGCCCGACCTCGCCGGGCGTCAGCACCGCCGTCGGTTCATCGAGAATGAGAATACGCGCGTCGAAGCCCAACGCCTTCAGGATCTCGACGCGCTGGCGCTGGCCGACCGAGAGCCCGCCGACGACGGCGTCGGGTTCGAGGTCGAAGCCATAGCCCGCGATCAGGTCCGCAGCGCCACGTCGCATCGCCGCGCGGTCCGAGAACAGCCCGAACCGCTTCGGCTGGCGATTGAGGTAAAGATTCTCCGCCACCGTCATCGAGGCGACAAGGCGGAAATGCTGATGCACCATGCCGACGCCGGCCCGGCTGGCGGCGACGGGATCAGCGAACTTCACCGCGACATCGTCGATGAGAAGCTCGCCCGCGTCCGGTTGCAGGATGCCGCCGATGATATGCATCAGCGTGCTCTTGCCGGCCCCGTTCTCGCCGCAGACGACGTGAACTTCGCCGCCGCGAACGTCGAGATCGACGCCCGACAGCGCCTGTTTGTCGCCAAACCGCTTCGACACGCCGCGCAGCGCCAGAAGCGCGCCGGCGGCCGCTGTCGCGCGCCCGCTCATCCTATTTCTTGAAGGCGCTGTCGACGACGAGTTCGCCGCTGACAACCTTCTGCTTGGCGGCGTCGACCTTGGCCTTGACCGCCGCCGGCACCAGCGCGTCATTGTAGATGAGCCCGACGCCGTTGTTCTTCAGACCGTAGGTTTCGAGCTGGCCGAACGGCGCCTTGCCGGCTTCGATCAGTTTGATCGAATCATAGATCGAATTGCCAATCTGCTTGACCATCGAGGCGACGACGTTGTGCGGATAGAGGCCGTTCTGGTCGGAATCGACGCCGATGGCGTATTTCTTGCTGTCCGCCGCCGCCTTCAGGATGCCGAGGCCGGCGGGGCCGGCGACGTTGAACACCACATCGGCGCCGCCGCCGAATTGGTTGCGCGTCAGCTCATAAGCTTTCTGCGCATCGCTGAAATTGCCGATGAACGAGACCTGCACGCTGACCTGGGGATCGACCGCCTTCGCCCCCTGTTTGAAGCCGACGATGAAATCCTCGATCACCGGGATGTCCTGCCCGGCCACCAGCCCGACCTTATGCGTCGCGCCGGAGAGCGGAAACTCGGCCTTGTCGCTGGCGACGACGGCGGCGAGCGCGCCGGCGAGATAGGAGCCCTCGTTCTGCGCATATTTGATCGACAGCACGTTGGGCAGATTCAGTTGATCGTCGAAGAACACGTATTTCTGCTTCGGGTGCTTGGGCGCCACCGCCGCCAGATTGTCGTGCATGCCGGGGCCGGTGAAGATCACGCTCCACGCCCCGCCGTCGGACGTCGCCTCCAGGTTCTGCCGCCAAAGCTGGGGATCGCTGGGCGAGGCCTGCAACAGTTTGATGCGCACGCCTTCCTTCTCGGCGCGATGAAAGCCGGCGGCGGCGGAATCGTTGAAGCCTTTGTCGCCGAGATTGTCCGACATCACATAGACGGCGCTGAACTTCGCCGCCGCCGCGGCGCCTCCTCCTGTCATCAAACACAGCAAGCCGACTGACGCCAAAGATGTGAGCTTATGCATGGCCTACACTCCCTTTGCTTTGAGTTTGTGGCGCGGCCTCGTCCGATGGGCCGCTTGGGGCGCCGCGACCAGGCTCGCCACCGAGGCGCGCAGCACCAGTTGCGTCGGCAGCCGCGTTTCGCCCGGCTGCGGGCTTTCGCCACGCATCCGCGCCAGCAGCGTTTGCACGCCGAGCCTGCCCATCTCGGCGATCGGCTGGCGCACGGTGGTCAGCGGCGGATGCAGCAGTTCCGCCAGCGGCATGTCGTCGAAACCGACGATCGACAACGCCGCAGGGGCCTCCAGCCCGAGCTGGCGCAGGCCCTGCAAGACGCCGATGGCGATATAGTCGCTGCCGGCGAACAGCGCGGTTGGACGCTGGGGCTGCGCCAGCAGGTCGAGCGCCGCCGCAAGGCCGGCCTCGCGATCGTAGCCGCCGAACTTCACCCACGAGTCGAGGGGGCTCAGGCCCGCCTCCGCCATGGCGCGCACGAAGCCGGCGTGACGCTCGCGGCTGCTGAGCAGGCCGGCGGGGCCGCCGACATGGGCGATCGCCGCGTGCCCGCGATCAATCAAATAGCGGGTCGCCTCATAGGCGCCCTGCTCGTTCTCGACGAAAATGCGCGACACGCTGGCGCCGGGGACGTCCTCATCGACGAGGACGACATTCGGCCGGCCGTCGATCTGGTCGCGCACCCGGCCATCGTCGGCGCTGCTGGTCAGCACGAGGAGGCCGTCGACAGCGCGCGAGCCGAGCCGGTCGATGTGCTCGCACTCGATGTCGGGATCGCCGCCGGTGCTCATGATGAGCAGCGAATAGCCCTGGCGGCGCGCCTCCGCCTCAGCCGCCGCCGCCAGAGCAGCGAAGAACGGGTTGGCGATCTCCGGCGCGACAAGCCCGATGGTCTGCGCCGAGCCGAGGCTCAGCCGCTTCGCCAGCGCGTTGGGGCGATAGGCGAGCCGCGCGCAGGCCTTATCGATCCGCCGCGCCGTCTCTTGCGGCAGCACGATGGATTTGTTGAGATGGCGCGAAACCGTCGCCGCCGAGACCTTTGCGGCTTTGGCGACATCCCGAATGGTGGCTGGTCCCTTCGACATGGGGGAAAAGCTTGCACATGAAACCGATTTCGTCAACCGGTTTCATAGCCGCTCGCCCCTTATAATCCGGCCGATAGGATCGGCGCGCCGAAGGCCGCTATCGCGCCAGACGACGCGCCCCCAGGCTCGCCAGATAGACCGCGCCCGACAGCGCCGTGATCCAGAAGCTGGTCGGCCAGTCCGTCTGATAAGCCAGCGTCAGGCCGCCCCAGGCCTGCGCCAGCGCCAGCGCGGCGGAGAGCACAACGCCGAAGACGAGGCGGCGGCTGAAGTTCTGCGCCGCCGCCGCCGGGCCGACCATCAGCGTGAACACCAGCAGCACGCCGACGATCTGCGCGCTTTCCGCCACCGCCAGCGCGACGATGGCGAGAAACAGCACTGACACCAACCGGATCGGCACGCCGCGCGATTCCGCGAGATCGGCTTGCAGCGAGGCGAACACCAGCGGCCGATAGATCGCCGCCAGCGCGACCAGGCTCGCTGCCGACAGCGCGACCAGGATGATGAGCGCCGTCCGGTCGACGCCGAGCACATTGCCGAACAGCAGCGCCGTCGCCTGCGTCGCCGCCGAAGTGTAGAAATGCAGGAACAGCAGCCCGAGACCGAGCGCCAGCGACAGCACCATGCCGACCGCGACGTCGCGCTCGGCCAGCTTCTCGCCGAAGAAACCCATGCCGACGCCGGCCAGCAGCGTGAAGCCGAGCATCCCGGCCACCGGCGACAGGCCAAACAACGCCGCCCCGGCCGCGCCGGTGAAACCGACATGGCTCAGCGCGTGGCCGGCGAAGGCCTGCCCGCGCAGCACGAGGAAATAGCCGACCGCGCCCGCCAGCACCGCCGCCGCGCCGGAAGCCGCGAAGGCGGTGCGCATGAAGTCATATTCAAACATGGGCGTGCCCGTGCGCGTGGCCGTGGTCCTCGTGGCGATGCGCCTCGCGCTCCACCTCGACCTCGCCCGCCATCACGAAGATGCGGTTCTTCACCCGCACGACTTCGATCTCGGCGCCATAGAGGCGCGACAACACCGGCCCGGTCACCACCTCGTCGACCTTGCCGATCACCGCCGCGCCGGCGCCGAGATAGAGCACCCGGTCGATGGCGTTGACGAGCGGGTTCAATTCATGGGCGCTGAACAGGATGGCGATCTTCAGTTCGTCGCGCAGCCGCCGCGCGATCTCGACGACGCTCGCCTGATGGGCGGGATCGAGCGAGATCAGCGGCTCGTCGAGCAGCAGCAGGCGCGGGCTGCCGAGAAGCGCCTGGCTCAGCAGCAGCCGCTGCCGCTCGCCGCCGGAGAGTTCGTCAAGCGGCCGCGCGGCGAGCGCCGTCGCGCCGACCAACTCCAGCACCCGGCCGACCTCGGCGCTGATCTCACGGCTGACGCCGTGGAAGCCGAAGCGCCCCCCCATCGCCGCACTGACGACGATGTCGTAGCCGGTCAGCCGCAGGCCGCCGATCGCGCCCCGGTTCTGCGGCATGTAGCCGACGCTCGGGGCCCCGCGCGCGGCCGGCCGGCCGAGCGCCTCGATGCGGCCGGAGGTCGGCGCCAGCAGCCCGAGCGCGGCGCGCATCATCGTCGTCTTGCCGGCGCCGTTGGCGCCGAGCACGCCGATGAATTCGCCCTCCTCGACCGCGAAGCTGGCGCCGTTGAGGATAGTGCGGCGGCCAAGCCGCAGCACGACGTCGTCGAAGCGCAGCGCGCTCATCACACGCCGCCGGAAAGCGCGCGGTCGAGTGCGTTCAACTGGCCGAGCATCCAGGCCTGATAGGTTTTGCCGGGCGGCTCCGTCTCCGAGACGCCGACGACCGGAATCCGGTTCGCCTTGGCGATCTCGACCAGCCGCTGCACCGCCGGTTCGCTCGCCTGGGCGTTGAACATCATCGCCTTGACCCGATGTTTCTTCAGATCGTCCTCGAAGCCGGCGACCTGCGAAGCGCTGGGCTCGGTATTATTCATCACCGAGAGCGCGAAGCCCTGGTTGCGCACATTGAGGCCAATCAACTGCGCCTGATAGCCGAACACCGGCTCAGACATCGTCACGAGCTGGCCGGCGAATTTCGCCTTCATCCCGGCAATCTTCGCCTTGAGCGGCGCCAGCGAATCGACGAAGGCCACCTCGCGTTGTTGGTAATCGGCTTCGTGGGCGGGGTCGACTTCGGCCAGCGCGGCGGCGATCGCCGTGGCGGCCGCCATCATATAAGCGGGATCGTACCACAGATGCGGGTTGTCGCCGGCCTTGCGGCCGACGAGCGCGGCGACGACGATCTCCTTGCGCCCCGGCGCCTTGTTGGCGGTGATGAGCTTCTCCAGCCAGGGATCGTAATCGACGCCGTTGGCGATCACCACTTTGGCGTTCGCCAGCGCCTTGGCGGTCTCGGTGCTGGCCTCGAACAGATGCGGGTCCTGGTTGGGGTTGGTCAGGATGCTGGTCACCGCGACCTCGCCGCCGCCGATCTGGGCGGCGATGTCGCCATAGAAATTCTCCGCCGCGACGATCTTGACGGGATCGGCGAGCGCCGCGGTTGAGGCGAAGACGATCGCCGCCGCGGCAAAGCCCATGCGCCTATTGAACATCGACGCCTCTCGGGTTCGACGCCCCTGGAAGTGGGGCGGCCGAGTGTTATGTTATAATAGAACGTTTCGCAAGCCCCTACGCGCGCGACAGCGCGGAGTGGGAGTGCTAGCCTGAACCACGGAAAGCGAGCGCGATGTCCCTCAAGAACAGCCACGGCCGATGGGCGGAACAGGTCGAAGAGGCGTGCTTATCGAAGGGCTTGCAGCTTACGCCGCTGCGCCGGCGCGTGCTGTCGATCCTCAGCGACAGCGGCGAGCCGCTGGGCGCCTACGCCATCATCGACAGACTGTCGAAGCTGGAGGGTAAGCAGGTCGCGCCGCCGACGGTCTACCGGACGCTGGAATTCTTCGAGGACAACGGCTTCCTGCACAAGATCGAGAGCCGCAATGTTTTCGTGCCCTGCGAGCACCCCGGCCACGCCCACGCCGGCGTGCTGCTGCTGTGCGACGTCTGCGGCCAGGCCCAGGAGCGCGAGGACGACGACCTCGCCGGCGCCGTCGGCAGAGCCGCCGAGCGCGCCGGATTCACCATTGTCCCGCAGATGCTCGAATTGCACGGCCTCTGCCAATCCTGCGCCTCGGCCGGGCGCGGCGCCGCGTGAACGCTCAGCCGCCGGGTAGCTTGGTCCAAGCGCCGTTGGCCTTCGAGGACGCCACCGCCGCCTCGATGAAGGCGAGGCCCTTGACGCCATCCTCGATGGTCGGGAACAGGCAGTCCGCCGGGGCCGGCGCGCCGGTGCGCGCCGCTTTGATCGCCAGCGCGATCTCGCTGTAGATGTTGGCGAAGCCTTCGAGATAGCCTTCCGGGTGGCCGGGCGGCACGCGCGTCACCCTTGCCGCCGCCGCGCCGGCGTCCGGACCGCCGCGCGTCACGATGCGCGTCGATTCGCCCAGCGGCGACCACAGCAGGTAATTCGGGTTCGCCTGCACCCAGTCGAGGCCGCCCTTCGTGCCGTAGACGCGCAGCCGCAGCCCATTTTCGTGGCCCGGCGCAACCTGGCTCGCCCACAACATGCCGCGCGCCCCATTGGCGTAGCGCAGCAGAATTTGCGCATCGTCGTCGAGCTTGCGCCCGGCGCCGAACGAGGAAAGCTCCGCACAGAGTTCGACGACGTCGATGCCAGCGACGAAATCGGCGAGGTTGTAAGCGTGCGTGCCGATGTCGCCGAGCGCCCCGCCGGCGCCGGAGCGGGCGGGATCGACGCGCCATTCCGCCTGTTTGTTGCCGGTCGTCTCGGTCGGGCCGCTGAGCCAATCCTGCGGATATTCGACCTGCACGAGGCGGATCTGGCCGAGATCGCCGGCCGCGACCATCTCGCGCATCCGTCGCACCAGCGGATAGCCGGTGTAATTGTGGGTGAGGGCGAAGACGCGGTTCGACTTCGCCACCGCCGCCTGCATCTTCCTGGCTTCCGTGAGGCTGACAGTCAACGGCTTGTCGCAGATGACATGCACGCCCGCCGCCAGGAAGGCATAGGCCGGCCCGGCATGCGCGTGGTTGGGGGTGACGATGGCGACCGCCTCGACGCCATCCGGGCGCCTGGCCTCTGCCTTCGCCATCGCCTCGTAATCGTCATAGATGCGGTCGGGCGCGAGCCCGAGCGCCGCGCCGGAGCGGCGCGCCTTGTCGGCGCTCGCCGACAGCGCTCCGGCGACGAGTTCATATTGATCGTCGAGCCGGGCGGCGATGCGATGCACGGCGCCGATGAAAGCGCCCTCGCCGCCGCCGACCATGCCGAGCCTTATCTTAGATCCGCTCGCGGCGTCGCCGCGTCCCTCGATGGCCATTTCGATCCTCCTTGATTACAACCCGAGGGCGCGCTTGATCTTCGCCTCGTCGACCGAGCCGCCGGCGAAATCGTCGAACGCCTTCTCGGTGATGCGGATGAGGTGGCTGGCGATGAACTCGGCGCCCTCGCGCGCGCCGTCCTCGGGATGCTTGAGGCAGCACTCCCATTCGAGCACCGCCCAGGACGAGTAATCGTATTGCGCCATCTTGGCGAAGATGGCGCCGAAATCGACCTGCCCGTCGCCGAGCGAGCGGAACCGCCCCGCCCGCTCCACCCAGGACGCATAGCCGGAATAGACGCCCTGCCGCCCGGTCGGGTTGAACTCGGCGTCCTTGACGTGAAACGCCTTGATGCGCTCGTGGTAGATGTCGATGAAATCGAGATAGTCGAGCTGTTGCAGCAGGAAGTGCGAGGGATCGTAGTTGATGGCGCAGCGCTTGTGGCCGCCGAGCGCCGCCAGGAAACGCTCGAAGGTTGCGCCGTCGAAAATGTCCTCGCCCGGATGGATCTCGTAACAGACGTCGCAGCCCGCCTCGTCGAAGGCGTCGAGGATCGGCCGCCAGCGCCGCGCCAGTTCCGCGAACGCCGTCTCGATGAGTCCCGGCGGACGCTGCGGCCAGGGGTAGACGTAGGGCCAGGCAAGCGCGCCGGAGAACGTCACATGCGCGCCAAGGCCGAAATGCCGCGACGCCTTCGCCGCATCGAGCATCTGTTGCACCGCCCATTGTTGCCGCTGCGCCGGCTTGCCGTGAACCTTGGCCGGCGCGAAGGCGTCGAAGGCTTCGTCGAAGGCCGGGTTGACCGCGACCAGTTGGCCTTGCAGATGCGTCGAAAGCTCGGTCACGGCGAGGCCGTGGCTGGCGGCGACGCCCTTGATCTCGTCGCAATAGGTCTTCGACCCAGCGGCCTTTTCGAGGTCGAACAGGCGCCCGTCCCAGGTCGGGATCTGCACGCCCTTATAGCCAAGCGAGGCCGCCCAGGCGCAGATCGATGCAAACGAATTGAACGGCGCCGCATCGCCGGCGAATTGCGCCAGAAATATCGCCGGTCCCTTGACCATGCCCGCCATAGTTGAACCTCCTGGTTTGATTGAAGGCGTGCGCCGACCTCATGGAATCGTTATCCGGATATAGCGACGCCGCCCGCTGCCCCCTCTCCCCTTTCTTCACGGGGCGAGGGTTGGGGTGAGGGCGCTTACCTCAGAACGGCGAATCTTTGAAATAGCAATCCTTCGCGTTCTTCTTTGTGCATGATCTCCTTTGTGCACGATATCCTGATGCACGAGCGCGATGCCGCGCCGCCCGGCATCGACCGAGCCGCGCAACGCGATGGCTCGCCATCGAGGCGCAGGGTTCCGCGCGTCGGCGTCAGATGGCCGGCGAGAATTTTCGTCAGTGTCGACTCGCCGGCGCCGTTCTCGCCGATGATGGCGTGCGCCTCGCCGGCGCGGAAGGCGGCGCAGACGTCACTTAGCACCTCGACCGGCCCGAAGGCGCGCGACGCGCCGACCGCCTCCACGATCGGCAGCGACCCTTCCGCTACGCTTTCCCACGAAGCCTGTGCTGCCACGCCCCCTCCCCGTCGCTCCCGGATACAGGGGCTGACGGTCACGCTAGCATGTCACTATCGGATTGGTGAAGAAGATTTCGGCCGGCGCGTTGACGGCGCCCGCCCGACAAGCGCAATCTCCCGCCCAATCTGCGCCCGGCCGAGCCAGAGTCGCGTTCGCCCGGGGAAACTGAGGGAGCGTGCCATGAAACGCCTGATCGCGGTTGTGTTCGCCAGCCTGTTCGGCGCCGCTTCGGCTTCGGCGATGCTGAAGGTGCAAGACAAGGCCCCCGACTTCACCGTCGAGGCGGCGCTTGGCGGCAAGACCTTTTCCTTCCATCTCGCCGAGGCGCTGAAAAAGGGACCGGTCGTCGTCTATTTCTATCCGAAGTCCTTCACCCAAGGCTGCACCATCGAGGCGCACGACTTCGCCGATAATGCGGCCAATTTCGCCGCCGCCGGCGCCAGCCTGATCGGCGTCTCCGCCGACACGATCAAAACCCAGATCCAGTTCTCCTCGCGCGAATGTCGCGACAAATTCCCCGTCGGCGCCGATCCCGACGGCAAGGTCATCCACGCCTATGATGCGCAAATGCTCAAGCTCGGCGGCGCGGGGCCGGCGATGTCGAGCCGCATCTCCTACGTCGTCGCGCCGGACGGCCACATCCTTTACGCCTATCAGGACATGTCGCCGGACAAGCACATCGCCAACACGCTCGCCGTGGTGCGTCAGTGGCGCAGAGATCACCGCATGTAAGCGGCCCCGCAATTGACAGGGTTTTTCCTGACATGCTAGCGGTAGCATGTCAGTTCTGTCGGCCTTTACGCCGATGGCCAAGCGTCTCGCGACGACACGGCGCCGGCGGCGAGGCGGAGAAGGCGCAGCAGGAGGAAACCCGATGAAATCGACATTTGCGACACTGGCGCTCTTAGCGCTGGCGGGAACCGCGCTTAGCAGCGCCGCACTCGCCGACACCGCCAAGATGCGCATCGCCTTCTCCAACAATTACGCCGGCAATTCCTGGCGTCAGGCGATGCTGAAAAGCTACGCGGCGGTGAGCCAGAAAGCGGTCAAGGACGGCGTCGTCGCCGCCGCCGACATCTTCACCACCGCCGACAAGGAAGTGCCGACGCAGGCCGCCCAGATCCAGAACCTGATCCTGCAAGGCTACAACGCCATCGTCATCAACGCCGCCTCGCCCGACGCGCTGAACGGCGCGATCAAGCAGGCCTGCGACGCCGGCATCGTCGTCGTCTCGTTCGACGGCATCGTCACCGAACCCTGCGCCTACCGCGTCGTCGTCGACTACCGGAAAATGGGCGAGGAGGAGGTCGACCAGATGGCTACCTTCCAGCCCAAGGGCGGCAACCTGCTCGAAATCCGCGGTCTCGCCGGCACCTCGATCGACGGCCTGATCCATCAGGGCATCCTCGACGGCGTCAAGAAGCACCCCGACTTCAAGATCGTCGGCTCCGTGACCGGCGATTGGGACCAGACCACCGCGCAGAAGGCGGTGGCGACCGTGCTGCCGTCGCTTCCCCCCGTCGTCGGCATTGTCGACCAGGGCGGCGACGGTTACGGCGCCGCGCAGGCCTTCGCCGCCGCCGGCAAGCCGCGCCCGACGATCATCATGGGCAACCGCCAGGACGAGTTGCAGTGGTGGAAGGAGCAGAAGGCCAAGGACGGCTATGTGACATGGTCGGCCTCGATCGCCCCCGGCGTCTCCTCGCTCGCCTTCTGGGTCGCCCAACAGGTGCTTGACGGCCGCAAGGACATCCCGCACGACATGCTGGTGCCCTATCTCGCCTTCACCCAGGCCGATTTCGAGCAGGAACTGCCGAAGATCCCGGTCGGCGGCGTCGCCAGCCACGAATACACGCTCGATGAAGCCAAGGCCGCCATCAAGGCCAACATGAAGTAAGACGCGCGGCGTTCGCCGGGAGCGATGGCGACATGGCGAACGCCGGCGCTGAACTCGTCAAGCTGGAAGGCGTGGCGAAATCCTTCGGCGCCGTGCGCGCGCTCGACGGCGTCAGCCTGACCATCGCGGCGGGCGAATGCGTCGGCGTCGTCGGCCACAACGGCGCCGGCAAATCGACCCTCATGCATGTGCTGATCGGCGGCGTCGCGCCCGACGCCGGCCGCATCGCCATTGCCGGCGCCGAGCCTGCCGCCTATGGCGCGACGCAAGCCAAGGCGCTCGGCATTCGCTGCGTGTTCCAGGAGCTTTCGCTCTGCCCCAATCTGACGGTGGCGGAGAATGCGCGGGTGTTTCATCCAAGCGTCAGCGGTTTCGGCTGGCGGCGGCGCTCGGGCAAGCTCATCCTCGACAAGCTCGACGAGATTTTCCCCGGCCACGGCGTTTCCGGCGGCGATCTCGTGCAGAGCCTGTCGATCGGCCGCCGCCAGATGGTGGAGATCGCGCGCGCCTTCACCGTCAGCGACGCGCCGGCGCGCCTCGTCGTGCTCGACGAGCCGACCTCCTCGCTCGACGAGCATACGGCGCATCAGTTGCTCGCCTATATCCGGCGCGCCGTCGGCGCGGGCGTCAGTTGCACGCTGATCTCCCATATCCTCGGCGAGGTGCTGTCGGCGACCGACCGCATCGTCGTCATGCGCGACGGCAAGGTCGTCGTCGCCGATCAGACAAGCGCCTTCGACCGCGACCGCCTGATCGCCGCGATGGGCGGCGTCGAAAGCCATGCGCCGGCGGCGCAGGCGCGCGCCGAGAGCGCCGCCGGGGCGCCGATACAAGTGCGCATCCGCCCGGCGCGGCAACGCGACGGCCAGAAGTTAGTGGCCCGGCGCGGCGAGATCGTCGGCTTGGCGGGGCTCGCCGGCCACGGCCAGACCGACCTCCTCGTCGCCGCCTTCGATGCGGCGGGGCGGCGACGCGGGCAGGCCGAGATCAACGCGCCGGTGGCTTTCGTGGCCGGCGACCGCCAGTCCGACGGCGTCTTCCCGCAATGGTCGATCGCCGAAAACATCGGCGTGCGCTCCTTCGCCAAGCTGAAAGCGGGCCTGTTGTTGTCGCTGCGGCGCGAGCGCGCGTTCGCTGAAACCTGGAAGGCGCGCATCAACATTCGCACCCCCGATGTCGGCGCCGGCATCTTCTCGCTCTCCGGCGGCAACCAGCAGAAGGCGCTATTCGCGCGCGCGCTCGGCTCCGACGCCGGCATCGTGCTGATGGACGACCCGATGCGCGGCGTCGATTACGCCACCAAGCTCGAAGTCTACGACCTCGTGCGCGAGGAGGCCGCGCGCGGCCGCACTTTCCTCTGGTACACAACCGAAACCGAGGAGCTGAAGACCTGCGACCGCGTCTATATCTTCCGCGACGGCGCCATCGTCGCGCATCTGCGGCGCGACGAACTGACGGAGGAGCGCGTGCTACATTCCTCCTTCGCCGGAGCGCACTGAGATGAGCGCCGCCGCCTTGCCGCGTGGCGGCGTGGATTTGCGCCGCGCGCTGCGCGCGTTGTTGCCGGCGGTGTCGCTGGTTTTGGTGCTCGGCGCCATCGCCTGGCTCAACCCGCGCGTGATAAGCTATTTCGGCTTCACGCTGATGCTGAATTACGCGGTGCCGATCGCCTTGGCGACGGTGGCGCAGATGTTCACCATGACCTGCAACGACATCGATCTCTCGATCGGCGCCTTCGTCGGCTTCGTCTGTTGCATCACCGCGACTTATCTGAACGACAATCCGCTGCTCGGCGTGGCGCTGCTCGTCGTCTGCGTCGCCGCCTACGCCGGGCTCGGCGCGCTCATCCATGCGCGCAACCTGCCGGCCATCGTCGTCACGCTCGGCATGAGCTTCGTCTGGCAGGGCCTCTCGATCCTGCTGCTGCCCAAGCCCGGCGGCCACGCGCCGATGTGGCTTCAGACGCTGATGAGCGCCCGGCCGCCCTATATCCCGATGCCGATCCTGGCCTCCGCGCTGATCGCCGCCGTCGCCTGGTTCGGCCTCATGCGCACCTCCTACGGCGCGATCTTGCGCGGTTCCGGTGGCAACGCCACCGCCATCGCGCGCGCCGGTTGGTCGCTGCTCAGCGCGCGGGCGATGCTGTTCGGGCTCGCCGGCTTGTTCGGCGTGTTCTCCGGCATGGCGCTGGTCGGCATCACCCGCGCCGCCGACGCCCATCTCGGCGACGGCTATACGCTGCTCTCCATCGCCGGCGTCATCCTCGGCGGCGGCGAATTCGTCGGCGGCGTGGTCTCGCCCATCGGCGCCGTCATCGGTGCGCTGACGCTGACGCTGGCCTCGACGCAATTGCTCGGCTTCCTACGCATTCCGCCGGATTGGCAAGTCGCCGCCAATGGCGCCATCCTTATCATCGTGCTCGCCGCGCGGGTGGCGATCGGCGAGCGGGGCAAGCGGCGATGAGCGCGCTTGCCGCTGCGCTGCGCCGCTTTCCCTGGGCGCTCTCCTTCGTCGGCGCGGGCGCCGTCTGGCTCGGCGCCATCGCCTATACCGGCGGCCAGGGCGCCGGCGGCATGCTGACGACGGCGCTGTCGCTGGCGGTGTTCACCGTCATCGTCGGCCTCGGGCAGATGTTCGTCATCACGCTCGGGCCCGGCAATATCGACCTGTCGCTGCCCGCCAACATCGGCCTGGCGAGCGCGGTGGCGATGAAGACGATGGAAAGCGGCGGCGTCGCCTTCGGCTTGCTGGCCGCCATCGGCTGCGGCCTCGCCGTTGGCGGGGCCAATTATCTGCTGATCTGGGCGCTGCGCATCCCGCCGATCATCGCGACCCTGTCGTCGAGCTTCATCATCCATTCCATCGACATCGCCTACGGCCGCGGCTTGCAGATCAAGCCGCCGCCGGGCTTCGCCGATTTCACCAATATCCAAGTTGCAGGCGTTCCGCTGCTGGCGATCCTTGTCGGGTTGTTCACGCTCGCCGCCGGCGTGCTGTTGAGCCGCACGGTCTATGGCCGCTCAGTGCTCGCCATCGGCCAGAACGAACGCGCGGCGCATTTCGCCGGCGTCAAGGTCGAGCCGATCCGCTTCGCCACCTACGCGTTGTGCGGGGGCCTGGCCGGCCTCGACGGCGCGCTGCTCGCCGGCTATTTTCGCGGCGCCAATGTCGACATCGGCGACGAATATCAGTTGCTGTCGATCGCGGTCGTCGTCATCGGCGGCACCTCGGTCGCCGGCGGCAAGGCGAATGTGCCGGGCGTCTGGGGCGGCGCGCTGTTCCTGGTGCTGTTGCAGACCATGCTCAACACCTATGGCGTCAGCGCCGGGTTGCGCCTGCTGCTGACCGGCGTCATCATCGTCGCCGTCATTGCCGCCGCCGGCGGCGAGAAACCCGGCCGATAACTTAGCCGATAGAGAGGAGCCACCCGATGCCGATGGTCAACATCCAGATCGTGCGCGAGGCCATCGCCGCCGATCCCGAAGCCAAGAAGGCTTCCATCGCCCACAAGATCGTCGCCGCCATTTCCGAGGAGACGGGCCTGCCGAAGGCAGCCATCTGGGTCGTGTTCGAGGAAGTGGCGGCGAAGGATTGGTATGTCGGCGACGAATCCGCCGCCGAGTGGCGCAAGAAGGCCGGGCTCTAGCGGTTCACGCGCCCGCCGGATAGGGGATGACGACCAGCATCTTGCAGACGTCGTTGTCGCGGTTGACGATCTCACGCACTTCGTTGGCCGCGATGGTGCAGGAATCCATCGGCCCGAGCACGGACTCCTCGCCGCCGACGATGACGGTCATGCGGCCTTCGAGCACGACATAGATCTTCTCCAGCGGCGTCGAGTCGGGGCCAGCGCCGCCGCCGGGGAGAAACTGCGAGAAGCCGACCCATTGGTTGGTCGGACCGCCGGCCTCGAAACCTTGCAGCCGCAGCCCGACGACGCCGCGATGGTTGGGCGCCTCATAGGGCTTGGCGTCGACGAAACGTTTGACGTGCATTCGGTGCTCCGGGGTTTGCGGGTTGGTAATATCATCGGTCGGCAACGCTTGCTCGTCGTGCCCGGGCTTGTCCCGGTCATCCACGTCGCGCCGCTCCCGCGAAGCGCGGCGTTTTACTCCTACGCCTCAGCCACCTATTCGAAACGGGCGAAAGCTCGACAACATAGATGACCGGGACAAGCCCGGTCATGACGGTGGTTGGTTGGTAAAGCCGCTGGCGTAAGCCCGTCATCGTCTTTTTATGCGAAATCCGCTTGCCTGATGTCGCGATAGCTGCCGGGCGCCGTCAGCCGCGCGATGGCGTCGAAATCCCAGACGATGCCGAGCCCCGGCGCCGGGCTCGGCTCCGCCCAGCCGTCGCGAATCCGCATCGGCTCGGCCGTGAGATCGTCGAGCTGCGGGATATATTCGAGCCAGCGCGCATTGGGAACCGCGCAACACAGCCCGACATGCAGCTCCATCAGGAAATGCGGGCAGACCGCGACATTGAAAGCCTCGGCCAGATGCGCCGTCTTCAACCACGCCGTGATGCCGCCGATGCGCGCCACGTCGACCTGGATGATCGAGCAGGCGCGCCGTTGCAGATAGTCGCGGAAGTGCGAGAGGCTATAGAGGCTCTCGCCGACGGCGATGGGGATCGTCGTCGCCGCGGCGAGGCGGGCGTGGCCATCGACGTCGTCGGCGGGCAGCGGCTCCTCGAACCAGCCGATGTCGGCCGCCTCAT
Organism: Roseiarcus sp.; assembly: GCA_035606915.1. Lineage (GTDB taxonomy): Bacteria > Pseudomonadota > Alphaproteobacteria > Rhizobiales > Beijerinckiaceae > Roseiarcus. The sequence continues at coordinate 30,480 of DATNDU010000013.1, read as the reverse complement.
AATGACGCGCGCGGCGGATCGCCTCGTCGACCGCGAAGGCCTGGTTGGCGTCGGTGAAGATCTCGAACTCCGCCCCTAGCGCCGCGCGCACCGCGCCCAGGCGCGCGACATCCTCGGCAATCGGCCGGCCGACCTTCAGCTTCGCGCCGGCGAAGCCTTTCGCTCGCGCGGCGAGCGCGTCCTCAACCAGCGCCTCGACCGGCAGATGCAGCCAACCGCCCTCGGTGGTGTAGAGGCGCACGCGGCTCTGCGCGCCGCCGGCCATGATGTGCAGCGGCAGGCCCGCCCTCTTGCAACGCAAATCCCACAGGGCGGTGTCCACTGCGGCGAGCGCCAGACTGGTGAGGGCGCCGACCGAAGTGGCGTGAGTGAGGAACAACAGGTCGCGCCCTATCCGCTCGACCCATTCGGCCTCGCGGCCGATCAACGCCGGCGCCAGCGAGCGCGCCAGCAACTCGACGATGGCCGGGCCACCGGTGCCGATCGTGTAGCTGTAGCCGATCCCGGTCGCGCCATCCGCATCGGTGATGAAAACGAACGGCGTCTCCTGACTGACGAAGGATTGGATGGCGTCGACGCGCTTGGTCTTCGGCATGAGATCGACCATGCGAATCTCGACCCGTGCAATCTTGGCCATGTTCTGCCCCGTCAGTCGACGAAATATTTGTCGTGCGTCGCGATCAGGCTCGCCATGATCGTCGGCGCCCGTTCGAGATGATAGTCGAGCCGCTCGGCGGCGAGCTCGGGCTCACCGGCGTCGAGCGCGTCGAGGATGCCGCGGTGCTCGACGATCACCTGCGGCAGCCGGCCTTGCAGGGCGGCCAGCCGATGCACGCGGTCGACGCGCGCCTTGGCGATGAGGATCGTCGCCCAAACGCCTTCGAGCCCGGCGGCGGCGCAGAAGGCGCAGTGGAAGTCGGCATCGAGGCCGTGGAAGGCGTCAACCTCGTGCTCAACCAGGGCGGCGGCCTGGCGTTGCAGGATGAGGCGCGATTTCGCCGCGAGATCCGGCGTCCAGACGGCGGCGGCGCGGGCCAGCACCGCCAGTTCCAGCGCCTTGCGGATAAAATGATTGTCGCGCACCGCGCCGAGCTTGATCGGCGCGACGAAACTGCCCTTCTGCGGGAACACCTCGATGAGCCCGTCGTCGACGAGACGGATGATTGCGCCGCGCACCGGCGTGCGCGACACGCCGATCTGCCGGCAGAGGCGGTTTTCGCTGATCGAGGCGCCGGGTGGCAGCCGCAGCGAGACGATCGCGGTTTTCAACGCCTCGTAAATCTGGTCGCCAACCGGCCGCCGGCGGTCGAAGGCGACCGTCAACTTAAGAAGCGCGTCCTCCTCATCGGCGTCGGCGAAAACTTCGCTCATGGGCCGTTGCGTCGTTTCGCTGCGCGGAAAGCGTAGCTGGAAAGCGATTGCATGTCGCAGACTTGTATACTAGCATCCCAGCGGCCCACAAGAGGCCGGGACCAGATCCCCTTGCGACGGCCGGCGCGCCGTCTCTTTCTTGGGAGGAAACGATGCTTCGCATGACCCACGCATTGATCGCCGCCGCGGCCCTGGCGCTGGCGCTGGTCCCCGCCGCGCACGCCGCCGATGCGACGCGCGTCGCCCTGGTGCCCGGCGGCCCGCATCCCTATTTCGCCGCCTGGGAGAAGGCCGGCCAGGACGCCAAGAAGGACTTCAACCTCGGCGCCGCCGATTATCGCGTGCCGCAGAAATGGCAGCTCAGCGAGCAGAACTCGCTGCTCGAAAGCCTGCTGAGCCAGGGCTACAACGCGTTCCTGGTGTTCCCCGGCGATCCCGTCGGCTCCAACGCCACGGTGCAGGAATTGACCGAGAACGGCGCGCCGGTGATCGCCACCGCCGGCTGCCTGAAGGAGCCGACGACGGCGCTGTTCTGCTTCGGCACCGACACCGGCCATTCCGCCTATCTCGGCACGAAAGAGCTCATCAAGGCGATGGGCGGCAAGGGCCGCATCGCGCATTTCACCGGCTTCCTCGTCGATCCCAACACGCAATTGCGCATCGACGCGGTCGAGCAGGCGGCCAAGGAGACCAACGGCGCCGTCAAGGTCGTGCAGGTGATCGCCGACATCGATGCGCCGGGACCGGCGGAGGAGAAGATCAACGCCTATCTCGCCGCCCACGCCAACGACGTCGATGGCATTATCACCACCGCCTGGGTGCCGGCCGTCGTCGCCTCGAACGCGCTGCGCCGCATTGGCGACAAGCGCATCAAGATGGTCGCCATCGACCACGACCCGGTGGTGCTGAAGGCGATCAAGGACGGCTTCGTCAACGGCACGATGCTACAGAACCCCTATGGCCAGGGCTATATCGGCTCCTACGCGCTCGACCGCATCCGCCACGGCTGCAAGGTGAAGAAGGACGCGCCGTTCAAGACCATCGCGCTGACCAACCGCTTCATCGATTCCGGCACCGTCTACGCCGACAAGAGCGCCGTCGACAACTATGTCGGCGCGATGCAGGCGATCACCAAGACGATCTTCGCCGGCTTCGAGAAGACCTATCTCGACTGCCCGTAAGGCAGCGTCGCCGCCTTGAAAGATTCCGGCGCCGTGCGCCCCCATGAGGCGATGACCTCCGGCGCGCGCGCGCGGTTCGCCGGGGCCGTGCTCACCAACGAGTTCGGCCTCGTGCTGCTCATACTGCTGTTCGGGATGTTGTTCGCGTTGGGCACGCGGGGCTTCGCCTCGCCGTTCAATCTGTTCACGCTCGGCCGCATCATGGCGATCAACATCATGATCGGCTACTCGATGATGGTGGTCATCGTGACCGGCGGCCTCGACCTCTCCGTCGGCGCCATCGGCGTTTGCGCGGCGATGTTTTTCGGCTGGCTCAGCCAGCGCTTGGGTCTGCCGCTGGTCGTCACGATTCCCGGCGCGCTTGCGATGGGCGCGGCGCTCGGCGCCGTCAACGGGCAATTGATCGTGCGCTCGGGCCTGCACAGCTTCATCATCACGCTGGCGACGATGAGCGTGTTCTTCGGCTTTATGGAGTTCGTCACCCGCGCCCAGGCGTTCCGCGGCCTGCCGCCGGCGATCCTCGCCGTCGGCAGGATGCGTTATTTCGGCTATGTCTCGCCGCTGCTCCTGGTCAGCGCCGGCGTCGGCCTCGGGCTTTCGGCGCTCTACCGGCTGACCCCGCTGGGCCGCGAGATGCTGGCCGCCGGCGCCAACCCCGCCGCCGCCGAACTCTCCGGCGTGCGCGTCAAGCGCGTCATCGTGCAATGTCACATGCTGGCCGGCGCGCTGGCCGGGATCGCGGCGCTGATGGCGATCGCGCGCACCGGCGCGGCCATTCCCTCGATGGCCGGCGATCTCGGGCAAGACTGGTTGCTGCCGGCGTTTCTCGGGCCGGTGCTCGGCGGCGCGCTTTTGTCGGGCGGCCGCGTCTCGGTGCTCGGCGCCTTTCTGGGTTCGGCGCTGGTCAGCGAACTCACCAATGGTTTGCTGCAATTCCGCGTTGGCGAGTTCTGGGTGCAGACCTATCTCGGCCTGCTTCTGATGGCGGCGGTGCTCATCGATCTGGCGCGGCGCAAGCTAGTGGCGCGGTTGGGCGTGGCGCCATGAAAACCCCGAAATTCATGAGAGCCGACTGGTTCGGCCCGTTCGCCATCGTCGTCGTCGCCTCGGTCGGCATCACGATTTTCGACCGCCCGTTCCTGTCGCCGTTCAACATCCAGATCCTGCTGCTGGCGACGGCGGTCAATGTCGTGGTCGCGATGTCGCAGATGATTATCATCGCCATCGGCCAGATGAACCTCGCCATCGGCGCCATCGGCGGCCTCGCCGCGGTGTGTTTCGCCGGGCTGATGCAGGTGTGGTCGTTTCCGCCGGCGCTGGCCGCCGTGGCGGCGCTCGCCATCGGCGCGGCGGCGGGGCTCGCCAACGGCGCCATCATCGCGCGCACCGGCGTCTCGGCGTTTATCGTCACGCTGGCGAGCCTGTCGATCTTCAAAGGCGCCGATCTCGGCATCACCCGCGCGCAACCGTTCTACGGCATTCCCGCCAGCGTGAAAGCGTTCGGCAACGCCACCATGTTCGGGCCGATCCCGTGGCTGGCGCTGCCCGCGGCGCTGGTCATCGCCTTCATGTGGCGGCTGCTTTATCGCCAGCGGATCGGCCGCTACATCCTCGCCGTCGGCGGCAACGCCAGCGCCGCCGAACTGTCGGGGGTGTCGATCGCGCAGACGACGCTGTGGGCGCACGGCCTCTCCGGCTTCCTCGCCGCGCTTGCCGGCGTCATGCTGGTCGGGCGGTTGCAGATCGGGCAGCCTTCGATCGGCGATGATTGGTTGATCCTGTCCTTCGCCGCGCCGGTCATCGGCGGCGCGGTGCTCGCCGGCGGCCATGTCAGCGTGTTCGGCACGCTGTTCGGCGTCATCATCGTCGCCATCATCACCCAGGCTTTGGTGATCTTCCAGATTGATCCGTATTTCGTCCAGGTCGTGCTCGGCCTGTTGATCCTGTGGACGGTCGGCGTCAACCGGCTGCGCGAACTCCGGCTGGCGGGAGGCTGAGCGTGGCTGAGACGTCGCTGGCGGCGCGAGGCGTCCACAAAAGCTTCCCCGGGGTCAAGGCGCTCGCCGATGTCGCCATCGCGCTGCGTCCCGGCGCGATCCACGCGCTGCTCGGCGAGAACGGCGCCGGCAAATCGACGCTCATCAAGATCATCACAGGCGTCCATCAGCCGGACGAGGGCGAACTGACGCTCGACGGCCGCCCGATGCGTTTCTCCGGCCCGCGCGACGCTATCGCTGCCGGCATCGGCGCCGTGCATCAGGAGCGCAATCTGATCCCGCGCTTCTCGGTCGGCGAGAACATCGGCTTGGAGCGGCTCGGCGGCGGCCGCTTCGGCGGCGTCGATTATGCCGCGCTTAACGCCGAGGCGCGCAAATGGCTCGACGTGCTGGAACTCGATCTCGATCCCCGCACGCCGGTCTCCGAACTCAACGTCGCCAAGCGGCAATTGGTCGAGATCGCCAAGGCGCTATCGTTGCGCTCGCGCGTGCTGCTGCTCGACGAGCCGACCGCCTCGCTGACGCCGCAGGAGTCGCAGGTGCTGTTCGGCCTGCTGCGCAAGCTCGCCGCCGAGGGCGCGAGCTTGTTGTTCGTCAGCCACAAGCTCGAAGAGGTGCAGGAAATCTGCGACGAGGTGACGGTGCTGCGCGACGGCCGCAACGCCTGCCCGAGCCGGCCGATGGCGGGGCTCGACCGCCAGGCCCTCGTGCGGTTGATGATCGGCCGCAACGAACAGATTCCGAACTGGCCGCCGCGCTCCGTCGAGGGCCAGCCGACGCTGCTGGAGCTAAGCGGCGTCGCCACCGCGCTCGGCCATTCCGGCATCAACCTCAAGCTGCGCAAGGGCGAGATCGTCGGCCTCTACGGTCTCGTCGGCGCCGGCCGCACGGAACTCGCCAAGTGCATCCTCGGCTGGCGCCGCATCACCGCCGGCGAGTTGCGCATCGACGGTAAGCCGCGCCGCATCGGCTCGGTCGCCGAAGCGATCCACGATTTCGCCATCGGCTATGTCAGCGAGGACCGCAAGCAGGAGGGCCTGATCCTCGATCATAGCGTGCTGGAAAACGCCGGCATCGCGGTATGGCGCAAGCTCGCGGGAAGGCTCGGGTTCCTGCGCGACGAGACGGTGCGCGCCCGCGTCGGCCCGATCATCGCCGAGCTTGAGGTGCGCACGCCTTCGCTGTCGCAGACGCTCGGCCATCTCTCCGGCGGCAACCAGCAGAAGGTCAGCGTCGCCAAATGGCTAGCGGCGCAGGTCAGGATCCTGATGGTCGACGAACCCTCGGTCGGCATCGACATCAAGACGAAAGCCTATATCCACGAACTGCTGCGCCGGCTCGCCGACGAGGGCGCCGGCGTGCTGCTCATCACCAGCGACATGCCGGAGATGATTACGCTGGCCGACCGCATCGTCGTCATGGACGATTTCCGCATCAAGGGCGAGATCGCCAACAGCCGCCAATATGGGCCGATGAGCGAGGCCATCATGGCCCACATCCACCACGCGGCGGCTTGAGGCATAGACCCGGCGGCGCCGCCATGGCGAATGACGCTATCGGCCAGCGGCCCCGCGCCGCATCAAGAGCCCGCCGATAATGGCGAACGAGACGATCAGCACCAGCCCAGAGAAGGCGTAGATCGTCGGCGACGCCCCCGAGTTCATCGCCCCGAACATGTGCAGCGGCAGCGTGTTTTGCCGCCCGACCAGATAATAGGCGCGCGCGAACTCGTTGAGCGAGAGCAGGAACGCGAACAGCAAGCTGGCGATCAGGCTGTTGCGCATCAGCGGCAGCGTCACGTCGACAAAGGCGCGAAACGGACCGGCGCCGAGATCGCGCGCAGCGGCGATGGTCACCGGTTTGATCGCCGCCAGCCCGACCAGCGAAACCGTGAAGGTGAATGGCAGCGTCCACACCAGATGCCCAGCGACGACCGTCAACCACGACGATTTGATCGAGGTTGCCTTGAGGAGCGCCGAAAGGCCGAGGCCCTCGATCGATCCCGGAATGAACATGGCGAGCAGCACGGCGAGCAGGAACGCATCGCGCCAGCGCCGCATCTGGCGATAGCTCATCGCCGCCATCAGGCCGAGCGGCGCGGCGACGAGCGCCGTCGCGCCGCCGATCCAGGCGCTCTCCTGCAACGCCGCCAGCAGGCGGCGGTCGTGCAGCAACGCTTCATACCAGACAAGACTGAAAGCGCTTGGCGACACCAGCCCAAGCTGTTCGCCGGGATTCAGCGACGCCAGCAGCAGATAGAGCGCCGGCGCGTAGATGATCGCCAGCCCGAGCCAGGTGACGGCCCAGAACAGCGGGCCGGCGCCTTGCGTGCGCCCGCCGATCGCCGCCGCCTCGCTCACGAGCCAAGCTCCGAAAGCAGTTTGGAGAGGCCGAGCAGCCGCTGCGCGAACAACAAAGCCAGGAACAGCATGACGACGACCAGCGTCGCGATGGCGAAGGCGAGCGGGAAGTTCACCACCCGCATCACGTCGTTTATCATGATCGAGATCGAGGAGACGCCGGCGCCGCCGAGCAGTTGCACCTCCGATGAGGCGCCGATGGCGACGACGAAAACGAACAGAAAGCCGGAGACGACGCCCGGCAGGATCAGCGGCAACACGACGCGACGGAACGTGGTCCAGAACCCGGCGCCGAGATCTTCGCTGGCGCGCAGCACCGAGGCCTCGATGCCGGCATAGGCGAGCACGATCGGCACGATCGCGAACGGCAGATCGGCGGCGACCATGCCGACGACGACGGCGAAATCCGAAAACAGCAGCCATTCCAGCGGCGCGTGGATGAGCCCGAGCGCCAGCAGCGCCTGGTTGATAAAGCCGTCGCGGCCGAGCACCAGCCGCCAGGCGAAGGCGCGCACGAGCCCGCTGGTGAAGAACGGAATGGTGAACAGCGCCAGCAACAGGGCGCGCAGGCGCGAGCGCGCGAACAGACAAAGCGCGCTCGCCGCGGGCACGGCGATCGCGGTCGAGATCGCCGCCGTCAGCAGCGCCAAACCCGCCGTGCGCGCCAGCACCGGCGTGCGGTCAGGGCTCAGCGCGCCGAGATAGTTGACGAGGGTGAAATCCGGTTTGATCCAATAGGTGGCGGGATCGAAAGTCCAGAAGCTCCAGACCACGATCAGCAGCAGCGGCGCCGCGCCGAAGGCGGCGAGCACGATCAGCGGCGGCAAAGCGAGCAGGAATGCCGGACGGCCGATCCGTCCGGCGAAGAGGCGCGGCGCCGTCACGCGTTGCGCAGCTTCTGCCACCAGCTCTCATAAAGCTGGAAATTGTCGGGGCGGGTGTTTTGCCAATAGACCTTGCCGGAGAATTTCGCCTTGACGTGCTCGGCGAGTTCGCGGGTCTTGGTGGGATCGGCGAGAGTCTTGTGCGCCTCGGCGTAGGCGACGTTGCGGTCGGTCGGCACGCAATAGCCGCGCAGGGCGCCGAGCTTGCAGCCGTAGTAGCCGTCCAGCAGGCCGTTGGCGAACTGATGCGCGGTGTCGGAGAGGCCGCGATCGACGGCGCCCTTCAGCAACACGGTGTTGTTGCCCCAGCCTTCGTAACCCTCCTTCGGCTTGGCGTAGTAGCATTTGACGCCGCGCGCCCGCGCTGTGTAGACGATCGGCTCCCAGCCGGTCATCGCCCACACTTCCTGGTTGGCGACCAGTTGCACGCCTTGCTCCCAGCCGCTCCAGAACGTGCGGAACTGGCCGTCTTTCTTCTTCTTGATGAGGAACTCCATGACCAGGCCGAGTTCATCGGGCTTGAGGTTGCCCGGCTCCTCGATCTTGGCGTTCTCCGAGTTCTTCAGATACATGGCGGCGAAGACGGCGCTGTTGATCCAGGCGTCCTCCATCGCCGTCTTGCCCTTCAGCTTCGGGTCGAATACGACCCCGTAGCTGTCGACGTCTTTGCCGAGCTTGTCCTCCAACACGATGATCGAATCGGCGTTGACGACGGTCGGGATGGCGTAGGTCTTGCCCTCGTAAGTGAGATAAGGAATGGCCTTCGCCCATGACCAGACTTCGGCGTAATTCGGGATCTTGGAGAGATCCCACGGCGCGATGAGGCCGCGTTTGGCCAGTTCCTTTTCGCTGCCGCCCTGCAAGCCGGCGACATCGTAGATGTCGTTGGCGTTGCCGGCGGCGAGTTTGGCGACCACCGGGCCGGGGTCGTTGCCGTTATCGGTGAACGCGACATTGACGCCCGCGTCGGCGGCGAATTGCTTCCAGCCGGCGTCGGTGATGTCGAGCGTCCCCGAGGCCCAGAACGCAATGTCCTTGCCCGCCGCGCGCGCCCCGCCGGCGCCCAGCGCCGCCGCGCCGAGGCCGAGGGCGGCGGTCTGCAACATCTGCCGGCGATTGAGCATCGCCGGGATTTCGGAGCCACGCCATCTGAACGGATTGTCCATGTCCACTCCTCCACTTGCGAGCCCGGCGCAACCGGGCCTCCTGCAAACTCTCAACCGTCGGCGACCAGCCGCGGCCGGCAGACAAGCGCCACTGGCGCCCCGTTCGGCGGCGGCGCACGGCCGTCGGCGGCGAGCAGAAAGCGCAGGCTCTGGCCGTTGACGAGCCGCGTCTCGACTTCGACGTCGCGGCCCTTGAAGGCGCTGCCGACGACAGTGACATCAGCCAGATCGGCCGCTTCGCCGGGCTCGGCGAGCCGCACCCGCTCCGGCCGCCAGGCGAGGCGGTAGCTCGCGGCCTGGCGCTCCGGCGCCGCGCATGGGATCGGTGAGCCGGCCAGCATCGCCGTCCAGTGGCGCTCGCCCGGCGTCACGCGCTCGGGAGCCAACGAGACGTCGAAGCCGACGAAGCCGGCGACGAAGGCCGTGGCGGGATTGTCGTAAATCTCCTGCGGCGTCGCCACCTGCTCGATCTTGCCGGCGCGCATGACGGCGATGCGGTCGCTGAGCGACAGCGCCTCGTCCTGATTGTGAGTGACGGCGAGAAAGGTCGAGCCGAGACGGCGGTGCAAGCGTCCGATCTCGTCGCGCAATTGCTGACGCAGCCGCTCGTCGAGCCCGGTCAGCGGCTCGTCGAGCAGCAGCAGCGGCGGTTCCAGCACCAGGGCGCGGGCCAGCGCCACGCGCTGACGCTGGCCGCCGGAAAGCTGATGCACGCGGCGATGCGCCAGGCCTTCGAGCGCCACCAGCGCCAGCATGTCGGCGACCCGCTTGGCGCGCAGGCGGCCGGGAATCTTGCGCAAGCGCAGGCCATAGCCGACGTTCTCGGCGACGCTCATATGCGGGAACAGGCCGAGATCCTGAAAGATGGTGTTGCAGGGCCGCCGGTTCGGCGGCAGCGGCGTCACGTCCTCGCTCCCGAACAGGATGCGCCCGGAGGTCGGGGCGACGAAGCCGCCGATCATCTGCAAAATCGTGCTTTTGCCCGAGCCGGAAGGGCCGAGCAGCGTGACGAAGCTCGCCTCCGCGACCTCCAGCGAAACCTCCGAGACCACCGGCGCGTCGTAAACCTTGGTGAGGCGGTCGAGGGCTATGGAGGTCGGCCGGTTCATCCGGCGTTTTCGATGATGAGCAGGCCGTAGCGGTCGACGGTGACGCTCTGGCCTTCGCGCACCAGCGTCGTCGTCGTCGGCTCCTCGATCAGCACGGGGCCTGCCAGGCGCGCGCCGGCGGGCAATCGGTCGCGATCGTAGACGGCGGCGCGCGCCGCTACGGCGCCCTCATAGAGGTCGCGATAGCCCAGTTTCGCCGCCTCGGCGTCGCCGCCGGCCGCAATCTTCGGCATGACGATGCGCGGCGCGTCGATCTCGGCGGCCAGATGATAGGTCACGAGTTCGACCGGCGTGTCGTCGAGCCGGAACGTGTAGGCGCGCTCGTGGGTGGCGTGGAAGGCGGCGAGCAGCGCCTCGAAGTCCATGCCGGGTTCCAGGCGGGTGGCGATGGCGTGCTCCTGGCCGGCATAACGCATCTCGATCGAGCCGTCGTAGATGAGGGCGTGCGGGCTCGCCGCGAACAACGTCGTCGCCTCGGCGCGCAATTGCGCGAAGATCTCGCCGACCTCAATGAAAGTCGCCGGCGTCAGCGGCGCGAGGCGGGTTCTGTGCAGGTCGACGCGCGGGCGCGCCGCCAGCATGCCCCAGGCCGAGAACAGGCCGGCGTGGCGCGGGATGACGATGCGCTTTACGCCGAGTTCGCGCCCCAGCGTCGCCGCGTGCATGGAGCCGCCGCCGCCGCTGGCGATGAGGGTGAGATCGCGGGGATCGTGGCCGCGCTGGATCGTCACCAGCTTCAGCGCGTTGATCATATTGGCCTCGGCGAGGCCGATGACGGCGTGCGCGGCCTCGACGACGCCGACGCCGAGTTGAACCGCCAGCGGTGCGAAAGCGCGGCGGGCGCGCCCGACATCGAGCTTCATGCGGCCGCCGGCGAAGGACAGAGGGTCGATGACGCCGGTGATGAGCTTAGCGTCGGTGACGGTGGGTTCGACGCCGCCGCGCCCGTAGCAGGCCGGTCCCGGTTCGGCGCCGGCGCTCTCCGGGCCGACGGCGAGATCGCCGCTCTCCCGCAGGCGCGCGATCGAGCCGCCCCCGGCGCCGATCTCGACGATGTCGACCACCGGCACCTGCACCGGGTAGCCGGGCTTCAGCCGCGACCATTCGAGCTTGTAATCGGGCCGCAACACCGGCTGGCCGTTGCGCACCAGCGAGCATTTGGCGGTGGTGCCGCCGACGTCGAGATAAAGGATATCGGCTTCGCCCAGCGCCTCGCCGATGCGCACCGCGCCGGCTACGCCGCCGCAGGGGCCGGATTCCACCAGCGACAACGGCGCCGCGGCGGCCGCCGCGAAGCTGGCGAGGCCGCCGTTCGATTGCATGCAATAACGGGCGCAGTCGAAGCCGTCATAGCGCAAAGCCGCGTCGAGATTGCCGAGATAGCTCGACAGGATGGGCTGCACATAGGCGGTCAGCACCGCCGTATTGGCGCGCTCGTACTCCCGCCATTGTCGGGAGATCGCCGAGCTTGCCGCCACCGCGACGCCCGGCAGCAGCGCCGCCAGCCGCTCCGCCGCCGCTATTTCGTGGGCGGGATTGATGTAGGAATGCAGGAAGGCGATCGCCACCGCCTGCACCTTCGCCGCGGCGATGCGCTTGGCGAGTTGGTCGAGTTCGGTCAGCGACAGCGGCGTGCGCACCTGCCCGCGCGCGTCCATCCGCTCCTCGACCTCGAACCGCAACGCGCGCGGCACGAACGGCTCGGAGGGCGTCGAATGCAGGTTGTAGAGATCGGGGCGGTTGCCGCGGCCGATGGCGATGACGTCGCGAAAGCCCTTCGTCGTCACCAGCGCCGTGCGCACGCCCTTGCGCTCGGTGATGGCGTTGATCGCCGTGGTGCCGCCGTGCACGAACAGCGAGGCGCGATCGGTCGCCAGGCCGGTCTCGCGGCCCTGATGGATGGTGGCGATGACGCCTAGCGAGGGGTCGGCGGGGGTGGTCAGCGCCTTGCCGACAAAAATTTCCGCCGTCTCCTCGTCAAAGGCGACCATGTCGGTGAAGGTGCCGCCGGCGTCGGTTGCGACTTTAATCATAGCGCTTGGATCATGACGCTTGCGTCCTCAGGCGCGCGGTCTCGCGTGCATCGAGCGCGCCGCTGCCGGCGTCGAGCGCGACGGCATAGAGGCGCCGCGCCTCTTCCACGGACAGAAGCTCGTCGGCGACGTCGCGCGCCACTGCGGCGGGGTCGCGCTGCCGGGGATCGCCCCAGCCGCCGCCGCCGCCGGTGATGATACGCACGCGGTCGCCGCGCTCCAACGGAAAATGCGGCGGCCTCGTGAGACGGCGGGCGCCGCCGCCGCGCAACACTTCGATGCCGTTGACGCTGCCTTCGCCGCCGCCCTCGACCCCCCACGGCCGCGTCGCATTGCGGCCGAAGCTCGCATAGAGCAGCGCCCCGTCGCCCTCGATCTCATATTCGCGCACCAGCCCAAAGCCGCCGCGATGCCGCCCGGCGCCGACGCCGCCCTCCAGATTGTAGTCGTAGCGGCGGATCAGCACCGGGAACTTCGCCTCCAACAACTCGACGGAATAATTGTAGGTGTCGCCGTCGGTGATCGCGATCATGCCGCTCGCCCCGTCGCGTTCGGCGGTCGCGCCCCAGCCGCCGTTCTGCGGCTCGATATGGACGAACAGGCCGTCGGGCCCGGGGCCGGAGAGATAAGTGGCGCACAGGCTCATGTAGGTTCCGGCCGTGAAACGGCCGGGCGCGATCGGCGCCAGCGCCTTCCAGACCAGTTCCGAGGCCATCGCCGCGCCTTCGTAATACCAACCGGTCGGCGATGGCTTTTCGGCGGTGAACAGCGTGCCGGGCGGCGCGGTGACAGTCAGCGGCTTGAACCAGCCTTCGTTGGAGGGCTCGTGCGGCGCCACCAGCGCCTTCATCACCGTCTTGACGGCGGAGACCAGCGCGCCGCGGCTGCAATTGATCGGCGCGCCGCGCGCCGGCGCTGACCCCGTGAAATCGACTTCGATCTGCGAGCCGCGGATCGTCACCGCCACCTCGACTGGGATCGCCTCGTCCGAAGCGCCGTCGCCGTCGACGATGTCGCGGGCGCGATAGACGCCATCCGGCAACGCCGCGATCACTGCGCGGGCGCGCGCCTCGCTGGCGGAAATCAGCCGCGAGAACGTCGCCTGCAACGCTTCGGCGCCGTAGCGCTCGACCGTCTCCAGCACCCGCCGCTCGGCGATGCGCACCGCCGCCAGTTCGGCGTTGACGTCGCCAAGCACCAGCTTCGGCAGCCGCACATTCTCGACGATGACGCGCAGGATGTCGTCGATCGGCCGGTCGCGCCGCGTGAGGCGCACCCCCGACAGCCGCAACCCCTCCTGGAACACCGAATTGGCGTTCGGCGGCAGGCTGCCGGCGACGGCCCCGCCGACATCGAGCAGATGCGCGACGGCGATCGCATAGGCGACGATCTCGCCGCGCCAGAACACCGGCCGGATGATGGCGAAATCGCAGGCGTGGGTGCCGCCTTCGTAAGGGTCGTTGGTGAGGAAAGTGTCGCCCGGGGCCATATCCGCGCCGAAGCGTTCGCGGATGAAGCGCACCTGCCGCGAGAAGGTGCCGGTGAAAATGGTGATGCCGTTGGTCTGCGCGACCAGTTCGCCCTGCCCGTCGCACAGTCCGCAGGCGAAATCGAGCACCTCGTAAACGACCGGGCTCATCGAGGCGCGGGCGAGCACGATCGCCATTTCATCGACCGTGGCGAGGATTTTACCCGTCAGCACCTCGTGGGTGATGGCGTCGGAATTGTTTGTGGCCGGCATCGGCGGTCCCGTCGGTTCGCCGCGCCAACACACACCACGGAACGCAGGCTGACAACGATCGCGAAAGGTAGGCGCGGCCTGTAGGCGCTACCCGAATGGGTAGGGACGGCTCAGCTTATGAGGCCATATTGGCGCGCGCGCAGCACGGCGCGGCCGCGCCGCTCCACCGACAGCTTCGCAAACAGCCGCTTCAGGTGATATTTGACGGTATTCGGGTCGAGCGCGATCGAGCGCGCGATCTCCTTGTTGCTGAGGCCGCTGGCGAGCAGCGCCAGAATCTGGCGCTCGCGCGGCGACAGCGCGACGACGCCCGGCTGCGCCGGCGCCTCGCGGCGGCGTGCGCCGGCAAACGCCTCGTCTTTGGGCAACAGATCGCGCAGCATCGCGCCCTCATCCTGGAGCGTGCGCAGGAAGCGGTCGGTCGAGGCCAGCCGCGCCGCCGTCGCCGCCGTCTCGGCGGCGGCTTGCGGCGTCTGCGCGCGCTTCAGCGCCGCCGCCAGCAGCCGGGCGGTGATGCGGCGCGTGAACGGCGCGCCGCGCCGCTGCATCTGTCTCTCGGCGATAGCCAGGAAGCCGCTGGCCGAGCCGCTGTCGCCGGCGACCAGGCAAAGCCTGGCGAGCAGCAGCGCCGGTCCGTCGCCGCGCAGCGCCGAGACCGGCTCCGGCAGATCGTCGGCCGGCGTCAGCGCAAGGCCAAGCTGGCGGCATTCGTCAGACGCCCGTTCGACGTCGCCGGCGAGCGTCGCCGTGCGGATGGTCTCCTCCGCCAGCAGCCGCGCCAGCCGGCGCATGTCGCGGTCGCGCGCCGTCTGGCGACCGCGCTCCAGCGCCTCGAAGGCGGCGGCGGGGCCGAATTCGACGCCGTCGAGTCGCGCCGCGGTCACGTAGCCGGCGGCGAACACGTCGAACCAGCCGTCGGCCTGCTCGATGCGGGAGAGGCCGGCGCCGAGCAGTTCGCGGGCGAGCCCGCGCTCGTCCGCCTCGTAGCGCACCTCCGCCTCCAGCACGCCGGCGATGGCTTCGAGATCGCTGTCGGGCCCGAGCGCGCTGCGGCAGAGATCGCGCATCGCGCCATAGGCCGCCGCCGCCGCGGCGCGGTTGCCGAGCGCCAGTTCCGCCGCGCCGAGATGGGCGTAAAGATGGGCTTCCCCGAACGCCGCCTTCGCCTGCTGGAACTGCGCAATGGCGCGGGCGGCGTAGCGCTTGGCGGGGATGTAGGCGCCCGATTGCAACAGGAAATAGGCCAGCAGATTGCTGGTCAGCGCCGTGCCGATCGGATCGTGCGCCGGCATGCGCCGCCCCATCTGCGCCAGCGCATCGAGCGAGGCCGGCTCCAGCGGCTCGTCGCAATAAAGGCGGATGAGCGCGTCGATGAGGCGGAAGTCGTCGGCGACGGCGCCCGCATCGGTTTGCCCACGCACCACGGCGCGAAACAGGCTCTGGGCCGCCGCGAGATCGGCGCTTTTGGCCGCCAGGATGGCGGCGCCGAGCGCCAGCCGGGGAAAGCCAGCCGCCTCCGGCAACGCCGCATGGACCGTGCGCAGGATCGCCCGCAACTGGCCCTGGCCGGTATAGATCAGCCGCCAGCCGCCAGCCCGCTCCAGCAGCGCAGCGGCGTGCGCGGGGTCGCCGCCGGCCAGCGCGTGGCGGACGGCGGAGGCCAGCACGCCGGCCTCGGCGAACCAGCGCGCCGCCCGCCGATGCAGCGCCGCGATGTCGAGGCCCTCGGCGCGCGCCCGCGCCAGCAGAAAATCGCGCAATAGATGATGGCAGCGCAGCCGCAGCGGCTCGTGCGAGACCAGCGTCACCGGCAGCGCCGAGCCGGCGATGGCGCGCGCGATGCGGTCGGCGCCCACTACGCCGAGCGCCTCGGCGATTTCGGGCGAAATGTCTTCGAGCAGGCTGGTGCGCAGCAGGAAATCGCGCGCTTCCGGGCGCAGCGCCGAGAACACCTGGTCGGAGAGATAGGCGCCGAGATCGCTGGTCTCGGAGGCGGCGCCCAGGGCTGCGACGTCGCCGCCGTCGGCCAGCCACATGCGCGCGAACTGCAACGCCACAGGCCAGCCCTCCGCCCGCTCGACGAAGCGCGTCCATTCCGCCGCGCCCACCGGCAGCGCGGCGTCGAAAAATAGCCGCGTCTCGCCGGCGTCGAAGCGCAGATCGCGCTCGGTCAGCACGACCGCCCGCCCCTGCGCCTTCAGCCGCGCGACGCCGAGCCTGGGCATCGACCGGCTGGAGATCGCGGCGCGGATCCAGGGCGGCGCCCGTTCGAGAAAGCCGCGCAGCAAGCCGTCGAGGTCTTCGCATTCGGCGCGATGATAATCTTCGAGCACAAGCCAAATCCGCCTGCCGCGCCGGGCGGCTTCGCCGACCAGCGCCAGCAACTCGCCGGCCGGCGAAAGGCCGCTCCCCAGGCCCGGCGGCCCGGCCTCGCCGAGCGCGCGCCGCACGGCCGCCGCGACATAGGCGGCCAATTGCTCGGGGTAGCGGTCGTCCTCGTCGAGATTGAGCCACGCCACATCGACGCCGGAGCGCGCCAACGCCCGCGCCCATTGCGCCAGCAGCGTGCTCTTGCCGAATCCGGCCGGGGCGTGGACGACAACAGCGTCGACATCCGCCGCTGTCAACCGCTTGAGGACCGAGGTGCGCTCGATCTGATGCGGATGAACCCTCGGCGGGGCGAACTTGCTTTCAATGACCCAATGCGCGTGCATCCAGGTCTTGGATAATCGCAGACCGCCAAAGCGGCAAGCGGCCGCCCGCGCAGACGCAGGGGTCAAAACGCGTCTAGTCGGGAAAGCCTGTGACGCCTATGCCCATTTTCGCTTAGACGCCGCTGGGCGAGCGTTTGCGCCGGGCGTCAACGATAGCCCCGACGTCCAGCGCTGCCCGAAACGTCGGAAACGTTCACTTTTTCCCGGGAACGCTCACGGTTTGGCCGCCTTTGCCTTGCGAGCGCTTGTAAGCGGACGCCTCGCCCTTGGGCTTTTCGGCCTTCGGCTTTTTGACTTCCTTGTTGCCTTTGATCTGACCCTTGGCCATCGACTCCTCCCGCGTGTGCGCAGCCATATTCGCACTATTCGCAACGCTCGCCAAACTCATTTGAACGCTATTCGTCGTTGCTGGCGTTCAGCTCCTCGACAGACAAAGCCGGCGGGGCGGCTTTGCGCAGCCGCACGCCGGCGCCGCCGCCGTTTTCGGCGATGAATTCGACGCCAGCGGCTTCAAGCGCGGCGCGCAGCGCCGCAAGCGTGCGCGGATGCGGCGAACGCTTGCCGGACTCGAAATCGGAAAGCGTGGCGCGCGAAACGCTCGCCTTAACCGCAAGATCATCCGCACTCATGCCCATTGCCGCGCGCGCCATTCGGCACTGCGCGGCCGAAATCGACAAATCGCCCAATGTCAGCATTCCTGCTTGTCTTCGATCTGACATTCGATATATTGCACGACATATGTTGAAAATTCAATCGGAGTTCCAGCTTCTCATTTTGGGAGACGCGACCGAGTACTAGCCCTTAAGCGGGCGTCGCCGGGTTCACGTCGACCACGATCTTGCCGCCGCCGCCCTTGAGCGCACGATAGGCGTCGCACACCGTTTCCAGTGTGTAGCGGCGCGGGTCGAGTTTCGTCAGCAGCAGGCCACCTTCGGCCATTCGCGTCGCTTCGGCGAGGATTTCACCGTGGCGGGCGCGGCCTTCGCCGGTCAGCAGCGGCAACAACGTGAATACGCCGGAATAGCTCGCCGCCCGGAACGACAGCGGGGCCAGCGCGTGAACGCCCCAGCCGAGGCTGCTGACCACATGGCCGAAGCGGCGCACGGCGTTGAAGGCGTCGTCCAGCGCTTGGCCGCCGGCGGTGTCATACACGAGGTCGAAGCCGCGCCCGGCGGTTTGCCGCGCGACGATTTCGGCGACCGGCGTCTGGCGATCGACGAATCGCGCGCCAAGACGCTCGATGGCGTCCTGGCTCGACGCCGATCCGCTGGCGAAAACCGCGGCCCCGCGCGCCCGAGCGATCTGGATCGCCATCTGCCCGACGCCGCCGGCGCCGCCAATTACGAACACGGTCTGCCCCGCCCGCACGCCGGCGCGGTCAACCAACCCTTCCCATGCGGTGATGAACACCAGCGGCACGGTCGCGGCCTCCCGCATGGTGAAATTGGCCGGCTTGATCGCCAGCAAATCTGCGCTCACCACCGCATATTCGGCCAGCGAGCCGGGATGGCCGCCGACGCCGCCGGCCATGGCGTAGACTTCGTCGCCGGGCCGGAACCGCGACACGCCCGGCCCGACCGCCTCGACGACGCCGGCCAAGTCCAGCCCGAGAATCGCCGGCAGCCGCTGGCGCGCATGCTCGGCCTCGCCGGCGTGGATCTTGAGGTCGAGCGGATTGACGCCGCTCGCCGCGATGCGCACCAGCGCCTCGCCGGGCCCCGCGGCGGGCCGCGCAATGGCGGCGAGGCGGAAGTCGGCGCCGGCGGTTTCGAGCAACGCGGCGCGCATCGTCGTTGGTGAACTCATGGTCGTCAGCTCCTTTTTCGAGACGACAATCGGCCCTTTTCTTGGGTATGGCGATCAACGAATCCGGGCGCCGCCGATGCGATTTGAAGCAGCCTACGCGGCAGGAGCGCCGGACCCCAGCGCCAATTTAGATTTCGAGATCGCTTGGACTTTGGCGATTTTTGCGCTTAGCAGTCGCGCAAAGCGAAGGCTGCGGCTCGCCGATCGCGCCCGTGTAAGGGCAATCTTAGGTCGGCGGTGGTATGGATGTGTATTCTCTGGTTGGGCGACGGGACATGGAAAACTCCAAATTCATGAGGGTAGACGTTGGGAATGCCGATGCCGGCGAGATACGCGAGGCCGCTCGGTTTGGGCTTCTCAACCGCCGGTCGTTTCTATTCGGCGCCGCGGCCGGTCTCGGCGCGCTGGGGCTTGCCGGTTGTGCGACCGACGGCATGAGTCTGGCTGAGGCGCAGAAGCTCTACGGGCCGGAGCCCGACGAGAAATTCCCGATCCCGGCGGTCGACGTCAGCAAGCTCAATCCGAAATATTATCGCCGCACGGTGCGCTACGACAGCAAGGAAGCGGTCGGCACGATCATCATCGATCCCCACAATTACTACGTTTACCGCATCGAGGGCGACGGAAACGCCACCCGCTACGGCGCCAATGTCGGCCGTCAAGGGTTCTTGTGGAGCGGTGACGCTTATGTCGGGCGCAAAGCCGAATGGCCCGTCTGGACGCCGCCCAAGGAGATGATCCAGCGCCAGCCAGAGGCGGGCAAGTATGCCGCCGGCATGCCGGGAGGCCTCGACAATCCGCTCGGCGCGCGCACGCTCTATCTCTACCAGAATGGTAAATACACGCTCTACACGATCTACAGCACCAGCGACCCCGAGACGATCGGGTCCAACATTACGAGCGGTTGCACCGGCCTCCTAAGTCAGGACATGATCGACCTCTATTCGCGAACGCCGGTCAATACGAAGGTCGTCGTCCTGCCGGCATAGGCCAAGCCAACGCTCGTTGCGGCGGCTTCCCCGAAAACGGCGGGCAACGCTCAATTGCGCAGATCGGTCGCAACTGGGACGAGTTCGTCGGCCTCGCCCCGCGTGTGCGGGGGAACCCTCTGCGCGGCCGGCATTGTCGACGGCGCGCTGGGCCTATCCCCGCGTGTGCGGGGGAACCCATAGGGCCTCGCCGACGCGGATAATAATGTCGGGCCTATCCCCGCGTGTGCGGGGGAACCCGGGCCGCTGAACATGTCGGTCTGGCTTGGGTGGGCCTATCCCCGCGTGTGCGGGGGAACCTTGGTCAGGAACGCCTCGATCCAATCGGCCGGGGGCCTATCCCCGCGTGTGCGGGGGAACCGCGAAGGCGGCCTTGTTGAGCTCGGCGAGGGGGGGCCTATCCCCGCGTGTGCGGGGAACCAATCCGATCCGGGCATCACCAATGTGCGCAACGGGCCTATCCCCGCGTGTGCGGGGGAACCGTCGGTATCGTCAGCCGCAGCGACTCGCCCTGGGGCCTATCCCCGCGTGTGCGGGGGAACCGGCGTGGCTCCTGGTCGCTCTGGCATCGGATGGGGCCTATCCCCGCGTGTGCGGGGGAACCCGTCAGGCGCGCCGCGTATTTGGGGGCGTACTGGGCCTATCCCCGCGTGTGCGGGGGAACCTTATCTTTTCTTCGGCGCCCCTAACTTCCCGAGGGCCTATCCCCGCGTGTGCGGGGGAACCTTCGTCGAGGAGCCCTGGGTGTCGCGGCGGCTGGGCCTATCCCCGCGTGTGCGGGGGAACCCCTCGGCGGGTCGAGAGTCGCGGTCGCATGCAGGGCCTATCCCCGCGTGTGCGGGGGAACCCGATACTGGATTGACCATCCGGTGGTGTCTCAGGGCCTATCCCCGCGTGTGCGGGGGAACCTTGGCGAGGTCCGAGTGGATGAGGTCGAGGTCGGGCCTATCCCCGCGTGTGCGGGGGAACCAAATCTACGGCGCGTTGGCGAGGGAGTCTAATGGGCCTATCCCCGCGTGTGCGGGGGAACCCGACGTGAACCCTGCTGCATTGACTAACAGAAGGGCCTATCCCCGCGTGTGCGGGGGAACCGGAGGTTCGATGACGATGGAGGCGGCGACGCCGGGCCTATCCCCGCGTGTGCGGGGGAACCATAGTGACGGTCACTTGCATGTCGCGTCATCGGGGCCTATCCCCGCGTGTGCGGGGGAACCTTGGAGGCGGATCGCCAACTCCAAATATCGCGGGGCCTATCCCCGCGTGTGCGGGGGAACCTCTGACTGCGAAGTCCTTGATTTTCCGATGAACGATATCAAACAGCGTGCCGATACTCTCAGCCGGCTTTCGGCGCAAGCGGATGGCGTACGGCAAGTGGGCGGCGAACTAAAAGCATGGCGTCATGGGCGACGATTTCCTTCGCGGGCTCCCCAAGTGTCACCAGACCGAGGCCACCGTTTGCTGCCGTCTCGGCCCAAGTCATGACTATCGCGCCTCGCCCCAAGGTCGAATGCCAATCGGACAACACAGCCCAGATGCGCGTGCGAACGCCCGCGCTCATGCGCGGTTGAGCATAGACGCCGGCCGCTAATTCCAGCATGGCCGATGCGAGAAAGCCTCGGTAACGCGGCTCGACGTCGCGCGTGATAACGACGACCATGGGCATCAATCCTGCTCCTGCGCGCCCGGAGCAACTTCCTTTTCGACGCCAAGCAGCAATTTGATCCTGTCGATCATATTGGGAATGACGGATTTCTGCCGCATGAGGATCGCCGCGCGCCGGCGGGTCGCGCGCTCGATCGACTCGCCGCCCTTTTCGACTTCCTTGACCGCGCCGAAAGCGATGTCGAGCACGACATCGTGGCGATAGAGATCGGCGATGTCGAGAGGAAAGGCCTGACCCGAATCTTCGTGGACAAAGCCAAGTTGCGGGATCGCGCCAACAGCCGCCACGGCGACGCAGGCCGCCGAACGCATGGCCGTCGCTGCGTGGTTGAGCGCCTGATTCGGTAGGTCGCCGGCGGTGGGATTTTCCCGGTCGTAGTTGCGCCCGTGCCAGTTGACGCCATGACGCTCCGCCGCCAATTGGTAGCTGCGCTTGATGCGGGCGCCCTCCTGTCCGCGCAAAACGTCAATGTCGCGGGTGCGGACGATTTCCCCGAAGCGAATGGCGTACATGGCGCGTGCGACCTCCATGCGGGTTTCCGGGTCGGCCCACAGCTTCACCTGCGCGCGAGCCAACTGCGATGTGTCGGGCATCAAGGGCGGCGCCGTATAGAATCGCACCGCGCCTTCGCCGATCGCAGCCAGCGCGCAGCCATGTCGGGCGAGCAACCGCAAAGCGTCGTGTGTGACGCTTGATCCCGGCCCCAGCAGCACGATGGAAACCGCCTGATGGGGAATCTGGTACGAGCCCGCCGCCAGATCGCCGCCGGCGGTCACGAAGCGCAGACACCCGTCTTCGACATCGAGCCGGCCACGATCCAGCCAAACCAACCCGTGCCGATCCGCATGGGGAATGCGCGCCTTTTCCAGTCCGAGACGGCCAGCGAGCATTTTTCCTCCTATCGCGCTGGACGCAGCAGCAACATGCCGTATCCGAAAGCCGAATGGCGGCCAACGCCGCTCGCGAGCCGCGCGGCGAAGGCCTCGCCATCCTGGACCGTAAGTTCGCCATGCCAAGTCACCTCCGGCCCTTCGAGCGAGGTCTTGCCGCGCACGACCGTCCGCCGTTCGAAGCGGATCATGCGCGCCGCTTCCAGCGTCGTCGCTGCGCCCAGCCGTTCCACCAGCCAAGTCCGATAGACACTTTCGCGCTCGACCGGATTTTCGGCGCAACGCCCGTCAGGATGCAAGCGCAAGGCTTCGGCCAGATAGGCGTCGATCTCCGCGCCCTTGCCAAAAACGCCCGCCGGCTTGAGCAAGCGTTTCGTAGGGCGAACCCGCAGGTCGAAAGCGAGGCGCCGGCCCTTGCGCCAGGTTTCGGGCATTGGCTTCACGGCGAAAGCTTCAAGATCGCAGACGGCGAGCGCGTCCGGCATGGCGCATTCGCGGGCGACTTGCCTGAGACCGGCGTCGTCGGTTCTGGCATATGCGTAGAGCGTCGCGGACGTCGCTTTCGGCGCTGGCATCAGGCGGAACGGCTGCATGGCGCCTTTGCCAAATGTTTCGGACAGCAGATGATGCAGGGCGAGGCCTTCGTCGGCGCCGAAACCCCGCATCGCAGCCCATCGGCGCAAGGGCGTGAGTTCCAGCGGCAGGCTTGTCAGATAGAGGGGGCTCATGCGGCAAGCTCGGGGGCGGAAACGGTCCCCTCGACGATGCGGCGCGTCCCGCCATGCAGGCCGGTGCGCCAGTTTCGCAGATCGGGTAGGTCGATGACGCGCCAGACATTGTCGCCCGCGTCAGGGCCTTCCCCATGCGGCCAGAGCGCCCGCATTTTTCGCGGCGCGGCGTCGCGCCTGCCTGCGATGGCCGCAAGCGCGGCGTAGGCGTCGGACGCGATCACCCGGCCCGGCAGCAACAGGGGCGCCGAGGGCAGGCAAGGCTTGCGGCCGATGAAGAGAGGCCGCGCCGGCCGCTCAAGCGCGGCTGCGAGGGCGTCGAGATCGGGCTGTCGTTCCGCCGGCGCCAGCCGCAAGGCGAGCATGACGCGGGCGTCCATGTGGTAATCGCGGCGGCGGCGATGAGGCGCGCCATAGCTCGCGCCGTCGCGGCCCTCCGGCTGGCCGCGCGTCGTCCAACCCTTGTCGTTCTTCTCCAACCGCGCGTTCTGGACATCCGTCAGCAACGCGCTTTCGTCGCCGCGATCCCGCCGCGCCGCGAAGACCAATCTGTCCTGCAAGCTCTGGATGTTTTCCCAGTCGGTTCGCTCAAAGCCCAACGCATTGGCGAGCAGTCCGGCGAGCATGGATTGCGCCGGAAAATCCCGCGTGACGCCGATATGGTCGATGGCCACGCCGCCAAAGGCCAGGAGCGGCGCCTCCAACCGCAGGATCAGCCAAGAGGGATCAGACATCGGCAAGCTCCGCGACTTTGGCCTGCGCCCATAAGCCCAGTTCCGCGATCGAGCCGGTCGGCACGCCGCCCAGTGGAGCGTCCGAGAGGTTCAGGCAGATGCGGCTTTCGCCCGTCGCATAGGCGTGATCGAATTTGGCGAGTTGCTTGCGCAGGTGTTCAACGGCGGCGTCGAGATCGGGCTTTGAAGGCTTGCGATAGCTTTCGGCCAGGCTACGCGGCTGACGGTCGCCCGCCTCCAGCAGCATGAACCCGGCGCGGCCATAGGGCGCGGTGGAGCCGAGCTTGGCGCCGGGCGAAACTTCCGCGATGAGATGAACGAGATGATGAACGACGCGGCCGGCCAGATTCTTGTCGCCGCCGCAATTGGCGACAAGCGCCGGCAGGTCGATGACGACATAGCCGTAGAACAGGCCGGACGTGAGTTCGGTTTCCTGGATCGTGTCGGCGCCACTGTCGTCCTCGTCCTTCTTCAGATCGTCGACGGCGGTGAAATAGTCGGTCTCGGATTCCTCGCCGTGAACGGTGAAGGCATGGGCGACATGAACGGGCGCGTCGATATTGGCGGCAGGATCGGACGTCACCATGCGGCCGAACAGCGCAGCGACGAGACCGCCGGGCAGCGCGGCGTTTTCGCTCATCACTTTGTAGGTCTTGCCTTTTGCCCAATCCGCCACGGACTTCTTCGCGGCGGCGGCGTCGGAGGCTTCGTCCGCAAGCCGTTGCGCCTCACGCGCCAGCCAATCCAATTCCGGCTTGCCGAGCAGTAGCGTCTGGCGGCTTTTCTTGCCCTTGTCCGCCTTGTCGCCATAGACCAGCTTTTGGAACTCCGGCTCCAGCGCGGCGACGATGTCTTCGGCGAAATGTCCTTTCAGCGGTGCGATCACCTTTTCCGTGACCAATTCGCGCGAGCGCACGGAATCTTCGTAGCCGCTCAGAGTCTTCAGCGCGTGCGGGTCCTGCGCCATGCGCCAGTGGCGCTTGAGGCACTGCGAGGAAATGCGCGTGCGCGACACGCCGCCATAGGTCAGGCGTTTGGCGAGGCCGGAATCGTCGCGGTTGAGCAGGGCGGCGGCGTAGGAATGCAGAGAATGGATTTGCAGGAAACGGGGCGCGATCATTTGGCTTCCTCTTTCTCGGATTTGCGTGCGGCGGTATCGAGCCGGCGGTAATAGGCTTGGGCGATCTCTCGCAAATTGCGTTCGACGTCGTCGAACAGCAGCAACGCGGCGATTTCCTTGCAATTGACGCCGCTGGTTCGGTCGCGACTGATGGCCAGCATGCGGGCGAGCCGGGCCAGGGCTTCGCCGCGCTGGTCGGTTGCCGTGGCCAACAAACGCGCCAGTCGAGTTTCCGAAACGATTGGACGGGGATCGCCGCCGCTTGCCGGCCAGTTCGGATCGCCGCCGTCGCAAAGCACGCGTCCGAGTTTGCGTTTTGGGTCGTGCAGGCAATCCTTGACCTGCCGCTCGCCTTTGGGCGTCAGGATCGCCAGAATATGGACTATGCGCATCCAAGCGTCGGCGTCATCGTCCAGAAAACCGCATTCCGCCGCCAAGGCCCAATAGGGCAGCGGCCCGACGCCGCCGACCTCCATGCGGCGCAATTCCGCGAGGGCGCCAGTGTCCAGTCGCAGCAGGCGTTGCGACAGAAGCGCGATTTTTTCTTCAAGCGGCATGGTCGGCGTCCTCGACGGGGGCCTTTGCGAACAGATCGGGGAATTCGTGACGAAGGCGGCCTGTGAAGGCGCTGCGCGCCCGCGCCTCGGCGCGTAGCCAGAAAAGACTGGCGCAGGGAATGGTGGGCAGCGCCGCGTCGAATGCGGCCTGCGCATGGCCGAGCAGCGCTCGGCGAAATCCGGTTTGCTCCGCCTTCAGCGCCTCGGCGCCCTGCTGCTGCGCCGCGTCGCGTGCCCAAAGGTGATCGAAGGACATAGCGTCTACGGCGCGGTCGAATGCGGCGCGCGCGGCTGCGGCATGGCCGTAATATTCCTTTTTGATCTTGTCCCGGTCGCCGCCGGCCGCCGCGACGGCAATGCCGTAGCCGAGCGCCTTGTCGATGGCGTCAATGTCCTGCATCTGCGCCTCTGCCAGTTGAAACAGGGCCTGGCGACGCGCGCCCAGACTATGCGCCTTGCGACCGCTGAGCGGCAGGACGCGAGACTTGAAACCGTCGGTCTTGCTGTTGCCGCGCGATAGGGCGGCGCAGACCACGGCCATCGTGTCTCCAGCGCGTTCGAAAGGCGCGGGCCGCGCCAGCAGCGGCAATTCCCAATCGCCGGAAAGCAGAAGCGCGGTCAGGCGGCTGTAATCGAAATCGCCGTCGCCGAGCGTCAGGCTCTTGTTTTCTATTTTGTGGACTGGCGCGAAAGGATCGCCCAGGGCGCCCTTGAAGGCCTTGGCGTCGATGCGCGTCGCCTTCGACGTGCCCTTGACGGCGGACATCGTCTCGCCTCGCGCGGAAAGCCGGACACGACGGCAGATTTCGATAAACCAGATGTCGAGTTCGCACAGTTGCAATTGCGCTTCCTCGGGCCAAGGCGCGAGCCAGGTCAGGCCAAGGCCGCCTGTCTCGGGATAAGCGAACGGTGCGCATCGCTTCAGTTCGGCTTCGCGGGTTTCCAGCAGCACGCGCGCGTCGCGCACGAACCATGCGCCCGGGCGCGGCGTCATCGCTTTGCCGCCGACCGGAAGCGGCGCCAGCGTCACCATGGGCCGCGACGAGGAGCCGCCGTTCATCCGCGCGACGCCCTGATTGCCCGAGCCGCCATATCCCTCGCCCGTCTGCAACGACACGAGCGCGAATATCCAGTCTTCCGGCGCAGCCACCTGCGCCACGGCCTGTTTGAGATCGTGGTTCTTCGAAGTGATGAGCAGATCGAGCGCGTCGGGCGTAGGAACCGCGTTTTCCAGCTTTACGCCTTTGGGGACCGGCGGTTGAAGAAAGGCGGGCTTGCTCCAATCCTCGACGGCGAGCCGCCAGGGCGCGTCGTCCGCAAAATCCGGCGTCAGCTTGCGGAGCAGGTCGCGCCAACTGTCCTCGTCCCGCGGAAGTTCGGTTTGTCCTGCGCGATGCATCGCCAGTGCGCCAAGCTGCACGAGAAACATATGCCACGCCGGCGCCTGATGCGGGCGCAGGGCGGGGAAGCTGTCCACATCGTCGCGCGTCAACGCGGCGAGCAGGCCGGGAAGGGAAAGAAGGCCACGCGGCGCGGCGGCTATGAGGGGCTGGGTGAGGAGATTTGTCGAATCCGTCACGACTTTTCCTTGCTCAGCCCTTGGCGGTCATAGACGAAGCGCGCACCGGCGCCGGCCAGAATATGCAAGCCGTCCTCCACCACCTCCGCGACAGGCGCGCTGGCGTCGATCCCGCGCGACCAATGTTCGGGCAAGGTGACGCTGCCGATCATCTGGCCGAAAGGCCCTTCGACTGGCGTGAACTCCAGCCGCACGCCGTCACCGCCAAGCCGGGTGCGGATTTTTTCTTCGTCGGAAGCGAATTTGACCTCAGCGAAGGGCTCGTTCACAGGAAGAACCACCCGCCTTGCTGCGCCTGCGTCCGCGATGTTCGTGCCGGAAACCTCATTCCAATAATGCGCCCACGCCGCGCCCAATTCGGCATGCAGAGCTTCGATTTTTTCGGGATGAGTGGCGCTTTCGACCAGCCAGCGGTTCATGGCGGGGATCGTCCATTGCGTGCGCGCCTCGACCAGCCGCCGAGTCAATTCAAGAACGGAAAGGTCGCGATAAACGCCTCCGCCATCCATGAATTTTCCAAGCCCATTCTCGAATGCCGGCTTGAGCAACGGCTCCAATCCCATCTGCGGCGTCAGGACGATGCAGCGCGGCGCTTCAAAACCATGAGGCCGCGCCAGATCGTGGCGGTGCAGGCGACCGATGCGCTGCAACAACACATCGACCGGGCATAGATCGGTAATCAGCAAATCTGCATCTATATCGAGGCTTTGTTCGAGTGTTTGTGTGCCAATGACAATGACGCCGCCTGAAGGCATTTGCGCCCGATCCGGCGAAAGCGCCTGCTCCACCGCCTGGTCGAGCAAGGCGCGGTCCTCTGGCGCGAAGCGGCTATGGTGCAAAGCCGGCCCACCGCCCACTTGCAACAAAAGGTCGTCTTCGCCGGCCTTGCAAACCTCCGCCCAGGTCGCAACGGCCGCCTTCACCGTGTTGCGGACGACCAGCACTCGCGCGCCCATTTTGCCCGCATCGATCGCCAAACGAGCAGCCGCCTCCGCAGCCATTGTCGGCGTCAGTTGCATCGCGACCGCCTTCTCGCGCTGCGACCCGTCCACGCCATGCGGTGCGGCGTCCTTCTTGCCCCACAGCGCGGGATAGGGGGCGGCGGCGGCCTGTTCGAAATCCGGCGCGTTCTTCACACCCAGCCATTTGATCCGCGCAACAGAGCCGAGCGTGGCCGACATCAGCATGGCGTGTCCGCCGCGCCGAATATGCATGCCGAGCAGATGCCCCTGGACTTCGGTCATGTAGCGATCCGAAGCGTGGACCTCGTCGATCACCAGAAAGCTACGCGACAAGGCCGCCGCGCGCAGATGCGCGTGCTTGACCTGCAAGGCCGCCAGCATGGCCTGATCAACCGTGCCGACGGCGATCGCCGCCGCCAAACTGCGCTTGGCGGTTTCCGCCGCCCACCGCGACAGCCGCCTTTCCTCATCGGGATTGTCGTCCCATCGCACCTGCCAGTCGGGTAGCGATTGTCCCGGCGCCTCACCCGCTTTGATGTAGCCGGGGACAGCAAGCACAGCCTCCGGCGCGCCTGGGCCGAACAATCGCGCCATCGCCCGATTGACGCGCCCATGAATTTGAATGGCGGCGGCACGGGTCGGCAAAGCGAAATAAAGGGAATCGACAAGTCCGGCTTCGAACAGCCGGCCGAAGCGCCAGAGGGCCGCCTCAGTTTTGCCCGCCCCCGTTTCCGCTTCGAGGATGACCAGGGGGTCATCGAGCGGATGCTCGGCCGCGAGGCGCTGCTGCGGGCGGGGTTCACGGAATCCCGTCAGAACGTCAAAACGCGCCCGACCTGTCACAGCGAGGCGAAACGAACGCACATCGAGGCCCACGCCCTCAAGCGTTCTTCGCGCCAAGTCTCTCGCCCTTGTCATATACGCGGGATCGAGCGTGTCCACGAAGGCGAAGTTGCGCCGGTCCGATCCAAGCCAGTCGGCCAACGAAACGAGCCCGCAAAACAGATGGTGGAAATTTGGCGCCGAAGGCAACGGCGATGTGTCCGACACAAATGCAGCGGGAAACCAGTCGAGCATCACTGCACCGATCTCTGCGGAAGCCGCTATTGCGTCGTAGCCGGCGACCGCCTGCCATTCCTCGCCGGCGCGACTTGTCGGCGCGAAAGGACGGCCGTGATGCGCGAGCGATGCGAAAAGGAGGTGGGGATCCACACCCCAGGAGATCAGCGTGTCCAATTGCAGATTGCGCGCAATTGGCGCCGGCGCGGCCTGCGAGAAGATCGCCGCTCCCTCCGCTACATGACCGTGAAGGGAACCAGTCCATGAATTCTCCAGCCATCCTTTGGCCTGAAATCCGGGATGCAGTTTTCCACAGTCGTGGAGAAAGGCGACGACGGAGAGCCGGACGACGGCGACCTCAGTCAGGCGTTCGCCGGCGGCGCGTTCCAACCGTGCGCGGATGACAGGCTGGGCGCAGATCGCTTCGAAGCAGGCGGCGACATCCGCCATATGGTGCGCCAAGCAATGAAAGGAACCATCTTGCGACTTGCCCCAAGGCGATATAATTTCTTTCCGAAATAACATTAACGTTGCCGATCAAGTTGCAAATCAGTGACAATATCGCAAGTCTACGCTAAACAAGCGGCGCAAAGCGTCCAACAGTTACGCCTCTAGTTCTACTGAGTCGTAAACGGAGAGCGAAGTTCCGGCGGCGCTTGACAGCACGGCATCGAAAGAGCCTCCTGGCAAGGGTGATGGAAGGTCGTTTTTGCAACGTTGCATCCGAGTTTTCGATGTGTCGTTCCGGTCAGATCGGGGGCAACGATATTGCGCGGTTGAAACCCGCCCTCAGCAAGTAGCTTAACCACGCGCTGGGCGACAATCTCAGTCTTGCCGGAGCCTGCGCAAGCGATGAGTTGGAGATTACGGCCACCGACGCTCACCGCTGCGGCCTGAGAGGCTGTGAACTTCATGGCCGGCTGCTCATCCCCCGCTTTCCCCTTCGCGGTGATTCGCCGGATAAAATCCTACGGCTTTGGTCCGATGGCAACCCATACATCGACGGCGACCGACGGCAACTGTATACTTTACGTAGGTCTACAAATGTGCGGTGTGAAAGAGGCCGAAGCGAAAGCGTCGGCTGGCGCGCCCGACCACGAGATTGAAGTAACGCCCGAGATGATCGAGGCGGGATTTATTGGGCTCCTGCTATTCCGAGTGGGTGAATTTTATCCGCATTCGGAGAGTGAGATACGGCGAGAGCGGTTAGCGAGAATGGTGCAACGGCTCGCCCCGACTTCCACGTGCGATGGTTGATGACGGCCAGACCCTTGTAAAGGCTGGTCTATGGCCCCCCGCAGCCGTCAGCTTAGGCTCAGGTAAGGTTCCGAGCGTCGCCACTTGGGCTGCCGAGAGTTCCACGGCCCGGTGTTGCTACGCCGCACACGTCGGCCGCCGCTACCCACTCGAAACAGCGAGGAGCCTGATTCCATGCTTTCTGTGTAGAAGAGTCTCTATTATAGGAGAGTCCCAACTGAAGATAGAGCGGAAAACCGTGGCTTTTTCGATGAAGGCTTGGATGTTGTCGTGGAAATGGCGGTAGGCCCTCAGCGACAGATCAACCATTTCGACGACCTTGGAGACGACCTTGGTGCGCCGACGAAGTCTCGCGACGAAGTGGCGAATATTGTTGTTGTCTTGTTCGATGGAGACGGGCAGGTCTTTGCCTGTGAAGAGTTGGTCCTCGGGGATGAGACGGTGATAGCCCTCCCAATCATCTGTGACGAATGTTTTGCCTTCGACGCCGATTTTGTCGAGAAGCTTTTGGCAAGCGGCGTCATCACGGCCACCAAGAACCCAGGCGATGGTTCTCCGAGCAATAGGGTCATAGGCTCGC
>DATNDU010000006.1:0-2031 GCA_035606915.1 Roseiarcus sp. | reverse complement strand
GGGCCGCTGGCGAACGCTGACTTTCCTCGCTGCCTTGCGATGCGATCGCATCGACGCTCCATGCGTCATCGACGGGCCGATCGACGGCGAGAGTTTCCGCGCTTATGTCGAACAGATGCTCGTGCCGACGCTCAAGCCGGGGGACATCGTCATCGTCGACAACCTCGGCAGCCATAAGGGCAAGGCCGTTCGTCACGCCATTCGTGCCGCCGGCGCAAGGCTCTTCTTCCTTCCGCAGTACAGCCCCGACCTCAATCCCATCGAGCAGGTCTTTGCCAAGCTCAAGATCCTGCTCCGTAAAGCCGCCAAACGAACCAGCGAAGACACATGGCGACAGATAGGAGCCCTCCTCCGCAACTTCTCGCCACAGGAGTGCGCCAACTACTTCCGAAACGCAGGCTACGCTTCAATCTGAATGGATCAGACTCTAGCTACCGCGTGGGCCGGAAACCTATCGCCTGCCGCAGCACCGCTTCCGCCGCGGCCTCGTCATTGCCGCGCCAGGCGACGATCTGGTCGGGCCGGATGAGCGCGAGGTCGGCGCCGTAGAGGTCGCGCGCCTCGTCGCCCGGCACGTCGCGGATGGTGAGATCGAGGCCGAGGCTGGCCGCCGCGCGCCCGAAGCCGGCGCCGTCCGGCGCATGCCTGCCGAGCCGCAGCAGCGTCCACTCGAAGCCGAATGCGTCATAGAGCGAGCGCCCGTCGCCGAGCCAGAGATGCGGCGCGCGACCGCCCGGGCAGGCCGTCGGAACATAGGTGTTGATCGTATCGGGCGGCGGCGCCGTGCCGTCGGAGACGATGATCGGCGAGCCGTCATAGCGGCCGCCGAAGGTGATGCCGGGAATGTTGAACTCGGCGCGCGCATGCGCATTGAGATAGGTGCCGGCCTCGAGACGCGCGGCGGCGCCTTCCGACGTGTCGTCCTCGATCTCCGCGGCGGGTTGAAACAACCCCAGTGAATCGGCGAAAGCCTGCGCGTAGCCCGTATTGCGCGCCGCCAGCGGCCGGCGTTCTATCGAGTACGTGTCGAGCAGATCGGGCTCGGCCTGCCGCTTGATGACGGCGGCGAGTTTCCAGCCGAGATTGACCGCGTCCTCGACCGCGGTGTTGTAGCCGAGGCCGCCGGTCGGCGTGAACAGATGCGCCGCATCGCCCCCGAGGAACACCCGGCCGCGCTGGAAGCCATCGGCGACCAGCGCGTGGCCCGCCGTCCAGGTGCAGCGCGACAGAATCTCGAGCGCGACAGGCGCGCCGATGGCCGCTTGCACCATCGCCAACGCGTCGGCGTCGCTGATGCGGCTCTCCTCCTCATTGGCGCGCAGCTGGGTGTGGAAGGCGAACTCGCCACGCCCGTCGACCGCCGCCATCAAGGCGCGGCGGTCGCGGTTGATGGTGACGTTCATCCAGCCGGGCTTATGCGGGACGACGCGGTAGAACTCGGGCGCACGGGCATAGATCGCATACATCCTACCGCCCATGAACTCGCGCACGACGCCGGTCCGGCCGGAATAGTTGAAGCCCAGTTGCCGGCGAATGGCGCTGCGCGGCCCATCGGCGCCGACCAGATAGGCGCCGCGGATCGTGGCGCGCGCACCATCTGCAACGCGCTCCGCTACGATCTCGACATCGCTTCCGCGATCGGCGAAAGCGGCCATGCGCCAGCCATAGACGAGCGATACCGAGGGCAGCGCCGCCGCGTGCTTGAAAAGGATGGCCTCGACGAATTTCTGCGAGACGCGGTGCGGCAGCTCGGCCGCGCTCCAGGCGCCCGACGAGGTCGCCGCGCGCGCCCGCGCCTCGCGCGACGACGGCAGCGGGAAGCGGGCGAGTTCGTATTTGGCAAAGCGCGTGTAGTAGACGATATCCGTCGGATAGTCCGGCGGCAGTCCCGCCGAGCGCACCTCGTCGGCGAAGCCGAGGCGGCGGAAGTGCTCCATCGTCCGCGCCTGGGTGGCGTTGGCCTGCGGGTTGAAGGCCGTACTCGGCTTCTCGTCGATGAGCACGGCGGCGATGCCGCGGCGGCCGAGCTCG
>DATNDU010000004.1:0-49151 GCA_035606915.1 Roseiarcus sp. | reverse complement strand
TCCTGACCGGATCGGTCGCCTCGGCCGCCGACGCACAACAGGCGTCTGATTTGGCGAAGGCCTTTGCTGGAGAACCCGTTTCATCCCCTGGTGGTGACAGCATCTCGTCCACGACGTCAAAGGACGTGGGTTCAATGCATTCGTCTGTGACGACGACATCCCAAGCGTCTGATTCGAGCGCTGTGAGCAAGGTCATCAACTCGCTGATGATCCGCGGCCTCGACCAGGTGAGTTTGCGGGTGACGATCTCGGAAATCCGCCGCGATGTGCTGAAGCAGCTCGGCGTCAGCTACGCCGGTTTGGGCCCCAACGCGAGTGGCGGCTTCGGTTCCGGCGTGTCGGCGCTCAACATCACCAACCCGTTCGCCGTTAATGGCGCGCTCGGCAACTCCGCCACCATCGGCTGGACGATGGGGGGCGAGAAGCTGACGGCGACCCTCAACGCTTTCGAGCAGGAAGGCGTTTCGCGCACGCTGGCGGAACCAACGGTGACGGCGGTTTCCGGCGAGCGCGCCAAGTTCCTGGCCGGCGGCACCATCCCGATCCCGGCGAGCGAGAACTGCACCAGCGGCGTTTGCCAACTCAGCTTCGTCCAGCAACCCTATGGCGTGACGCTCAACTTCACGCCCGTTGTGCTGAGCCAGGGCCGCATCCAACTGCGCGTCGCCACCGAAGTCACCGACATCGACTATTCCAAGCAACTCAACATCGGCAACACCTCAATTCCCGGCTTTCGCACGCGCAAGAACGAGACCACCGTCGAATTGCCCTCCGGCGGCTCGATCGTCTCGGCCGGCTTGATCTCGACGCAGTCGGCCACGGCGGTCACCGGCCTGCCCGGGCTGATGAACCTTCCCGTACTCGGCTCGCTGTTCCGCTCGCGCGATTATCAGCGCCAGGAGACCGAGCTGCTGATTATCGTCACCCCCTACATCGTGCATGCCGTCGATCCCAAAGAGATCTCGCGTCCCGACCAGAACTTCACCGACGCCAGCGACCCACAGGGGTGGTTCCTCGGCCGCGTCAACCGCATCTACTCGAGCTCCGGCGGCCTGCGCCCGATGCCGAATTACACGGGCAGGGTCGGTTTCATCACCGACTGAAACACTCGCGTAACCCAGATCTGATCTCATTTGCGAGTCAACG
The DNA here is from genome assembly GCA_035606915.1 of Roseiarcus sp. Taxonomy (GTDB): domain Bacteria; phylum Pseudomonadota; class Alphaproteobacteria; order Rhizobiales; family Beijerinckiaceae; genus Roseiarcus. The sequence continues at coordinate 48,005 of DATNDU010000004.1, read as the reverse complement.
TCATGATTCAGCGGATTAACACCTTCAAGCGGCCAGGCGGCCGGGCGCTATTGGCCCTCGGGATATGTGCGGCGGCGCTCTCGCTGTCGGGCTGCCTGTCGGGCGTGCAATATGCGTCCGACAACCAGTTGAACGCCATGGATTACCACGAGCGCCATCCGATCGTGCTCGCCAAGAGCGCCAACATTCTCGATCTGTTCCCGACCGGCGGGCGTCTGGACGAGTTGTCGGCCGGCAAGCTGAAGGCCTTCGCCGAGCACTATCACGCCTTCGGCTCCGGCGAGATCACCATCCTGACCCCGGCCGGCGATGTCGCCAGCGCCCGCATCGTGCCGGAGATCCGTCGCAAGCTCTACGCCTACGGCCTGCGCGGCTATGTCGCGGTCGGCGCCTATCCGATCCAGGATCGCAATCTCGCCAGCCCGGTGCGGCTGATGTTCCAGGGCCTGAAGGCCCAGGTCGCCAGCCGCTGCGGGCAATGGCCGACGGATCTGGCCTCCGGCTCCTCGATCGAAGGCTGGAAGAACGACGCCTATCCGAATTTCGGCTGCGCCACGCAATCGGCGCTGGCCGCCCAGGTCGACGATCCCCGCGACCTCGTGCAGGCGCGCGCCTCGACGCCGCCCGACGAGGCCATGCGCCTGCGCGCCATCCAGCAAGTGCGCAAGGGCGCCGATCCGGGCACCGACTGGAAGACGCAATTGACCGCGATCGGCGCGGTGGGGAACTGATCCATGCGATCTCAGATGCTTGAGGACGCGCCGAGCGCGCATTCGCAATCGACGACGCCGATCGCCCAGATCGATCCCGTGCCGCGGATCTCGATCCAGGCGTTCTGCGAATCCCCCGAGGCGGCCGCCGTCATCCAGGCCGCGATCGGCGACCGGCGCATGAACAAGGCGCATGTCAAACAGAACATGGGCGGCGCGGCGGCGGCGGTCGAGGCCTATCGCAGCTCGCCGACGCCCAACGTCGTCGTCATCGAGGCGACGACCGACCGCGACCTGCTGGTCAGCCGGCTCGACGAGCTCGCCGAATATTGCGACGCCGGCACCAAGGTCATCATCATCGGCAAGGTCAACGACATCGTTCTCTACCGTCAGTTGATCGCGCGCGGGGTGAGCGAATATCTGGTGCTGCCTTTCAGCGTCGTCGATTTCGTCAGCGCGGTGTCGCAATTGTTCAAGACGCCGGGGGCCAAGCCGCTCGGCCGCGTCATCGCCGTCGTCGGAGCCAAGGGCGGCGTCGGCGCCTCGACGGTGGCCCATAACCTGGCCTGGCACTTCGCCACCGAACTCGGCATGGAGACGATCATCGCCGATCTCGACCTCGGCTTCGGCACCGCTGGGCTCGACTTCAACCAGGATCCGCCGCAGGGCATCGCCGAGGCGGTGTTCGCGCCCGATCGCGTCGACGCCACCCTCGTCGACCGGCTGTTGTCGAAATGCGGCGACAACCTGCATCTGCTGGCGGCGCCGGCGATGCTCGACCGGCTCTACGATTTCGGCGAAATCGCCTTCGATTCTTTGTTCGACGCGATGCGCGCCTCGACGCCCTGGATCGTGCTCGACGTGCCGCACGGGTGGACCGCCTGGACGCGGCGCGCGCTGGTGGCGGCCGACGAGGTCATCGTCGTCGCCGAGCCCGATCTCGCCAACCTGCGCAACGCCAAGAACATCATCGACAACATCCGCAACGCGCGTCCGCACGACCACCCGCCGCGCCTCATCCTCAACAATGTCGGGGTGCCGAAGCGGCCGGAGATTCCGGTCGCCGATTTCGCCAAGACCATCGAGATGGAGCCGACGGCGGTGATCGCCCATGACGCCAAGCTGTTCGGCTCGGCGGCCAACAACGGGCAGATGATCGCGGAGATCGAGTCCAAGGGCAAGACCGCCGAGACCTTCGGCGCGATGTCGAGCCTGATCGCCGGCCGCGCCGAGATCAAGAAGCAGAAGCGTGGGCTGTTCGACAACTTGCTGCCAAAGCTGGGCAGGAAGGCGTGACGGGCGCTCGCTCGTCATGCGTGCGCGTATGACGCCTCCTCTCGCAATCGGGAAGATGGAAAATGTTCGGTAAGCGTGCCCAATCCGACGTCAGCGCGGCGCCGCTTCCCGCGCCGACGCACACGCCTTTGCTGGCGGAGCCGGCGCGCGGCGCGCCGCCCGCGTCCACCTCCTATGTGCGCGAGGCCGAGGCGCGCCCTGAGAGCTACTTTCAGACCAAATCGATGATCTTCAGCGCGCTGATCGAGGCCATCGACCTCTCGGCGCTGTCCAAGCTCGACCAGGAAAGCGCGCGCGAGGAAATCCGCGACATCGTGCACGAGATCGTCACGATCAAGAACCTCGTGCTTTCCATCGCCGAGCAGGAGGATCTGCTCGACGACATTTGCAACGACGTGCTCGGCTTCGGCCCGCTCGAACCGCTGCTGGCGCGCGACGACATCGCCGACATCATGGTCAACGGACCGACGCGCACCTTCATCGAAGTCGGCGGCAAGATCCAGCTCACCAACGTGCGCTTCCGCGACAACGCGCAGTTGATGAACATCTGCCAGCGCATCGTCAGCCAGGTCGGTCGCCGCGTCGACGAGGCCTCGCCGATCTGCGACGCGCGCCTGCTCGACGGCTCCCGCGTCAACGTCATCGCGCCGCCGCTGGCCATCGACGGCGCCGCGCTCACCATCCGCAAGTTCAAGAAGGACAAGCTGACGCTCGATCAGCTCGTGCGCTTCGGTGCGATCTCACCCGCCGGGGCCGAGATTCTCAAGATCATCGGCCGCGTTAGCTGCAATGTCGTCATTTCCGGCGGCACCGGCTCGGGCAAAACGACGCTGCTCAACTGCCTGACCAACTATATCGACGCCAGCGAGCGCGTCATCACCTGCGAGGACGCGGCCGAGTTGCAGTTGCAGCAGCCCCATGTCGTCAGGCTGGAGACGCGCCCGCCCAACCTCGAAGGCGTCGGCCAGATCACCATGCGCGATCTCGTCAAGAACTGCCTGCGCATGCGTCCCGAGCGCATCATCGTCGGCGAGGTGCGCGGCCCCGAGGCGTTCGACCTGTTGCAGGCGATGAACACCGGCCACGACGGCTCGATGGGCACGCTGCACGCCAACTCGCCGCGCGAGGCCTTGAGCCGCCTGGAATCGATGATTACTATGGGCGGCTTTTCGCTGCCGACGAAGACGATCCGCGAGATGATCGTCGCCTCCGTCGATGTCATCATCCAGGCGGCGCGGCTGCGCGACGGCTCGCGCCGCATCACCCACATCACCGAGGTGATGGGCATGGAGGGCGAGACCGTCATCACCCAGGATCTGTTCATCTATGAGATGCTCGGCGAGGACGCCCAGGGTAAGCTGAAGGGGCGCCATCGCTCGACCGGCATCGGCCGCCCGCGCTTCTGGGACCGGGCGCGCTACTACGGCGAGGAGAAGCGGCTCGCCGCCGCGCTCGACTCCGCCGAGGTCAAGGACGTCGACACTTTCTGAACGCGAGGGCGACCCAGACATGAATCTTGCGCTGATTTTCGCGTTGCTGCTGGCCCTGGCGGTCGGTGGTCTGGCGTTCGCCTTTCTCGGCGGCGACAGCTCCGCCGCGCGCCGCCAACAGGTGATCGCCAAACCCAACCGCAAGGCGCACGAGGCCTCCGCCGACCGCGTCGCCAAGAAGAAGCAGATCGCCGATAGCCTCGCCGAGCTCGACAAAAAGGCCAGAGGCCGCCGCGTCGATCTGCAAACACGCATAGAGCAGGCAGGCTGGACGATGCGCAAGGGTCCGTTCCTGATGATCTTCGCCGGGCTCGCCGGCGTCATCGGCCTGTTGACGCTGGTCAAGTTCGGCAACCCGATCATCTCCGGCCTGATGGCGATCACCATCGGTTTCGGCATGCCCAATCTGCTGCTCGCCCGCATGCGCACCCGACGCATCAAGAAATTCGTCGACCGGCTGCCGGAAGCGCTCGACATCATCGTGCGCGGCGTGCGCGCCGGCCTGCCGGTCAACGACACGCTGCGCATCATCGCCAGCGAGGCGCAGGAGCCGGTGCGCTCCGAGTTTCGCCGCGTCGTCGAGCAGCAGGCGCTCGGCATCTCGGTGCCGGAAGCCTTGCAGAAGATGGCGCGACGCGTGCCGGCGACCGAGACCAACTTCTTCGCCATCGTCATGGAGATCCAGTCCAAGGCCGGCGGCAATCTCTCCGAGGCGGTCGCCAACCTCTCCAAGACCGTGCGCGACCGCAAGAAAATGCGCGCCAAGATCGGCGCGATGTCGATGGAGGCACTGGCCTCGGCGGCCATCATCGGCGCCGTGCCGTTCCTGGTGTCGGGCGCGCTCTATGTCACGGCGCCCAAATACATGAGCCTGTTGTTCTCGACCAGTCACGGCCGCATCATCACCATCATCGGCCTGTGCTGGATGGCGATCGGCGGCGCGGCGATGAAGAAGATGATCAACTTCGACTTCTGAGGCAGTCTCGAATTCTGAGGCGACTGCGGCATGCTAGGATAATCCGGCCATGATGGACCAAATTCTCGCCAAGCTCGGCGATCCCGGATTTCTGGTGACGATGCTGGTCTCGCTCGGTTGCGCGACGACGGTGCTGCTCGCCTGCATTCCGCTGTTGCAGAAAGACGACATGGCGCGTCGCATCAGGGCGGTGTCGACCGAGCGCGAGCGCATCCGCCTGCGCGAGCGCGAGCGCCTCATCGCTTCCAGCGGCCAGCAGCAGAAGCTGAGCCTGCGCTACAAGACCGGCGGCCTCTCCAAACGCCTCGTCGAGGCGCTGAGCCTCGATTCCTGGCTCAACACCGACACCGCCAAGATGAAGCTGGCGATGGCGGGTTATCGCGGCCAGGGGGCCGAAAACGCTTTCCTCGCCTACCGGCTGGCGGCGCCGATCGTGTTCTTCGTCGCCGGCGTCATCTATCTGTTCTTCATCGCCCACCTGCAATGGTCGTTCATGTTGAAGCTGGGCGCGGCGATGGCCTGCGCCTATCTCGGCATCAAGGCGCCGGAGATTTTCCTCAACAATAAGATCGGCAAGCGCAAGAAGGCGATGAACCGGGCCTATCCGAACATGGTCGACCTGCTCATCATCTGCGCCGAATCCGGGATGTCGATCGAGCACGCGGTTCGCAAGGTGGCGCAGGAGATCGGCTCCGAGAGCATCGAACTGGCCGAGGAAATGTCGCTGCTGGCGGCGGAAATGTCGTTCCTGGAGAACCGGCGCGTCGCCTTCGAGAATCTGACGGCGCGCGTCGGCCTCGATGCGTTCAAACAACTGACCACCGTGCTGATCCAGGCGGAGAAATACGGCACGCCGCTCGGCGCGTCGCTGCGCGTGCTCGCCCAGGAGAGCCGCGACGCGCGCATGACCGCGGCGGAGAAGAAGGCTGCGGCGCTGCCGCCGTCGCTGACGGTGCCGATGATCGTGTTTTTCCTCCCCGGTCTGTTTTGCGCCATTCTCACCCCCGCCATCATCCAGGTCAACCACTGGAACTGACAGGGTTTTTTCGGCGTCGGTTGCGCGCGGCGGCGCGAAAGCGCATGTTGGCGCGATGTCCGCCGAATCCTACGCCGCTTTGGCGCGGTCGATTTCTCAGCGCGCCCGCGCCGCCTCGCCCGCGCCGTATCTAGATTCGCTCAACCCCGAGCAGCGCCGCGCCGTTGAGGCGCTCGACGGGCCGGTGCTGGTGCTGGCCGGCGCCGGGGTCGGCAAGACGCGGGTGCTGACGACCCGCATCGCCCATATTCTGGGCCGCCGCCTCGCCCGTGGGCAGGAAATCCTCGCCGTCACCTTCACCAACCGCGCGGCGCGCGAGATGCGCGAGCGCATCGAGGCGCTGACCGGCGCGCCCGACGGCCTGCCCTGGATGGGCACGTTCCATTCCATCGGCGCCAAGATCCTGCGCCGCCACGCCGAACTCGTCGGCCTCAAGCCCAATTTCACCATTCTCGACACCGACGACCAGTTGCGCCTGCTCAAGCAGCTTCTGAAAGCCGAGAATATCGACGAGAAGCGCTGGCCGGCGCGCGCGCTGGCCGGCCTCATCGACGACTGGAAGAACCGCGGCCTTGCGCCCACCGACGTCGGCGCGCGCGACGCCGCCGGTTTCGCCGGCGGCCTCGCCGGCAAGCTCTACAAGGATTACCAGGGGCGGCTGAAAACGCTCAACGCCGTCGATTTCGGCGATCTGTTGCTGGAATCGCTGCGGCTGTGGCGCGAGAACGCCGATGTGCTGGCGATCTACCAGCAGCGTTTCCGCTACATTCTCGTCGACGAGTACCAGGACACCAACGCCGTCCAATATCTGTGGCTGCGGCTTATCGCGCAGCAGAGCCGCAACCTGTGCTGCGTCGGCGACGACGACCAGTCGATCTATGGCTGGCGCGGGGCCGAGGTCGAGAACATCCTCGGCTTCGAGCGCGATTTCCCCGATGCGACGGTGATCCGGCTCGAACGCAACTATCGCTCGACCGGCCATATCCTGGCCCTGGCCTCCGGGCTGATCGCCCATAACCGCAAGCGGCTCGGCAAAACGCTGTTCACCGCCGCCGAACTCGGCGCCAAGCCGACCGTGCGCGGCGTCCACGATTCGCCCCAAGAGGCGCGCGAGATCGGCGACGAGATCGAGGCCGAGCAGCGGCGCGGCGCCTCGCTCGCCGATATGGCGATTCTGTTGCGCACCACGGCGCAGATGCGCGCCTTCGAAGACCGTTTCAACGAAGCCGGCATCGCCTATCGCATCGTCGGCGGTCCGCGCTTCTATGAGCGGGCGGAAATCCGCGACGCGCTCGCCTATCTGCGTCTGGTCGCGCAGGCCGACGACGATCTCGCCTTCGAGCGTATCTACAACACGCCGCGCCGCGGTCTCGGCGAGGCGACGCTGGCGCAGCTTCACGCCGTCGCGCGCCCCGCCGCGCTGTCGCTGAGCCAGACCGCGCTGAGCCTGATCGAGACCGACGAGCTGAAGCCGAAGCCGCGTCAGGTGCTGCGCGCGCTGCTCGCCGATTTCCAGCGCTGGCGCGGGCTCGCCGCTGCGCCCGAGGAGGTCGCGCGCGTCGTCATCGAGGAAAGCGGCCTCATCGCCATGTGGAAGGCGGAGAAGAGCCATGAGGCTGACGGCCGCCTCGACAACCTGAAGGAGCTAGTGCGCGCCCTCGGCGAGTTTCCGACGTTGGAAGCGTTTCTGGAGCATGTCGCGCTTGTCACCGAGGCGCGTAGCGAAGATTCCGGGCCGCGCGTCACGCTGATGACGCTGCATGCCGCCAAGGGGCTCGAATTCGACGTCGTGTTTCTGCCCGGCTGGGAGGAGGGGTTGTTTCCCAACCAGCGCGCGCTCGACGACAATGGCCTGGCCGGCCTCGAAGAGGAGCGCCGCCTCGCCTATGTCGGGATCACGCGCGCGCGCCGGCGCGTGGCGATCTATTTCGCCGCCAACCGGCAGGTGCGCGGCCTCTGGCAATCCTCGCCGCCGTCGCGCTTCCTCGACGAATTGCCGGAGCCGCATGTCGAGGTCATCGAGGCCGCCGATCCCCCGAATTATGCTCCGGCGAGCCGCTTCGACGAGGCGGTGTTTTCGAGCCGCCGCTACGATACGCCGGGCTGGAAGCGGGCGCAGGAGCGTTCGCAGGACGCCGGCTACAAGCGCCCGGCGCCGCCGCGCGTCATCGAGGGCCGGGCGATGGCGCTGGCGACGCAAGCCTCGGCCTATCGCGTCGGCGAGCGGGTGTTTCACCAGAAATTCGGCCCCGGCCTGGTTTCCGCCGTCGACGGGCCTAAGCTGACGGTGGATTTCGACCGCGCCGGGCGTAAAATGGTGCTCGACAGTTTCCTCAGCCGCGAGGCGTAACCATGGCCGTCGCCATCCACCCCTCGCCCTTGCTGCTGAGCGAGGCCGAGATCGCGCCGTGGCGTAAGATTCCGGTGGCGATCGCCGCCGATCTCGGCCCCGAGATCGCGCTCATCGATGCCGCGATCCGCCCGTTGCGGCCGCCCGGTCGTCAGCCGCCGCTGGTCGGCCGCGCGGTGACGGCGCTGTGCGAGCCGCCGGACTTCGGCGCCGTGCTGCGCGCGCTCGACCTGACTGCGCCCGGCGATGTGCTGGTGATCGCCGCCAACGGCGCGCGCGAGGCGGCGATGATCGGCGAGATCCTCAGCGGCCATCTGCGCCGGCGCGGCGCCGTCGGCGTCGTCTGCGACGGCGCGGTGCGCGATGTCGCAACTTTGGCGGGCTTCTCGGATTTCTCGGTGTTCTCGCGCTCGATCACGCCGCGCGGGCCGAGCGGGGCCGAGCGCGGCGCGGTCAACGTGGCGGTGACGATCGGCGGCGTCCCGGTTTCTCCCGGCGATCTCATCCTCGGCGACGACGACGGCCTCGTCGCGCTGACGCCGCAGGACGTGCGCACCCGCCTAAAGGCGGCGCAAGCCAGGCTCGCCAAGGAAGGCGAGTGGATTGCCGGCCTGGAGGCGGAGCGCGCGGTTGCCGAGGTGTTCGGGCTGGCGAGCGAGACGCCGACGTAAGGGATGCGAAACCCGCGGCCCACGAGCCTGCCTCCGCCTTACCTGCGGCGGCTGTCTTTCGTCCCTGGTCGCGGCGTCGATTGGGACGCCTATCCGTTCTGTCTGCCGCTGTTCCGGCGCGGTGATTTCGAGATGGAGTTCGAGACGGCGATCACCATCGTGGTCGGCGAGAACGGAACCGGCAAGTCGACGCTGCTCGAAGCCATCGCCCATCTGGCGGGGTTCGACGAGGCGGGCGGCGGCAAGGGCTATCGTCCCGTCGATCATTCTCGGGCGGTCGACAAGGGCGGCGCCGCGCTGGCTGAAGCCTTGCGCGCCGCGTGGCTGCCCAAATTGACCAATGGTTGGTTCTTCCGTGCCGAAAGCTTCTATTCCGTCGCGCGCTACCTCGACGTGTCGGCGCTGGACGCGGGCGCGCGCCCGCCCGACTTCCTATCGCATTCGCATGGGGAAGGCTTCCTGCGCTTCTTCACGGAGCGGCTGCGCAAACGGGCGCTTTATCTGCTTGACGAACCCGAATCCGCCCTGTCGCCGGTCCGTCAGGTCGAGCTCCTGAAGTTCCTCGGCGGCGCCGGCGAAGCGGTCGAGTTTCAAGTCGTCATGGCGACGCATTCGCCGCTGCTGATGGCCTGCCCCGGCGCGCGGCTGCTGCGCATTGGCAAAAGCGGACTTGAGCCGGTGCGTTTGGAGGAGACCGAGCATTTCAAATTGCTGCGCGAGTTTTGCGCCGACCCCAGGGCGTTCGTCGAGCTTGCGATCGCCGGGTGAGGCCGGTTCCGATTTAGCTTGGAGCTTCCTCGATCCGCTCGCCGAGCGCGCGGTCGCCGAGGTGTTCGGGCTAGCGTGCGAGACGCCGGCGTAAAGGGGGAAAGTAAAACGGCTCGCTTTTTCGGCAGGTTAGAAGTATTGACCACATCCGCCGTCTTTGCGAGCGAAGCGAAGCAATCCACCGCCGCGAGATGGTCTGTTCTTCGGAAATGGCGGCTGCGCCGAATCATGGATTGCTTCGCTTCGCTCGCAATGACGGTCAGGATATACTTTAGTAACGATACCCAGCACTGTGCGATGAACAGCACGTCGTCTGTCTCGTGATAGACGAGGCGCGGCGGCGAGGTTGGGGCGGAGGTCGGAATAGGAGGTGACGCGCGCGAGAGCAACGCGGACGGGCTGGCTCGAATTCGCCAGACCCAAACTCACCCCAGGTTGAGCTCCTTGAAAAAGTCGTTGCCCTTGTCGTCGATGACGATGAACGCCGGGAAATCCTCGACTTCGATGCGCCAGATCGCCTCCATGCCAAGCTCCGGATATTCCAGCACCTCGACCTTGCGGATGCAGTCCTGCGCCAGCCGCGCCGCCGGACCGCCGATGGAGCCGAGATAAAACCCGCCATGTTCGGCGCAGGCTCTTCGCACCTGCGCCGAGCGGTTGCCCTTGGCCAGCATCACCAGTGAGCCGCCCGCCGCCTGGAAGGCGTCGACGAAGGAATCCATGCGCCCCGCCGTCGTCGGCCCGAACGAACCCGAGGCGTAGCCGGCCGGGGTCTTGGCCGGGCCGGCGTAATAGACCGGGTGATCTTTCAGATAATCCGGCATCGGCTCGCCGCGGTCGAGTCGCTCGCGAATCTTGGCGTGCGCGGCGTCGCGCGCCACGATCATCGGCCCGCTCAGCGCGACGCGGGTGCGGATCGGATATTGGCTCAACTGCGCCAGGATCTCGTTCATCGGCCGGCGAAGGTCGATGCGCACCACCTCGCCGCCGAGCTTGGCCTCATCCACATGCGGCAGGAAGCGCGCCGGGTCGCGCTCCAGCGCCTCCAGGAACACGCCGTCGCGGGTGATCTTGCCCAAAGCCTGCCGGTCGGCCGAGCAGGAGACGCCGAGGCCGATCGGCAGCGAGGCGCCGTGGCGCGGCAGCCGGATGACGCGCACGTCATGGCAGAAATACTTGCCGCCGAACTGCGCTCCGACGCCGAGGCTCTGCGTCAGTCCGTGGATCTCGGCCTCCATGTCGAGGTCGCGGAAGGCGCGGCCGGAGCGGTCGCCGCTGGTCGGCAGGCTGTCGAGGTAGCGGGTCGAGGCGAGCTTGACCGTCTTCAGGTTCAATTCCGCCGATGTCCCGCCGATGACGACGGCCAGATGATAGGGCGGGCAGGCGGCGGTGCCGAGGGTGAGGATTTTCTCCTTCAGGAACGCCAGCATGCGATCCGGCGTCAGGATCGACGGCGTCGCCTGATAAAGAAACGTCTTGTTGGCGGAGCCGCCGCCCTTGGCGACGAACAGGAACTTGTAGGAATCTTCGCCCTCGGCATAAATCTCGATTTGGGCTGGCAGATTATCGCCGGTGTTCTTTTCCTCGAACATCGTCAGCGGCGCCACCTGGCTGTAGCGCAGGTTTTTCTTCTCGTAGGCGTCCTTGACGCCTTGCAGCAGCGCCGCTTCGTCGCCGCCGTCGGTGAACACCAGGCGGCCCTTCTTGCCCATGACGATGGCGGTGCCGGTGTCCTGGCACATCGGCAATACGCCGCCCGCGGCGATATTGGCGTTCTTCAAAAGGTCGTAGGCGACGAAGCGGTCGTTGTCGGTCGCTTCCGGGTCGTCGAGGATTTTGGCGAGTTGCGCGAGATGGCCGGGACGTAGCAGATGATTGATGTCGATCATGGCGGCTTCCGCCAGCGCCCTTATAGCTTCGCGCTCGACGATCAGGAATTCGCGCCCCAGCGCCTGTTCGAGACGCACCCCCTGCGATGTCAGCTTGCGATAGGGCGTCGCATCGGGGCCGAACTGGAACAGGGAGGCGGTCTCGCTCATTCGAAGCCCATGTGAGAGTTGCGAGGGATGATCGCATCTATCCCTTCGCGTCGGTCATTCCAAGCGGGCGCAAAGCATAAGAGGTGCTGGCGATGAAACTGAGTTCGGTGGTGCTTTACGTTCCCGATGTGGCGGCGGCGGCGGCGTTCTACGAGCGGGCGTTCGGCCTGCGCCTGCGCCACGCCGACCCCAACGGCGAGTTCGGGGAGATGGAGACCGGCGGGATTCCCCTCGTCTTCGTGGCGGAAGGCCGGCGCGCGGAAGCCGGTCACACGTTCCGCGCCCATCGCCCGTTCGAGCAGCCGGCCGCCACCGAGGTCGGCTTCGTCGCGCAGGACGTCGCGGCGGCTTATGACGACGCGCTGCGGGCGGGAGCGCTGCCCTACGAGGCCCCGAACACCCGCTCCGACGGGCAGACCGTCGCCTATGTGCGCGACCTCAACGGCGTGCTGGTTGAAATTCGCGCCGAATCCTGCGTGCCCGAGGACGACGCCTGGCGGCTGGCGCTCAGAGGCTGACGCCGTTGCCCGGCGCGGCGATCGCCTTGGCGATGGCCAGCGTTCGCCTAGCCATCTGCGCGTGCAGCAGTTCGACCATGCGGCCGTCGATCTTCAATACGCCTCTGCCGGCGTTCTCCGGCTCCTCGAAGGCGGCGATGATCGCCCGGGCGTGGGCGACCTCGTCGGGCGACGGCGCGAAGGTGGCGTTGCAGATGTCGATCTGGCTCGGATGGATCAGCGTCTTGCCGTCGAAGCCGAACTCCAGGCCCTGCTGGCATTCGGCGCGGAAGCCGTCGAGATCGGCGATATCGTTGTAGACGCCGTCGATGACGTCGCAGCCATGGGCGCGCGCGGCGGCGACGCAGGTAGCCAGCCACGGCGTGAAGGCGGCCCGGCCCGGCCGCAGACGCCCGCGCGTCTCTTTGGCGAGGTCGTTGAGGCCGAGCACCAGCGCCTCCAGCCGCGAGGCGGGATCGGCGGCCATGGCGGCGATCGAGCCGGCGCTCAGCATCGCCATCGGCGTCTCCATCATCGCCCACAGCCGCGTCGTCTCCGGCGCCGAGCGCAGCAGCTTGGCGGCGTGCATCACCGTGCCGGGGCTGTCGACCTTCGGCAGCAGCACCCCGTCCGGCGCCGCGGCCGCGGCCGCCTCCAGGTCCGCCTCGCCCCAGGGCGTATGCACGCCATTGACGCGGATTAGCATTTCCCGGCCGCCGAAGCCGCCCTCTTTCAGCGCCGCGACGATGCGTTCGCGAGCCTCCGGCTTGGCCTCCGGCGCCACCGAATCCTCAAGGTCGAGGATGATCGCGTCGGCCGGCAATTCGCGCGCTTTGGCCAACGCCTTCGCGTTCGATCCCGGCAGATAAAGCACGCTGCGACGCGGGCGAGCCGCCATGACATTCTCCTGAAGATGTCGCCAGCATAGATATTGCAATGCAATACCCCTAGAGGCGCTGCATCGCGCGAGCAATGCCTTTTGTTATGTTGCTGGCGTCAGCGCCCAAGCGCCAGCTTGCGCAAATCGACGTTGGCGTCGGCGGCTTGCGCGGGCGTGATCGGCATTCCCGCCGCCAGCATGCGTCGCGCCGCCATGTGGTCGGCGGCGCGGTTGACGGTCTCCACCACCGCCAGCTTGTCGCCGAGAAAGCCGAACGTCGTCAGCGCCCGCGTCTCGATGCCGCCGCGCGTCACCCAGCGATCGACGCCATGCGAGAGGCCGGCGATCTGCAACTTGAGGTCGCCCTGATCGCTCCAGAACCAGGGCAGCGATGTATACGGCTCCGGCTTGCCGACGAGGCGGCGGGCGACGGTGCGCGCCTGGTCGGCGGCGTTCTGCACCGATTCGAGCCGCAATTGCGCGCCGAACCCTGCGTGCGGGAAGCGGCAGCAATCGCCGATGGCGGAAATCGCGGCGTCGCTAGAGACGAGATAGGCGTCGACGACGACGCCGTCGGCGCAATCGAGCCCCGCCTCCACGGCCAGGGTGTCCTGCGCGGTGACGCCGACGCCGACGATGACGAGATCGGCGGCCAGACGGCGGCCGTCGGAGAGCTCGACCTCGGCGACGCGCCCGTCCGCGCCGTAAAGGCCCGAGACGCCGACGCCGAGTTCGAAGCGCGCGCCGAAGCCGCGATGCGCGTCGAGGAAGAACGCCGACATCGCCGGCGACACCGCGCGACCCATCGGCCGGTCGGCGATTTCGACGATCGTCACCTCGCGCCCGAGCCCGCGGGCGGTGGCGGCGATTTCGAGGCCGATGAAACCGGCGCCGATGACGACGACCCGCGACGCCGCGCCGAGCGCCGCCTTGATCGCCGCCGCATCCTGGATCGCGCGTAGGGCGTAAACGCCATGGAGATCGAGGCCCGGCGCAAGCAGCGCGCGGGCGCGCGCGCCGGCGGCGAGGATGAGGTGATCGTAAGGTTCCGCCTCGCCATGCGCGAGTTCGACGCGGCGGGCGGCGCGGTCGATGCGGGCGACGGCGACGCCGAGGCGCAGGTCGATGCGCTGCTCGGCGAAGAATTGCTCGCCGCGCAGCGGCAGGCCGCCAAGCTCCATCTGGCCCTTGAGGAACGCCTTCGACAGCGGCGGGCGTTGATAGGGAAAATCCGTCTCGTCGGAAAGCAGCGTGATGCGGCCGGCAAACCCGTCTTCGCGCAAGCTGGCGGCGCTCTGCACCCCGGCGTGTCCGGCCCCGACGATAACGATGCTGCGGTCGCTCATGCGCCCTCCCATTCGCCGAGGCTATAGCGCAAACGCCGGCGCTTCACAGCAACTGACGTCGCAGGCCGCGCCCGAACATCAGCGTCGCGAGCCCGAACATGGCGGCGTAGACGAGGCTCAGCGTCCCGAAGGTCAGCGCGAGCACGGTTTCGTTGCGCAGGATGGGCAGGCTCAGGGCGAGGCGGTGGGCGAAGGCGAGCGCCGGCAGCGTCGCCAGCGCCGCGCCGGCGGCCGAAAACAGCGTCAGCGCGAGGTTCTCGATCAGGCGTTCGTCGACGCGCGCCAGCCCGCGGCGATGGCCTATGTAGATCAGCAGCAGAAAGTTGATCCACGCCCCGGCGGCGGTGCCGAGCGCCAGCCCCGCCGGCCCCAGCGGCCCGGAAAGCCAGAATTTCAGAGCCACGTTGACGGCGAGCCCGGCATAGAAGCAATTGGCCGGGGTCGCGGTATCGCCGCGCGACTGGAAGGTCGCCACCGCCGAGCGGATCAGCACCATCGGCGCGAGCCCCAAACCATAGGCCCCGAGCACCGAGGCGGCGTTGTTGGCCGCCGCGATGTTGAACGCGCCGCGCAGATAGGCGCCGCGCACTAGTTCGCCGGGAATCAGCAGGAAGCCGACCAGGAACGGCGCCGCGAGCGCCATCGAAAACGCCATCGAACGGTTTTGCGCCGCCTGCGCGCCGGCCGCGTCGCCGCGAGCGAGCCGGCGCGTCATCTCCGGCAGCAGCACCGTGCCGGCGGCGACGCCGATGACGCCGAGCGGCAGTTGATAAAGCCGGTCGGCGTAATTGATCGCCGAGACCGAGCCGGTCGGCATGCCGGAGGCCAGGATGGTGTCGGCGAGAATGGCGATCTGCTGGCCGGCCGAGCCGATCACCGCCGGCCCCAGCGCACGCAGGAACTGGCGCATGTCGAGATCGAGCCGCGGCCAGGCGAATCGCTCCAGCACGCCGCGCCGGCGCGCCTCGAAAACGAGCAGGGCGAGTTGCGCGACGCCCGAGGCAAGCACGCCCCAACTGGCGGCGTAGCCGGCATTCGGGAACAGGAACGTCAGCGCCAGGAAGCCGATGATGAACAGGTTGAGCAGCACCGGCGCGAAGGCGGCGACGGCGAAATAGCCATGCGCGTTGAGCGTGCCGGAATGCAATGTGGCGAGCGTGATGAGCGCGAGATAGGGAAACGTAACCCGCGTCATGCCGACAGCGAGTGCGAACTTGTCGGGATAATGCGAGAAGCCGGGGGCGATGAAGTCGACGAGCTGCGGCATGAACAGATAGGCCAGCGCCAGCAGCGCTAGTTGCGCGAGCGCCAGCAGGGTCAGCACGCGGCTGGCGAACAGGCGCGCGGTCGGGTGGCCGTTGGCGGTCAGCAGCCGCGAATAGGTCGGCACATACGCAGAATTGAACGCCCCCTCGCCAAATATGGCGCGAAACTGGTTGGGCAGGCGCAAAGCTACGAAATAGGCATCGGCCAGCGGGCCGGCGCCCATGAGCGCGCTGATGACCATTTCCCGAACAAAACCGGTCACCCGAGAGAGCGCCGTGAAGCCGCCGACGGAGAAGAACTGTCTGAACACGCCGCGCTTCTTAAGCAGGCTTCAGGGTAGCGCAACAGACGCAGCCGGGAAAAATCTCCTGCTCAGGCAGGATTTTTGCACGAAGCAGAATTTTTGTAAGAAGACTGGCTGGCAATGTCTGAAAACCCTGCTGACGTTCCGGCTGGCCGGAAGCTACATAAGCGCAACACAATGCGCCACCGGCGCCTTTATAACCGTCAAGCGCTAACGCGCCCTTGGCGGGCGGGCTAGGGTCGGCTAAACAGCGTCTCCGCCAAAGTCCGGGCTGCCGGCCTGATTTTGTTGTGCCCGTGCAAGGGATGGCGCCGACGTCGTCGGTGAGCGGCTGGGGAACCCAAGATGGCGGAAGCCGAAGCGACGCAGGATCCCACCGCGCCCGAGGGCGCGCCAGCGTCGCCCCCGACCGATTTGGCGATCAATGCAGCGACCGAGACGGCCGCGCCACCGCTGCCGGAAGCCGAGGCCGCGCCCGCCCAGGCGACGTTTACAGAGCCGGCGCTTGCAGAGCAGGCGCTTGCCCCGGAGGCCCCCTCAGAGGCGGCGCTTGCAGAGGAGGCGGGCGCCGCGCCGCCCGTGGACTGGGCGCACCTTCGCGGGCTGCAGAGCGTCGAGCCGCCGGCGGAGGCTTTGGCGGTGCGCTCTGATTACGCCGAGGAACTGGGCAAGGAACTCGCCGCGCGCGCGGCGCGGTTCGGACGCTCGGTCGACGAATCGATCGTGCTGTCGAGCGACGGGCTGATGCGCTGGCTCGGCGATCCCGTGGCGCGGGTGGTGGCCGGCGACGAACTGTTGCAGCCGCGCGGGGTGCTGCTCGCCGACGAGGCGCTGGCGGGCGAGGATCGCGTTGCGGCCGAGACCCGCGTCGCGCTCTGGCTTGCCGCGCATGTGCGCAAGGTGCTGGGGCCGCTGCTGGCGCTCGGCGAGGGCGGCGAACTCGCCGAGGCGGCGCGGGCGCTCGGCGGCAAGATCGCCGAGGCGCTCGGCGTGCTCGATCGCGAACGCGTGCGCAACGATGTGCGCGCCCTCGATCAAACCGCGCGCGGCGCTTTGCGCAAGCTCGGCGTCCGCTTCGGGTCACTTTATATATATGTGCCGGCGCTGCTGAAGCCCGGCGCGCGCTCGTTATGCTCGCTGTTGTGGACGCTGCGGCGCGGAACCGAGCCGGGGGCCGACCGGCTGCTCGCCTTCGCCTCGGCCGGCCGCACTTCGTTCGCCAACGAGGGGTTGCTGTCGCCGGACGCTTATCGGGTCGCCGGCTTCCGCTTGTGCGGCGAGCGGGTGGTCAGGGTCGACATCATCGAGCGGCTTTCGGATCTCATCCGCGCGGCGATGCCCGATCACATGCGTTCGGGCTCGCGGCCGGCGTCGGAGGCCTATGGGTTTCTCATCTCGCCGCAGATGACGTCGCTCACTGGCTGTTCGGGCGAGGCTTTCGCCTCGATCCTGCGCTCGCTCGGCTTCGAGCCGGTGAAGGTCAGCAAAGCGGCGTTCGAGGCCGCTAACGCCAAGGCGCCGACCGAGCCGATAAAGCCGCAGGCGGCGGAGGCGACGCCGGAAGGCGAAACCGCGTCTCTTGCCGAGGCCGCGCCGGAGGCGGCGGCCGAGGCGAACGCGGCGCTGGAGAGCGAGGCGACACAGGCGGTCGCGGACGCGTCGCTGGAGAGCGAAGCGTCGCAGGCTGAGGCTGCGCCGGAGGCGGGACCGGAAAGCGAAGCGCCGCAGGTTGTGGCGGAAGGCGAAACCGCGTCGCTGGCCGAGGCCGCGCCGAAGGCAGCGCTGGACGAGCAAGCGAACAGCAGCGCCCCAGAGGTAGAGGCGGCGTCCAACGGCGTCGTCGAGGTGGACGCCGCGCCAAATGAGGAAGGCGCGCCTGAAGCTGTCGAGGGGCGGGAGGTCACGGCGACGGAAGAAAGCGCCGAGGCCGCGGCCGAAGCGGCGAGCCCGGCGGCGGACGAACACGAGAAGATCGAGATTTGGCGCCCGGCCCCACGCCGGCCGCGGGCGCCGCGGCACGAGCCGAGCGTTGAGCATGAAGCGCGACCGCATCGCGGCAAGCCGCAGCGGCGCGAAAGGCCGCCAGCCAGTGAGGCGGCGGCGCCCGAGGCGCGACCGCAAGCGCCACACCGTGCGCCGCGCGCCGAGAGGCGCGACGATGGGCCGCGGCGCTACGAAGGCAAAGGAGACGGCCGTGAAGATCGCCGTCCGCACAAGGATTTCGGCTCGCGCCGGGAGCAACGCCCGGTCCAGGTTGACCCTGATTCGCCGTTCGCCAAGCTTGCCGCATTGAAGCCGCTGCTTGAACGGCGCGACAAAAGACCATAACTAGCCACATGCGTTGCGACAAGGCTAGAGACCGTCGCGATCAGGGGTTGTTCGATGACCTATGTGGTGAGCGATAATTGTATCAAGTGCAAATACATGGACTGCGTCGAGGTGTGCCCCGTGGATTGTTTCTACGAGGGCGAGAACATGCTCGTCATCCATCCCGACGAATGCATTGACTGCGGCGTCTGCGAGCCGGAATGCCCGGCCGAGGCGATCAAGCCGGATACGGAGCCGAATCTGGACTCGTGGCTGAAGCTCAACGCGGAATACGCCAAGTCCTGGCCCAATATCACGATCAAGCGCGAACCTCCGGCGGACGCCAAGGAATTTGACGGCCGTCCGAACAAGTTCGAGGAGTTCTTTTCACCCAATCCCGGCGAGGGGGATTGAAAAGTTTAGCCAAGATATTGGCTTGGCTTAACCAGAACCGGCGACAAGGAGGCGGCGGGCCTGCGGGCTTTTGATTTTAGCGCAGAGTTGTGCTAAACAGCGAGTTAACACACGGTTCGAGCCCCTGCACCGGGACTGACGTCGTGATCTTGCGGCGGGAGGCCAATCTCCGCCCTTGGTCGTCGCCTTCTCGGTACGGTTGGGCTTGCGCGTCTCGCGTTTCTGGAGACTTGGCCTATGGCGGCGCGTAAAAAAGTCACAAAGAAAGCGTCAAAGCCTCCCGAGCGAGGCAACCCGATTCGGCAAAGAGGAACGAAGAAACGGAGCCAGGCGGCCGATTCGAAGACCAGCCGGGGGGCGGCGGCGTCAAAATCGGTTGGCAAGCGGGGATCGCCCAATCTAATTCCGGCGGCGTCATCTAAAAAAGGCTCGAGTGCGGTAGCGCCGACGAGCAAGGCGCGGGCGGGCGCCAAACTGGCGTCGCAGTCGCATGAGTCCGCGGCCGTTAAAGAAACAGCGGCAAAAGACACAGCGGCCCCTAAGGGCGTCGCGATCGTTAATGCGAGTGTCCGTAAGGCGGCGACAGCGCCGCGAAAGACTGCCGGCGCAGGAGACGAGAGTCAGCCGAAGGCGGATCAATCCAAAGACGTAAATCGGGAGGGGGCGAAGGCGGCGAATCCCGGCCGGGGGCGGAGTGAACCCGTCGCTGCGGCAGGCTTGGCGGAGAAGGCGGCGAAGGCGCCGGCGGTGGTCGCGGCGATGAAGCCGGCGGCCAGCGCGGCGGTTTCGCAGGGGGTGGCGAAAGCGGCCAAGGCGGCTCAGCCAGCGAGAGCAATCGATCGTGAACCATCAGGCGGCGAACAGAAAACGATGAAAAACAGCGCTAACAAGCATGGCTTCAAGCTGAATGAATTCGTCGTCTACCCCGCGCACGGGGTCGGGCAGATCGTGTCTATGGAGGAGCAGGAGGTCGCCGGCTTCAAGCTGGAGCTGTTCGTCATCAATTTCGTCAAGGATAAAATGACGCTGCGGGTGCCGACCTCGAAGGTCGCGGGCGTGGGGATGCGCAAGCTCTCCGATGCCGACGGCGCTCGTCGCTCGCTGGAGATCCTCACCGGCCGGGCGCGCGTCAAGCGCACGATGTGGTCGCGCCGCGCGCAGGAATACGAAGCCAAGATCAATTCCGGCGACATCAACGCCATCGCCGAGGTGGTGCGCGACCTCTACCGCTCCGAGGCGCAGCCCGAGCAATCCTATTCCGAGCGCCAGCTTTATGAGGCGGCGCTCGATCGGATGATGCGCGAGATCGCCGCGGTGCAGAAGCTCAGCGAGACCGAGGCGCTGAAGGTGATCGACACCCAGCTCAAGAAAAACCAGAAGCGCGGCGTCAAGGCGGACGCAGCCGAGGGCGACGAAGCGGGAATCGAAGAGGCCGCCTGAGCCGGAAGGTCTCAGGGTTTCGAGAGATTTGCGGCGCCGCCCCGATGGGGCGGCGTTTTTCGTTGACGCTGGATCGCCATGACATCAGCCGCTCCGCGCGCGTTGGTCGCCAGTCTCCGGGTTTTCGTGCGCTCGCGCGCCATCGCGCGGGTGGTGGTGGCCATTCTAGTCGGCTTCGCCGCCGGCGCCTGCGTCACGGCGATGAGCAACATCGCCGAGTTCATGCATGTCCTGATCTACGGCATTCCCTTCGACCAACGGCTGAGCGCGCAGGCGCGCGTCTGGTTGCCGGCCGCCTTGCTGGCGCTCTGTGGCGGCGGCCTGCTGATGGGGCTTTTCGCCGTCTGGCGCCAGCGCCGGGGCATGGGCCCGACCGTCGATCCCGTGGAGGCCAATGCACTGCACGGCGGCCGGCTGTCGCTGCGCGACAGCGTGGTGGTCGTCTTGCAGACGCTGCTATCGAACGGCGTCGGCGCCTCGGTCGGGCTGGAGGCCGGCTATGCGCAAGTTGGCTCGGCGCTCGGCTCGAAGATCGGCGTCATCCTGCAACTGCGACGGCAGGATTTGCGCACCTTGCTCGGCGCCGGCGCCGCGGGCGCCATGGCGGCGGCCTTCGGCGCGCCGCTGACCGGTGCGTTTTATGCTTTCGAGCTTGTCATCGGCGCCTATTCTCTAGCCAACGCCGCGCCGGTGCTGGCGGCGGCAGTGGCGGGGCGGCTGATGGTGCATGTGCTCGGCGGCGCGCCTTATTCGATCCAAGCGCCGCCGGTGCCGCCGTTCGGGGTTGCCCAGCACATCGCTTTGGTCGGCCTCGGGCTGGTTTCGGCGCTCATCGGCGTGGGGGCGATGCGCGCGGCCTCGGTGCTCGAGCGGCTGTTCCGGGCGGGGCCGTTGCCGGCTTGGGGGAGGCCGGTGGTGGGCGGCGCCATCGTCGCTTTGCTGGCGACGCTGACGCCGCAAATGTTGGGCGCCGGGCACGGGGCGCTCATCCTCGACAGCGACCGCGACCTCTCCGCTCTGGCTCTGGCGGCGCTGATCGGGCTGAAACTGACGGCCTGTATGGTGTCGCTGGCGAGCGGCTTTCGCGGCGGCATGTTCTTCGCCTCGCTCTATACCGGGGCGCTGATCGGCAAGCTCTATGCGCTGATCATGGCCGTGGCGCTGCCGGGGCTGCATCTCAACGCCACGGCGTGCCTGTTCGCCGGCATGGCGACGCTGGGGACGGCGATCATCGGCGCGCCGCTGACGATGGCGTTTCTGGTGCTGGAGAGTTCCGGCGATGTGGCGGTGGCGGGGCCGGTGCTGGCCGGCTGCATCGCCAGTCACCTGATGACGCAGGCGATCTTCGGCTATTCGTTCTCGACCTGGCGGATGCATTTGCGCGGCGAAAACATCAAGGGCGCACACGACGTCGGCTGGGTGCGCACGATCTTGGTGGCGGGCATGATGGACACCAAAGCCCGCACCATGCCGGCCGAGGCGACGCTGGCGGCGTTCCGGCTCGCGCATCCGCTGGGCAGTTCGCACTATGTGGCGCTCATCGACCGCCAAGGGCGCTACCGCGGCTTGGTCGCCACGGCGGAGGCGCATGCGTCGGAGCACGAGGATGAGCCCGTCGCGAAACTTGCGCGGCTCGCCAACGTTACTCTTAGACCCGAGCAGAATATTCGCGACGCGCTGGATGCCTTCGCGGCGGCTAGCTCCGATATTCTCGCCGTCACCGACGCCAAGGGCGCGGTGCTCGGCGTCTTGGGCGAGGCTTACGCCGCGCGGCGATACGCCGCAGCCGTCGATCGAGCCGCCAAAGGCGTGCTCGGCGGCGGCTGAGACCGGCGCCGGCGATGCCGCGGCGCCACGCTTGGCGCGCGACTTGCTCGTAAGATCGCAAAAGGGCTTGCGTCGAGTCGGCGTTTGGGATTGTCTGTTGGCGACTAGGGCGCGACCTCGCAAGAGCGGGCGCGATTCCCCTTCAGGCCGCACCGGTAAAGTTTAGGCCGCTTCAATAGGGCCTTTCCGGGCGGGCCGCCGTCACTGACGGGTTCCTCCGCGATGACTGTACCAACTTGGGACAAAGTTTAACCTTTTATTAGGTATTCAATCCCACGTTGAACTCAGGAGAAGGATGTTTACCATTTCGGAGCTCGAGATGAACGCCATGGCGGCTACGGCTTTTGCTAATCCTTCCGGCTCGGGAGCGCGCGAAACCAAGAGCTCGAACGTGTTCGGGCTCTTCTCCTCGGCTTATGCGCGCGAACGGCGCGTGACCATGTCGCTGTCGGAATATCTGGAAGGTTGCCGCGACGACCCTTCCATGTACGCCAGCGCCGCAGAACGCATGATCGCCGCCATCGGCGAACCGCAGGTGATCGACACCTCCAAGGACTCGCGGCTCGGCCGCGTCTTCCTCAACCGCACGATCAAGCTCTATCCGAGCATGGTCGGATTCTTCGGCATGGAGGACACGATCCAGCGCGTCGTCAGCTATTTCCAGCACGCCGCGCAAGGGCTCGAAGAGCGCAAGCAGGTGCTCTACTTGCTCGGGCCGGTCGGCGGCGGCAAATCCTCGCTCGCCGAGCGCCTGAAGGCGCTGATTGAGACGCAGCCGATTTATGTGCTGGCGGCTGGCGATGAGCTGAGCCCAGTGTTTGAGTCGCCGCTGGGCCTGTTCCGGCCAGAGACCATGGGCGTGTTGCTGGAGCGTCAATACGGGCTGCCGGCGCGTAAGCTGACCGGCATCTGCTCGCCGTGGGCCGCCAAGCGCCTCGACGAGTTCGACGGCGACATATCGAAATTCTCGGTGGTCAAGCTCTATCCTTCGCGGCTGCGCCAGATCGGCGTCGCCAAGGTTGAGCCCGGCGACGAGAACAACCAGGACATCTCGACGTTGGTCGGCAAGGTCGACATCCGCAAGCTGGAGACTTTCTCGCAGCACGATCCCGACGCGTACAGCTATTCCGGCGGCCTCAACCGCACGACGCAGGGGCTGCTTGAATTCGTCGAAATGTTCAAGGCGCCGATCAAGGTGCTGCACCCGCTGCTGACGGCGACGCAGGAAGGCAACTACGCCGGCACGGAAAATCTTGGGGCGCTGCCCTATCAGGGCATCATCCTCGCCCATTCCAACGAATCGGAATGGGAGCAATTCAAGAGCAACAAGAATAACGAAGCCTTCCTTGATCGCATCTGCGTCGTCAAAGTGCCCTACTGCTTGCGCTCGACCGAAGAGGCGATGATCTACAAGAAACTGCTCGAAGGCAGCGATCTCGCCGAGGCGACTTGCGCGCCGGAGGTGCTGGAGATTCTCGCCCGTTTCTGCGTGCTGTCGCGCATGAGGGAGCACCAGAACTCGCCGATCTATTCGAAAATGCGGGTTTATAACGGCGACAACCTGAAGGACACCGACCCCAAGGCGAAATCCATCCAGGAATATCGCGAGGCGGCCGGCGTCTCCGAGGGCATGGCGGGCATTTCGACGCGCTTCGCCTTCAAGGTGCTGTCGGAGACATTCAACTACGACAACGAGGAGATTGCGGCCGATCCCGTGCATCTGATGTATGTGCTCGAACAGGCGATCAAGCGCGAGCAGTTCCCGAAGGAGACTGAGGAGCGCTATCTCGACTTCATCAAATCGTTGTTGGCGCCACGCTACGCGGAGTTCATCGGCCGCGAGATCCAGAAGGCCTATATCGAATCCTACAGCGAATACGGACAGAATCTGTTCAATCGCTACATCGCCTATGCCGATGCGTGGATCGAGGAGCAGGATTTCAAGGATGCAGACACTGGCCAGGTGTTCGACCGCAAGATCCTCGATGCGGAACTGTCCAAGGTCGAGAAGCCAGCCGGCATCGCCAATCCGAAGGATTTCCGCAACGAGATCGTGAAGTTCGCGCTGCGCGCGCGCGCCAACAACCAGGGCAAGAATCCGTACTGGACGTCTTACGAGAAAATTCGGGAGGTCATCGAGAAGCGCATGTTCAGCCAGGTCGAGGAACTGCTGCCGGTCATCAGCTTCGGCGCCAAGCAGGACACCAAGACCGAAAAGCAGCATGGGGAATTCCTCGAACGCATGAAGTCCCGCGGCTATACGGAACGCCAGGTTCGCCGCCTAGTTGAATGGTACATGCGCGTCAATAAAGCCGGGTGAGCGCGCTTCGAGGACTTAGAACCGATGCCCCAGTTCATCGACCGTCGCCTTAACCCACGCGACAAGTCGCTCGGCAACCGCATGCGCTTCCTCAAACGGACGCGCGTGCAAATCAAAGAAGCGGTCGACAAGGCGGTGCGTGAGCGCACCATCGGCGACGCCGCGAAGGGCGGATCGGTGTCGATTCCCTCCGACGGCATCAACGAGCCGATGTTTCATGAAGCGGATTCGGGCGGCGACCGTCAACGGGTGCTGCCCGGCAACAAGGAGTTTGTCGCCGGCGACCGCATCGACAAGCCGAAGGGCGGCCAGGGCGGGCGCGGCCGGCAGGGCTCCAAAGACGGCGACGGCGAGGACGCCTTCACCTTCGCGCTGACCGAGGAGGAGTTCCTCGATTTGTTGTTTGAGGATCTGGAATTGCCGGACCTCATCAAGTCATCGCTGAAAGACGCCAAGCTGGCGGAGCCGCGGCGCGCCGGCTATTCCTCCGACGGCGTCATTCCCAACCTCAATGTGCTGCGCACGATGCGGCAGAGCTTGAGCCGCCGGTTGGCGCTGCGACGGCCGAGCCGCCGCGAGGTCGAGCGGCTCGAAGCCCGGCTCGCCGAGCTCGCCGCGCTGCCGGAGAGCGAGGCGCTGACCGAGGAGAAGGCGCGCCTAGAGGAGGAGTTGAAGCGGCTGAAGCGCCTGCAAAAGGCCATTCCGTTCATTGACCCCATCGACGTGCGCTACAACCGCTTCACGCGGGTGGTCGTGCCGCGCGCCAAGGCTGTGATGTTCTGCCTGATGGATGTCTCGGCCTCGATGGGCGAGCGCGAGAAGGATCTCGCCAAGCGCTTCTTCATCCTGCTGCACCTGTTTCTGAAGCGCAAATACGAGCGCGTCGACGTCGTCTTCATCCGCCACACGCACGAGGCCAGAGAGGTCGACGAGCACGAGTTCTTCTATGGTCGCGAGACCGGCGGCACGGTGGTCTCCTCGGCGCTGGAGCAGATGATCGAGATCCGCGACAAGCGCTATTCGCCGACGGAGTGGAACATCTATTGCGCGGAGGCCTCCGACGGCGACAATTCCGGTGGCGACACCGAGCGTTGCGTCGAACTGTTGACCGACGAGATCCTGGCCTCGACGCAATATTTCGCCTACATCGAGATCGCCGATCGTGACATTTCCTCGCATTGGAGCGGCGGCGATTCGAAGGAACTGTGGCGCGGTTATGCCGACCTCGCCGACGCGCAGCGCAATTTCGCGATGCGCAAGGTCGCCAATCCCGCCGACATCTATCCCGTGTTCCGCGAATTGTTCGCACGCCAGCGCGAGAAGGGGACGCCGCCATGAATGATGTCGTGCGTCGCCCTCGCGCCGAGAAGCCGCTGTTCGAGGGCGCGGAATGGAACTTCGCGTTGATGCACGAGGTTTATGAGGCGGTGCAGGACATTGCCCTCAACGATCTCGGGCTCGATGTGTTTCCCAACCAGATCGAGGTGATCTCGGCCGAGCAGATGCTCGACGCCTATTCCTCGGTTGGCATGCCGTTGATGTATTCGCACTGGTCTTTCGGCAAAAGGTTCGTGCGCGACGAGATGCTTTATCGCAAGGGCTATCAGGCGCTGGCCTACGAGATCGTCATCAACTCCAACCCCTGCATCAGCTATTACATGGAGGAGAACTCCATGGCGATGCAGACGCTGGTGCTGGCGCACGCGGCCTTCGGGCACAACCATTTCTTCAAGAACAACTATCTGTTCCAGCAATGGACCGACCCGAGCGGCATCCTCGATTATCTCGACTTCGCCAAGCGCTACGTTGCGGAATGCGAGGAGCGTTTCGGGCAGGAGGCGGTGGAGTCGATTCTTGACGCCGCACATGCGTTGCAGAACCAAAGTGTGTTCCGCTACCGTCGCGCCAACAAGCTGAAGCTGTCGGAATATGAGGCGCGCCGGCGCGAGCGACTCGCCAACGAGCAGGCGGCCTATCGCGATCTCTGGCGCACCGTGCCGAATCTCGCCAAGACCAAGGAGCCGACGGTGCAGGAGAAGGAGGCGGCCGAGCGCATGCAGCGCCATCGGTTGCCTGAGGAGAATCTGCTCTATTTCCTCGAAAAAAACAGCCCGATCCTGCATCCGTGGCAGCGCGAGCTATTGCGCATCGTGCGCAACGTCGCGCAATATTTTTATCCTCAACGTCAAACCAAGTTGATGAATGAGGGTTGCGCTACCTTCGTGCATTACACAATAGTCAACGAGCTCTATGATCGCGGCTTGATCTCGGAAGGCGCGCTGCTCGAAATCCTGCACAGCCACAGCAATGTGGTGTACCAGACCGACTACGATCATCCCCATCACAGCGGCATGAACCCCTATGCGCTGGGCTTCGCGATGATGCAGGACATCCAGCGCATCTGCGTCGCGCCGACGCAGGAGGACCGCGAATGGTTCCCGGAACTGGCGGGCTGCGAGGACTGGCGCAGCGCGATCAAGGAGATCTGGGCGAACTATCGCGACGAATCCTTCGTGCGGCAGTTCCTGAGCCCGCACCTGATCCGCAAGTTCAAGCTGTTCGTGCTGAGCGACAAGGCGGCGGAGTCCGAATATGCGATTGAGGCCATCCACGACGCCGAGGGTTACCGGCGCGTGCGCAACGCGCTCGCCGACACCTACGACGTGGCGGCGCGCGATCCCGACATCCAGGTCGTTGACGTTGATCTGCTCGGTGATCGCAAGCTGATCCTGCGCCACAAGCGCCGCAGCGGCGTACCGCTGGCCGAGGGCGATCGCGACCGGGTGATGCGCCATGTCAATCGGCTGTGGGGTTATGACACAATATTGCAAGAGGAAGACGTGAACTGAAGCTTGGCGGAGGCGTCGTCGTCTGCGCGCCTCGCAAGGTTTGGGCTCCCGTCGCGGCGCGCGATCCCGACTATAAAAGAACCGCCAGTTTAGACTGTTGCAGCGTCATAAATCGCGCCATGTTGGCGAGACGTTAATCAAATCAAAATACCAACGCGAAACGATGGGCTCCGGCCACGCCCGATTTTTTGAGCGATAGAAACTCCATGTCTGCGCTGTTAAAAGCCGCTGCCGCTCCAAACAAGATCGCCGATGAAGCTTCGGATACGTTCGACCTTACGCCGATGTCGCTTTGGCTGGAGGATTACAGCGCTCTCAAGATCCAATTCGACGCCTGGCGGCGGGCTGGCGTCACGTCGCTGCGCCAATATTTGCAAGAGGACCTGACGCGCGTGCGGGCGTGCGCCAAGCTCATCCGCGTCATCAAGGTCAACGAGAGGACCTTGTCGATGTACGAGGCCGAGGATCTCATCCGCCTGACGGCGAACCTCGATCGTGTGTTCCACGACGACATGCTGCAAAGCCATCTTGAAGAGCTCGTGCAGCTCTGGAACGGCTGTGTCGAATTTTCCAGTCACGCTGTCAACTACACCTTGTCAGGTCGGCGGCTCGACATTCAGCTCGAAGGCCGCATTCTGCCCGGCTACGAATCCGACTGGGGCCGCGTGCTTGTCGCCATCAGCGACGTCACCGAGCGTGAGAACGCCCGCCGCAACCTCCTCGCCAGCGAGACCTACGCGCGTGGCCTGTTCGACCATTCGCCGGTGTCGCTGTGGGTCGAGGATTTCAGCAGCATCAAGAAACTCATCGACGAGGTGCGCCAATGCGGCATCGTCGACTTCCGCACCTTCACTGACGTTCATCCCGAATTCGTCACGCGTTGCCTCAGCGAGATCCGCATCATCGACATCAACCAACATACGTTGCAGTTGTTCGCGGCTGGCGACAAGTCCGATCTGCTGCTGCGCCTGCCCGAGGTGTTTCGCGACGCGTCGCGGTCGCATTTCCGCGAGCAGCTCATCGATCTCTGGCAGGGAAAGCTGTTCCAGCAGCGTGAGGTCGTCAACTATTCGCTGACGGGAGACGAACTGCATTTGCATTTGCAGTTCTCCGTGCTGCCAGGGCGCGAGCGCGATTGGTCGCTGGTTCAGATCGCGCTTACCGACATCACCGCGCGCAAGCGGGCGGAGGCTTATCTGGAGTTTCTCGGCAAGCACGACGTGCTGACCAAGCTTTACAACCGATCGTTCTATGTCGACGAAATGAACCGTCTGGCGCGCGCGGCGGTGTCGCCGATCACAGTCGTTGTCGCCGATCTCAATGGGCTCAAGGGCGCCAACGACCGTCTCGGCCATGCGGCCGGCGACGAGATGTTGCGCCGTACTGGCGAGGCGTTCAACGAGGTCATGAAAGCGCCTGCGCATGTCGCGCGCATTGGCGGCGACGAATTCGCGGCTCTGCTGCCGGGGATCGACGAGGCCGGCGGCCTCGCCGTCGTCGAGAGCCTGCGCAAGGTGGTCGAGCTCAACAATCAATTCTATGCGGGCACGCCGCTCAGCCTCGCGGTCGGAATCGCCACCTGTCGCGCCGGCGAGAGCCTCGAAGAAGCAGTCAAGCGCGCGGACGCCCTCATGTATCGGGCCAAGCGCGCCCTTTACGCCGAGAGCGCTGCGCTCGCGGAACTGGGCACGCAGATGTGTCAGATCGTCGGCGCCGTGAAGCCCGCGGATATTCTGCCGGCGCACTGAGCGGAAGGGCTGGCCGGTTCAACCGCCGGCGGCCGCCCACGATGCGGCCGCGCCTGTGGCGTATCAAACCGCACAGCAGTCATCGGCCCGAAGCGCGTTTCAAGGCGAACCCCATCACCTGTTTTCAACAGACAGCCAATGCCATCCGTGTGTCAAGGCGAACGGATGGCTCGCAATAGCGTCAATCGGCGGCGGATGTGGCTCGGGGATCAACGGTTTGAGCCCTGCCTGCGACCAGATAGATCATCGCTGCCATGTCGCGAGGCGGTTCACCCGAGCGCGTGGCGAGGGGCCTTGACGAGAAGGCGAACCCGGGTGAACCTTCGCACGAAAACGGTAGTAAACATGCAAAGCCCGCGTTCCGTCTACATGCCGGCCTTGGTAAATGAGGCGCTGAGCGCCCTCCAGACCGGCGCCATTGCGCTGGCGGGCGGCACCTGGA
Source organism: Roseiarcus sp. (assembly GCA_035606915.1). Taxonomy (GTDB): domain Bacteria; phylum Pseudomonadota; class Alphaproteobacteria; order Rhizobiales; family Beijerinckiaceae; genus Roseiarcus. The sequence continues at coordinate 19,029 of DATNDU010000004.1, read as the reverse complement.
TCATGCGCGCCCCGCTTCGCGGGCAGGCCCTCGGCGCGTCTTATGTCTCGCTTCGTGGCCTCGAAGGTATCCGCGCCATAGAATTTCGCGAGGCCGAAATCGCCATTGGCGCCGCCGTCACGCATTTTGAGCTTGCCGCAGCGCTCAAGTCGGTTCCGGACTGCGCCGGGCTTGCGCAGGCGGCGGCTCAGGCGGCCAATCCCGCCGTCCGCCATGCCGCGACCCTCGGCGGCAATCTGTGCGCCGTTGGCTTTGCGGCGTCCGATCTCGTCCCGGCCTTGCTTGCCGCCAGCGGCGAAGTCGAAATCCGCACCGCTTGCGGCGTCGAGCGCAAATCCTTCGAAGCTTTTTTAGCGTCGCGCGCGAGCTTGCAACCCGGCTGGCTGTTGACGCGGGTTTTTGCGTCGCGTTCGAGCCGGCGCTCGGCCCATGCCCGTTTACCCCTGCGCCAGGCCGGCGACTATCCGGTGGCGATCGTCAGCGCATCGGTTAACCTGACGCGAGACAAGCGCATCGCGTCGGCGCGGATCGCCGTCGGCTCGGTGGAGCCGGCGGCGCGGCGCTGGCCGGCGCTGGAGCAGGCGCTGGAGGGCCGGGCGCTCGACCCCGACTCGGCGGCCGAATGGGCGCGTGAGAGGCTGCGGGATTTTACCGGGCGCGACGGCGTCGAGGCGCCCGGCTGGTATCGCACCCAGGTGCTGCCCAGTCTGGTGCGCTCGGCTTTCCAGTCCCTTCAAACCGAGGCTTGAGCATGTCGCTGGCGCTGACGATCAACGGCGAGACATGCCTCACCAACCGCGATCCGATGACGCCGCTGGTCGACATTCTGCGCGAGGATCTCGCTCTGACGGGCGCCAAAGCCGTTTGTCGCGAAGGGTTTTGCGGCGCCTGCATGGTGCTGATCGATGGCCGACCTGCCGTGTCGTGTCTGACGCCGGCGGCGCTGGCGATCGGTTGCGACATCCGCACGGTCGAAGGCCTGAGCCCGGCCGGCGAACCGTCGCCGCTGCAACAGGCGCTCGAAGCGCATGACGTCGTGCAATGCGGAATGTGCTTTCCCGGCATGGTGGTGACGCTGACGAGCTTGATCGCCGCCAACCCGAATCCGACGCGGGACGAGATCAAGCGCGGACTCGTCGGCAACATCTGCCGCTGCACGGGCTATGAGCGCATCGTCGATGCGGTTTTGGCGCACGCGCACAGCTTGCGGGCTTGAGGAGATTACCGTGGACGCTGGCGCCGCCGTGATGAACTATCCGCGCCGCGACGCGCGCGACAAGCTGCGCGGCCGAACGCGCTACACGGTCGACCGCGCCGCGCCGGGCATGTTGCACGCCGCGGTCCTGCGCTCGCAGGTCGCTTCGGCGCAGATTGTGAAACTCGACGTCTCGGGCGCCGCATCGATGCCCGGCGTGCGCGCCGTCATCACCGCCAGCGACGCGCCGGGGCTGCACGGCATTGGCATCGCCGACCATCCATTGTTCGCCTCCGACCGCATCCGCTATCACGGCGAGCCGCTGGCCGCCGTGGCGGCGGATACGCCTGAGATCGCCGAGGCCGCCTTGCGCGCCATTATCGTCGAGACGGCGCCGCTGCCCACCGTGGTCACCATGCAGGAAGCGCTGCGGCCGGGCGCGCCGCTCGTGCATCCCGACTGGAAAGCCTACGAAATTCTATTCGAGGGCGCGAGCCGCGGCGGCAACGTCGCCTGGGAGGCGACCGTGATCCGCGGCGACGCCGATGCGGCCTTCGCGCGCGCCGACGTGGTCATCGTCGAGAGCGAGTTTCGCGTCGGGCGCCAGAACCACCTGTCCTTCGAGCCGCGCGCCGCCATCGCCGCCTATGAGGACGGGCGCTATCACATCGAATGCTCGACCCAGGCGCCGTGGACGGTGCGCAATGTGACGGCGCGCGTTTTGCAGGTTCCAGCCAGTTCGGTTCGCGTCACGGTTCCCCCGGTCGGCGGCGGCTTCGGGCTCAAATTCGATTGCGCCATCGAGCCGTTCGCGGCGCTGCTGGCAAAGGCGTCGGGCCGGCCGGTCAAGCTGGTCAATTCGCGGCAAGAGGAGATGCAGACCTGTCTTTGCCGCGAGAACGCCGAACTGCGGCTGCGCTCGGCGGTCAGCAAAGACGGGGAGATTCTGGCGCGCGAGGCCGTGGTGCTGATGGATTGCGGCGCCTACGGCGGCGAGCAGATCTTTCTCACCACCATGACGGCGCACACTTTGCTCGGCAACTATCGGCTTGGAGCGGTGAAACTGGTCAGCCGCGCGGTCTACACGAATACGGCGCCTAACGGAGCGTTTCGCGCCTGCAACGGCGTCTACAACAGTTTCGCGCTCGAACAGCACACCGACGAGATCGCCGCCCGCATCGGCATGGACCCGCTGACGTTTCGCCGTCGCAACGTGCTGGGAGACGGCGACGTCGGCGCCACGGGGCAGGTGTTTGCGGGCGACGTGCTGGCGCCGATGCTCGACAAGATGGCGGCGATCCGGCTTTCCCGCCCGCAAAAGGCCGCCGGCGCCCGGCGGCTCTATGGCCGCGCGACGACGGTCGGCACATGGTTCGTTTTCGTCGGCCCCTCGGCGGCGACGATCAACCTCAATGCCGACGGTAGCGCGACCGTGATTACCTCGGGCGTCGAGATCGGCTCCGGTACGATGGTGCAGGCGGTGCCGCAAATCGTGGCGGCCGAACTCGGACTCCAGCCGCAGGACGTGATCGTGCGCCAAGCCGACACCGATGCGGCCGGCTACGATGTCGGCGTCGGCGGCGGCCGCACGACGGTCGCCATCGGCGCCGCCGCCCGCGCCGCGGCGATCGAGGTGCGCGGCAAACTGCTCAAGACCGCGGCGGAAATGTTGCAGACGCCGGTGGAAAAGCTGGTGCTTGGCCAAGGCCGCGTCGAGATCGCCGGCATCAAGGGCTCGGGGGCCACGATTGCGCAGGTGGCGCAGCGCGCGCAAGAGGTGCAGGGGCCGCTCGCCGGCGCTGGCGCGTTCACCAACGCGGCCGTGGCGGCGCAGCCGGGCTGCGCGCGCGGCCATTTCATCGAGGCGTTGGAGATCCCGATCTTCGCTGTTCACGATTGCGAACTCGCGGTCGATGCGGAGACCGGGCGCGTCGAAATCCTCAGCTATACAGTAGTGCAGGACGTCGGCCGGGCGCTCAATCCGCGCGCCATCGCCAGCCAGGTGCAAGGCGGCGTAACCCAGGGCCTCGGCTATGCCTTGCATGAGGAAATCACCCTCGACGGCGAAGGCTGCGTCCGCCAGACGGGGCTTGAGACCTATCGGGTTCCCCTCGCGTCGGACGTCGTGCCGGTGGAGGTTCATCTGCACGAGGGCGCGCCGTCGCGCGGACCGCTCGGCGCTAAAGGGGCGGGGGAAATTCCGATTCTCAACGTGGCGGCGACGGTCGCCTCGGCGATCGCCGACGCGACCGGCTGTCGGCCGCAGCAGATGCCGCTGACGCCGCCGCGCCTGTTGGCGATGCTGTTGGGCCGCGAGCCGAAGCTCGAACTGCCGCATATCGCCGAGATCTGGGCCGACAATGTCATCGGCCGCACCGATCGCCCCGCGTGAAGCTTAGGCGCCGCCGTTGACCGACAGGCTGAGAAAATCGGCGAAGGCGCGCGCCGCCGCGCCGAGCTTGGTGTCGGCGCGCCAGGCAAGCCCGACGTCCATTGTCGGCACGGGGGTCGTGACATTGCGTTGCTCGATGCGCTGGCCTTCGAGCGACCAGCGCCGGTAGACCATATCGGAGAGGACTGTGACGCCGAGCCCGTCCGCCACCATGCTGCGAACGGCCTCCACCGAGGAGGTGACGAAAATGGCGTTGGGGCTGAAACCCGTTGGGGCCCAGAAGCGCGCGGCGGTCTCGTTGGCTTCGTCGACCGTCAGCACCACATAGGGCAGGCGCGCGACATCCTCCAGCGTCACGCTCTCGGCCGACAGCAGCGGGTGCTCGACCGGCAGCCACAGCCGCCGGCGCGAGCGGAACAGAATCTCCGCCGCCAAGTTCTCGCGATCGCGCAAGTTGGAGACCAGCATGACGGCGAGATCGAACGCGCCCTCCTTGAGGCCTTGCTCGATCTGCGGCCGCGGCAGTTCCGTGAGTTCGACGCGGATGTCGGGGTAGGCGCGCGCGAAATGCGCGTAGTGCGGCGGCAGGAAATAACCGGCGACGGTGTAGGTCACGCAAACCCGCACCACGCCGCGAAGCGCGCGATCCTCGGTCAGCGGCGCGCGTTGCGCGGCGCTCACGGCCGCCATCACGTTGCGCGCTTGGGCGAGGAAACGCGAGCCCTGCGCCGTCAGTTCAACGCCGGAGGGCAGGCGGCGGAACAGCGAGACGCCGAGTTCGAGCTCCAATTGTTGCAGCGCCGTCGTCACCGTCGATTGCGAAACGTTGAGGCTGGACGCGGCCAGGCTGACCTGTCCCTTCTCGGCGGCGGCCAGGAAATACCGGATTTGCTTAAGCGACATGCTCATCGATAATTTCGATATTATGGTTCTGTTTTTTCAATTTTACAATATGACGGCGGCCGCGCAAGCTTAAGTTCAAAAGGCTAATCGGGGACGCGGATGACGACGATCAACTGCGATATGGGAGAGTCGTTCGGTCTCTACACGATGGGCGACGACGCCGGTTTGATGCCTTTTATTGATATCGCCAATGTCGCCTGCGGCTTCCACGCCTCCGACTATAACCACATGCGCGCCACCTGCCGGCTGGCGAAAGCCAATGGCGTGCGCGTCGGCGCCCATCCTTCGTTGCCGGATTTGCAGGGCTTCGGGCGCCGCGAGATGAAGATGGACCGGGAAGAACTCGCCAACTGCCTGATTTATCAGATCGGCGCGTTGACCGGGTTTCTCGCCGCCGAGGGTATGGCGTTGAACCACATCAAGCCGCACGGCATCCTCTATGGCATGGCGGCGCGCGACGAGGAGACCGCGAACGCCATCTGCGACGCGGCGCTCGTCTTCAAGAAGCCGCTGCTCGGCATGAAAGGTTCGCTGCACGAGAAAGTCTATCGCGCCCGCGGCATCGAGATGATAGATGAGTTTTACGCCGACCTCGATTACAACGACCAGGGCGGCGTCATCATCACCCGCGTTCACGACGCCAAGGACCCGCACGAAGCCGCCGCCAAATGCGCGCGCGCCATGAAGGAAGGCAAAGTGCGCACCGTCGGCGGCATCGACGTCAGCGTCGGCGCCCAGACGATCTGCATTCATTCCGACACGCCGAACGCGCAGGCGATCGCCGCCGCCGTGCGCGCCGTCGTTCCCCGTGCTTCGCACTGACAGAGGTCGACATGGCGCAAATTCTCTCGCCGCTTCCGGGCACCTTCTATCGCAAGGCCGCCCCCGACAAGCCGCCGTTCAAGGCGGAGGGCGATAGGGTGGCGATCGGCGAGACCATCGGCCTGATCGAAGTGATGAAGTCGTTTATCGAAGTGCAGGCCGACGCCGCTGGAAAGATCGTCAAGTTCGTCATCGACAACGAAGAACCGGTGATGGCCGGACAGCCTCTGGTCGAGGTGGAGTGAATGGGGTTCTCGCGGCTGCTGATTGCCAATCGGGGCGAAATCGCCGTGCGCATCCAGCGCGCGGCGCGCGAGCTTGGGCTGACCACAATCCAGGTTCATAGCGCCGCCGATACAGACTCGCTGGCGGTCAGAATGGCGGATAAGGCGGTCAACATTGGGCCGCCGCACGCCGCCAAATCCTATCTCAACGTCTCAGCCATCCTCGACGCCGCCGCCGCGACCGGGGCTGAGGCGATCCATCCGGGCTACGGCTTCCTGTCCGAGAACGCGGCCTTCGCCGACGCCGTCGAGGCCGCCGGGCTGGTCTTCGTCGGCCCGACAGGCGCTACGATCCGCACCATGGGCGACAAGGCGGCGGCGCGCGCGGCGGCTGAAAAGGCCGGCGTGCCGGTGGTTCCGGGATCGCCAGGCCGCATCGCCGACCTGGCGACGGCGCGCGCGGTGGCGGCTGAGATCGGCTACCCGGTGATGGTCAAGGCGTCGGCCGGCGGCGGCGGCCGCGGCATCCGCGTCGTCGACAGCGCCGAAGCGCTGGAGGCCGCCTTCGACCAGGCGGGCGCCGAGGCCAAGGCGGCATTCGGCGACGGCGGCCTCTATCTGGAGAAGTTCATCGCCCGCGCCCGTCACATCGAGGTGCAGGTGCTCGGCGACGGCCGCGACGCCATCCACTGTTTCGAGCGCGAATGTTCGCTGCAACGTCGCCGCCAGAAGGTTTGGGAGGAAGCGCCGTCGCTGGCTTTGGCGCCGCAGGCGCGCGCTGAGTTGTGCGAGTCCGCCGTCGCGCTGGCCAAATCGGTCAATTATCGCGGCGCCGGGACGCTCGAATATCTCTACGACGACGCGACGGGGCGGTTCTATTTCATCGAGATGAACACCCGCATCCAGGTCGAGCACCCGGTGACCGAAATGGTGACCGGCATCGATCTCGTGCGCGAAATGCTGCGCATCGCGGCGGGGGCGCCGCTGGCCTACAAGCAATCCGACCTGCGCCTTACCGGCCATGCGATCGAAGCGCGCATCAATGCCGAGGACCCGGCCAACAAATTTCGCCCCTCGCCGGGCACGGTGACGGAATATCGCGCCCCTGGCGGCCCCGGCACCCGCTTCGACACGCTGCTGTACCAAGGCTATCAGATCTCGCCGTTCTATGATTCTCTGCTCGGCAAGCTTATAGTCTGGGACGAAACCCGTGACGGCGCGCTCGCCCGCATGCGCCGGGCGCTGGCGGAACTGATTGTAGAAGGCGTCGCCACGACGGCGCCTTTGCATCGCGATCTCGCTGACGACAAGGCGGTGCTCGACGGCGCCTTTCACACCCGCTGGCTCGAAGACTGGCTCTCGGCCAAAGAAAAACTCGCCGCGTCATGAAGGAGGCAAGCCCGAGATGAGCAGCCGATACTCCTACGGGGGCGACGAGCACATCTTCGTCGAATGCGACGAGGAGATGTCGCTTGAGGCGTTTTTCCGCAGTCTCTCCGTCACCAAGGCGGTCAAGGCGGCAAATATCAAGGGCGTCAGCGAAATCTGTGCGGCCAACGCTTCGTTCCAGATCAAGTTCGATCCCGACGTTATAAAGCCTGACGACTTGCTGGCCGAGGTCAAGCGCATCGAAGCTGCGGCCGGCGACGATCACGGCAAGCTGGCGACGCGGATCATCGAAATCCCGGTGCTGTATAACGACCCCTGGACGCGCGAGACGTTGATGCGCTTCCGTGATCGCCACCAGGCGCCGGAGATGACCGACATCGAGTACACCGCTAAAATCAACAATCTCGACGGCGTCGAGGGCTTCATCAAGGCGCATTCTGGCGCGCCCTGGTTCGTCTCGATGGTCGGCTTCGTCGCCGGGCTGCCCTTCCTTTATCAAATGGTCGAACGCAAACGGCAGCTCCAATCGCCCAAATATCTGCGCCCGCGCACGGATACCCCAAAGCTCACCATCGGTCACGGCGGCTGCTTCGGCTGCATCTACTCGGTGCGCGGCGCCGGCGGTTATCAGATGTTCGGGGTCACGCCGATGCCGATCTACGATCCCGATCAGCGCATCACCTACCTGCGTGACTTCATGTGTCTGTTCAACCCCGGCGACATCGTCAAATGGCGACCGATTGAACGGCCGGAATACGATTCCATCGTCGCCGACGTCGCCGCCGGCAAATATGCGCCGAAAACGGCAAACGTCGATTTCTCGCTTCCCGCCTTTCTCGCCGACATCGACGCAACCAACGCCAAGCTGACGGGGGCGCTCCATGGCCATTAAGGTCGTCAAGCCCGGCCTCTCGACGACGGTGCAGGATCTCGGGCGCCCGGGCTATTACCACATCGGCATCCCGCTTTCCGGCGGCATGGACCGCTTCGCCTTGCGCGTCGCCAATATGCTGGTGGGAAACGCCGAGGACGCCGCCGTTCTCGAAGCCGCGTTCCTCGGCCCCGAACTTGAGTTCACGGCCGACGCGACGGTCGCGGTCACCGGAGCCGAGTTGCCGCCGAAACTCGACGGCGTCGAGTGCGCCACCTGGACATCGTTGGCGGTCAAGAAGGGCCAGCGTCTCTCTTTCGGTTTTCTCAAGGCCGGCGCGCGCGCCTACATCGCCATATCCGGCGGCATCGACGTGCCTGTCGTGCTCGGCTCGCGCTCGACCTACACTTTGGGCGCGCTCGGCGGATACAAGGGGCGCAAGCTGGAGGCGGGCGACGAACTGTCTGTCGGCGAAGCGAAAGGCGCGCCGGCGGGCCGGGTCATGCCGGCAAACCTGCGTCGGGTTCCCGGTTCGCCGGCAGTGCTGCGCATGATGCCGGGCCTCTATTGGCATCGCATAACCGAAGTCGCGGGAAAGCATTTCTTCGCGGACACCTGGAAAGTTGCGCCGGAGGCCGACCGCATCGGTTATCGCTTTCGCAATGGCCGGCCGCTCGAATTCGTGCCGCGCGAACAACCTTTCGGCGCCGGCTCCGACCCCTCCAACATCGTCGATGCCTGCTATCCTTACGGCTCGATCCAGGTGCCGGGCGGCACGGAGCCGATCGTGCTGCATCGCGACGCCGTGTCGGGCGGCGGTTACTTTATGATTGGCGCGGTGATCTCGGCCGACCTCGACCTGATTGGCCAGTTGCAACCGCATGCGCCGGCGACCTTCGCGCCTGTCACGATGGAAGAGGCACTCGCCGCGCGGCATGAGCGGCAGGCGCTGCTAGGCAAGGCGCGCGCCGCGCTTTGAGATATACGCTCGGGCCTCGCCCGGCGCGTCAAGCGATCAGAGCGCGAAGCGCTCGCGGAAGTTGGAGGAGCAGACTGCGATGAAAGCGGCGACAACCAAATCGCGCCCGGCCCAGAAGCAGGCTGTCGATCCGATCACCCTGTCGGTGGTGCGCGGAGTGCTGGAGACGACGCAGCGCGAGATGACGCTATCGCTGGAGAAGACGGCGCGATCTTCCGTCTTCAATCTTGCGCACGATTATTCGACCGCCTTGTTCAACGCGAAACCGGAGATGATCCTGCAAGGGCAGGACATCCCGATTCACTTGGGCTCGCTGATTCCGGCGATGAAATCGGTTGCGCAATATTTCGCTGACGACATTCACGAAGGCGATCTCATCCTGCACAACGATCCCGCCTTTGGCGGCAGCCACGCCATCGACACCTGCATGTACAAGCCGGTGTTCTACAAGAAAAAGCTCGTCTACTGGACGGTATGCAAGGGCCACTTGACTGATATAGGCGGCCCTGTTCCCGCCAGCTACAACCCCGCCGCGAAGGACATTTACGCGGAGTGCCTGCGCATTCCTCCGGTGAAGATTTGGGACAGGGGCAAACCGCGCCGCGACGTGCTCAACATGATTTTCACCAACATTCGCGCCCGCCGTGACCAGGAGGGCGATTTCAACGCGCTCATCGGCGCCTGCCAGGTCGGTGAGCGAAATCTGATCGCGATGATCGAGAAATATGGTCAGGCAACGGTCGACACCTGCGTAAACGTGTTGCTCGATATGGCCGACAACCATATGCGCTCGCTGATTAAAACGGTTCCGGATGGGACCTACAACGGCGTGGCGATCCTTGAGGACGCCGGTCACGGCTTCGGGGATTTCGAAATAAAGGCGACGGTGACGATAACCGACGATCGCTGCCACGTTGCGATCTCCAGCCCGCCGCAGATCCCCTATTTCATCAACTCCTACGAAGGCAACTCGCATTCCGGCGTCTATCTCGGCCTGATGATGTTCGCCGCCCTGCCGCCGCCCTACAACGAGGGGCTCTACCGCTGCGTAAGCATCGACTTCGGTCCCAAGGGCACGATCTGCAACGCGGTCGAACCGGCGCCGCACATGAATTGCACGACGACGCCGATGGAGACGCTGACCGACGCGGTGCGGTTGGCGTTCGAGCGAGCCATGCCCTCGAAGGTCGCCGCGTCCTGGGGTCACGCCAACGGCCTCAACGTCGCCGGTTGGGACAGCCGCACCAACGAAGAGTTTGTGACGATGGTGCTCGCCACCATCATCTCAGGCGGCGGCGCGACGCCGCACCAGGATGGTTGGCACGCCGTCGGGCCGGAATGTTGCTTCGGCGCCTTGACTTCGGGTGACGTGGAACTGCTCGAATATTCTTATCCGATAATCATTCATCGCTACTCGCTGATGACCGACTCCGGCGGAGCCGGCCGATTCCGCGGCGGATCGGGCACGGCTTGGGAAGTCGAGCCGCTGGATAAGGAGATGCTGTGCATCGGCTTCGGCGAGGGTCGCCGCATCCCGGCGATGGGGGCGGCGGGCGCGAAATCGCATCTGATTGACGAAAAGGTCGGCCGCGTCGAGATCAACCGCGGCGGAAATATCGAACTCGCAAGAACCAACATTCTCGAAACGATCCAACCGGGCCAGACAATCACCAACATGAACCCCGGCGGCGGCGGTTACGGCAATCCCTTCGAGCGCCCGATAGAAAATGTCGTAGAAGATGTCCGCAATGGGCTGGTCTCGATCCGCGGCGCCGAGCAGGACTACGGCGTCCTATTCGCAAACCCCGGAACCCTCGAAATCGATGTCGCCGCGACCAAGCGGCTGCGCAAAGCTTGAGGGGGAATGCAATGACCTCGCAATATCGACTGGGCATCGACGCCGGCGGCACGTTCACCGACTTCGTAATCGCCGATAAGACGACGGGTGTCACCCGGCTCTACAAAACCCTTTCCACGCCCTCAAATCCGACGAAGGCGATCGACGATGGCCTGAAGTTGATCGCAGAAGATCTACAAATGAGCCCGCAACAGATCGTGTCGGAATGTGATCTGTGCATCAATGGCACGACCGTCGGCCTCAATGCGCTGATCACGCACCGCGGCGGCAAAACCGGACTGATTTGCACGGCTGGACACGAAGACTCGATCGAGATCCGCAACGGCCATAAAGAAGACGGATACCGCTACGACCCCGAATATCCTGCGGCGAAGATGCTGGCGCCGCGCTACCTGCGCAAGGGCGTCCGCGAGCGCATTCTCTCGACGGGAGAGGTGCGCACGCCGTTGCACGAGGAAGACGTGCGCGCCGCTTGTGAAACGTTTAAGGCGGAAAAGGTCGAGACCGTCGCCATCTCGTTCGTGTGGTCGGCGCTCAACTCGCAACACGAGCAGCGCACCGCCGAGATCGTGCGCGAAATGCTGCCCGAGGCCATTCTCACCGTCGGCTCTGATCTTTACCCGCAGATCCGCGAGTACACGCGGACATCCACTGCCGTGGTCAACGCCTATCTCGCTCCCGTGATGCGGCAATATGTACGCGCCGTGGACAGCTATTTTCGATCATTGGGTGCCCAACAACCTGTCCGCTACTTTCAATCGAATGGCGGCCTCGCGATCGGGCAGGCGATGACGGACAGATCCGTCTACGCCATCAACTCTGGTCCGGCGTCGGCGCCGCAGGCTGGCCAATACGTTTGCTCGCCGTTCGGGCAGAAAAACGTCATCACTGTCGATATGGGCGGCACGTCCTTCGATATCACGCTGACGAAAGACGGTCTGACCAACCTCAACAAGAACATCGATTTTCTGCGCTACCGCATCGGCGTACCGATGATACAGGTGGAGACGCTCGGCGCCGGCGGTGGCTCCATCGGTTGGATCGACTCGCTGGGAATTTTGCAGGTCGGTCCGCAATCGGCGGGTTCGCAGCCCGGCCCCGCCTGCTACGGGCAAGGCGGCAAGGAGCCGACAACCTCGGACGCCAATCTTGTCCTGGGCTATCTCAATCCGGAGGGCCTGCTCGGCGGCGCGCTGCCGCTCAGTATCGAGAGCGCGCGCGCGGCGCTGAAGACTATCGCAGAGCCGCTCGGGTTGACCATCGAGCAGGCCGCTTACGGCATGTTCACCATCGTCAACAACAACATGGTGAACGGCATTCGTCGGGTCTCGGTCGAGCGCGGGTTTGACCCGCGCGATTTCGTCATGGTGGGCGCCGGCGGCGCCACGGGGGCGCATATCTGTGCGCTCGGTCGTGAAATCGGTGTCGACACTATCATTCTTCCCAAGCTGGCCTCGGGGTTGTGTGCATTCGGCCAGATCATCTCCGACGTCAAATACAACTATATGGCGACATCGCCGGCGCGTCTTGACGGCGCCGACGCGTATCGCCGGCTAAACGCCTTGTTCAAGGACACCGAGACCAAGGGCGTCAAACATCTCATCGACGACGGGTTCGCGGAGAACGACATCGTAGTCAAGCGCAGCCTTGAGATGCGCTACGTCGGCCAAGTGCACGAATGTACCGTCGATATCGACATCTTCGAAATCAACGAAACGACGATTGATCGCGTCAAAGACGCGTTCCATCGACGGCACGAAGAGCTTTACACATATTCCGAGCCTAACTCGCTTGTCGAAGTGGTCAACATCGAGGCGACGCTCTACGGTTTGATTGAGAAGCCGAAACTACCGGCGCTGAGCGGCGGCGTAGAGCCGGAGCGCGCGATCAAGCACCACCGCAAGTCGATCTTCACCGCCGACGGAAAGGGCGCGCGGGTTGCTGTCTATGACGGCGCCAAGCTCGGCCCCGGCGCGAATATCGCCGGCCCCGCGATCATTGAAGAGGTCACCACGACGATCGTGATCGAGCCGGGATGGGCAGCGACGCTGCATGCGAGCGGATCGTATGTGATTGTCAGACAGAATTCGCTGCGTCGGAGCAAGCGCCGGCCAAGCGCGAAAGCCGCGGCATAACCTCGAAGGAGTGAAAGCGGGAGTGAAAGCGAACGTGTCGGAATGATGCTCGCCATCGATGGCGGGCGTTACAACCAAGGTGAGACGGCCGTAGGTCGTCGGTGTGTTCATTCGAACGGGGAGTTTTACCATGCGAAAGTCAGCGTGGATGGTGGGCGCGCTAGCGTCGGTATGCGGCATGGCATGGGCGATCGCCGCCCATGCCGACGACAAATGGTGGCCAGCGAAAGTTTACGATTACGACTCGGGTTCGCAGAAGGTCGTAGAATATTCTCCACTGGAGAAGGCCGCCAAACCCTGGAACATCTGCGTACTCTTTCCTCATATGAAGGATACGTTCTGGGTCGCGGTCGACTACGGCGTGGTTGAAGAAGCCAAGCGCCTAGGCGTCAATATGACGCTCTATCAGGCAGGCGGTTATGAAAACCTGCCCAAACAACTGTCGCAATTCGACGATTGCATGGCTGGCAACTTCGACGCCATCGTCATCGGTCCGATTTCCGAAGCGGGCCTCGACAAGAAATTCGCTGAAGGCGTCAAGGCGGGCAAGGTGGTGGTCAGCACCATCAACCCGGTGTCGAAGTCGACAGTCACCGCGAAAACGACCGTCAACTTCACGGCAATGGGCGTGCAGACCGGCGACTATCTGGTCAACTACCTTAAGAGCAAGCCTGCCAACGTCGTCACCTTCCCCGGCCCGTCCGGCTCTGGTTGGGCGGAAGCTTTCCTCAACGGTTTCAAGAGTGCGATCAAGGGTAAGAGCAACGTCAAAGTGCTCGGCGACAAATTCGGCGATTCCGGCGTCGCCGTCCAGTTCGGCTTGATCCAGAACGCGCTGCAAGCCTATCCGGAAATGAACGTGATCTGGGGTTGCGCCCCTGCGGCCGAGGCGGCGGTTGGTGCGGTCTCGCAAGCAGGCAAGAAGGACATGCTCATCATGTCCTCCTATGAGAACCAGGCCATGCTGGACGCTCTCAACAAGGGCGAAATCCTTGGCTTCGCAACCCAATACCCGGTGTTGCAGGGACGCATCGCCATTGATACGGCCGTGCGTGCGCTGGAGCACAAGCCTTACTACAAGAGCATGGAGGCCATCCCGGACATGATCGCTCAGAGCAATCTGAAGTCGATCAATATGGGACTGGTGCTCGCGCCCGCGGACTTCAAGGCGGTATATTCCGTCAAGGCGCCCTGACGCCGGAACGAGCAAGATGGTATGACTTTCGTTGATCCAGTCGAGGCTGGCGCATCGCGGGCCGCTCAGGCGGCCCGCGATAAGGGGCCGCTGCTTAAGCTTGCCGGCGTGTCGAAGCGCTTTCCCGGAGTGATTGCTCTGGAGCATGTCGACTTCGATCTGCGGCATGGCGAGGTTCACGTTCTCTTCGGTGAGAACGGGGCGGGAAAATCAACCCTCATAAATGTTATTTCCGGCACCTATCCGCCCGATGAGGGCACGTTCGAGTTTCGCGGCGAGACGATCAACCGGCTGACGCCGCACGCGGCGCGCCTTATGGGCATTAGCCCGGTGTTTCAGGAGTTCAGCCTGGCGCCTGAGCTTACCGTTGAACAGAACCTATTTCTTGGCCGCGAGCTGACGCGCGCCGGTGTGCTCGACCGCGCCGGGATGAAGGCCAAGGCGCAAGAGGTCATCGACCTGCTGGGATTTGATCTCGTCGCCGATCGAAAGGTGCGCGAATTGTCGCGCGCGCATCAGCAAATGGTCGAGATCGCCAAGGCATTTCTCGCCGACGTGCGGTTGCTTATTCTCGACGAGCCCACCGCTTCGCTCACCGAAGCCGAGGCGGAGAAGTTATTTGGGCTGGTTGCCAAGTTTAAGGGCGCCGGCGTCGGCATTATCTATGTTTCGCATCGGATGCGCGAGATCAAACAGATCGCCGACCGCATCACGGTGCTACGCGACGGACGTAAGATCACGACGGTCAACGCCGCCGACGTTTCCGAAACCGATCTGGTCGAGTTGATGACCGGACGCAAGATCAACGTGCTGTTTCCTCATATCGAAGCGCATCCCGGCGAAAAGCTTCTAGAGGTCGAAGGCCTTGCGCTGGCCAATCGAACCGTCGCGGACGTGAGCTTTTATGCAAGAGCCGGCGAGATTACCGGCATCGCCGGGCTGGTCGGCTGCGGCAAGTCGGAACTGGTCAGAGCCGTTTACGGCCTTGAGCTGATCGAGTCCGGCGTCGTTCGCCTTGGCGGAGCGGTCGTCAGCAAACCGACGCCAGCGGCGATGTTGAAGCGCGGCTTATGTTATTTCCCCTCGGACCGGGTGGCGGAAGGCCTGGCGCTGGGGCGACCGGTGCGCGAGAACGCATCGATGGCGGCCTTGGATCTGCCGACGTTTGCGCGCGCCGGCGTGCTTCAGCGTTCGAGTGAGCGCCGGGTCGTTCAATCTATCGCGGAGCGGCTAAAGTTGCGTCCAGCGCATATCGAGCGCGCGGTGGCGAACTTCTCGGGCGGCAACCGGCAGAAGGTTCTTCTCGCGCGTGGCCTCACCCGCGACATAAATGTCTATCTGTTTGATGAACCAACCGTTGGCATCGACGTCGGCGCCAAGACTGAGGTTTATGGCCTGATGAAGGACATCCTGGCGACCGGGGCCGCCATCGTTCTGGTTTCATCGGAGCTTCCGGAGGTGCTGCATCTTTCCCATCGGGTTTATGTGATGCACCGGTCGCGGATGGTGGCGGAACTCACCGGCGCCGACATCAACGAGCAGCAAGTGCTGTCGCACTTTTTCCGAGAGCATACCGACGAGCCGGCGGCTCGCGGGGCGGCGGAGCGCTGACGATGTCCCATGCTCTAGATCGCGCTGCGCCAGCGTCCCTTTCGCATAGACTGCTTCGCGCTTACGAGAAGGTCGGCTTTCTACCAGTCATTCTTGTCCTGCTGGTGGTCGTGCTGGCGCTGTTCGTGCCGCGCTTCCTCTCGTTACAAAATATCTTTAATGTGCTGCGAAGCTCGTCCTACCTCATCATCCTCTCAGCGGGGCAAATGCTTGTCCTAATTGTAGGCGGCTTCGACCTTTCGGTGGGCGCCGTCGTGCCGCTGGCGAGCGTGATCAGTGCGATGGTTATGGTCTGGGCGGCAAGCTTCGCGCCGGGGCATACAGCTCTTATCGTATCACTGGGTGTGCTCGCCGGCATCGGCAGCGGGCTCGTCGTCGGCCTGCTCAACGGTTTGTGCGTGGCCTTCTTGAAAGTGTCGGCGTTCATCGTAACGCTCGGCACGATGTCGATTGCGACCGGCGTTGCGTTGCTGCTCACGAATGGCATCCCGGTCTATGGCATGCCGCAGGCCTACATCAACCACTTCGGTCGTGGTCTCTGGCTGGAGCTGCCGACCGCGGTCTATCTCGCCGCGATCGTCGTGGCGCTCGTCTGGTTCATGCAAAACTTCACCCGAATGGGCCGTTATCTGTACGCGATCGGCGGCAATCTGCACGCGGCGACCGTTTCAGGCGTTCGCACTAAAACCTATCTCGTGCTCGCCTATGTCACGTGCTCGGTCCTC
The DNA here is from genome assembly GCA_035606915.1 of Roseiarcus sp. GTDB lineage: Bacteria > Pseudomonadota > Alphaproteobacteria > Rhizobiales > Beijerinckiaceae > Roseiarcus. The sequence goes on along the minus strand of DATNDU010000004.1, from coordinate 2,730 downwards.
GCCGCCATTTCGGGATTGGCGCTGACGGCGCAGATCGGGTCGGGGCAGGCGGTGCTCAATGCGCAATTGACGCTCGAAAGCATCGCTGCGGCGGTGATTGCGGGGGTGAGCTTGAAGGGCGGCGTCGGCCGGGTGGAGATGGTGACGCTGGCGGCGCTATTTCTGCTCATCGTCACCAACGCCATGGATCTCCTGCGCATCGACCCTCGCGTGCAGACGATTTTCCTCGGCCTTATCGTCGTGCTCGCGGTGGCCCTGGACGAGATGGCGAAGCGGAGGATGGCCGTTGACTGACGCCGTCGCCACTACACTGCCGGACGCTGGACGCCGTGGTCTGGTGAGGTGGCTGCTGATTCTCAGCCTACCGCTGCTCATGGTCGTCATGGAGCTGTCGGTCTATGCAGTCGAGCCGCGCGTGCTTTCGCTGCGAAATGTCGTCAACGTGCTCAATCAGTCGAGCTATATTTTCGTGTTCGCGTCCGCGCAGATGATGGTCATTTTGACGCGCGGATTCGATCTTTCGCTCGGCGCCGCGGTATCGTCAGTCAGCGTCGCCAGCGCGCTGGCGATGACGGCTGTTGTGGGCTGGGGCGGTTCGGACTTCGTTGTCGTCGCCGCTGGGCTTCTTGCCGGGCTCGGCGTCGGAGCGTTAGTGGGTCTGTTCAATGGCGCCTTCGTCGCCGGATTGGAGATCAACGCGTTCGTCGTCACGCTCGGCAGCCTCAATATCTGCTTGGGCGTCGCCACGACGATTTCGGGCGGAAGTCCAGTGTTCAACGTCCCCGACGCGTTTAGCCGGCTATTTTACAACGGCGTGCTCATTCCGGGCGTCTCGATCCCTATTACGATCGCGATCGTGCTGGGGTTTGCGCTTTATTTCCTGCTCAACCACACGACGTTCGGGCGCGGGCTTTATCTGATCGGTAACAACCCGCGCGCGGCGCGCGTCGCCGGACTGCCGAGCCGGCGTTATCTACTCTTCGCCTATATCGCCTGCTCGCTGCTCGCGGCGTTCGGCGCTTTGATGCTCACCGCTCGCACCGGTTCCGGCGAGCCCAATCTCGGCGGCGGCCTGATGCTGGAGAGCATTGCAGCGGCGGTGATTGGCGGCGTCAGTTTGCAGGGCGGGGTCGGCGGGGTGGGCGCTGTCGTTTTCGGCGCTCTGTTCGTGACGATGATGTCGAATTCGATGGATCTGTTGGAGGTGGGCGGCTACGTTCAGCAGATCCTGCTTGGCTGCGTCATTATAGTCGCCATTTTCCTCGATCGGTTGCGGCAGACTCGCACCTGAGTGCGAGAGCTCTGAGGCGCGGGTGATAAGGAGTATCTACGATATGGCGTTCAAGTGCGATATTCCGGCGGTCCCCACGATCTTGCAAGACGACGATGTCGTTCGCATGACGCGTTGGGACTTCTCCCCGGGCGCTGTTACAGGTTGGCATCAACACGGCTGGCCCTATTTTGTCGTGCTGTTGACCGAGTGGCGCATGCGCGTCCACGATGGCGAGAAGGTCGCGGAGCTCAGCTTCCCCGCGGGTCACAGCTACATGCGCCCCGCCGGCGTCACACACGACGTGATGAACGGCGGTCAAGACTCTGCGGCGTTCGTCGAAATTGAGATCAAGAACCCGAATCGGCTGGCCGGCGCGGTGTAGGCGTGGTCCGCGTTCGACGAAGGAGGCGACAATCATGAGGCTTTCAGGCAAGGTGGCGCTGGTCACCGGTTCGACGCAGGGGATCGGTGAGGCGATAGCGCAGCGCTACGCGGCGGAGGGGGCGGCCGTCGCCATCGTCTCTGCACACAGCCATGAACGCGCGCAAGGGGTCGCCATCGCAATTCGCGATAAAGGTGGGCGAGCCGAACCTTTCGTCGCCGATTGCTCCAGGGTTGACGATATCCGTCGGCTGGTTGCGGGCGTGTTGGAGCGACTGGGCGGGGTCGATATTCTCGTCAATAACGCCGGGATGATGCACACCGCCTCGATCGAAGAGACCACCGAGGAGAAATGGGACGCTCAACTCGATCTCAATCTGAAGGGGGCGTTCTTCCTCACGCAGGCCTGCCTTCCAGAGTTCAAACGCAGGGGCCGCGGCAAAGTGATCAACGTGACCTCGATTTGGGGCATCGGGGCGGGACCGAACTGCCCGGCCTATTGCGCCTCGAAAGGCGGCCTCGAGAACCTTACCCGTGCGCTGGCGGTCGAGATCGGCAAGCACAACATCAACGTCAACTCGCTAGCGCCCGGAAATATCGCCACGCCGCTCAACGCGCATTTGCGCGGCCCGGAGATGGGGGCTTATATCGCGCAAATGCGGGCGCTGACTCCGACGGGGCGCGATTTCCTTCAGCCGCAGGAGCTAACCGGCGCCGCGGTGTTTCTGGCCAGCGACGATTCAGACGCCGTGCATGGCGTCAGTCTGCCTGTGGATGCGGGTTGGTCCGCCTGGTGAGAGGACCGCCGATAAGAGCCCGCACAACACGCGCCTCCGCCGGGTGAGAAGTTTGGCGATAGTGCGCGTGATATGCCGCAGTCACGGTTCGCGGACGCCCAACAGGAAGCTCGCGTTCCAGAACCCAAGTCGCACCAACCCAGGAGGCCCCCGATGATTGATCGGCCGAATTCACTCGCCGCTCGCGATATCGCGCATTATTTCCACCCCGCCACCAACGCGCGGCGCCACGAGCAGATCGGGCCGATGATTATCGAGCGCGGCGAGGGCGTGCGCGTC
>DATNDU010000209.1:0-13000 GCA_035606915.1 Roseiarcus sp. | reverse complement strand
AAAAGAGCGGATTCGTGCCGAACGTCTTCCTGACGCTGGCCTACCGGCCCGACGAGTTCCGCGCGTTCTTCGCCTATCACGACGCGCTGATGGAGAAGAAGACCGGCCTGACCAAGGCCGAGCGCGAGATGATCGTCGTCGCCACGTCCGGCGCTAATGACTGCCTCTATTGCGTCGTCTCGCATGGCGCGATCCTGCGCATCCGCGCCAAGAACCCGCGCCTCGGCGAGCAGGTGGCGCTCAACTACCGCGAGGCCGAGATCACGCCGCGCCAGCGCGCCATGCTCGATTTCGCGCTGAAAGTGACGAAGCGCAGCGTCGAAGTCGTCGAGGAAGATTACGCCGCGCTCGCCGCGCACGGCTTCGCGCCCGACGACATCTGGGACATCGCGGCGATCGCGGCGCTGTTCGCGCTGTCGAACCGGCTCGCCAACGCCCTCGGCATCCGCCCCAACGACGAGTTTTACGCGATGGGGCGGTGAAGCCGCCCTATTTGCCGAGAACCGCGAGCGTCTCCACGACTGCCGCAGAGGGAATGCGGAACAGCCCGCTGAACGGTTGATTTAGCTCCAGGACCAAGAACACCCCGCTGCCGACCGCGAAGGCGCCGACAAAGGCGGCGAAGACGGCCGTGGCGTTGAGCCGCGCCATCACGCCATAACCCGCGAACAGCAGCATCGCCCAGGAGACGACGACGAACAGCAGCGGCCAGGAGATCGGACTCGCCAGTTGCAACGCCATCAACAAGCGCGTCTGCTCGATAATGCCGATGCTGGCGTTCACGGTCGGCATGGCCGCGATTTGCTCCGGCGTCGTCGCCTTCAATTGCGCGACGGCGGCGTTGAGCAGGCTGTAGCCGGCGACCATTTGGCCCATATCCGCCGTTCGCGGGTCTTGCTCGTCGATCCAGATTGCCTTGTACGCCTGTTCGACCGCGCCTTTCAGTGCGGCGCGAATGGGCTGGCCCTCGGCGCCGAACGGCTTCAGCGCCATGTCGAGCTGGATAGAGCGCGCTGACAGGAGTTCGACGTTGCCTTTCTGCGTCGCATATAAGCCGTAAGACGAGCCGACCAGCGTGCCGAGCACCAAGGCGAGCAACAGCGCGATTAGGCCCATGACGGCGCCGATCATGGCGCTTGCTCCGGAAGTCATATGCGATTCCGGTAGCCGTCTTTGCAGAATCATGCCGCCGATAGCGAACACGAAGGTCAGGACGCAGACCCCGATCCCGATTGCGACGTTGCTCATGACTTGTCCCCCAATGGTATTGTGTAATTCAGGGCAGGGCGCGTGTCCACGCCTGACGGAAGGCGCGCGACGCGGTATGATGAACGCCGCCCCGGAGGCCGCCATGACCGCTTTCGCCGAAAATCGCCTCTCCACCCACGAGGTGCTCAACCAGCCTTATGCGCTGGCCGATTACAACCTGTTCGAGGCCGACGCGGCCTTGCGCGAGCGCCTGCGCGAGGCCGCGCCTTGGGCGCTCGACGACCTCGCCCGCTTCGGCGAAAAGACCGGCAGAGCGGATTACCTGGAACTCGGCGCGCTGGCGAACCATTATCCGCCTGAGTTCGACACCCACGACCGCTATGGCCGGCGCGTCGATCTCGTGCGCTTTCATCCCGCCTATCACGAACTCATGCGGGTGGCGATCGCCGAGGGCATCGCCGCCTCGCCCTGGGAGACGCCGCGCCCCGGCGCGCATGTGGCGCGCGCCGCCAAATACTACATGCAGAGCCAAGTCGAGGCCGGCCACGGCTGCCCGATCACCATGACCTTCGCCGCCACGCCGTCGCTTAGGTTGGAGCCGGCGCTGGCGGCGGAATGGCTGCCGCGCATGCATTCGCGCACCTACGATCCCGCAAACGCGCCGGCCGCCACCAAGGCCGGCGCGACGATCGGCATGGCGATGACCGAGAAACAGGGCGGCTCGGACGTGCGCGCCAACACTACGCACGCCCGCCCGATCGGCGACGGGCTCTATGAGATCACCGGCCACAAGTTCTTCGTCTCGGCGCCGATGTGCGACGCCTTCCTGGCGCTGGCGCAGACCGAGGCCGGGCTCACCTGTTTCCTCAGTCCGCGCTGGCTGCCGGACGGGACCAAAAACGCCATCGAGTTCGTGCGCCTGAAGCGCAAGATGGGCAATGTCTCCAACGCCTCCTCGGAGACGGAATGGCGCGGCGTCATCGGCCGCCGCGTCGGGCCGGAGGGCAGGGGCGTCGCCACCATCATCGAAATGGTGGCGATGACGCGCTTCGATTGCATGATCGGTTCCTCGGCCGGCATGCGGCGGGCGGCGACGGAAGCAATCGACCATTGCAGCCAGCGCCGCGCCTTCGGAGCCAAGCTCATCGATCAGCCGATCATGCGCGGCGTGCTCGCCGACCTGGCGCTGGAAGCCGAGGCGGCGCTGGCGCTGACGCTGCGCCTCGCTCGCGCCCTCGACGACGGCGAGAGCGCGCTGATGAGGCTTGGCGCGGCGCTCGGCAAATATTGGATCTGCAAGCGCGTTCCCCAGCATGCCTATGAGGCGATGGAGTGTATCGGCGGCTCCGGCGTGATGGAGGATTCGCCGATGCCGCGCCTCTATCGCGAAGCGCCGGTCAACGCCATCTGGGAGGGCAGCGGCAACGTGCAATGCCTCGACGTGCTGCGCGCCCTGCAAAAATCGCCGGAAGCGCTGGAGGCCTATTTCGCCGAAGTCGGTTCGGTCGGCGGCCAGAGCGCCACCCTCGACGGCCACGTCGAGGCGCTAAAGAGCGATCTCAAGCGCGCCAATGATTTCGAGGCCCGCGCGCGCGAGTTCTGCGACCGGCTGGCGCTCGGCTTGCAGGCGGCGGCGATGATCCGCACCGCCCCCGGCGCCGTCGCCGACGCTTTCACGCGCACGCGGCTGGAGTTGCACGGCGCGCACCATTATGGCGTGCTGCCGTCCGGCGTCGATGCGGCGGCGATCGTCAGGCGCGCGGCGGCGAGGTGAAGCTTGCGCAAGATTTGGATCGAAGCGGCGCTCAACGGCCCCTGGAGCCGCGCCCGCCAGCCTGCCATCCCCGATACCGTGGAGGCGATCGTCGCCGAGGGCGTCGCCTGCGTAAATGCGGGGGCCTGCATCGTCCATGCCCACGCCTATGACGGCGGCGGCCCGCAGACCTTCGACTGGCAGGTCTACGCTCGCATCATCGAGGGCATACGAAGCCAGGTGGACGCCCCGGTCTATCCCTCGATCCCGATGGGCGGCGGGCTGACGCCGCAGGCGCGCTTCGCCCACATCGAAGCGCTCGCCGAGCGCGGGCTGCTGGAGTTCGCCGTCGTCGATCCCGGCAGCGTCAATTTCACCGAACTGAAGCCGACGCCCGCCCCGGCGCCGACCTATCTCAACAGCGAGGCCGACATTCGCCACGGCCTCGCGCTGGCGCTGCGCTACGGCTTCCATCCGGCCTATGCGATCTACGAACCGGGCTTCACCCGCGCCGGCGCGGCCCTGGCGCGCGAGATCGGCGCGCAGTCGCCGATCTACCGCTTCATGTTCTCGCAGACCTTCGCCTTCGGCTTCCCGCCGGAGCCGTTCGGGCTCGACGCGCATATCGAATTGCTCAACCGCGAAGCGCCCGGCGCGCCGTTCATGATCGCCGGGCTCGGCGTCGACGTCACGGGGCTGATCGCGCCGGCGGTGGCGCGCGGCGGCCATGTGCGCGTCGGGCTGGAGGACGCGCCGTTCGGCTCAGAGGGCGGCAACGTCGCGCTGGTCGAGGATGCCGTGGCGCGGGTGCGGGCCGCTGGGGCGGAGCCGGCGAGCGTCGCCGAAATGCGCACCGAGTTGTCAGAGCGCGCGCGCGGCCTTGCGCCGGCCGACGGCGCTTCCTAAATGCGGCGCGCGCCGTTTCGGCGCGCATGGGTTCCCAAGGCGCCTGGCGCCGGTTCGGGGGTTGCAGATGAACGTAAGCCAAGTTTTCTCGGCCGGCGTCGTGGCGCTGGCCCTTGCGGCGGTTCCCGCCCTCGCGCCGACGCCGGCGCAGGCGATCGGGTGCATTTCCGGCGGCGCCGCCGGAGCGGTCGCCGGCCACTATGCGCATCACCACGCGGTGCTCGGCGCCATCGGCGGCTGCATTGCCGGCCATCACATGCATAAGGTGCAGAAGGAGCGCGCCGCCGCCGCCCGTGCCGCCGCAAGGCATCATGCGGCCGCCCCGGCGCCCGCCCCGACCCCCACCCCGACCGCGAAATCGTACTAAGCCTTGTTGTTGCGCGCCCGCTCGGCTTTCGGGTCGAGCGGCCAGCGCGCTCGCGCCGGCGCGGCGAGATCGTCGGTGCGGCCGAGCCGCAGCTTCTCGATCCCCGCCCAGGCGATCATCGCGCCGTTGTCGGTGCATAGTCTCACCGGTGGGGCGATCATCGGCACGCCGCTGCTGTGGGCGAAGCGCGACACCGCGGCGCGGATGGCGGCGTTCGCCGCCACGCCGCCCGCCAGCACCAGAGCCTTCGCCGACCCGCCGCGCTGGCGATAAAGCCCGAGCGCCACCCGCAACCGATCCTCGATCACATCCACCACCGCCGCCTGGAACGAGGCGCAGAGGTCATTGACGTCGCGCGCCGTCAGCGGCGCGGCGGACATCGCGGCGTGGCGCACCGCCGTCTTCAGCCCGGAGAGCGAGAAATCGGCGTTCGGCCGGCCCAGCAGCGGACGCGGCAGGGCGAAGCGCTCCATGTCGCCGTCGCGCGCCGCCGCCTCCACCGCCGGGCCGCCGGGGTAGCCCAGGCCAAGCAGCTTGGCGGTCTTGTCGAAGGCCTCGCCGATGGCGTCGTCCATCGTCGCGCCGAGCCGCACATATTCGCCGACGCCCTCCACCGCCAGGATCTGCGTGTGGCCGCCCGAGGCGAGCAGCAGCAGATAGGGAAAGGCGAGCCGGCCGTCGAGGCGCGGGATCAGCGCGTGGCCCTCCAGATGGTTGACGGCCAGGAACGGCTTGCCGGCCGCCACCGCGACGCCCTTGGCCGCCGACAGCCCGACCAACACGCCGCCGATCAACCCCGGCCCCGCCGCCGCCGCGACGCCGTCGAGTTCGCTCGCTTTGACGCCGGATTTCTCCAGCGCGCGGGCGATCAGCAGGTCGAGCACCTCGACATGGGCGCGCGCCGCGATCTCCGGCACGACGCCGCCGTAAGCGGCGTGGGCGGCAATCTGGCTCATCACCTCGTCGGCGAGAATTTCGCCGGAGCCGTCGGGCTTGAGCCGCACCACCGCCGCCGCCGTCTCGTCGCAGGTGGTCTCCAATCCCAAAACCCGCATGGCCGCTCGCAAATCTCCTGTTGCGCGCTCTCTCTATACGCTTGGCGCGCGGCGCGACAGGGTTTACCCGCTAGACCATGTTGTCGCCGCTGACCGTCGCCATTTTCCGCGCGCGAGACGATGCGCTGCGCTCGGCCGAAGCGCTGACGCAGCGCGGCTTGGCCGTAGCGCTCGCGCCGGTGGTCGAGATCGTGCCGACCGGCGCGCCGCCGCCTGTGGGGTCGTTTGATTTCATCGTCGCCACCAGCGCCAAGGCGGTCGCGCTCGCGTCCCCCGAGGCGCTGGCGGCGGCGCGCGCAATTTACGTCGTCGGCGAGACCACCGCCGCCGCGGCGCGCCGCGCCGGGCTCGCGCCGCAGGCCGTCGCCGCCGACATCGCCGCGCTGACGCCGCGCTTGCCGCCGGGCCGCGCGCTCTATCTCGCCGGCGCCGACCGCAAGCCCGATCTGGAGGCGGCGCTCGGCGCAAGCGCGGCGACGCTGATCGTCTACGCCGCGCGCGCGCGGCCAGCTTGGGATGAGACGGAAGCGCGCGCCGTCGCGGCGGCGAGCGCGGCTTTGCATTATTCGGAGCGCAGCGCCGCGCTCGCCGTGGCGCTGGCGCAAACGGCGGGCGTCGCCGCGGCGTTTCGGCGCATGCCGCATGTCTGCTTGTCGCGGGCGGCATCGGCGCCGCTGGCGCGCTTCGGCGTCCGCCGCGCGCTGTGGCCGGCGGCGCCGCAGCAGGCGGCGTTGCTCGATGCGCTGGAATCGGCGCTCGCCGATCACGTCGGCCTCTGAGGCGCCGTATTCGCGGGCTTTTGTCACGGTCGTCGACGCTATAGTAACCTCGTTAAAGCTTTGGACCGATCATGGCCGAGACAGGCGACGACGAAACCTCGCACGGACCGCCGCCGCGGCCGTCGCCGCCGAAGCGCAAGCGGGAGTCTCTGGTCATCCAAGGCAGAGCGAGCGAGGCCGGTCCGCTCGGAGCGCCGGCCGCCGCCCCGTGGGGGAGGCGAGGGACGCTCGCCGTCGGCGCGCTCGTCGCGGCGCTGGCGCTTGCCGGCGTCGGGCTGTTCGCCGCCCGGTCGGATCTCGCCCCGCTCGACCGCCGCGCCGCCGCGCTGGAGGCTGGGGCGAATGAGGCCAACGCCCGCTTGGCGGCGTTGGAGACGACGGCCAAGGCCGCCGCCGAGGCGCGGAAGGCCGCCGCCGTGGCGCGCGATGCCTTTGCTGCGCACCTGAAAGCGGCTTCGGTTGCCGAGGCCAAGCTCGCTGACCATGTCGCCGCATTGCAGGCGGCCAGCGACCAGGCCGCCGCCGGAAGCCGCGATTTGCCAAGCGCCATTAAGGACTTGCAAAGCGCGGTCGAGGCGCTGAAACACGGTGCCACTGAGGAGTCGACGCGCCTGAAGACCGCTTCCGAAGCCCTGGCGACGCGGCTGGCGACGCTCGAAGGCGCGGCCCTGCGCGCCGATGCGCTGAACGCCGTCGCCGCCGAGGCGGGCGCCGCCAAGCAGGCCGCCGACAAAGCGCTGGCCGCCGCCGGCGCGCCCTCCGATCCACGCCTCGACCGTCTCGCCGCCGACGAGGCCGAGATCGCGGCGCTGCACGCCCGCCTCGACAAGCTCGTCGCGCCCAAGGCGGTGACGCGGGTAAGTCCCTCGGCGCCGACGGTGACCGCCGATCCCAATCCCGCCGCTCGCCTTGCCACGGCGATGGCGCTGCAAAACCGCCTCGACGCCGGCGCGCCGCTTGGGGCCTTGCTTGCCGCGCTCGACCGTCTCGGCGTCGCAGCCGATGCGCTGGCCCCGCTGCGCCCCTACGCCGAGACCGGCGCGCCGACGCTGGCCGCCCTGGCGCGCGGGCTCGATCAGGCAAGGCCGCAACCGCACGTCGCCGCCGGCGCGCGGGGCGGCTTGGCGCAGAGATTGCTCGGCGAGGTGCAGGGACTGGTGAGCGTGCGTAAGGTCGGCGAAAGCCGCCAGGGCGAGGCAGGTCAAGGCGAGGCCGACTTGTCGCGGGTCGAGGCGGCGCTTGGCGCCGGCGATCTCGCCGGCGCGCTTGCCGCTTTCGCCGCGCTGTCGCCGGCGACGCAGGCGGCGGCGCGAAGCTGGCGCGATAGCGCCGAGGCGCGGCTGGCCGCGGGCCGGGCCGTCGAGGCGATCTTCGGCCGCGCGGTCGCCGATCTCGGCGCCAGGAGGTAGCCATGCTGCGTCTGCTGGCCTTCCTCGCGGTCCTCGGCCTTGCGGCCTGGGGGCTGTCGTGGCTGGACACTATTCCCGGCGCGGCGTCGCTGACTTGGCGGGGCGTCGAATACAGCGTGCCGTTGATTGGGGCGCTCGGCCTGCTGCTGGCGGCGGCGGTCGGCTTGTCGCTGGCCTTCGTGCTGCTGCGGTGGGTGCTGCGCGCCCCGGCGCTGGCCTCGCTGGCGGTGCGGGCGCGGCGGCGCGAGAAGGGCTTTGCGGCTTTGTCGCGCGGCATGATCGCCGTCGGCGCCGGCGACGTGCGCGAGGCCAACCGCTGCGCGCGCGAAGCCGAGCGTTTCTTCGGCGACGAATCGCTGACCATGCTGCTGCGCGCCCAGGCCGCCCAACTCTCGGGCGACCGCGTCGGCGCCGTTTCCGCCTTCAACGCCATGCTGGCGAGCGACGACACCCTTATGCTCGGCCTGCGCGGTCTGCATGTGGAGGCGCGCCGCGCCGGTCACCCGGAGGCGGCGCTCGAATACGCCAAGCGCGCCTATGGGCGCGGCGCGCCGCCCTGGGCGGCGCAGGCGGTGCTCGACGATTTCTCGGCGCACGGCGATTGGGCGAGCGCGCTGGCGACCGTCGAGGCCAACGCCAAGCGCGGCCTCATCGACCGCCCGACCGCCAACCGCTGGCGCGCGGTGCTGAAAACCGCGCTCGCCGGCGACCGCGCCGAGCGCGACCCCAAGGCCGCGCTTGCTCTCGCCCGCGAGGCGCTCGATCTCGCCCCGAGCTTGGTTCCGGCCGCCGTGCTCTGCGGCCGGCTGACGGCGGCGGCCGGCGACCTGCGGCGCGCGGCGCGCATTCTGGAGATCGCCTATCGCGCCGGGCCGCATCCCGAACTGGCCGAGGCTTACGTTCGCCTGCGCCCCGGCGATTCCGGCGTCGACCGGCTGATGCGCGCCAAGGCGCTGGCGCGCGTGTCGCCGTTCGATGCCGAGAGTACGTTGACCATAGCGCGCGCCGAACTGGAGGCGCAGGACCTCGCGGCGGCGCGCAAGACGCTGGCGCCGCTGCTGCGCGGCGAGGGCGTCAGGCCGACCGGCCGCGCCTGCCTGCTGATGGCCGAGATCGAAGAGGCGGCCGGCGACGACGGCGCCGTGCGCGAGTGGCTGGCGCGCGCCGCCCGCGCGCGGCGCGACCCCGCCTGGGTGGCGCAGGGCGTCATCGCCGACCGCTGGGCCCCCGCCGCGCCGAACGGCGCGCTCGACGCCTTCGTCTGGCGCACGCCCGACGAGCGCCTCAGCGACCCGCCGCCGGAGATCACCCTGCCGCCCGCCCCGCCGCCGCCCGCACCGCCAGCGGTTTCCGCGCCGGCGAAGTCCAACGACAAGCCGGTCGCCGAACCGGCCGCGCCGCCGCGCGCCCGCCGCATCGCCGCGCCGCCATCGCTGCTGCCCGCCAACGCGCCCGACGACCCAGGCCCGAACAGTACAAAATTTCGGAATTTCGCGATGGAATAGCGCATTCTCAACGTTATGAATTCGCTTTGCAGGAAATTTTAGGGTTAGCTGGGGTACGAACAAAGAAAGAACTTGAAGGCGAGAACAAACCATGTACCTTGACATTCATGGAGGACGACGCGGCAAAGCATTGCCGAGCTGGCGCCGACCATGAGAAAAGGAGCGGGTCATGGCCAACGCCAATCTTCGGGTCGTGGAAGGAAACTTCGTGGACAAAACCAAGGCGCTCGACGCCGCGCTCTCCCAGATTGAGCGCGCCTTCGGCAAAGGCTCGATCATGCGCCTGGGCAAGAATCAGAAGGCGGTCGAGATCGAGACGGTGCCGACGGGTTCGCTGGGGCTCGACATCGCGCTCGGCGTCGGCGGCCTGCCGCGAGGGCGCGTCGTCGAAATCTTCGGGCCGGAATCTTCGGGCAAGACCACGATGACGCTGCACGTCATCGCGGAAGCGCAGAAGAAGGGCGGCGTCTGCGCCTTCGTCGACGCCGAACATGCGCTCGATCCCATTTACGCCAAGAAGCTCGGCGTCAATCTCGAAGACCTGCTGATCTCCCAGCCCGACACCGGCGAGCAGGCGCTGGAGATCACCGATACGCTGGTGCGTTCGGGGGCGATCGACGTTTTGGTGATTGATTCGGTGGCGGCGCTGACGCCGCGCGCCGAGATCGAGGGCGAGATGGGCGACAGCCAGCCAGGCTTGCAGGCGCGGCTGATGAGCCAGGCGCTGCGCAAGCTCACCGCGTCGATCTCGCGCTCCAACACGATGGTGATCTTCATCAACCAGATCCGTATGAAGATCGGCGTCATGTACGGCAGCCCGGAGACTACCACTGGCGGCAACGCGCTGAAATTCTACGCCTCTGTCCGACTCGACATCCGCCGCATCGGCTCGATCAAGGAGCGTGACGAGGTGGTCGGCAACCAGACGCGCGTCAAGGTGGTCAAGAACAAGGTGGCGCCGCCGTTCAAGCAGGTCGAGTTCGACATCATGTACGGCGAGGGCGTGTCGAAGTTCGGCGAGTTGATCGACCTCGGCGTCAAAGCCGGCGTGGTGGAAAAATCCGGCTCCTGGTTTTCCTACGACTCGACCCGCCTCGGCCAGGGCCGCGAGAACGCCAAGAGCTTCTTGCGCCAGAACCCGGAGTTGGCGGCGCGCATCGAGGCCGACATCCGCCAGAACAGCGGCCTGATCGCCGACCGCATCCTCGACAGCGTCGATCCTTCCGACGCCGACGTCGAAGCGTAAATCCCTCGGGCGCGGCGCCAACCCCTTGCGCCGCTTCCCGCCGCCGGGAATTTCGCTTCACGCGCGCGGTCGCCTGCGGGGTACGCCCCCCGCACGCGGCCGCGCTGATTATCGCCGGCGCCGATCAGCGATTTCGCAATCCGTGGGCGATTGGCGTTTGCCGCAAGCTGTTCTACAAGCCGCCGGCGGGTGGCGCGGTCCTTAGCGGGGACGGCGCGGGTTGCGCGGCCGGGCAGGACGCTCGGTTCGGGGCTTGAGTTCAAGGGCGTGGACGGAATGAGCGGCGTCAACGAGATAAGATCGCATTTCCTCGAATTTTTTCGCACCCACGGCCACGAGGTCGTGCCGTCATCGTCGCTGGTGCCGCGCAACGACCCGACGCTGATGTTCACCAACGCCGGCATGGTGCAGTTCAAGAACGTCTTCACCGGCGTCGAGCGGCGGCCCTACCATCGCGCCGTCACCTCGCAGAAATGCGTGCGCGCCGGCGGCAAACACAACGACCTCGACAACGTCGGCTACACCGCCCGCCACCACACCTTCTTCGAGATGCTCGGCAATTTCTCGTTCGGCGATTATTTCAAGCCGCTGGCGATCGAACTGGCGTGGGCGCTTCTCACCCGCGATTTCGGATTGCCTAGAGACCGCCTCATCGTCACCGTCTACCACGACGACGACGAGGCGTTCGATCTGTGGAAGAAGGTCGCCGGCTTACCTGAACAGCGCATCGTGCGCATCGCGACTTCGGACAATTTCTGGGCGATGGGCGATACCGGGCCGTGTGGCCCGTGCTCCGAGATTTTCTACGATCATGGACCCGAGGTGGCCGGCGGCCCGCCGGGATCGGCGGGCGAGGACGGCGATCGCTTCATCGAGATCTGGAATCTCGTGTTCATGCAGTACGAGACGCTGCCAGGCGGCGAGCGGGTCAGGCTGCCGCGGCCCTCGATCGACACCGGCATGGGGCTTGAGCGGCTCGCCGCCGTGCTTCAGGGCAAGCACGACAATTACGACATCGACCTGATGCGGGCGCTGATCCGCGCCAGCGCCGAGGCGACCGGGACCGATGCCGACGGGCCGCACAAGGTCTCGCATCGCGTCATCGCCGATCATCTGCGCGCCGCCTCGTTCCTGGTGGCGGACGGCGTGCTGCCCTCTAATGAGGGGCGCGGCTATGTGTTGCGCCGCATCATGCGCCGGGCGATGCGCCACGCCCAGATCCTCGGCGCGCGCGACCCGCTGATGTGGCGACTGGCGCCGGCGCTGGTGCGCGAGATGGGGCAGGCCTATCCCGAGTTGCAACGCGCCGAGACGCTGATCGAGGAGACGCTGAAACTGGAGGAAACGCGCTTTCGCGCCACGCTGGCGCGCGGTCTTTCGATCCTTGAGGACGAGACGCTCGGCCTCGCGCCTGGCGCCAAACTTGCCGGCGAGACCGCGTTCAAGCTTTACGACACCTATGGATTCCCGCTCGACCTGACGCAGGACGCGTTGCGCGCGCGGGGGCTCGGCGTCGATGTGGCGGGATTCGAGACGGCGATGCAGCGTCAGCGCGCCGAGGCGCGCCGCGCCTGGGCGGGTTCGGGGGAAGCCGCCACCGAGACTTTGTGGTTTGCGCTGCGCGAGCGCGTTGGGGCGACAGAGTTCCTGGGTTACGAGACCGAAAGCGCCGAGGGCGTCGTCACCGCGCTGGTGCGCGAGGGCGCCGAAGTGGGCGTGCTGAGCGCCGGCGAGACGGGTCTGGCGATCCTCAACCAGACGCCGTTTTACGCCGAATCCGGCGGCCAGGTCGGCGATATTGGCGTCATGACCGGCGCGGGCGTGCGCATCGCGGTCAGCGACGTGAAGAAGAAGCTCGGCGATGTGTTCGCCCATGTCGTCGAAGTCGAGGAGGGGCGGCTCGAAGTCGGCGGCGCGGTGGAATTGAAGGTCGATCACGCCAATCGCGCCGCGATCCGCGCCAACCATTCGGCGACCCACCTCTTGCATGAGGCGTTGCGCATGGTGCTCGGCGATCATGTCGCGCAGAAAGGTTCGCTGGTCGCGCCCGAGCGTCTGCGCTTCGATTTCGCGCATCCGAAGCCGGTCTCGGCCGAGGAACTGTCGCGCGTCGAGGACATCGCCAACGCCATCGTGCTGCGGGACGAGCCGGTGACGACGCGGTTGATGGGCCTCGACGAGGCGCGCACCTCCGGGGCGCGGGCGCTGTTTGGCGAGAAATACGGCGACGAGGTGCGCGTCGTCTCGATGGGGACGATCGAGGGCGGTGACAATGGCCTGCGTCCCTATTCGGTCGAACTCTGTGGCGGCACCCATGTGCGACGCACCGGGGAGATCGGCGTCGTCTCGGTGGTTGGCGAAAGCGCCGTCGGGGCGGGCGTCAGGCGCATCGAGGCGCAGACCCGCGACGTCGCGCGCCACCGGCTCAACGCGCAGGCGCGCGGCTTTGCCGAGATAGCGCAGCGCCTGCGCAGCGCCCCCGGCGAGGCGGCGGAACGGCTCGACACGCTGATCGAGGAGCGCCGCCGACTCGAACGCGAACTTGCCGAGGCCAAGCGCAGGCTGGCGATCGGCGGCGGCGCTGGTGGCGACGAGGTGCGTGAAGTGGCCGGCGTCAGGTTCTACGCCCGCGCCGTCGAGGGCGTCGACATTAAGGATTTGAAGGCGCTGGCGGACGAGGCGAAGCCGAAGGTCGGCAGCGGCGTCATCGCCATCGCCGCCACCGCCGCCGACGGCAAGGCTGCGTTGGTGGTCGCCGTGACGCCGGATCT
>DATNDU010000207.1:0-5760 GCA_035606915.1 Roseiarcus sp. | reverse complement strand
CAGAACGTGAGCTTCGATCAGCGCGTGCAGCGGGGCCAGCGCCGCCGCACACGCGCCGACATGATCGGCCAGCGTCGAGAGGCTGAGGACGATTCCTTCGCGCGCGTAGCGCTCGCTTTGCCGGTTCAGCGGCTGATGCTGCCCAAACTTCTCGAACAGGACCATCGCCAACAAGCTCGGCCCGGCCAGCCCTCGCGGAATCGAATGGAACGGCGCTGGCGGCTGCGCGATCATCTCGCAGGCTCGGCGCGAGAAGCGCTCGCGCACCGTCTGGATCACTTTCCATTGCCGAGGGATGATCTCCAGCGTCTCGGCTACGTCCCCCGGGTCAAGCCCGGGGGCAAGCT
This sequence comes from Roseiarcus sp., assembly GCA_035606915.1. Taxonomy (GTDB): domain Bacteria; phylum Pseudomonadota; class Alphaproteobacteria; order Rhizobiales; family Beijerinckiaceae; genus Roseiarcus. The sequence goes on along the minus strand of DATNDU010000207.1, from coordinate 5,413 downwards.
TTCGCCGAGCTTCGACAGCTTGTGCGTGCCGCAACAAGGACACGCCGCCGGCGCGGCATTCGCCAATCGATGCCCGAGAGCAGATAGCCAAGTTGCGCCGTCGATATCGTCACAGTCTCGCCTGCGTTCGAGGGCCAGAGAAATCGTCCTCGCTCTAATAGTTTGGCGAACAGACAAAGCCCCTGGCCATCCCACCACAGGCACTTGATCAGATCGCCGCGACGGCCGCGAAACACGAACAGATGGCCGCAATGGGGATCGCGCTTCAGCGTCTCCTGAACGATCAGCGCCAGCCCGTCGAACCCCCTGCGTATGTCGGTATGACCCGTCGCCAGCCAGACGCGGCTGCCCTGCGGAATGGCGATCACGCTCGCAGGGCTTTCAAAGTCACAGCGACCAGCGCCGCCGACGCCTCCGCGTGAATGCGAACGCGAGCGTCGTCCACCTCCACGACAATGACCCCGGACTTCTCCACGTTCGCCGGCGCCGGAGCCGGCAAAGACGCCGCCTCGACAACGACCGGAGCAAACTGAACTTGGCTGGAGCTTTTGCGGGCTTCGCGCCGCCATTTGTGGACGGGGCTCGTGCAAATATCCTCGCGCCGCGCGATCTCGGCGACAACCGCGTCCGGCGCTGAGATCGCCGCCAATATCCGCGCCCGATCCTCGCCGCTCCAATGCCGGCGGCGCTCGCGACCCGACATCAATGTGACCTGGCCCATGCTGTGCAGCTAGCCTCGCTCATAAAGCCGACTTACCTGCGCAGCATCACGTCAGAGCCCAGTCCCACAACGCGACTCTCCCCGGAGGCTTACGATGGTCGCTTCGATCATCGCGTACTCATTGTCGGGATCGTTCGCCAAAGTCTTGAAAAGCCTCTCCCAAACACCGTTTTTCGCCCACCGCGAGAACCGCGTGCGAATATTCTTCCAGGCGCCGAAGCGTTCAGGCAGGTCGCGCCACGGGGCGCCGGCGCAAAATTTCCAACTCACCGCCTCGAAGAAAAGCCGATTGCCCAATTCGCTATTGCGGCCGACCTGACCAGGACGGCCCGGAAGCAAGGTCTCGATCCGCGAAAACTGGTCGTCTCGCAGCGCATAACGTCTCATCGCCAAGCCCTCGAAAAGAAGGCTCCCCATGAATCATGATTTTGCTGATTTGCGAATCCCCTATTTGAGGGCGCGCCCCAGTGTCCGCTCCCCGGCTGTACAATGCTCACGTTATTATTTATCGGATCGGCCCTAGCCGGCCGCCCCCGCCCACCGCAACACCGGCGTCCTCGCCGCCCGCGTCTCATCCAGCCGCCGCCGCGGCGCCAGCCGCGGCGCCCCGACAAACCTCTCGACTTCGCCGCGCTTCGCCCGCATCGCCAAATCGCGCAGCGTCATGATGAACAGGTCGAGGCTCGCCTTCGATTCCGACTCCGTCGGCTCGATCAGCATCGCGCCGTGCACGACGAGCGGGAAATACATCGTCATCGGATGATAGCCCTCGTCGATCATCGCTTTGGCGAAATCCAGCGTCGTCACGCCCGTGTCTTTCAACCAAGCGTCGTCAAACAACGCCTCGTGCATGCAGGGGCGTTCGCCGAATGGCGCGCTCATCAAGTCCATCAGGCAGACCCGCACGTAATTGGCGGCGAGCACGGCGTCTTCGCTGGCCTGCTTGAGCCCGTCCGCGCCGTGACTCAAAACGAAGCTCAGCGCGCGCACGAACATGCCCATCTGGCCGTGAAAGGCGCACATGCGGCCGAGTTCCTGACCCTCAGCGTGTTCGACGAGATCAAGCCGGCCCTCGCGCTCGACGACATAGGGGACCGGCGCGAAGGCGGCGAGGCGCTGCGACAGCACGACAGGTCCTGCCCCCGGGCCGCCGCCGCCGTGCGGCGTCGAGAAGGTCTTGTGCAGGTTGATGTGCATGGCGTCGACGCCGAGATCGCCCGGCCGCGTCTTGCCGACGATGGCGTTGAAGTTGGCCCCGTCGCAATAAAAATAGGCCCCCGCTTCATGCACGGCCGCCGCTATGTCGACGATCTCGGGCTCGAACAGGCCGCAGGTGTTGGGGTTGGTCAGCATGATCGCGGCGACGTCCCGCCCAAGCGCGTCGCGCACGGTGGAGGCCGCTACCGTGCCGTCGGCGCGGGCGGGGATGGTGCGCACGCTCATCCCGATCAGCGCCGCCGTGGCGGGATTGGTGCCGTGCGCGGATTCCGGCACGAGCACGACCTTGCGCGAAGTTTCGCCGGCCGCCGAAATCGCCGCCTTGATCGCCATCATGCCGCAGAGTTCGCCATGCGCGCCCGCCTTCGGCGACATCGCCACCGCCGGCATGCCGGTCATCGTCATCAAAGCGTGGGCAAGCTGTTTGATCAGCGTCAGCGCGCCCTGCACGGTCGAGACCGGTTGCAGCGGGTGCGCATCGGCAAAGCCTGGCAACCGCGCCATCTTCTCGTTGAGGCGTGGATTGTGTTTCATCGTGCAGGAGCCAAGCGGGTAGAGCCCGGAATCGATGGCGTAGTTCTTGCGCGACAGTCGCACGTAATGGCGCAGCGTTTCCGGCTCGCTGAGGCCCGGCAGGCCGATGCGGCCGCGCCGCGCGTGATCGCCGAGACGGTCGGGATGAGCCGGCGGCTCGTCGATGTCGACGCCCGTGGTCTCCAGCCGGCCGATCTCGAACAGCAACGGCTCCTCGATGTCGAGGCCGCGGTTGCCGGTGAAAGTGCGGGTTTCGCCGGTCGAGGTCTCGACGGGGCGGGTGGGGCGGCCTTGGTTGTTCATGGCGAGGGATCTCTAAAGCGCCGCGCGCAGCGCATCGGCGAAGGCGGCGCGGTCCTCGTCGGTGTTGATCTCAGTGCTCGCCACGATCAGCAGATCGTCGAGCCCGGCCCGCGGCGCGAGCCGCGAGACTGGGCAGCCGGCGATGATGCCGCGCGCCGCCAGCGTCTCGATCAACACCGCCGCCGGTTCGCGCGTGCGGATCGTGAACTCGTTGAAGAAACTGTGGTTGACAACCTCGACGCCGGGCAGCCTGGCGAGCCGTCCGGCGAGATCGACGGCGTTGGCGTGGTTGACCCGCGCCAGCCGCGTCAGGCCGGCTTCGCCGAGCAGCGACAGATGGATGGTGAAGGCCAGCGCGCAGAGTCCGGAATTGGTGCAGATGTTGCTCGTCGCCTTGTCGCGGCGGATGTGCTGCTCGCGCGTCGAGAGGGTGAGCACGAAGCCGCGTTTGCCATCGGCGTCGACCGTCTCTCCAGCCAGTCGCCCAGGCATCTGCCGCACATATTTGGCCCGCGTCGCGAACAGGCCGACATAGGGGCCGCCGAAGCTAAGCGGATTGCCGATCGATTGGCCCTCGCCGACGACAATGTCGGCCCCCATTTCGCCGGGCGAACGGCAGGCTCCGAGCGACACGACCTCGGTGAACACGGCAATCAGCAACGCGCCCTTGGCGTGCGCGGCCTCGGCGATCGGCGTCAGGTCGCGCAAATTGCCGAACACGTCCGGCGTCTGCACAATAACGCAGCTTGTCTGGTCGTCGATCGCAGCGGCGATGTCCTCGCCCGCCGTGGGGTCGAGCGACAGGCGGTCGATCTCGTCGCCGGCGAAGCGCGCCAGCGTCGCGCAGACTTCGGCATAATGGGGATGCAGGCCGCCGGAGAGCACCGCCTTGCGTCGTCGCGTCAGGCGATGCGCCATCAGCATCGCCTCTCCGCAAGCCGTCGAGCCGTCGTACATCGAGGCGTTGGCGACCTCCATGCCGGTCAGCAGCGCCACCTGGGTCTGGAACTCGAACAGCACCTGTAATGTGCCCTGCGCGATTTCCGGTTGATAGGGCGTGTAGCTGGTGAAGAACTCCGAGCGCTGGATCAGATGATCCACCGTCGCCGGCACATGATGACGATAGGCGCCGACGCCGAGAAAGAACGGCGCCGAGCCCGCCGCGACGTTTTTCGCCGCCAGCGTGCCGAGCGCGCGCTCGACGGCCAACTCGCTCATCGCGCGTGGCATCGCTAGCAGATTGTCGAGCCGCCGATCCCCGGGGATATCGGCGAACAAGGCGTCGATGTCGGCGACGCCGGCTTTGGCCAGCATCAGTCGGCGGTCGTCGGCGGAGAGCGGGAGGTAGCGCATCAGCCGAGAGTCTTCAGATATTCGGCATAGGCGTCCGCGTCCATTAAGCCGTCGAGCTCGGCGGGGGCGGAAAGTTTGAGCTTGAACAGCCAGCCCGCCCCTTGCGCGTCGTCGTTGACGAGGCTTGGGCTCTCGGCGAGCTTGGCGTTGACGGCGACGACCTCGCCGGAGGCGGGCGCGAACACGTCGCTCGCCGCCTTGACGCTCTCGACCACTGCCGCCGCGTCGCCTTTCTTGAGCTTGGCGCCGACCTCGGGCAGATCGACGAACACGATGTCGCCGAGCTGGCTCTGCGCATGCTCGCTGATGCCGACGGTTGCGGGGTCTTCGCCGGCGTCGATGAACTCGTGATCCCTGGTGAAGCGCATTCGGGCCTCCATTCAGCCGCGGAAATAGGCGTGGGGGTAAAAGGGCAGCGGGACGATGTTGGCGGGCAGCGGCTTGCCGCGCACCAGGAGGGCGAGCGCCGCGCCGGGCGCGGCGAAGGCGGGCTCGACGAAGCCCATCGCGATCGCCGCGCCAACGCTGGGGCCGAAACCGCCCGAGGTGACGATGCCGATCTTCGCGCCCTCCGGGCTGACGATCTCGGCGCCTTCGCGCGCCGGCGCGCGGCCGTCGAGTTTCAGGCCGACGAGGCGGCGCTGCGGCCCTTCGGCGAGCGCTTGCTGGATGCGCGACGCGCCGGGGAAGCCGCCCTCGGCGCGGCGGCGTTTGGGAATCGACCAAGCAAGGCCGGCCTCGACAGGGTCGATCTCCTCGCTCAGTTCGTGGCCATAGAGACAGAGGCCGGCTTCGAGCCGCAGCGTGTCGCGCGCGCCGAGTCCGATCAACGCCACCTCTGGCTCCCGCAGCAGCCGCCGGGCGAAGCCTTCCGCATCTTCCGCGGGCAGCGAAATCTCATAACCGTCCTCGCCGGTATAGCCGGAACGGCAGATCTCCAGCCCGCCGGCCGCCTTGACAGCCATGAACGCCAGCTTTTCGAAGCCCGGCGCGATCCGCGCCAGTACGCTGGCGGCGAGCGGGCCTTGCAGCGCCAGCAGCGCGCGCTCCGGCCGCGGCGTCAGCTTCGCGCCGGGGGGCAGCCGGGCGGCCAGAAATGCATAGTCGACCGCCTTGCGCCCGGCGTTGACGACGATGTGCAGCCGCCCGTTCGCGCTCTCCGGCCGGCTCAGCATGAGATCGTCGATGATGCCGCCGGTCTCGTTGAGCCATTGCGCATAGCGTTGCCGTCCCGGCGCGAGGCCTTTGAGATCGGCGGCGCAGAGCACCTCGAGGCTTTCAGCG
>DATNDU010000204.1:0-2445 GCA_035606915.1 Roseiarcus sp. | reverse complement strand
GTCGGCGGCGGCTTCGGCATGAAGACCGGCGTCTATCCCGAGGACATCGTCGTCGCCTATGCCGCCCGCGCGCTTCAGCGCAGCGTGCGCTGGACGGCCGAGCGCGGCGAGGATTTCCTCGCCGCCGCGCACGGCCGCGATGTCGCAACCCATGCGGAAATGGCGCTCGACGCTAACGGCAAGGTGCTCGCCTATCGCCTGCGCTCGCTCGCCGACGTCGGCGCCTATGCCAGCACGCCCGGCGTCATCATCCAGCTATTGATCGGCCCCTGGGTCTCGACTTCGATCTACGACATTGGCGTCATCGATTTTCAGTTCGACGCCGTGTTGACGCACACGCTGCCGACCGCGGCCTATCGCGGCGCCGGCCGGCCGGAGGCGATCTACATCACCGAGCGCATGTTCGACGCCGCCGCGCGCCAGACCGGCATCGACCCCGCCGAGCTACGGCGGCGCAACCTCGTCGCCGCGTCGCAGATGCCCTACACCAACGCGATGGGCCAGGTTTACGATTCCGGCGACTTCGCCGCCGTGCTCGACGCCGGCCTGAAGGTCGCTGATTGGACCGGCTTCCCGCGGCGCGAGTTGGAATCGCGGGCTCGCGGAAAGCTGCGCGGGCGCGGCTTCGCCTCGTTCCTGGAATGGACCGGCGGCAACGCCTTCGAGGAGCGCGTCACCTGCGAGGTCGCCGGCGAGGGCCATGTCGAGGTCTACGCGACCACGATGCCGATGGGGCAGGGCATCGCCACTAGCTACGCGCAACTCGTCGTCGATGCGTTCGGCCTCGATATCGCCAAGGTGAAGGTGGTCACCGGCGACAGCGACCGCGGCACGGGCTTCGGCAGCGCCGGCTCGCGCTCGCTGTTCACCGCCGGCTCGGCGATTGACGCGGCGGCCAAGGAGACGGTGGCCAAGGGCCGCGAACTCGCCGCCGAGGCGCTGGAGGCGGCCGCCGCCGACATCGAATATGTCGAGGGCGAGTTCCGCGTTGCCGGCACCGACCGCGCCATCGGCCTGTTTGAACTCGCGGAACGCCAGCCGCAGCGCCGCATTTTCGTCGATTCCACCACCAAGGTCGGCGGCCCGAGCTGGCCGAACGGTTGCCATGTCTGCGAGGTCGAGATCGATTCCGAGACCGGCGTGGTCGAGGTCGTCGCTTATGCTTCGGCCAATGACATCGGCCGCGTCGTCAATCCGATGATTGTGCGCGGCCAACTCGACGGCGGCGCGGTGCAGGGGCTCGGCCAGGCGCTGACGGAAGCCGTCGTCTACGACGACAGCGGCCAGGCGCTGACCGCCTCGTTTATGGATTACGCGATGCCGCGCGCCGATCTCGTGCAGCGCTTCACGCACCAGCTAGGCCCGTGCGTGCCTTGCCTCAACAACCCGCTCGGCGCCAAGGGCGTCGGCGAGCTTGGCACGATTGGGGCCACGCCCGCCGCCGTCATCGCCGTCATCGACGCGCTGGCGCGGGCTGGCAAGCAGGCGGCGGCGATGAAGCTGCAAATGCCACTGACGCCGCAGAAAGTGTGGCGGGCGCTGCAAGCGCCTTAATGCGCCGGCGGCGGCGAGCCGGAGAGCATCAGGGCGACAAACATACCAATGAAGATGAGCGCCATCCCGCCCAGCAGCATCACCAGCACCGGAATGCCAAGCGGCCCCTGGCGGGCGGCGTCCTCGGTGATGATGAGCGGCGGTTCGTTTTCGACATACATCGGCGGCGGCGCCGCCGCGGCGTCTTCCGCCACGACGTGGAGGGAGTCGTTTTTGACAAGCTTGTTCATGCGCTCTTTCCTTTAAAGGGGAGACGCTGGCCACCATCAGAGGCTCCCCTGTAGCCGATTGTTCGCGCAAAACGGGCTCGCCGGCGTTGCGCCCGGACAAAGCGCCCGTGCGTGGGCTGAAAAATGGCCCTAATGCGGCGGCGGCGCGCCGGCGGTGAACACCCAGACGGCCAGCAGGCCGATGCACGCCAGCGCCAGCGCCGCCACCAGCACCCAGAGCACCGGCCTGCCTAGCGGGCCTTGCCGCGCCATGTCCGCGGTGACGATTTTCGGCCGACCGTTCTCCTCACCCACCGGCGGCGGGACGATGTCTTCTTCCTCGACGTAATGGAGGGAGTCCTCCTTGACGAGTTTGGTCATGTCGGTCTCCTGAGGTTTTGGAGGGGCGGCGCCGTCGTCGCCCCGCAACGACGGTCCTGCGAGATCACGGGATGCCCCAACGGGACAACGCGCGCTGCGAGACGAGGGTTCCTGGCGAACGCTTGGCGCGATGCGAACGCTTGGCGCGGAGCAAACTCTTGGCGCGGTTCAGTAGCCGAACTGCTCACGCAAAATGCGCTCGTCGAGCGAGTGGCCGGGGTCGTGCAGCAGCACCAGCGTCGTGTCGTGGTCGGTGGCGACCTCGACGCGGGCGACGCGGCGGATTTCGAAATGGTCGGCG
>DATNDU010000191.1:0-3222 GCA_035606915.1 Roseiarcus sp. | reverse complement strand
CGCTCGGCGCGCAGGCGTTGCTTGAACGCCTCCAGTCCCTCGGCGCGAATGAGGTCGCGCGCCTCGTCGATCTTGGCGTCGATCAGCAGGAACACCCAGAAGCCGTGCAGCGTGTGAAAGGCGAAGCCGATGCGGCCATCGAGGAAGCCGAGCCGGATCACATAGCGATAGAGGAACAGCAGCAACGCCCGCAGATAGAGCGGCGCGCGGCCGTAGACGGAATTCTTCAGGAAGCGGTTGCGGCGCGCCGCGCCTTGGCTCGCCTCGATGCGGCGATCCTCCTCGAACAGCGGCTGTTCGCGGTTGATGGCGTCAACCATCGCCAGCGTCGCGTAGCGGTTGTGCTTGGCGGTCCAGGCGGTAAGGCCGGCGAGGTTATGGTCGACGAGATCGCCGCCTTCGAGCAGCACGGCGCGCCCACGCGTCAACGCCATGTGCTCGTCCATCCAGCGGCTTTCCATCTCCGCCGCGCCATTGCGCCACAGCCGCAGCAGGATGACGGGATAATAGCGGCCATGCTTGATCCACTTATCGCGGAAGATCAGTTTGCGGCGCACGTTGACGCCGGCGACGTCGGGCGGCAGCGTCGGCAACAGCGCGGCGAGCGCCGGCCAGGCGCTGGCCTCGAAATATTCGTCGCAATCGATCCGCATCACCCAATCCGTCGTCGGCCTGGCCGCCTCCAGCCCCCAGCGAAATTGCTCGGCGTGGTTCTTGAACGGATGCTTGATGACCTCGGCGCCGTGTTTCTCAGCGATTGTCGCCGTCGCGTCGGTCGAGAAACTGTCGATCACCACGATGCGCGCCACATGCGGAGCCGCGCGGGACAAACAACGTTCGAGGTGTATTTCCTCGTTGTAGCTGATGAGGATCAGCGTGATCGGCAGCTTCATAATTGCGCCGCGCGCAGCGCCTCCTCGATAGCGATGGTGGCGCGCGACACGGCGTCGAGTTCGTCGAGCGGGATCGGCGCCTTGGCCTTGCCGCGCGCGGCGTCGAGGAAGGCCGCCACCAGCGCCGGCTGGCCCTTGTCCTGCGTCGCCCTCACCGCCTTCGCCTTGCCGCCGGAATGGATGGTCAGCGTGTTGAAATCGTCGAGCGTCACAGCGCGGCCGTTGGCGAAGGCTTCCAGATATTCCTTCGGCAGGCTCGGATCGCCGAGCGAGGAATAGAGGATCGTGCCCACCGATCCGTCAGCGAAGCGGATGATCGCCGACACCGCATCGCCGCGCCCCTGCGCCGCGCTCGCCTGCACCTCCACCGGCAAGGCGCCGCAGAGATAGGTCAGGCTGTCGACGAAATGGCAGGCCTCGCCGAGAATGCGGCCACCGCCCTCGTCGCGCTGAATCCAGCTATCGCCGGGAATGGCGCCGGCGTTGATGCGATAGAGCATCATCAACGGCCCCGAGCGCGGCTGAAGCGCTTGTTTGGCTTGTTGCAGCAAGGGCGCGAAGCGGCGGTTGAAGCCGACCGTCAGCAGACCCGGCGAGGCCGCAGCCGCCGCCATCACCGCGTCGAGGCTGTCGCGGTCGAGCGCCAGCGGCTTCTCGCAGAATACATGTTTGCCGGCGCTGAGCGCGCGCGCGGCGAGGCTGGCGTGGGTATCGTGGCGGGTGGCGATGAAGACGGCGTGGGTTTGCGCATCGTCGAGCGCGGCGGCGACGTCAGTCGCCGCCACGGCGAAGCCGAACTTGTCGGCGGAATGGTTGGCGCTGAGACCGGTCTTGGTGACGACGCAAGTGAGCGCGACGCCCTCAGCGCCCTTCACCTTCGGCAGCAGCACGCCGCGCGCATAATTGCCCATGCCGATGAAGGCGACGCCGAGCTTGTCGCGCAGCGGCGCCGCGCGCCTCACCACGCGCTCGGGCGTCGTCGTCGTTTCCGGATAGGTGAGCAGCATGGCCAGATGCGGCTCGCCCTTCTCCATCAATTCATAGGCCTTCTCGGCCTCCGCGATGGCGAAGCGATGCGTGACATAGGCCTTCGGCGTCACCCGGCCCTGTTCGATGAGGCCGAGGAAGGCATCCATATTGCGCTGCTCGGTCCAGCGCACATAGGGCAGCGGATAATCATGGCCGGCGAATTCGTAAGAAGGGTCGCCGCGCCCGGGCCCGTAGGACATCGACAGCTTCAGCTCCAGCTCGCGCTTGTAGAAGGGCTCGCGGTCGATGGTCATGCCGACGAGGCCGACGACGACGATGCGGCCCTTGGCGCGGCTGATCTCGGCGGCCTGGTTGATCGGCTCACTCGATTTCGACGACGCGGTGACGATCACCGCATCGGCCCCTGCCCCACCCGTGCGCGCCAGCGCGATCTCTTGCAAAGCCTCGCTGACCGCGATGTCGGCGCCCAGTTGCTTGGCGAGCGCGGCGCGCGCCGGGTTGGGATCGAAGCCGACGACGCGGCAGCCGTTGGCCTTCAGGATCTGCACGGTCAACAGGCCAATGAGACCGAGGCCCATCACCACGATGGTCTCGCCGAGCGTCGGCGCCGCTTGCCTGACGCCCTGCAAGGCGATGGCCCCGAGGGTGACGAAGCTCGCGTCCTCGTCGTCGACGCCCTGCGGCACGCGCACGCAAAGGTTCTTCGGCACGGCGTTGATCTCGGCGTGATTGGCCAGCCCCGCCCCGGCGCAGGCGACGCGCTCGCCGAGCGAAAAGCCCGCAACCTCGCGGCCGATGCCGATGACTTCCCCGACGAGGCTGTAGCCGAGCGGGATCGGCGTATCGAGCTTGGCGAACACCTTGTCGAAGGTCGGCCGCAACCCCTCCTTCTTCACGTTCACCAGCACGCGGCGCACCAGATCGGGCCGCGCCGCCGCCTTGCCGACCAGCGAGGATTTGGCGAGCTGCATCAACTGCCGCTCGGTGCCGGAACTGATGAGCGAGACGCGGGTGGCGATCAGCAACTCGCCGCCGCCGAACGCCGGCGCCGGCACCTCCGCCACCTTCAATTCGCCGCTACGATAATTTTGTTGAACCTGTTTCACGTTTCGCCCCGTTCAGGCCAAGACTTGCTTAGGCCAAGACCAGATAAACTCACTCGTCACTTCGCGCGTTCCCGGCGGGACGATGAGACAGAGCCGCAGCGTCCGCCGCTCCTGCCCCATGTCCGGCCACCAGACCGCCTCCTCGACGATCACGTCGAGGCTGGCGCGGAACTCCGCCCGCGCGGCGCCTCGCATCAGACTCACGCCGCCGCTCTCCAGCCTCGCCTCGACCT
>DATNDU010000181.1:0-3718 GCA_035606915.1 Roseiarcus sp. | reverse complement strand
TATCAGTGGGACTGGCGCCAGCATCGGCTGTCCGGCGCGGGCGCGAAAGGCGGTTTTTGGAATGGCGCGATGACTTGATGTCATAGTCTTACGTCTTACGCGCTGAAGTCGATGTCGCCGAGATCGGCGATGGCGGCGATCTCCCGGTCGGCGGCGCGATATTGCGCGAGCGCCGCCTTGTCGCTGGCATAATGGCCTTGGGCGACGAACACCGTCGTCACCCGCTCGCCCCAGATGTCCTTCACCTGCGACAGAATGCGCAGCTTGTCGTCGATCAGCACGTAGCGGCGGGCGGGGCGCTGGCGCTCGACGGCGGCGAGTTCCTGCTCCTTGTGGATATAGATCAGCACGCGGTCGCGGAAGGCGCGCGCCAGTCCCGAGCGGTCGATCTTGACCGGCTGGAACACCGCGTCGCCGTCGGACAGGATCACCGCCTCGCCCCAGCGTTCGACATGCGCGACCGCCGCCAGGGCGCCGGGATAGAGACGGTCGGCGAACGGATAGCCGACGAGCCAGGGCGCGATTTGCAGAATCGCGGGATCGTGCATCTTTTCGAGGCGGTAGCGTTCGAGCGCGCCGAGATAGTCGGCGTAGCCGAGTTCGGCGCGCAGCGCCTCGAAGATCGCCCAATAGCGGTCGCGGACTTCAGCGCCGTGATGCTCGGTAAGATGGGCGCTGAGGTCGGCTTGCAGGCGGTCGTTGTCGATGAGGGTGTTGTCGACGTCGAACAGGAAAACGCATTGCGCCGTCATGTGCCGATCCTCATGTGCCGATTCTCCCGGGGCGCGCCGAGCTTGCGTCGGCGACGCGCGCACGGCAAACTGTCGGACGCTTTTTCAAGAGAAGGGATCGTGTGGCAATATGGCTGACGCGGAAATGACGGCCGCTCTCGCAAAAGGCAAGGGCTTCATCGCCGCGCTCGACCAGAGCGGCGGCTCCACACCCGCCGCCTTGCGCAATTATGGCGTGCCCGAGAACGCCTATCACGGCGACAAGGAGATGTTCGCGCTCGTTCACGAGATGCGCGTGCGCATCATCACCGCCCCGGCCTTCACCGGCCAGAAGGTGCTGGCGGCGATCCTGTTCGAGGCGACGATGGATGGGCAGGCCGAGGGCCAGCCCGTGCCGACCTATCTGTGGCAGGTGCGCCACGTCGTGCCGCTGCTCAAGGTCGACAAGGGCCTCGCGCCGGAGGCCGACGGCGTGCAACTCATGAAACCGATGCCGGACCTCGACAAGCTGTTGCAGCGCGGCGTCGCCAAGGGCGTTTTCGGCACCAAAATGCGCTCGATCATCCATCACGCCTCGCCGAGCGGCGTCAAGGCGATCGTGGCGCAGCAATTCGAGGTCGCGGCGCAGATTTCCGCGCATGGCCTCGTGCCCATCGTCGAGCCGGAAGTGTCGATCAACAGCGCCGACAAGGCGCAAAGCGAGGCGCTGCTGCGCGAGGCGATCCTGCAAAAGCTCGACGCGCTGCCGGCCGACAAGCCGGTGATGCTGAAGCTGTCGATCCCCGACGCGGTGGATTTCTACCAGCCGCTGATCGACCATCCGCGCGTGCTCAGGGTGGTGGCGCTGTCGGGCGGCTACAGCCGCGCCGAGGCTTGTCGGCGTCTCGCCCATCAGCATAACATGATCGCCAGTTTCTCGCGCGCTTTGGTCGAGGATCTCAAGAAGTCGATGTCGGACGCCGAGTTCAACGCCGCGCTGGCGGCCTCGATCGACGAGATTTACACCGCCTCGACCCTCAAGGCGTGAGCGGCGGATCGCCGCCGTGAAGGCGCGGCGGCGAATCTCTTGAGCGGCCGGCGCCGACGTCCCTCGCAGTCCGAGCGCCTGGGTCGCCTGGGTGATCGTTTCCGAGATCGTTGCGAAAGCGGCAAAACGAGACATGCAATCCCGCCGAAGCGTGAAGCTGCGGTTGGCGAGCAGTCATTGCATTGCGAGTTCAACCGAGGCCTTTTTTGCGCATGGGCGAGGCGTCCGATCGCTTCGTTTGGCTCGCGATGACGGCAGGAAATGATGCGAGCCCTACAACCGAAAACCGTATCGGACGATGCGCGCGCCGTGGGGGTTCCCGGCGCCTGGGATAAAGTTATTGCCGCATGAGCGGACGCGGGCGATGGAGGCGGGACGAATGAAGGCGGCAGAGCGGCGGCTGGCCGGCGTGAAGGCGCTGCTGGCCGATGCGCATCGACGTCTCGGGCTCGAATTCGGCTTTCGGGTCTGGGACGGCTCGTTCGCGCCGGCGGATTGGCCCCCCGGCGCGCTGGCGATTGCGATCGCCGACGAAGGCGCCGTCGCCGGCCTGGTGCGCGCGCCCCGGCTGACGACGCTGGCCAATCTGTGGGCGGCAAGGCGGCTCGACATCCTCAACGGCGACATCTTCGATCTCGTGGAGAAGCGTCCGAAGGGGCGCACGCGCGAATTCACGCGCCATTTCGACAAGCTCGCGGCCCTGCGGACCGCTGCCGCCTTCCTGTTCACGCCGCGCGGCGGACCCTGGCCGCTGGAGGCGATCGACCGAGATCGTCCGAGCGAAGGTGGGGAAGCCGAGAACCAGAAGAACATCGCCCATCACTACGACGTGTCGAACGCATTCTACGCGCTCTGGCTGGACGCGGAGATGGTCTACACCTGCGGCTATTTTCACGAATGGAGCGACGATCTCGACCGGGCGCAGGCGCAGAAACTCGACATGATCTGCCGCAAGCTGCGTCTGAAACCCGGCGACAGGCTGCTCGACATCGGCAGCGGCTGGGGTGCGCTCGCTTGCCACGCCGCGCGCCATTACGGCGCCGAGGCGCTCGGCGTGACGCTGTCCGCGCCGCAGATCGCCTATGCCGAGGCCAAAGCGCTGAAGCTCGGGCTGGCGGACAGGGTTCGCTTCGAGCTTCGGGATTATTCGCGCCTCGAAGGACAGGATCGGTTCGACAAGATCGCCTCGATCGGCATGTTCGAACATGTCGGAATCGCGAATTTTTCGCGCTATTTCGGCGCGGTCCATCGCCTGCTGAAGCCGGGCGGACTCTATCTGCACCACGCGATCACCCGCCCGGGCAAGAGCGCGGCGGCGCGCGGCGGCCGGAAGCGGCCGGAATTCGCGGCGCTAACGCGCTACATCTTCCCCGGCGGCGAGCTCGATCATCTCGGCCGCACGATCGGCAATCTCGAACTGCACGGCTTCGAGATCCACGACGTCGAGGGCTGGCGCGAGCACTATCAGCGCACCTGCCGCTTCTGGCACGACCGCCTCGGCGCGCGATACGACGCCGCCTGCGCGGAGGTCGGGGAGACGACCACGCGGGTCTGGCTCGCCTATCTCGCCGCCTGTTCGATCGCATTCGAGCGCAATAATTGCGGGATCTATCAGACGCTGGCGTCAAAGCGCTTGAAGGGCCCGGTCGGCCTGCCGCCGACGCGAGGCGACTTGTATCGGCGAGATGACGCGCGCAACGGAGCGTCGGCGCGCGGGGAATAGCAGAGCCGTTTCGCGGCCGCCCCGGGCATTTGTTCCAACATCCCTCTGACCGCGCGGGGAGCGTCATCCCCTATCCGGGCACGGCGTCGCAAGGCCTGGCGGAAGCGGTGAGATTCGAACTCACGGTGGGATTGCTCTCACGGCGGTTTTCAAGACCGCTGCCTTAAACCGCTCGGCCACGCTTCCCTTCGATTGCGTTCTGTCAGCTTCGTCAGCGGCTGTCCAGCATCGCCTCGC
>DATNDU010000176.1:0-3311 GCA_035606915.1 Roseiarcus sp. | reverse complement strand
GGCCTGCGCCAGAAGATCGGCGGCGACGAAGCGCGGATCGGCGGACTTGTCGGCGAGGACGACGACTTCGCTGGGCCGGCGATCATGTCGATGCCGACGGCGCCGAACACGCGGCGCTTGGCCGCCGCGACATAGGCGTTGCCGGGGCCGACGATCTTGGCGACGGGCGCGATCGTCGCCGTGCCATAGGCGAGCGCGGCGATCGCCTGCGCGCCGCCGACGCGATAGATTTCGTCGACGCCGGCGATGCGCGCCGCCGCCAGCACCAGCGGATTGAGCCGGCCCTCCGGCGCCGGGGCGACCATCGCGACGCGCAAGCAGCCGGCGACCTTGGCGGGGACGGCGTTCATCAGCACCGACGACGGGTAGCTCGCGGCGCCGCCGGGCACGTAAAGCCCGACCGCCTCGATCGCCGTCCAGCGCCAGCCGAGCTTGACGCCGAGCGCATCGGTGAAGTTCTCGTCCTTGGGGACTTGGCGGCGGTGGAAGGCGAGGATGCGCTGATGGGCGAATTTCAGCGCTTCGAGCGCCGTCTTCGGGCAGGCCGCGACGGCGGCGTCGATCTCCTCGGCGGAGACCCTGAGGCTCGCCCGCTCGACGTCTATGCGGTCGAAGCGCAGCGAATATTCCATCAGCGCCGCGTCGCCGCGCGCGCGCACGTCGGCGATGATCTTGGCCGCCGCCTCGTCGACATCGGCCGCCGCCTCGCGCTTGGCGGCCAGCAGGTCGGCGAACTTCGGTTCGAAATCCGCCGCGCCCGCGTCCAGGAACATCGCCATCCGCTACTCCGCCGCTACCGCTGCGGCGGCTAAAGCGCTGCGGCGGGCTTGTCAATTATTGGCCGCCGCCTCACCCCGCCTGCCGCTGCGCATAGCCCATGCGGACGTTGAGCTTCTCCATCAGGTCGAACGCGGCCTGCGGGACCACCGTGCCGGGCGGGAAGATCGCATCCACCCCGGCGTCGCGCAGCGGCTGGAAATCCTGCTCGGGGATGACGCCGCCGACGACCAGCATGGCCTCGCCGAGGCCCATCTGCTTCAGCGCCTGTTTCAACGCCGGGGCCAGCGCCAGATGCCCCGCCGCCAGCGAGGAGACGCCGACGATATGGCAATCCGCCTGCTTGGCGAGCGCCGCGACCTCCTCGGGGGTGGCGAACAATGGCCCGATCTCGACCTCGAAGCCCAAATCGGCGAAGGCGGAGGCGATGATCTTCTGGCCGCGGTCGTGGCCGTCCTGGCCCATCTTGGCGACCAGGATGCGCGGCCGCCGGCCGGCGTTGTCGGCGAAGGCGCGCGTCATCTCGATCACCCGCGCATTGGCCTCCGCGCCCTCCCCGAAGGCGGCGAGATAGACGCCGGAGATCGATTTCGCCCGCGCCACATGGCGGCCGAACGCCTTCTCCAGCGCCAGAGACATCTCGCCGACAGTGGCTTTGGCGCGCGCCGCCTCGACGGAAAGCTGCAACAGGTTGGCTTGGCCTCGCGCGCCTTCCGTCAGCCGCGCCAGCGCCGCCTGGCAGGCCGCCTCGTCGCGCTCGGCGCGCAGCCGGCGCAGCTTCTCGATCTGGAGCGCGCGCACGCTCGCCGCGTCCACCTTCAGCACGTTGAGCTGGCGCTCGACGGTCGGCGCGAACACGTTGACGCCGATGACCTCCTGTTGGCCGGAATCGATGCGCGCCTGGGTGCGCGCGGCGGCCTCCTCGATGCGGAGCTTCGGCAGCCCCTGCTCAATCGCCTTGGCCATGCCGCCGAGCGCCTCGATCTCGTCGATATGCGCCTGCGCACGGGCCGCCAGATCGGCGGTCAGGCGTTCGACGTAATAGGAGCCGCCCCAGGGGTCGATGACGCGGTTGACGCCGCTCTCCTCGATGAGAAAGAGCTGCGTCTCGCGGGCGATGCGGGCCGAGAACGGCGTCGGCAGGGCGAGCGCCTCGTCGAGCGCGTTGGTGTGCAGCGATTGGGTGTGGCCTTGCGTCGCCGCCATCGCTTCGATCTCGGTGCGCACGATGTTGTTGAACGGGTCCTGCGCGGTCAGCGACCAGCCCGAGGTCTGGCTGTGGGTGCGCAGCGCCAGCGACTTCTCCGACTTCGGATCGAAGCCCTTGACCAGCGTCGCCCACAACAGCCGCGCCGCGCGCAGCTTGGCGACCTCCATGAAGAAGTTCATGCCGATCGCCCAGAAGAACGACAGCCTGGGGGCGAACTGATCGACGCTCAGCCCCGCGGCGACCCCGGCGCGCAGATATTCGACGCCATCGGCCAGCGTATAGGCAAGCTCCAGATCCTGCGTCGCCCCGGCCTCCTGCATGTGGTAGCCGGAAATCGAGATCGAGTTGAACTTCGGCATATGCTTGGCGGTGAAGGCGAAGATGTCGGCGACGATGCGCATCGAGGCGCCAGGGGGATAAATATAGGTGTTGCGGACCATGAACTCTTTCAGGATGTCGTTCTGGATGGTCCCCGACAGCGCCGACATCGGAACGCCCTGCTCCTCGGCGGCGACGATGAACAGGGCGAGCACCGGCAGCACGGCGCCGTTCATCGTCATCGACACGCTCATCGCGTCGAGCGGGATGCCTTGGAACAGCGTGCGCATGTCGTAGATGGAATCGATGGCGACGCCGGCCATGCCGACATCGCCGGCGACGCGCGGATGGTCGCTGTCATAGCCGCGATGGGTGGCGAGATCGAAGGCGACGGAAAGCCCCTTCTGCCCGCCGGCGAGATTGGCGCGATAGAAGGCGTTGGACTCCTCGGCGGTCGAGAAGCCGGCGTATTGGCGCACCGTCCACGGCTGGTTGACGTACATCGTCGGATAAGGGCCGCGCACGTAAGGCGGCAGGCCCGGCCAGGTGTCGAGGTGGGTCAGGCCCTTGAGGTCGTCGGGCGTGTAGATTGATTTGACGGCGATGCCCTCGGGGGTGAGCCAGGGCTCGGCCGGCGCCGGATCAGGCGAGCCGACGGGATGGAAGGGCAGGGTGGAGAAGTCGGGGATGCGCATCGGGGCCTCTGTTTGAGGCGTAGCACCAAACGGCGCGCGCGGGAACCAAGCCAATGGACGAGACCGGCGGGACGGTCCCGAAGTCTGTGTTTTCGGCCGGTTAGGCGCCAATTTGCGCCCGATGGTTACGGCCAAGCCGGAGACTCGATGCGACAGTCTCCGTGATGGCGGGGCTTGTCCCGGTCCTCCACGCGGTTCGGCTTCGCCCAGGTTTGTCGCTCGGTCGCATGCCGATTTCGAACCTGCCGGGATGAGCTTTGTTGCGCGACGGCGTGGATGACCGGAACAAGTCTGGTCATGACGGCGCGGCG
>DATNDU010000167.1:0-5496 GCA_035606915.1 Roseiarcus sp. | reverse complement strand
TGCCGGCTCCGCTCAATCCACGATCGCCCACCGTATTACCGCAGGCGGCGAGAGCCAGCACGCCGATCAGAAGCGGCAGCTTGAATGCAACGGGTCTCATCTCTGGCCTCCATAGAGGTGATCTTGCCGCCGTCGGGATATCTCCTCGACGGACGTTCGTTTACCGGTAACGGCGCCTGCGGCGCGATTGGTCCCGGGCCTCTGGGCGACTGCCGGATGTCGCCCCGCGGCGAGCAAAGTTGAATAGGTAAGGCCGGGCGCGCAACGCGCCGCCTTCCAAGGTTCGCATGACAAGTAACCGGACGGGCGGGGAGCCTGTCCGGTTACCTAAAGCAAGAAATCGAGAAGAATTGGCGCCGCGATCTCACAGGGCCGGGCGCGCGCCGGTGAAACGCTGCTCAGCGCTCCCAGACCGGCTTGCCGAGATCGACGCTACTTGGGCTGGTGAGCGCGCCGGTTGCCGCGCCGACGCCGGCGCCGATCGCCGCACCCGCGAGTGGCGCGCCGACCAAGGCGCCGCCGACGGCGCCGACCGCCGCGCCGATCCCGGCGCCGGTTAGGCCGCGGTCGCCAGTGGTTTCGCCGCAAGCTGCAAGAGCGAGCAGACTGACGACCATCGCCAGCTTAATTCCAATGCGCTTCATGGCCGATCTCCATACAAGCGGACGTGGGTGTTATTGCAAATAAGGAAACGACATACACGCCGAGACAACGCCCTTCGCGCGCATTTGGTCCCGGGCAATATACACGACAGGTATAGCCAAACGATATTCCCCTCGGATGCGCGACAGCGAACAACGCTCGCCGGCTTCGTCCCCACGGCGACAATAAGACATGGAAATCCGATTCGCGATCGTGACATTAAAGCGAAATGCCGGACCGGGCGCCGGAGCTTCCAGGGGCTCTGCCACTAGCGGGAACAAGGTGCGGGGCGTCGTGCGTTAGCCCTTGCGGGACCATCGCCGGAGCAATAACGCCATGCGTGTCACCGCAGCCCTCCTCGTCGCGCTCGGCTCGCTCGCCGCCTGCGCATATCAACCCCCGACACATGAGGTGGCGGCGACCCCGCCCAGCGTGTCCTACCAAGTCTACGGCAACGACGTGGCACAGGCGAATGCGCGGGCGGACAGCTATTGCCAGCAATACGGTCAATACGCGAACCTGCAGGGCGTCCAACCGAACGGCTCCCAGAGCATCGCGACCTATACATGCGGCGGCAGCCGCGTCGGCAGCGCCGCGCAGCCCTATTACGGCAGCACGCCGGTCAACGCCCCGCCGCCCCCCTATACCGCCGCCGCGCCGGCGCCCGCCCTTCGCTGCGCCGACGCGCTTCATCAGAACCTTCCCGGCGGCACCGACTATCGCGGCCCGCCCGTCTATGGTTGTCCGTGATCGAGGGCTGTCCGTGATCTGCGGCGGATCTCGGATCGACGGTGCGGCGAGTTGACGGCAGGAGAGGCGCGATGCGGGGCGTTTTGCTCTGGCTGGTCGGAATTCCCATTCCGGTAATCATTCTCCTCTCTCTCTTCCACGTCATTTGACCCGTCGCAGCGCCGCGGCGGAAACAGCGCGGGGCGCCGCGCGATCTCGATTTCAGAAAAGAAGCGCCGCGCCGAGAAGGATGAGCGACGTGTGAATGAGCGGCGCGAATTTCTCGCTCGGAATGGCGCGGTTGAGCCGTTCGCCAAGCAGCACCGCCACGACGGCGAGAGGCAAGGCTGCCAGCGTGATCTGCCAGACCGTGTCGGTCCACAGCCCGCCGATACCGTGTCCGGCAAGGGTCACCAGGCCGGTCGGCAGATAAAATCCATGAATGCTGGCGCGGAACTCCGCCGGCGGCCAGCGCCGGAGCGTGCCGTAGACGACGACCGGCGCGCCCGACATGTTGTAGGCCCCGCCTAGGCCGCCGGCGATAAAACCGAAGGGATAGGCCCAGCGCGCATCCGACAGCACGGCGGCCGTCGGCGCCAATAGGGCGTAGGCGCCGAAGAGGATGAGGGAGATGCCGAGCGCCGTCGTGACGAGGGCGGCGGGCAACGCCGTGAAAAGCCAAATTCCGAGTGGAATCCCGAGCAAGGCGCTGATTGTCAGTCTTTTGATCGCCGCAAGATCGATGCGCGCGTGGCTGCGCCAGACGATGAGCAGCGTGACGCTCGATCCGATGAGGGCGATGATCGGCGTCGCGCTGCGGATGCCGAGAAGCAGCGTCAGCAGCGGCATGGCGATCAGCGCGTCGCCGAACCCGAAAGTCGAGCGGGCAAGCGTTGCGATGAAGAGCACGGCGACGGCGGCGGCGATGGCGTTGAAAGGGTCCATCGTCGGACGTTAAGGGCTGTGCCGCTCTGTCATCAAAGGGTTTATTGTGGCGGTGACAATACCCAGAAGCTGGAGCAGGGATATGCCTCCGATCGCCAGCCGTGTGGCCGCTTTTATCGTGCCATTCCGCCGGTACTTTCACGCAGCGATATCGACGTGACGACCGCTTGGTGGAATCGCGAATGCTTCGCCGCCCGCCGTCCCATTCTCGAAGCGCGCGCCCGCATCGTCGCCGCCATCCGATGCTTCTTCGACGAGCGCGATTTTCTGGAAGTCGAGACCCCAGCGCTGCAGGTCTCGCCCGGGTTGGAGCCGCATCTCATGGCGTTCTCGACGGAGCTGGTGACGCCGGCGGGCGGGCGGCGCGCGCTGCATCTCCACACCTCGCCCGAATTCGCCATGAAGAAACTGCTCGTCGCCGGGTTGCCGCGCATCTTTCAGCTCGCCCATGTCTTTCGCAACGGCGAGCGGGCGCGTACCCACCATCCCGAGTTCACCATGCTGGAATGGTATCGTGCCGGCGCCACCTATCGCGATTTGATGGAGGATTGCGAGGCGCTGTTGCGCGACGTGGTCGCTTCGTCGGGCGGCGGCGGGTTCCGCTGGGCGGGGCGGCGCTGCGACCTCGCCGGCGCGTGGCAATACCTCACCGTCGCCGACGCCTTCGCTCGCTTCTGCAATATCGACATCCTCGCCACCGCGCCCGACCCGCTGCATCCGAACCTCGATCTGCTCGCCGCGGCGTCGCGCGGCATCGGCATTGCGCCGCATGCGAGCGACGATTGGGAGGACCTCTTCTTCCGCCTCTTCCTCGACCGCATCGAGCCGCGGCTCGGCATCGGAACGCCGACGATCCTCTACGACTACCCGATCGCCCTCGCCGCGCTGTCGCGTGCCAAAGCCGAGGATGCCCGCCTCGCCGAGCGCTTCGAGATCTATGTCTGCGGCCTCGAGCTCGCCAATGCCTTCAGCGAGCTCACCGATGCGGCGGCGCAGCGCGCCCGCTTCGCGGCCGACCGCGCGCGCAAGCGAGCGCTCTACGGCTACGATTATCCGGTCGATGAGGATTTTCTGGCGGCGCTCGCCCACGGCATGCCGGAGAGCGCCGGGATCGCGCTCGGCGTCGATCGCCTCGTCATGCTGGCGACCGGCGCGGCCAGCATTGAGGAGGTGCTGTTCGTACCGGTGGCCGAATGACGCGATGAGCGAATGACTTGGTAGGCGAATGCCCCCGGGGCCGAACGGCTAGGCCGTCGCGGCCCAATATTCCGTCAGCGGTCCGTCGGGGCCGAATACCGGGTCGGCCTTCGGCAGCGCGACCCGTGCGATATTGTCGAGCACGCGCGGCCGCTCGCCGCTCTTGCCGGTGTTGAGATCGGGGCCGCGCCCGTCCGGATAGGCGCCGACGACGAGGAGATCGGCGCTCGCGCTTTCCTTTTTGTGGCCGATGCCGGCGGGAACGACGACGACGTCGCCGGCATATACCGTGACGCTCTCGCCGCTTTCGCCGCCGAAGCGAACGCGCGCCTCGCCGCTGGCAATGCCGAGAACCTCGTGCGCGTCGCTGTGGTAGTGATGATAGGCGAAGATGCCGTTGCGCCAGCCGCCGCCCCAGCCGTTGCCGGCAAAGAGGGTCTCGAGATCGTGGGCGAGATCGGCGCGCGCCGGCAACGCGGCGCGATAGACGATCAGGGGCAGCGTCGGATTGTTCGGGATGATGCCGTCATCGGCGAGGCGGTAGAGCTCGATCGCGGTTTCGCCATGTTTTTTCGCCATGCGAGTCCTCCGACATCCGTTGTCGCTAGATTAGCCGAGATTGCCGTCCACGGTCATCTCGGCTAGCGTCGCGTCATGCCGGTAGAACGTCCGCTCGACCACCTTGTTCTCTGCGTGCGCGATCTCGACGCTGCTCGCGCGTTCTACGCGCGCCTCGGTTTCACCCTGACGCCGAAGGCGCGCCATCCGTTCGGCACCGAAAACAGCCTGGTTCAGCTCGACGGCAATTTCCTCGAGCTGCTTGCCGTCGCCGATCGCGACTTGATCAAGCCACCGGTGCCGGGCGAGTTCGCCTTCGCCGCCTTCAACGAGCGCTTCCTCGCCGCGCGCGAGGGCATGTCGATGCTTGTCTTCGCCAGCGACGACGCGAGGCGGGACCAGTGCGAGTTCGCCGCCTCGGGACTGGAGACTTACGCGCCGTTCGATTTCTCGCGCCAGGCCATGCTCCCCGACGGCAAGGCGGCGACCGTCGGCTTCTCGCTCGCCTTCATCACCGACAAGCGCATGCCCGACGCCGCCTTCTTTGTCTGCCAGCAGCACGCGCCGCAATATTTCTGGAAGAAGGAGTACCAGAAACATCGCAACGGGGCGCTCGCCCTCGACGAGGTGGTGATGGTCGCGCCGGCGCCGCGCTCGCTCGCCGGGTTCTTCGCCAAGCTGCAGCCCGACGGCGTCATCGGCGACAAGGACGGCGCGCTCGCCGTGGCGACATCGCGCGGCGCCATCACCGTGCTCGACCCTGCCGCCTTCGCCGCCCGCTTCCCAGGCGGCGCGGCTCCAGCGGTGGCGACACCGTATTTCGCCGCCTATCGCGTGCGGGTCGAGGATTTGGCGGCGACCGAGGAGTTGCTGCGGGCGAACGGCGTCGCCGCGCGGCGCGAGGCCGCGTCGATCCAGGTCGGCTCGGCGGAGACTTTTGGTGTTGTCCTCGAATTCGCCGCGGGACGCTGAGCGGCAGACGACGGACCAAGCCGGCCGAACCCAGCGTTTACCAACGGGGCGGGGTAAGAGAAGGCTGGGAATGGCGCCGCAATTCGCCATGTCGAATTACGGGCCGAAACGTGAGTTGCCCGAATTGCTCGCCGCCCGTGCCGGACGCCACGGCGACCGGCCGAACCGCCGGCACATCGCCGCTTCGCTGTTTTTTCATTTTCTCATCCTCTTCGGCATCTTCCTGTTGCCGCGCAGCGAACCCGTCGATGTGCCGGTGCCGCTGGTGACGCTCGTTCTCGAGGACGGTTCCGCCGGCTCGGCAGGCGGCCACGCCGGCGGCGGCGGGGGCGGCAACGGCACGGAGGCGGGCAGCGCGCCGGCGCAATCCGCCGACGCCGACTCGGTGCCGGAAGAGCAGCCGCCGAAAGAGCAGGCAGCGGAGGAACAACCGAGCAAGCCGACGCCCCCGAC
>DATNDU010000163.1:0-6224 GCA_035606915.1 Roseiarcus sp. | reverse complement strand
AATCCAGCTTGACGATGACGCCGAGATTGTTGGCGCGCGCCTCCGAGCAGATGGCTTCAAAGATATCGCCGGCGTCGAGTAGTTCGATCCGCTGCACCGGACCGGAGGCGACGCCCTTGACGCCCATCGCGATCGTCCCTTCGGTGCTGTAGCGCACGGTGAGCGTTTCGTTGTGGTCGGAAAGGCCGGCGTTGCGAGCGACAATTTTATCTTTCAACGTCGGATTGGCGTCGAAGGTTTCTTGGGAGCGCGTGTAGGGATCGCGAAACGGTTCGAATGCGTAGACCTTTTTCGCCCAATCCTGTTTGGCCAGATATACGGAGGCAATGCCGACATTCATGCCGACGTCGACGGCAACCGCGTCTCTCAGCGGCAGGATATTATAATGATTGTAGATCAGGACCTCGTTTATGAGCTGGAAATCTTCGCCGTGGCGCGCCACGACGTTGACGCCGGCCAGAGAAATTGCGGCGCTGTCGGCGCGCTCAACAATCTTTGCGCCCTGCACCCTCAGGTGGCGTAGTTTGTCGGCGTGCTCGGCGCAGAATCCGCGCGCCTTGCGCGAGCGGCCCACGGCTCCGTCGGGTGCAGGGAGGGCCTTCGTCACCGGGCGTTCGACGGCGACTTCGAATTCCGATTTTCCCAGCGACCAGACCCGGAACTCCATGTTCTCGACGCCAACGGTGAGCGAGAAGGCAAGCGTCAACGTCGTTGGCTTGCCGACTTGCAGTTGTTTGGTCTGGACGTCTTCACGGGCGAGCAATTCGGTTCCGATGCCGCTCGCGATATCCAATATGCAGATGACATCATCGGGCGCCACATTTGCCGCGGACGTCAACAAGAATTCGAACGTTACGGTATAGTTGCCCGGCGCCAAAGTGACATAAGGCCCGAAGAGAGCGCAACCGATTTGCGATTGCGATACGCGGATGCGCTCTTTGCCATCATAAGACACGAGCGAACCCACTTGCGAATGAATCAATATTCCTTCCTCCCCAATTCACGGCATGACTGGCGTATCGCGCGTGCGAGCGGAATTTACTCTTGAAACTCGCGCGTTATCGGCGCCGGCGCCGGCATCGTCGGCACTAACGATGGAAGCCGTTTTGAAGTCAACAGCGTCTCGGCTTCCGGTTGCTCACTCGCCCTCCGTGCGCCCGCGCAGCGCTTTGATCTCGCCGCGCCGACCCTTGGCGTCGAGGCGGCGCCGCTTTGAGGCCAGCGTCGGGCGGGTCGGTCGACGCGGTTTGTCGCGGTGCGCGGCGCGCTCGATCAGTGCGGCGAGGCGGGCGCGGGCGTCCTCGCGGTTGCGCGGCTGGCTTGCATAGCGTTGTGCGAAGATGACGATGACGCCGTCCTGCGTCGCGCGCTGGCCGGCTAGATGGATGAGCCGCTCGGCGACATCGACTGGCAAGGCGGGCGAGCGGCGGGCGTCGAAGCGCAGCTCCACCGCCGTCGACACCTTGTTGACGTTTTGACCGCCGGGGCCGGAGGCGCGCGCGAAGCTCTCCATCAGCTCGCGCTCGTCGATGAGAAACGGCCCGGCCTTCATCGCTCTTTCCTCGGCGTCCCGCCTTGCGCTACAGGTCGGGATGAGAACGGGCAAGGCCGCAGCGCATGAAAATGACCACCGAGGAAGCCTTCTTCAAGGGCCGTAAGGGGCACGGGTTCTGCAACTCGGCTTCGCCTTCCGTCGCCGAGCGATGAAGAAACCGCAGCGGGCGGCGCCGGTCAAGCGCGAGGATATGCGGGGGAGGCAGTAGGCTTGGAACAGGGAATTCACTTCATCTCGGGCCTGCCGCGCGCCGGCTCGACGTTGCTGTCGGCTTTGTTGCGGCAAAATCCGGCCCTGCATGCCGACATCACCTCCCCCGTGGGGTCGCTGGTGACGGCGATGCTGCGCACCATCAGCCAGGGCAACGAATCGGCGCTGATGCTCGACGACGCGCAACGCGAAAGGTTGCTGTGCGGCGTGTTCGACAATTATTACCACGCGCTGCATCCGGTAAAGACGGTGTTCGACACCAACCGCGGCTGGACGACGCGGCTCACCTTGCTGGCGACTTTGTTCCCGCAGGCGAAGATGATCTGTTGTGTGCGGCAGATTCCCTGGATTCTCGACAGCATCGAAAGGTTGATCCGGCAAAACCGCTGGGAATTGTCGAAACTGTTCGATTTCGATCCCGGCGGCACGGTCTATTCGCGCGCGGCCGGATTGATGGGCCCTGACGGACTGGTCGGCTTCGCCATCAGCGCGATCAAACAGGCCATGCACAGCGTGGAAGCGGATCGGTTGCTGCTGGTGCCCTACGACGTGCTGACCGGCGATCCCGCCTATGCGCTCAAGCAAATCTATGAATTCGCCGGCTTGCCGCCGTTCGCGCATGATTTCGAGAATGTTGCGTTCGACGCCACCGAGTTCGATGCGCGGCTGGGCACGCCGGGCCTGCACAGGATCGCCCAGAAGGTGGCGCGCACCGAACGGCAGTCGATCCTGCCGCCCGATCTCTGGCGCCGCTACGAAGGAGAAGCTCTATGGCGCTACGCGAAATTCAATGTCCGCGGCGTCCGCATCCTTTAAGGCGATGAGCAACGAGGCTTCGACTGACGAAATTCTCACTAGACTCGACGGCATTCTGGCGGTGTAATCGACCTGCCGTGGACTACACTGAGGCGACCCGAGTCATCCACGGCGCGGGCGGCAAACGGACGGCGGAAACGGGGCATGGCTGGTAGTTCGTATAGTTTCACTGGCCAGGTCATCGACATCACCATCACCCAGTCGGGCGTCTACGACATCACCGCCTACGGCGCCCAGGGCGGCGCCGGAGCATCTGGCCCGGGCGGCGACGGTGCGGAAATTTCCGGCGAATTCGCCCTGACGGCGGGCGAAAATCTGGTCGTCGTGGTCGGCGGGCAAGGTGGCGCCGATGCGAACGCCGGTGGTGGCGGTGGTGGCGGCTCTTTCGTTCTCGAGGCGACTGGAGGTGGCGCCTATACGCCCCTGGTCATCGCAGGCGGCGGCGGCGGCTCGAGCTATTATCCGACCGTTCCCGGCGGCGCCGGACAAACGGCGACCAGCGGCCAAAGCGGTCAGGGCGGAGTTGCTTCCGGCGCCGGCGGGTCGGGCGGCCAGGGAGGACAGGGAGGCCAATACGCCGGTTATAATGGCGGTGGCGGCGGTGGTCTGAACAGCGCCGGCTCGCACGGCCTCGGTAACAGATCGGGCGGTGGCGGTTCTGGCCCCTCCAGCTTTGCGGGCGGATCGGGACCATACGGCTCGGGCGGCTTTGGTGGTGGCGGCGGCGGCGGCTATAATGGCGGCGGCGGAGGTGGCGGCTATAGCGGCGGCGGCGGTGGCGGCGGCGGCGTCAACGCCAATGGTGGTCGCGGCGGCGGCGGTGGGTCGTTCGACGGCGGGACCAATCAGGTGCTGGTGGCGGGCGAACATAGCGGCGATGGCTTGGTGACGCTCGATTTGGTCTGCTATCTGCGGGGAACGCGCATCCTGACCGACCACGGCGAGGTCGCGGTCGAAAAGCTCGCCATCGGCGATTTCGTCGTCACCGCTTCGGGAGAGAGGAAGCCGATCCGATGGATCGGCTGGCGCGAGATCGCCTGCGCCGCGCATCCGGAGCCGGAGAAAGTCTGGCCGGTGCGGATCACGGCGGGCGCGCTCGGCGCCGGGACGCCGCGGCGCGATCTCTGCGTGTCGCCGGAGCACAGCGTGTTCCTCGACGGCGTGCTGGTTCCGGCGCGCCTGCTCGTCAACGACACGACGATCGTGCAAGAGCCGGTCGCCCGCGTCAGCTATTGGCATGTCGAACTCGACCGCCACGAGTTGCTCATCGCCGAGGGCGCGGTGGCGGAAAGCTATCTCGATTGCAACAACCGAAAAACCTTCGCCAACGGCGGCGCGGTGACGTCGCTGCACGCCGATTTCTCCGCCGAAGCCTGGATCGAGGATGCGTTCTGGTGTGCGCACGGCTGCGCGCCGCGCGCTGTCGAAGGGCCGGCGTTGCGCCGTATTCAACGGTCGCTGGCGGTGCGCGCCGCGGACATGGGCTTGCGTGCCCGCGCGACAAGCGATCCCGGCGTGGTTGTGTTGGCGGACGGCGAGGTATTGACCACGGTGTCGGTGGCGGAAAGCTGCTTCCGCTTCGAGGCCCCCGCAGGCGTGCAAACGCTGCGCTTGCGTTCACGCAGCGCCGTTCCGGCGCGGTTGACGGAATTGGACAGCGCTGATTCGCGCCGCCTCGGCGTGTTGGTGAGCCGGCTCGAAATCGACGGCCGCGACATCGCGCTCGACGATGCCGCGTTGGGCGACGGCTGGCACGCGGTCGAGCGCGACGGCGAGCGGCAATGGCGCTGGTCGAACGGCGACGCCGCGCTGCCGCTCGGGCGCAGTTTGACGCTGTGGCTGCATCCGCTGCCGGCCGCCTATCCGCTGCCGCTGCGGACGCCCAAGCCGGCGGCGGCGTGCTTGTTGGCGCGACTGGAAAGCGTCGCCTGAAACGGCGGCTTGCGACGCTAACGCTACAGTTGCACACTTGGGAATGATGTGATTCCGCCCGCAGATCGGGGGCGAGATTATGGTCGCGGATCAGTCGGTGGCGCTTCGGGAGTGGACGCGGAGCTTTCGGTTTTGAAGAGGCGGATCGGCGCGGCCCGCAAACACTCGCAGGCGCGGGAAATGGCGAGCGCAGTCCTCGATGCGCCGTTGTCGGGGGCCGAGCGCAAGGCCGGCAGGTAGATGGCAGAGCAGGTCGGCCTTGTGCGGACGTCTCGGACTCCGCCGTTGTTGGGCCGTGGTGGTTGGTTCGCAACGTCGTCAGCGATTGCGTGTTCGAGGGCATTGGCGAAGCGGATGGCGTGCTGGTCGCCCACGAGGCTGGGTTGGTGAAGAAAGGCGAGCATTCGGCTGGCGGGGCGGACCGTAAACAGCCAAGTCGGCGTGCTTGCAGCAGGCGGCGCGAACTGTCAGGCGAAGGCGCATCCGCCCGAGGAAATGGCGTTCGCCAGGAAGATTGAAATGACGCGCGGGGTGATCGCCGCGGCGCTCGAGGTTGGCGCGTCGCCGCTGGGGTCTCGCGGATGCGCCGCATGGCGCGCAATCATGCTTTTGCCGTGCCGTTAGCGCGAACCCGTTGCCCTGAAGCTTATTCAGTGCGCCTTGACCCTCGCGAAGCGAAGCTGTAGGCCTGACGCGCATTGAGGCGAGCGCGTAGCTCAATAGGTAGAGCATCTGACTTTTAATCAGAGGGTCGTGGGTTCGATTCCCACCGCGCTCACCACAGCGAAATCAAGCGCTTAGCGAAAAGTTTGATTGACGTAAAGGAGGCGTTTTTGGCCTCTGGTAAGCGCCCGGTAAGCGCAAATCGGAAATTGGCCCTCTGTGGCGCGCATGGCGGCGCTTGAGATCGGTGCGCCCGGCAAGTTGTGCAAGGACCGCCTTGAGTTGCACAGCTCAACCCCGTCTGTTCCAGCGTGCGCCTCGAATTGGCGGGGCGTATACAGCGGAGCCAACCGATGCGGTCTATCGAAGTCGCCTACCTCAGCGCCAAGGAAGCTGTCGCCTACACGGGAGTAGCGTTTTCGACCCTGGCAAAGATGCGGATGCGTGGCGATGGTCCCGAGTTTTGCAAGATCGGTGCGAAGGTCGCCTATCCTCGCACCGATCTTGACGCATGGATGTGTGGCCGGCGCCAGCGTTCCACCTCCGAAAATGCGCCGCGCCGGTCGAGCCGCTGAGGCAGGGCGAGCCCGTGGCTGCCATCCGGATCGATCAACTCGCCGAACTGCTAAAACGCAGTCCCGGCTCGGCGAATTTGCCAACACCAGAAATCGGCGAGACGGGGGGTAGGCCCCCCAAATCGCTGACCGTCCCGCCCCCTTTAGAGAACTTACCCATTGCAGGCCTCGCGCGCGTCGGCGGCTCACGAGAGCCGCCCCACAGACCTGCGCCGCCGTCGCGCGAAGATTTGGACGCCTTGGCGCTGATGACGCCGGATCAGCGTGAGACGCTCCACCGGGATGTCAGAGCGTGCGCTTTGGTAGGCGTCCAACTGACGCCCGCCGCTTGGCTCGACGGGGAAGCTTTCCAAGCCGCCTTGTCATTGCTCCGGCTCATCCCCGACAAGCATCTGTGGCAGGACGCACATGCGCGCCTGGCGCTGGCGATCGGCGCCGTATGGCCGGCGCTTCAGTCGCCCGTAATTGACAGC
>DATNDU010000151.1:0-13127 GCA_035606915.1 Roseiarcus sp. | reverse complement strand
CGGTCGGGAACGCGTCCGAGGCGCCGTAGGCGTAGACGCCGGCGTTGGCGGGGGTGCTAAGGTGGCCGCTGGTGAGACCGGTGTTGAAATAGTTGGCGTTGTCCGAATATTTGCCTACGTTGGTGTGATAAGCGGCGATATAGGTCGTGCCCGCTGTTATCGTCACCGGAGAAGAGAAATCGACTTCCTGCCAACCGCTCGCCGTTTCGTTGGTGAACGTCGCGGTAGCGAGCAGCGCACCGGTCGAGCTCCACAGATCGCCGATATGGACGCCGGTATTGCCGGGACCCTTGTAGAAGCGAATGCCGTAGACTTCGCCGTTGGCGTCGGCGGTGAATTTCACTCCCAATTCGACGGCGCCGGGATCGTTGACGGAGGCGACGGCGGGCGCCGATGTCGGGCTGAATAGGGTTTGTGGCGGCGTTGAACTCATCACGGTCAGCGCGACTCTGGCCGAGGCGACGCCGCCATTGGCGTCGGCGATCGAGTAAGTGAAACTGGCCGATCCATGGTAGTTGGCGTTTGGAGTGAACGTGACGGTGTCCGTCTGGGCGTCGAAGTTCACCGCGCCGTTGAGCGGGTTGCTGACCCCGGTTATCGACATCGCCAGACCGTTGGGATCGGCATCGTTTGCGAGCAGTTGCGCGCCGCTGACGGTCAGCGCGTTGTTCTCGCTCGTCACGAAGCCAACGTCGTCGTCAGCCCGCGGCGGCTGCGGAGTGTCGTTGAAGACGACGTCGACCCAGTAGTTGTCACCTTTCGAGAATGACTCGGTGTTTGGGAACGTCGCGCCTGAGCCATAGGCGTAGACGCCGTTCAGCCCACCGCCAATTGCAGTCAACGAGCCGTTCGTAAATCCAGCGCCGACGTTGTCGAAGTAGTAATCGGTGTAGGAATATCCGGTCGTGGTCTCGTAGGAAGCGATGTAGGTCTGCCCGGCCTGGATGATGACGGGGGTGGAGAAATTGACTTGCTGCCAGCCGCTCGCTGTCTCGTTCGTGAAGGTCGCGCTCGCCAGCAGTGCGCCGCTCGACGACCAGAGATCGCCGACGTGCGGGCCCGTATTCTGCGAACCCTTGTAGAAACGGACGCCGGTGATCGTGCCGTCGGTGGCCGACACGAATTTCATACCGACTTCGACGGGGTCGGGGTCGGTGGCGTTGACGACGGCGGGGGTGTCGGTGGGGCTGAAGATCGAGAGCCCCGAGGAGGGCTGCACCGTGTAGTTAACGCCGTCGGACGGCGTCTCGATATTGACATTACCGTCGATCGCCTGGCTCTCCAGCTCATGGATTCCGGCGGCGCCGGCATCGAACGTATAGCTCCATGTCACCGAAGACGAGCCGACGCCAGTGTTCGCGGGATGCCAGGTGGCGCCGCCGTCGGTCGAAACCATGACGCCGCCTATGACGTTGCTGGCGGAGGTCGCAGTTCCCGTCACGGTGACCGTCTGTCCTTCGACGGGCGTCAAGCTTGATACGTTGGTAATCGTCGAAACCGGCGGCGTGTGGTCCGTGGGCGCCTGGGCGAGCACGAGATTCGCCTGCAGGGTCTGTGGCTGCACGCCCATCGCGGCGAATTCGTTGACCATCGCCTGCTGGACGTTGGGATCGACCGGCGGAGCAACAGCCCCTACGACGTCGTGCTGGTCGGAAAGGCCGAACGACCAATAGACGGAGCCGGCGCCGAAGACCAGCGCGCCACTAACGGGATTGCGGAACTCGACAAGGTTGTGCGTCGCCGTCCCCGGGCCCGTAATGTTACCGTAGTCGAGCAGATCTGTCTGCACCTGCAGCGTCGTTGAGGAGAGGTCGATCAGGCTGGTCGGCATAAAGCCGTTGTCGGGCGAGGAATCCCACTCGTAGCCGAGCAGGCCGGGCGAGAGTGAGGCCGTCTGGCCGGGCTGGGTGTCTCGCTGGATCGCCGTGTTATCCCAGATTGACAACTGCGTTTCGCCGTAGGTCAGCGTAATCTGGTCGTCGCGCGGCGAATCGACGGAGAACAGCTCGCCGGTCAGAGAATTGGAGGGCGTGCCAGCGAGACCGCCGGTGGAGGCGAAGCGCGCGTCGATGAACGCGCTGGTCGCCGTTCCCGTGGGATCGATCAGCGCATTGACGTGGGTATCCTTGTAGGTGATCATTGTCCGGTTAGGATCGGCCGTCGCGTCGATGCTCGGAGCGAGGCGCGTCTGCCAATAGATCTCGTTGCCGCTCCAGAACATCATGCTCACGCCGGCGTTCTGGGCCGCGAGCACATTCTTGTATTGCTGATCGGTCCAATATTCGTCGTGGCCGACATCCATATAGACCTGATGATTGAGCAACAGGGAATCGTCGGGCGCGGCGGCGACCTGATTGCCGGAGATGTAGCTGACGTCGTAGCCGTTCTCCTCGAGCCAGTAGATCGCCGAATATTCGGCCGAAAAAACCATGTCGTTGGCGGTGCCGAATTCACCCCCTGTGGTCGCGTTGGCGCCGTCGCGGGTGATGATGGGCCTGTTGTAGCTGACCGCGTAGGCCGATCCCCCTACGCCGGGCCCCACGCCGCCGTAGACGTCGGAGCCGCCCCAGGAATTGTAGGCCTGCCACGTTTCGTCCGACGTCTGAAACAGGATGGCGCTGTTGTCGCTGGGGTTGCTGATGATGAAGGGGATCTGGAAGACCTGATCGTCCTCGGTTACATTGGCGACATAGACGCCGGAGACGGCGGTCGAGGGCACACTCCACGAATCGGTGACGCTCCAGTTGCCGGCGTCGACCAACCCGGTTGTGGGATCGGTCAGCGGCGCGGGCTGGGAGATCACCGTTCCCGTGTGCTGAAGGGTCGTTATGAGGCGCGCGCCGTCGCCGCCGTAGTAGCCCAGGCGGTATATACTGATCGAGTAATTCGATTTGCCGGTGAGATTGTCGATCTTGAACTGGACCGTTCCGCCGACATTGGTCCCCATCTGGGTCGTGAAGCCTTGCAGCAGGGTCGAATCGTCGCCGGCATCGACCCACCAGATGCCCCTCGGCGTTCCCGTCTTTTCGTTCTCGGACACGATAGGGTTGGGAGTCCCGGCGACGGGATCATAGGGCGCGGACATCGGGCTGACCGCGCCGGAGGCGTCGGTTGCGGTCGCGGTCAGAAAGTTGGCGCCGGCCGGCAGTGGCGCGGTGGTTGCATTCCAGACGCCCGCCGTATTGGCGAAGCCGGTTCCGACCACGACGTCGCCGAGATACACTGTGACGGTCGCGTTCGGCGCCGCCGTGCCCGTCAGCACGGCCTCGTTGACGTTGACGATCGCGTCGCCGGTGATAACCGGCGTCGATACGGCGTCAGGCGTGACGCCCGCGTCGCCGGCGGCCGCCGACGCCAGTGTCGGGCCGGTGGCGGGCGAGGACGACGTGACGGCGAGCCCGCTCGTCGCCGCGTTGGCGGCTGCGGGCGACGCCAGCACGGCGACGGGGCCGGTGGAAGGCGTCGCAAGGAGTGAAGCGGGCGCGGGCGGGACGGCGAGGCCAAGGCCCGAGCCTGCCGACACGGGGCCGTCGTCGCCTTCGAGGGCGTCCGCCTCCGTCACGGATCCGGCAAAGCCCGCCGGCGGCGGGGCGATCGAGATGAGATCGTTGGCCTGGTCCGCAATTTGTTGGGACAATGCGCCCTCCCGCGATGGCGCCGCGGCGCGGCGTTACTCGAATTAAATGGCATATTATTTAATGCGTCAATTTCTTGCAAGCACAATTTCGATGGCGCGGGCGTATGAACTTCTGATCACCTGTCTTATTCCATGCAATAACATCAGTCGTTTACCTGAGAGTAGGCGTTGAACGACGATCGCTTAAAAACCGGGTTTCAAAAATAAATCGACCTCGTTCGAAATTTCGAATTCCCACCGATCAATTTTCGGTATTTAATAGAGAAAATCGCGTGCGCGCGGCGTGGCTCCGGCGCCCCCCGCCCCATGCGAGGCGTCGCGGATGCGGCGGCGCTTCAATTGCCGACGTCGCGCGGTCGAGCAGAGAAGGGTTTGGAATGCTCCAAAGCAACATGTCCGCGAGCGAACGCCGGCGCGGCGCCATTGCGCTGCCCGTCACGGAGCCGAATATCGGCGCGATGATCCAGTTCGCAGTTTCGTTCCTTCGGCGTCGCTACCTCGTTATCCTAGCGATCACGGCGGCGGCGTTCGCGCTCGGTTTCGCCTATATTCGAGTCACCCCGCCGACGTACACCGCGGTCGCACAGGTGCTGCTTGAAACTCCCCGCGGGCAGTTCGTCCAGAAGGAGTCGCCGCTTGCCGAGCCCGTGCTCGACTTCACGCAGATCGAAACCCAGATCCAGATCGTTCGCTCGCCGGCCTTGGCCAATATAGTCATCGAGCAGCAGAAGCTCTACAACGATCCCGATCTTACGCGTGCGCCGCCGTCCCTTGGGGGCCTGTGGCGCCTCCTGCGAGACCGCCTGTGGCCGCCGGCGTCGAGTCCCGAGAGCGCCGTCGCATCCCCGTTGACGCTCGTCGGCCCGTTCCTCGCGCGCCTCGACGTGCGTCGTCTCGGTTCCAGCAACATTCTCGAAATATCCTACAGTTCGAGCGGATCTGCGCACGCAGCGCTCATCGCCAACGCGGTCGCCCAGGCCTATATCGATGACCAGACAAGCGCGAAATCGGCGGCCGCCCGACAGGCGATCGGCTGGCTTCAGGACAGGCTCATCAGTCTCGGCGATCAGGAGCAAACCGCGCAACGCGCAGTCGACGCGTACAGGACCGCGCACGACATGGTCGCAAGCAATGGAACGTCGATCGACGAGCAGCAAATCGCCGATCTCAACGGCCGGCTTGTCGCCGCCAGCGCGCAGACTTCGCAGGCGCTGGCGAAGGCAAACAAGGTCCGGGCGATCCTGGGCGCCGAGGGACCGGAGGCCAAGGACGTTGACACGCTTGGCGCCGCGGGGTCCGACGCGCTCGGGAGCCCGATCATCAATAGTCTGCGTACTGAGTATATGCAGTTGCAGCGGCGCGAGGTCGAGTGGTCGGCCCGCTACGGCGCCAAACACAGCGCTGTGGTGGACTTGCAAACGCGCATGCGCGCCATCCGGGCGTCGATCCGGGAGGAATTGCATCGCTTCTCCGAGACGAGCCGGAACGAATACGAGGTCGCCCTGAAGGGCGAGCAGGCGTTGGAGCGGCAACTAGACGAAGCGGTCTCGCAGTCGCGCACCACCGACAAAGCCGCGGTGGTTCTGCGCGAACTCGAGGCAAGAGCCAAAGGCTATCGTGAGCTCCACGACACGTTCCAGCAGCGTTACATGGGGGCGGTGCAATTGGAGTCGTTTCCGATTTCCGCGGCCCGCGTGCT
This sequence comes from Roseiarcus sp., assembly GCA_035606915.1. Classification (GTDB taxonomy): domain Bacteria; phylum Pseudomonadota; class Alphaproteobacteria; order Rhizobiales; family Beijerinckiaceae; genus Roseiarcus. Next base: position 7,791 of record DATNDU010000151.1, on the reverse strand, counting down.
TTCGCCGGCCTTCGCTCCCGACAGCAAGAGCAAGCCGAAAACGACTCTCATGCTCGGGCTCAGCGGTTTTGTCGGACTGGCCCTCGGCGCAGGACTGGGTCTCTTGCGCGATCTGACCGACGGCGTGTTCCGCACGCCTGGGCAGGTCGAGGCGGTGCTGCAATTGCCGTGCCTCAGTCTAATTCCGAAGGTGAAGGCGCAAAGAAGCCGTCAGCCGCAAAGCGCCGACTCCAGTCGCCGCCTCGCCGCCAACGGGCATTCCCTGGATGCGCTGGTCGTGGCCTCGCCGCTTTCGCACTTTGCCGAGTCGGTCCGGGCGATCGGGATCGAGGTCGAACTCGGGACGACGGGAGGCCGTAACGAGGTGATAGGCGTCACCTCGGCGCTGCCGAGCGAGGGCAAGACGACGCTCGCCACATCGCTGGCGAGGCTCGTGGCGCACAGCGGCAAGCGCGTGATCCTGGTCGACTGCGATCTGCGCCGTCCCTCGCTCTCGGCGGCCCTGGCGCCCGAGGCTGCGGTAGGTCTGGTCGAGGTCGCGCACGGCACAATTCAGCTCGAAGACGCGGTCTGGAGAGACCCGCAAACGGAGCTGGACATTCTGCCTGCTGTCTGTCGCAAGCCGGCGCTCCACACCAGCGAATTCCTGGCCTCGGCGCCGACGCGCTTGCTGTTCGAGCGGCTGCGGGCGACCTACGATTATGTCATCGTCGACCTTCCGCCACTGTCTCCGGTGGTGGACGCGCGCGCGTCGGGCGCCTTCATCGACGCTTACGTGTTGGCGATCGAATGGGGAAAGACCCGCGTCGAAACCGTCCGTCGCGCATTGCATGACGCTCCGAACGTCCACGAGAATATCGTGGGCGCCGTACTCAACAAAGCCAACATGAAAGCCATGCGGCGTTACGACGGCGGCGCATTCAATACTCGTAACTACGAATTGTATCAGAACCGCCAGGTCCGCGTCCGCACCTGATCCGTTCGGCCGCGAGCGACCTCGGACAGGCTTGCTGTTGCCTCTGCGCAACATCCGTGATCAATAAAAACGTCTTCGCTTCTTTATTGTGGCGCGAAATCCACGGAAGTGGCATTAGATATCTGTACGTTAATTATAGATTGTGCGAAATTTGGCTTGGTCGGCGGCTCTCAACGGGTTCAGCTTTGCGGCCGTCCTTCTGGCGCTACAGCTCGCGGGCTGCTCCACGATGCCCGTCGACGGGCCAAGCGCCCACGACATCGCCGCCGCTGCGCGCGGCGACGCGGAGTCTTCGCTGCATTACGCGCTAGTGCCCGTCACCCGGGATGTCGTAGGCGCCCTGTCCCGCGCCACACCCCGGCTAGCGGGCGCGTTCGTCGATCGAAGCGGGCCGAGGGGGTTTCGCTTCGGTATCGGCGATATTGTCAGCGTCACCATTTTCGAGTCGGCCGCGGGCGGGTTGTTTACGTCGGACGCAGGCATCCGGGCGGGAAACTACATCACCGTTCCCAATCAGGCGGTTGACGACCGGGGTAATATCGCCGTGCCCTACGCCGGCGAGGTGCCGGTCAGGGGCCACACCCCGTCCGAGGTGCAGAAGGAGATCGCCAACCGCCTCAAGGCTCGCGCCCTCGAGCCGCAGGCGGTGGTCTCGCTGGTCGAGCAGCGCACTTCGCTGTTCAGCGTGCTCGGCGACGTTCACAACGCGGGCCGCTTTCCGTCAAACCCCTCGGGCGAGCGTGTGCTCGACGCCATCGCCCGCGCGGGCGGCCCGGTTAGCCAGGGCTACGACCTCTGGGTCGCGCTCGAGCGGAACGGCCGGAGATCGAGCGCTCCTTTCGGAGCGCTGCTTTACCAGCCCTCCAATAACATATTCGTGCTGCCCAACGACGTCATCTATCTCTTCAATGAGCCCCAAACCTTCGTCGCATTCGGCGCGGTGGGCATCCAGGGACTGTACAAATTCGACGGCTGGCGTCTGTCGCTCGCGGAGGCGCTCGCCAAGCAGGGCGGGCTCAGCGATGCCCAGGCCGATCCGGCGTCGGTTTTCGTCTATCGAGGCGAAACCAAGGAGTTCGCGCGCGAAATCGGCGTGGATGTCGGCAAATACGAGGGCCGGATAGTGCCCGTCATCTATCAGCTCAATCTACGCGATCCTTCTGGCTATTTATTGGCGCGCGATTTTCCGATGCGCAACAAGGACGTCATTTTCACCGCCAACGCGAGCGCTGTTGAGGCTACGAAATTTCTGGCCTTCGTGCGGACCATTCTGGCGACCGTTAACGATCCTATCATTTACGCGACCAACGGCTACGCGCTTGCCGCGGCGGCTAACGGCACGAACGTGACCACCATCGTCAATCCCGTGACGCCGATTACGACGACGAAATAGCCATCGGAAGCTATCCGCGTCGAATCGGCGGGTCCGGTGAGCGCAAAATCGCACCCTATTTAATTTTTCGTCTTGATATTAATGAAATATTATGCATTTATTTTAAACCTGTAAAAATCGGCGGTATTTCCCAATGACCGCAGTTCCCCGGATTTCCGGATTATCGGTCGCGACCGACGCGACGGCATTTTCGTTTCTTCCGCCTGCGCCCGCGCGCGGACGGTGGCCGATTTCCTTTAGCGCCATCGAGAATCTTGTCGTTTCGATCGACGTCGCCGCCGTCGTCCTGACGGGCCTCATGATCGACCTTATCGGCCCGGCGCGCGGCAGCGTTTCCGGTCTCGGCGAGACCGTGGGCCTGGCTATCCTGGCTTCGGCGCTTCTTGTGTTGACGCTCAAAATGCGCGGACTCTACAAGCCAACCGAGTTACTGGCGCTGCGCAACCAGACCTGGGCCCTCGCCGGCGCGTGGGTCTGGGCGCTCGGGGTGCTGCTGGTTGCATTTGGCGCTCTCGGGGCCGGGCGCGCGATGGGGTCCACCATCGCGCTGCTTCTGGTCTGCGGCTTCGCCACGCTCGTCGGCTTGCGCGCCGCGGCCGCGCGGTTGCTGCGCAAGGGCCTAAGCGGGCGCAAGTTCGCGGGCCGCAGCGTGGCGCTTGTGACGGACCAGACATCGTTCCCGGGCGACGGAGCGGCGTCGACGCTGGCGCTGCTGGGCTTCGAGGTCACGGCCATTTTCGTTCTGCCGCCCCCCGGCGCCGACCATGGCTTTCGCAAGCATCTCGCCGCTCGGCTTATCGATCACGCGCGAAGCTCCGGCATCCAGGAGATCGCCATACAAACGGAGCCGAACCGCTGGTCGGAATTGCGCCCTTTGGTCAGCGACTTGCGTGTGCTTCCCTTTCCGATCACCTTCGTTCCAATCGGCGCGTCGGCGGAGATTTTCCGCCGGCCGACCCGCGATGTCGGCGCTGCGATCTGCTTTGAACTTCAGCGTGGACCGCTGTCGTTTTCGGAGCGGGTCGCCAAACGGACGCTGGACGTCGTCGGCGCGAGTTTCGCGCTGCTGGTGCTGTCGCCGCTGCTGGCGGCCGTCGCGATCGCAATAAAACTGGATTCACCGGGGCCGGTGCTCTTCCGCCAGCAGCGTTGCGGTTTCAACGGCCGACCCTTCGCGATCCGCAAGTTCCGCACGATGTCGGTTCTCGAAGATGGGCTGAAGATAGTCCAGGCGCAGGAATTCGACCGCAGGATCACCCGCGTCGGCAGGTGGCTGCGCCGCACGAGCATTGATGAACTGCCGCAACTGATCGACGTGCTGGAGGGGACGATGAGTCTGGTGGGCCCGCGTCCGCACGCCCTGGCCCACGACACCGAGTTCGACCGCACGGTGCGCAAATACGCGTTTCGGCGGCGCGTCAAGCCCGGCCTGACCGGCTGGGCGCAGATTCACGGCTGCCGCGGCGCGACGCCGTCGACGGAGTCGATCGAACGAAGAGTTGAGTACGATCTGCGCTATATCGACGATTGGAGTCTTCGGCTGGAGCTCGCAATCCTTTTGCAAACTCCCATCGAACTCCTGCGAGGCCGCAATGCCTTCTGAACACGGCGGCCGTTTTCTGGTAGTCCGAAAAAGAGCAGTTTGTCGCGTTTCGCGCGACGGATCGCGGCCCGGCGGACGACAACGGTCGGGTCTAGTCCATGCGCGCGCCGGCGCCACCCGGCTCCAGAATGCGGAACTCATCGATCGTGTGCCCCAAAGCTTCTGCGGCGACCAGCCAGCGCGGACGCCGGCCGCGTCCCGACCAGGTTTCCGCCGTGCCTGGATTGCGGTAGCGGGGAAACACCTTGGGGTACTTCCGTCGGGACTTGCGAGGTTTCGCGACGCGCGATTCCAGCGGCGGCTCTGCCGTATCGGAGCCAGGGCGCAAAATTGCAAGCCGCTTCTCCAGCTCGCGCTTTTGCGTGACGATGCGCTCCGACAAAACGGCGCTTATTTCCTCGTGGATCGACCACAATTCGTCGACTGTCATTTTGTCCAGGTCGCTGTTATTGAATTGCATCCTCCACCCCGCCGCCTCGTCTTCCGGTTATGAGCTAAGCGCCGAGAATATACCGCCGCTCGCTTGTCGCGCAAGTAGGTTTATATAGCTAAATAAAATTTAACGCTCGCCCGAGCCACGCAAAAAAATAAGGGAAACAGGAGGAAGCATCCGACTTTAAACCACCGCACTGAACTGCGCGATGCGAGTGGCGCTTGCCATAGGGTGGTCCGGGGCGCTGGACAAATCTATGCGACCGCCAATCCGATTAACTGCAACGAGGCACTTGCTTTTTTCGCGTTATTCGCCGTGCACCCGCCGATCGGAGCGAGTGGGACTCGGCAATGTCATTCGCAGCCGTCTTTTTTTGCGTCTCACGGAACCCATGAACGCGAGTTTCCGATGCGGATACAAGACCTTGAGTCAATGAAGTTCGAAGATCTGTGGGATCTTCACGAGGAACTGACAAAAGTGCTCGTGGCGAAAATTGCTGCGGAAAAAACGGAGTTGGAAAAGCGGCTGGCGCTTCTCAACCGACCCAAAGCCCATCCAGAAGCCAATAGGGAATTGGGTTCGAATAATCCGGCCCCGGTCAAACGTGCGAAAGTCGCGCCGAAATATCGCAATACGTTGCCGCCGTATGAAACTTGGTCTGGACGCGGGAAACTACCGCGCTGGCTGAAAAAGGCAATCGAGGCCGGAAGCAAGATCGACGATTTCAAGATCGCATAAGCGGGGCGTTTGGAGTGAGGCCGTCCGGAGGAGCGCGAACGCGCATTTTCGGGCGTCGGCTATTCGCTGAGGTCGACGCCGCGAAGCAATAGTCGCGCGAAGCCGTTGCGCCGACATCCTTCACCCAAGTGCGCCCGGCGATCCGGCGACGCCTGACTACCTCAGCCCCAGTCGCCGACTATTTCGAGAGCGACGCAGACGACGGGGGGCGCTAGCCCATCGCCGTCCCCATCAAAAAATGACGCCGATATGCCGATCAGTGCAGCGCGTGGCCCGCCTCGCGATCGAAGTCCGGAGACGGACGCCTAGCATGCAATCCACGCCTCAGGCGAGTGCGGATGCCGCGGATTTCACATAATAGAACATTGCAGAGATGTATCCGTGACGCGATTGCTTCGGGGCTCGCTGCCGCGTCGCTCATGTCCCGCAATCTCATTTGCGCGTCTCTTATCAAATGCAGTGAGCCGTCAACCGCAATAGATTTAGGTCTATCGATGCAATCGGAATCACACATACCTAACCCTCCGAAACTCGTGTCCCTGGCAATGCAACAGGGTCACATCACACGCTACAGTTGCGTCTTCAAAATTGTAATGTTGCGGCTTTATACTCGATCACAAGTCAACTACTTGCGAGCTAAAATCTCAGGAATCCCCTCATTTTGAGATCGGCGCGATTTCGAGGCTATTTGCCCCTTGAGCAGCGTGAACATGGAGCCCCGAAGGCCGGGATACGATGTCTTTTCGTCGACGAACGGCGGAACCTCGGGTAAAAAAACTCGTTATGCAAGACCCGCCGCCTTGAAATGCCAATCTGCGGTTGCACTTTGGCTCCTAAAAAAATGAAGGAATGCCCGACAGCTAGAATACCAAAACGTAACCACTTCGTCAAATCAAATTTTCAAGTGTTTTCAAGAATTCTGCCGCATTGCATTGGTAAGCGGGCTTCCCAATTTGCAAAATTGAACCATCATGTAGTTACATGACTCGCCGCACTTCCGCCGAAATCTTCTCAGCCATCTATACCGCACGCGCTACACATTGAATGACAAATCTCAGCCCAGCAGCGCGCTTTTTCGGTATCGACTTGAACTTTACGTACCGGCGTTACCGGTTCCGTACATTCCGTGTCATCTCGCTGGACTGTGACGACCGGTTCGACGAGCACGCGGCGGATCGCAATAACTCGACGAACATTGAACGCTCTCGCGAAACCATAGACTGAGGCTCATATTAGGTTGCGGGTGACGGGGAAGCCCGCGCTTGAGCTTTCGATTTTCAGAAGTATCAAGGTAATGAGTGAGATGACTCTATCGCCGCGCGAAAATTTGTAACTGCCAAGCCGGGCGAGTCTGAAAAGTCACATTGGGTGGGGAAAGCACGGCGGGCTGATGATTGTTGGAGACATTTGGCTTGGGGTCTGACTCAAGAGTGGGATAACCTTTGCGCCCGGGGTTGTAGCGTTGACCGACGCGCTCAGACGCGAGATCGAAACGCTGCGGGCGGAGAATGCGCGGCTTCGGCGGCGTCTGAGGCTCGACAGTTCCAACAGTTCGAAACCGCCTTCGAGCGACGGCTTGGGCAAGAAGCCGCGGATTTTGCGCAGTTTGCGCACATGCTCAGGTTAGCCGAGCGAGGGCCAGAAGCCCCACTAAGGCGATACGTTGCGCCAGATCGACGAGCCCGACGCCGTCGTCGAACACCGCGCCGCGACGTGCCGGCGTTGCGGGCAGGTCTGGGGGCCGAGAGCGTGATTCGCTCAGGAGAAGCGGCAGGTGTTCGATCTGCCCGAACGATTGGCTTTGGTCACCGAGCATCGCGCCTGCGTTCACGCCTGCCCGCATTGCCGGGCGCAAACGCGCGCCGCCTTTCCCGAAGGCGTCGTCTCGCCGGCTCAGTATGGCGAGCGCATCCGGGTGGCGGCGATCTACCTCAACGCCCAGCAACTCGTTCTCGAGCAGCGCACCGCTGAAGTCCTGGCCGACCGGTTCGGGGCGGCGACGGTCTGCGGCGCGAGCGTGGCGGGTTGGGTTCGCGCCAAGGCCGCGGCGCTGGAACCGGTCTATCGCGCTATCGGGGCGCGCGTGACGGCGGCGCGGGTGCGCTGCCTCGACGAGACCGGCCTGCGCATCGCCGGAAGGACCGCCTGGTTAGCCGACGTTGCGTTCCTGTTCGCGTTCACCCTCAGGCCCCTCGGGGCCTGTTTCGATTCTTAGGACCAACCAAATGACGAATTCAAATCAGGCAAAGCCCATGCCCGTCCCGACGATCATCGTCTGCGGCGCGCCGACAAGCCCTGAACCACGCAAGCCTCATGATTTTGTGCCGAAGACGCGTCGGCAGCAAGGCCGCCGCTGTGGGCCTCAAGTTCTCGACGCCCGATCTCAACACGGAAGCGGAGAAGGCGTTGGCCGTCGGCGTCCACGAACGTGTGCTGAAAGGGAACGGACGAATGATCGTCGGATCGATAGCGCCCGAGGTCTATCTGCGTATCGAGGAATACGCCCGCAAGGCGTCCGGCGCCGACGCTCGGCCGAAAGCGGCGGGCGCTCATGCCGTGGCGACGAAAGTGGTAGTAACCATCCCCCGGCAAAGCCGGGGGCCTTCATAATGTGAGCCGCTCAAAGCGGCATTGGGGGCGCTGATGCG